>CAIWXI010000030.1 GCA_903916595.1 uncultured Bacteroidales bacterium | reverse complement strand
TTTCAGCAAGATCACTAAAAAACTTAAAGACATAGAGGAACGGTTGCCCCAGAATCTACTCGACGTTCAATGGCTTAAACAGAATGTTGATTTTGTTGGTGAACTTTATCTGGGACATCTCCGTTACGGTACTTTCGGAAAGAATTCTACTGTCAGCCTGCATCCCTTTGTAAGGGAAAATAACTGGCTTACAAAGAACCTTGTTGTGGCCGGCAATTTTAATCTCACTAATGTAGATGAACTGTTCAATAAGCTGATCGACCTGGGTCAGTACCCTGTTGAAACGTCCGACACTATTACTATTCTTGAAAAGATTGGCCATTTTCTGGATGAGGAAAATGAAGAACTGTACTGGAAATTCAAGGGACAGGGGTACAAGAAGCGCGAGATTACATTCGAAATCGCAAAACAGCTGAATATTCAGAAAATTCTCAGGAAATCTGCAAAGTACTGGGACGGGGGATATGTGATTGCCGGATTGTTCGGTCATGGAGATGCTTTTGTGATGAGGGATCCTTCGGGGATCAGGCCTGCATTTTATTTCAAAAATGACGAGATTGTAGTTGTTACATCTGAGCGTCCTGTTATTCAGACTGTTTTAAATGTTTCTATTGAAACGGTTAACGAGCTTAAACCCGGACACGCCCTGATCATCAGGAAAGACGGAAAAGTAAGTGAGAAAGAGTTTTCCAAACCGCTTGAGAAAAGATCGTGCTCCTTCGAAAGGATATACTTTTCGAGAGGAACCGATAAAGATATTTATCAGGAAAGAAAAAACCTCGGCAGGTTCCTTGCACCAGGGATCCTCAAGGCCATTGACTATGACCTGGAAAATACCGTCTTTTCGTATATACCAAATACGGCAATCGATGCCTATTATGGCCTGATTGAAGAGATTGGTGACTACTGTAATAAGGTCAAGGCAGACCGTATTGCCAAGGCTGGAAAGAACCTGACCAGGGAGAAAATCGAGGAGATCCTGAAATTACAGCCAAGGGTCGAGAAAGTGGCTGTAAAAGATTTGAAACTGAGAACTTTTATTATGCAGGATTCACATCGTGATGACCTGGCCGCTCATGTTTACGATGTGACCTGGGGAAGCATCCGTCCGGGCCTGGATAATCTCGTTGTACTTGACGATTCCATTGTTCGCGGTACAACCCTCAAGCAAAGTATCATCAGAATATTGTCAAGATTAGGGCCAAAGAAGATCGTTATAGCTTCATCGGCTCCTCAGATTCGGTACCCCGACTGCTATGGAATCGACATGGCCAAGATCGCCGATTTTATTGCATTTAAAGCTGTTATTGAACTCCTGAAGGAAACGCGTAAGGAAGGGATTATCAACTCAGTTTATCTTAAAGCCAAAGCGCAGGAAAATTTTCCCAAAGAAAAAATTGTTAATTACGTGAAGGAACTTTATGAGCCTTTTACACCCGAAAGAATTGCCAATAAAGTGGCCGGGCTTGTAACTCCACCAAACTTAAATGCAAGTGTTCATATCGTTTACCAGACCATAAAGGACCTGCACAAGGCCTGCCCGGGGCATCTTGGGGATTGGTATTTTACTGGTGATTATCCTACTCCCGGCGGAAACAAGGTGGTGAACAGGGCGTTTATCAACTACATTGAGGGGAGGAATGTCAGGGCTTACTGATATCAGATATCAGATATCAGGTATCTGATTGCAGATATCTGATGGCAGATGGCAGATTCAATTTTCCAGCGCTTCTGAAATTTTTCTGGCTGTTAATGCAAGTTCCCCGGGTGTAAACTTCAGCTTCGGTTTGCGGAAATCCATATCGTACATGGTCTTCAGGGGTATTAAGTGGATATGTGCATGGGGTACTTCCAGTCCGATCACAGTGATGCCGATTCTCTGACAGGGTACTACTTTTTCGATGGCTTTACCAATTTTTTTTGCAAAATTCCACAAGCCGGCATGAAGCTCATTTTCGACGTCAAAAATATAGTTGATCTCCTTCTTTGGTATTACCAGGGTGTGACCTTCCTGTAAAGGGTTGATGTCGAGGAATGCAAGAAAATTTTCGTCTTCCGCAATTTTGTAACAGGGAATTTCGCCTTCAACAATTCGTGTAAAAATACTTGCCATATCTCAGTGATGTCTGGAGATCTCAATAATTTCAAAGGCCACAACCCCTGCTGGTACGGTAATTTCAACTTTATCGCCAAGTATTTTTCCAAGTAATCCTTTGGCAATTGGAGAGCTTACAGATAATTTGCCAATCTTGATATTGGCTTCGTTTTCCGGAACCAGGGTATAAGTAACAACAAAGTCGTTCTTGGTATTTTTCAGCTTCACGGTAGAGAAAATAAGAACTTTGGTGTTATCAAGTTTTTTCTCATCGATCAGGCGTGCATTACTGAGAGTATCCTGCATCTTCGAAATTTTAAGCTCCAGCATCGACTGTGCTTCCTTGGCAGCAGAATATTCTGCATTTTCCGAAAGATCGCCTTTATCGCGGGCTTCTGCGATCTGGCGTGAAATAGATGGTCTTTCTACCATGACAAGTTGCTGCAGCTCATCTCTCATTTTTTGCAGCCCTTCAGGTGTATAATACTTGATATCTGTTGACATAATATTCAGATTGAGATTATAATAAGCCAAAAGACCCTGATGAAAGGGTCCTTTGCCAGATAAAGAATTTTAGCAGGGTGGCTCTAGAAGATTAGAAATTAAGTTTTAATCCAACACTATGAGTTCCAGAATAAGGATTACTGGTCATATAAGAATAATCGATGGCAATGCTACTGCCCTTTTCCTTATTAAAGGGAACGGAAACGGAGAAACCGGCATTCAGACCTGTATAAGCTGTTCCACGTGTGGCAAGGTCAGAACTAAACATCCCTCCCTGATAAGTATATCCTGCCCGGATAGCGAAATAATACTTAAGGGCGTACTCAAGACCAAGTGTAAACTGGTCTTTGGTGAATGAATTGGATGTAAAGTTACCCGCAAGTGTAATTCTGTTCAGATCATTTATGTTAAAGTCGTACGAAGCACCGATTCTAAGAGTTGCCGGTAGTTCGTATGAGGCTGAACGCTGCTCAACGGTAAAAAGGTCATTATCGTTTCCATGAGAAGGAATGATTCCACGGAACGAAAGACCATCACCACGAAATTTCAGGTTGGAGCCGACATTTTTCAAGGCAACGCCAAATTTAACCTGCTGCTTCTCACCAGTCACATAAAGTACCCCGGCATCAATTGCAACAGCCATGGCGCTTGCGTCGGCAATAGACTCATTTACCAGTTTAACATTTAATCCACCATAGATGCTGTTAGAGAAGGCTTTAGCATATGACAGATTGATATTCAGACAGCTGGGTTTAAAGGTACCCAGGCCACCCTGGGGAGAGTTCGTGGTAGTGATTGTGATTTCGCCGTAGTTCATCGACATGAAAGCAGCCGTGAGCACTCCACCACTTTTTCCGAGTGACTGGCTGAAACCGAAGGCCATTACATTTACCCCTGAACCGGAGAGCCAGTTTGTGTAGGAAAAGATTATTTCTGTGCCTTTGGTAAAACCTGTTCCTGCAATATTGGTATACAATGCTTCGAGGCCCTGGGTGCAGGAAGTTCCAACGGAACCCCAACCTGTGCTTCTGGCCCATGGGTTAATCAGTAATTCCGCACCTCCGGCCTGCCCTGAACGGTCTTTATTACCGGCAAAGGTCTGATGGGTTGGAACTACAAACAAACCAGCGAAGAATATTGCAATCAGAAGTCTGTATATGTTTTTCATAGTCCTGAGTTTTTTTATTATTATCATCATCTCAAAAGTTTAACCGTTACAATGAATTCAAGTCAACAGGTCGCAACATTCCAAACCAACGAATAGTTCGTTCGCCTAAATTAGGAGCTTTGACGTGAATCAGGTATACGCCGCCAGCGATAGGAATGCCAGCAGTATTTTTGAGATCCCAATCAATAGAAGTTTTTGAATCGGTATTGATCCCCAGATTTGAAGAACGGGGTTCCGGTATACCTGATTTGTCAACATTATACTGGCGAATCAGAGTGCCACTAAGGTCAAAAATCGATACGGTGCATTTTGTCGGAAGGTTGACAATCTTGACACGTGTATCAAGCTGGTTACGCTCATAGTCATCATAAGCATAATAAGGGTTAGGTACAACATTAATAAGGTCAAGATCGCTCGCTGCTTTTTCAGTACTATTTTTTACAGTAGCGATGGCTGATGTATTGAACAAATAAACCGGGTAATTCCTGTTTAAGGTGTCTTTTGATCCGCTTGGCAGAGGTTCGGAGTAATATCTCTGGTAAGACCTGTTAACGCGAATTTTAATAGCTACCTGGTTATCCAGCCAGGGGATGCCATCTACCGAAAGAGGCATTGAGGTGTATAGTGCGGTCCCGAAAATGATTTTTCTGTAAATTTCAAGTGGGTTTCCATATTTCGAAACGATGAAAGCGCCAGCGTCATATGCAGGGAAAGTAACAGACAAAGGATCAACTCTTACCGTCATATGTCCCATGATATAAACATAGTGCTGTCCTCCAAAAACAGGGGATCCGGATGGGTTGTAAAGACGGGATGAAGGGTTGAAGATCATATCACTGCCATTGTCAGCGCCAAGCCAGGAATTCTCACCAAACATGATATTCAGACGTTCACCGGTTTCAAGATTGATTGCATATCCAGGGAACCAGCCCATACCTGTAGGGTTGATATAGTTTGAATTTTGCTGAGGATCAGAGCTTGTTACACCAGAGGCGCCACTGACATTAACCGAAGGAGCTCTTCTCAGAGTGAATGCGGGTGCATTCCCTTGAGCGAGTGCAGGATCGGGGCACATTTCAAGAACAGGGCATCGGGTCCATTTAGATTTATCGGGAGTGAAGACGATATCTACACTCGGGAGGTCACTCATATTACAGAAATTCCTTTTCTGGTCCAGAGAGTATGCTGGTCCCACCCTGTTGGGAGCCTGCTCGGCTCCTGCTGTTAAAACATACGGTGACCAGGTGGCGCCACGAGCAGTTGAAGGTACCCCATTTATGGTAAAAGGAACGTCAAGGATCTGAATTTTTCCAAAACTTTTATTCGGATCCCAGGGGCGTTTATTCATGTCGTAATCGTTGTATTTGGCCAAGGCAGAGTTTGTGGTATAATATGTTCCTGATCTGATCCAGTTCAGAGGTGAAGCAGGAACATCATTATCGGGAACACCACTTAGCCACATCTTTGAACTATCCGCGTAAATAGCGGGTGGGGCCCAGAGAAGTCCGTTGTTCGATGAAACGCCTTGAGCATTTACCGAGTCGCCGGGATAAGGTACCTGGTTAATTGTAAGAGCGAACCCAAGGTCAATGAAAAGTGACTCATACGGATACATCGTAGTAGTGTCTGAACGGAATGACTTAAAAGTTGTCAGGTCAATCGCTGTCCAATGTCCAAATTTGATGTTTTTATTATAGAAGGGGTTTCCGGTAGGGCCGGTAACCATGGAATCGAATCTCACCATGTATTTCCCATTAACAACAGTTAAGGGGTCAATAACTTTAACTCCCAGCGGACCGAAACCAACTTGATAGGCAGCCCTGTAAGCGATGGGATAATCGGGATTGCCATAAGTGTTTGTAACAGAATCGGCAGGAGGTTTCATCATGATTGAATCAACTGTTTTCTGAGAAAGGTTCAGAATCATACCTCCGTTACCCTGACCTTGTAAACGGGTAATCTCAGGCCCTTCACCGTAAACTGAGTTTACCACGATTCCGACCGGAAGATGAGGAAGCGCAGTATACTGTTTGATGTTGTTACGGCCTCTTAGGTAAGGCTTTTTCTGACCGTCAAGAGCTGCAGGATCATTGGAATTATATTGCTTAAAATTATTGTATGCATAAGCAATGACCATATAATAATATTGTTTGTGATTGATAAACGTAGGATCGGACTGTGAGAACAGGTCGTTGTTAAGTACAAAAGAATGTTTGATACCAAGGTCAGAGCCATCGACCATGACCTGTCCTTTGTTCCCGTTGAGAGCGGGGTCATACGTCCAGTCGACCAACTTGGTGACACCGTTTTTAATATCGCATTGTGCGACCTGTCTTGCCTTGGTAGCGTCGTCAAGGTCTGCAGCAGAAACCGTGGCATCCTTTAACTGGAAGATCTGGTATCCTTCAAAGTGATATAAAGAGTCGTAACGTTTTGTGGATCCCTGTGGTGTCTGAATAGTGGGATCGTACTCCTGGTACTTTTCCTCGTAGTTATTACCGGGATCATTGAATTTACGGTTTGTAAGATAAATCAGGAGTTCCTGGTTCAGTTCTTCGATCGTCAGGTCTGGTGCGTTGGGCCCGTTTAACACGGCAAAGCAGTTGTCGAAAAGGGTCTGGCATTTATCGTCAACCTGTCTTAAAAGATCAACCGATTCGAGGTTGGTTCCTGCAATACTGCGTGCCCATGGAATACCAACAGTGATATAGTTGCAGGCACCGGGGAGCAGTGTAAATTCACCAGCCGATTGCATGAAACGGCGGTCAGACGGGTTATTACCGGCAGTGGCTTCAGTCCAGGTTCCGGGTTTATTTGGTTCAAGACCATTGGTGCCCCAGAGGCAGGGGTCTGAATCGCCTGGGAACATAAAATCACAAATGGGGCCGTAACCACCGCCATTCAAAAGGTTTCCATTGCCACCATAAACCATTTTAGTATTATCAAGCCATATCCCTTTAAGATAATTATAGTACTGAGGGGCATAGGATGGGTCGAGCATGTATGCAGGTACTCCTGAATTGTTGTGATAAACGAAACGGCGCATGCCATAACGCTCATTGTCTACAATGCCGTCACCAAAGTTAATACCGTTGATAGCTTCCGATTTAACAAGTACCGATCCGGAAACTTCGCCATGAGCGCCCCAGGTCATGTCGATCACCTGGTTGTTGTATGTAACTATATCACAAATATTTGGCATCGATTTGAATGAAGGGCCCTTTATGCCGGGGCCGTTAAAAGCCGGATTGTCGTACCCATCAGCATCAAGATAGGGACCCTGGAAGAAGTCAACACCAACAGCTGGCGGATGGGCGCCATAAGCTTCAACCTGCCCTGTTCCGTCAATAGGTTTACCATTATAACAATAACCAAGACCACGAAGCACGTCGCAACCAACATAGTCGTCACCGGCATAACCCAGGTCAGGGTCAACCCACTGTGAAAAATAGGTTCCAGACAGGGTATAGGTTGAACGGTTAATGATCTCATATGAGTAGAAGGTCATATTATTGATTTCGTCGTTGGTCGCGAAGGCGAAATACTGGGCACGGATTTCCATGCCGATGGGTGCGCCATTGGTTTCAGAGTGGTAGTTTCCCTTATCATTATAAACGCTCCAGAGAGTCTGGTCTCCTTTGATGACCTGGTCAACAAGAATACCCGCGGTATCGGAAGGTTCACCATTACGAATATGGGCTCTTTTCTGGCGTTGGCCAGCCTGAAGTTTGTTGGGACAAAGATCGTTATTCAGATCATAATATGGGTAGTCGCCCTGTGTGGGAGTATATATTCCATCACCATTCTGGTCAAAAAAAGGTGCGAGATAGAGAGACTGCCCTTTGGAAGGTTCACCATTACCCGGCCAATTCTGGATAGTTTTCGGAATCACATATTCCGGAAATGATGTGGGATCATCAAACCATGCAAGGAAAGTAGTGACATCGGTCCGCGACATCGGATATAACTGGTCGTATTTGGCACAGACAGCATCGGTGATGGCTGCTGTTCCGTCGATTGTGAGAGGACCGGGCCAGAAGTCGTTGTTCGTGTGGGCCGTAGTAATCGTAGGACCCTGACCGTATTTATATGCAGCCAGCTTGAGGTTGTTATTCATATCGATACCACCGATCCAAAGGGAAGTTGAGAACATTGACATCTTCTTTGACCCTTTGGGGATCTCATACTGGGCGTTCTCAAGGAACCAACCGTTACCGTAAGAATACATCAGTGTTCTCACGTTATTTATATCGAGAAATTTATACGCGGAACCCGGAGTACAACCGGCTGCTGCATCTTTTAGCGTGGGGCCGCTTTTGGGGTGCAAAACAGGTTGCTCGCGAGCAATAAGTACATTGGTTACCAGTAAAAAGCCAAGTGCAATCACTGAAACTCGATATATATTTTTCATACTTGTATTATTTGTTTTCATACGTCAATCTTTAACCTTTTAATTCCTCGTCTTAGAAGTTGAACATCAGACCAAGCCTGATTGTTCGCGGGCTGCTGTAATTATAAGGGGTTGTCATCTGAATTGTATACATATCCCTGTATGCCTGGGGGTCTACCTGCTGACTGATAACAGTCTGCCATTCAGGGGCCGTGAGGTAGCCGTCGTCGCTGGGCGAACCTGTTGCCGGGTAAACGTAGGTAACATTTTTGGTATTAAGCAGGTTGTTGATTTCAAGGTAAACATCAAAGCTACCCTGTTTTTTCTTGCTCAAAGCGAAATCAAACTCCTTGTCGAGGCGAAAGTTAAGCAGGAACTGCCATGGCAGACGTGCTCCGTTGATAGAACCCTGAATGGGACCCATTGCTCCAAAAGGCAGTATTTTACTTGATTTTGTGTATGGAGTCCCCGAACCACCTGTGATAGTAAGGTTACCGCCAAAGTTTGAAAGGAACTGTACAGGAGGCTTACCTTTCTTTTTACGGTTGATGACCGGACCGTTATAATCTTTTCCTGAGCCCCAGCGATAGTCAACGCTGATATTAAACTGATGGCGGCGGTCAAAACTAAGGGGGTTCAGTGTACGCAGGTTGGGCTGATCGGAACGAATAATTCCGGAAGCAGCATCAGCATCAGAGCCTGTACCTGTTGCAAACTGCAAAGTGTAGTTGAATCGGATTCGTGCATTTCCCGTCCGGCGCAGGTCATAGACCAGAGTCAAGCCTTTGACCGTTCCAAAGTCAATATTATTGTATGAATAATATGTTTTGGGATATGCACCTGATAAGCGGTATTGCTGAATCTGGTCACGGAATTCACGATAGAAGGCCGACAGTTTCAGCGAAGATGCATTGTTGATCTTTTGCTGGAAACCGAGTTCATAGTCAATGGTCTTATCGGGCCTTAGATTAGGATTGCTGATGGTTCCGTTTGATCCCGTAGTTGAAATAAACAAATATCGTATCGGGTTGATCTGAACCTGACCCTGTAATGGCCGCTGAGTCAGAATGTCGTAATGAGCATAGAAAAGAGCGTCGTCAGAGATTGGGAATGAGAAAGAGATACGGGGCATCACGTTGGTCTGGGGTGAATATTGTTGGAATACAGCACCCGTGATAACCTGATTACCCGGATCAATAAGATAAGGCTTTACACCCGTGGGGTCAACAATACGCGGGTCGCTAACCGGAGTGCCATCCTTTGTATACCAGATATTGCCACTTCGGTAACCTGTGACATTGGTGGGATTATAAATATCATCAACATAGACCACGTAGTCCCCTCCTATGGTGTTAGGCACCAAAACATCTTTCAAAGGCGTACTTGACAGTGACGAAACGGTGTATGCCGGATAGAACAGGTAGGGATCTTTCAGCACCATCTGGTTTGCATCGAAACGGTCAACACGGATACCTATATTGAAAATCAGGTCTTTAAATGCAAATTTATCCTGGATATAGCCTGCCATGTAAATTGGGCGATAAGCCCCGATTGGACGCGTAAAGTTTCCGTTTGCATCAGTTGCTGTAAAAAAATCTTCAAACGCGGGCTGCCCCGATGTTTTGCTGCCGGTATAATCATAGCCGTAATAGCTGACCAGGTTACCACCATTATTCAACAACTCGTCGGCGCTTAACATATCGAGAGAAAAGATCGGTGTGTTGGCAGTAGTTGTATGAAGTTTCATGTTTTTATCATAAAAATTAATGGTGTTGTTTGCAAAATCGTAGGAGTCAATATCGATCAGATCTGTTCCGTCTACAGGAAGGCCGAGTTTCTTGCGCAGGTTGATATCAAAATTACGCTGTGAAGACTGGTCGTATTTTCTGAAATAATTGATCGTGTCCATGAATACTCCGTCGCGGTAAACAAGCTGGGGATTTGATTTGTCAAGCTGTGCAAGCTGGAAGTTTGTCAGACCTCTCATTAAGGGCCAGAGGCTTACGCCGTTATAGCTGACGGCCCTGGATGTTCTCTGCTGATATTGAAGACCAATCTGGATTTCATGGTTTCCAAGGTCGGCAGCGAAAGAGGCGTTTACAGCGATCTGGTCATTGGTATTTTTTCCATAGCCTGAAGAATGATCTCCGGCTGTGGCAAACATTGAATAGGCCCCTGTAGGCTGCATACCATTGATAAGGCCTCTTCCTGAGATGATATTGTCCATATTGTCATAATGGCCGGTGGGATCATTGAAGAAACCGTAATACTGTGAAGTCCAGGCCGAAGATTCCGGGTTAATGTCGGAAGGTTTGAAAACGACAATAGTATCCTGGGTGTTATTCTGAACATGGGCCCATTTACGTGCGATACTATCATAAACAACATCCGGGGAATAAGTACGGATCTTATGGGTCTGGAAACTTCCCACATAACCGTATTTGAAAAGATCCTTCTGTAGGGTGGGATCCTGCGTCTCGCCGTAGTTTCTTGTAAAGTCAGCACCAATCGAATAGTACATGTTTTTAATAAAGGCTTTGCTGTCTTGAGGCTGGAGAAAACGTTGTGTGAAGCGGGCATTGACACGCCACGTATAGCCCTGCGACATTGAATTGCCGTTCCAGTCCATCAGTGAGTTGTAAAAGCTGAAATTACGTGTGTTGTTATATGCGAACGTTCCGCCGAAAGAAAAGTTGATACTCCGTGAGATTCTGAAATCAAGTTTGCCGGAGATATTAATATTATACCCCTTGGAATTTAACGAGGATTTGGTTTTCTCAAAATTGTCGGGCGTTAAAAACTCATTATTATAGAACACGCCCTGGGATTGCCCATACAGACGAAGAGGGTTTGTTTTCAGAAAATCCAGCGTATTATCATTGACTCTGTTGAGAGGATAAGCTGCAGGCGCACCGTCTTTGGTGTAAATGAAGTCACCGGCAATAAAAAATCCCATGATTGGAGTTTTTGTGCCTTTAACCGTGTCTTTTTTGGAAATCAGCGGACCTGTAAAGTTCAGACCCAGACGGTTGTAACCGAACGCATCAAGAAACTGGGAGGTTTGAAGGTCGATACCTCCGTTAAAATCTTTTGAAGGGCCTTTGGTCGTAACACTGATGATGCCACCGGTAGCATCCCCGTAAGCTGCAGGAGTACCACCGAGAATAACTTCAACCTGTTCGATAGCTGATTGGGGCAGGGCTGTGCTGCCAGTAACACGCATACCATCAATAAAATAAACCGTGCCGCTTGCGCGAGCGCCACGCAAACTGGTAATTTCACCGTTGGCGTTCGTGGTTACACCACCCACTGTTGTTGCAACTGCTTCGGCAGAACGATTAGCCATCTTGGCAATTTCGTCGGAGGTGACAGTTCCCCCTGAAGTGGTCTGGTCTTTAGAGATCAGAGGTACTTTATAATCAACAACCTGGACTTCCTGCAGGTTAGTGGCTGTTTGCTCAAGGGCCAGATCCTGAAAAGCGATTTTATCGGGGAGTATCTGAATTCCCTTCATCAACATGGGTTTATAACCCACGTAGGATGCTTTTAGATCGATCTTTCCCGGAGGGATGGGTTTGAGCAAATAGTTGCCGTCAAAATCTGTAGTGGCCCCGCCCACCTGGACACCACCAAGCTCTATAACAATATTGGCAAACGGGATAGGCTCCTTTGTTTGCTTGTCAACAACTTTTCCCTTGAGGGTGCCGGATCCGGTTTGTGAAAATACCAACAAGCTGGTTGTCAGTACGAACGCAAGAGTTAATAGTAAATGTCTTAACATATCATACAATTTTATGTTAGATTATGATGCAGCTTAAAAAGGTGGTAAAAGTAATAATTATTTAAAATAAAGTACAAAATATTTCACTAGTCATCCAAATATATAACCATTCTAAACTGTATCAAAATAAAACAGATAACAGTCTGAATTTGATTGCTAAAAAAAAGATTCCGCACTTTAACAATCCTATCACCGTTTGACCGGAGTAAGGGAGCCGGATTCTTTCCTGCTCCTGTGCATCATCTCTTTAGTACTCTTTGATTGTCTCTTTTGATGTTGTTTTACTGCATTCTGGTAATCTTTCTCTGCTTTTTTCTGCTTTTTTGCTCTTTCCTTGTTGATTTTCTTCTGATTAACCCGATGTTCCTGACCCTGAACCGAGAGCTGAATTATCACCAAAAGTAACAAGATGCCAAAGAAGTGTTTAATCTTGCCGATATACATGTTAAATTAAGCTGATTCGCTGGTTCTGGACTTCGCTGCACGAAAATACAGAATTCGGATGAATAAACGCCGGTAACCCTAACATTTTTTTATACAACACAGAAATATAAGTGTTGTCTGGTACAAGATTTGTTGAAATTATTCGTTTAAATAATCAAAGACATGTCTATGGCCCTGAGAAGAACCGTTACCCCGGGATTAATGTTCTTTCTGTTTGCCTTTGGTTTTCTGGTTTCATGCAGCAAGAAAAATGATACGCAGCAGCCTGTCATCCCATATGTGATGGTAAATTTCTTCATTATGCCTAATACCACACAGTTTATCGAACTCAATCATATTGGTGGATATGTGCCTGTGACCGGTGGATATAGGGGAATCATCATATACCGTAAATCAGAGAATGAGTTTATGGCTTTTGACAGGGCTTGTGCCTATGATCCTACCGCCGATAGTGCTCAGGTAAGGGTCGATGTCTCAGGAATTACCTGCTATTGCCCCAAATGCAAATCGAAATATATTCTGCTTGACGGCTCCCCGTATGAAGGACCTACCCAATGGCCTTTGAAGCAGTACCGGACGAATTACGACGGAACATATCTGTACATCACGAATTAAGTAGCGAAATAGCGAAATAGCGAAGTAGCTTCGCTATCTCGCTACTTTCTAATACCTATAATGCTCCGGCTTATATGGCCCATCCTTTGATACCCCAATGTATTCAGACTGTTCATCCGTCAACCTGGTAAGTTTTACACCAAGTTGTTCAAGATGAAGGCGGGCCACTTCTTCGTCGAGTTTTTTGGGCAAACGATAAACGCCTACCTCGTAGTTATTCTTCCAGAGGTCAAGTTGTGCAAGGGTCTGGTTGGTAAAGGAATTAGACATCACAAACGAGGGATGCCCGGTTGCGCAACCAAGATTCACGAGTCTTCCTTCGGCCAGAAGGTAGATGCATTTCCCGTCGGGGTAAATGTATTTGTCGACCTGTGGTTTAATATTCACAACCTTAATCCCGGGCCACGAATTCAACTGTTCAACCTGGATCTCATTATCAAAATGGCCGATATTGCAAACAATCGCTTCGTCTTTCATAGTTGAAAGATGTTCTGCTGTGATCACATCCTTGTTGCCGGTTGTGGTCACGTAAATATTACCTTCTTTCAGGGCATCTTCGATAGTTGATACTTCAAATCCTTCCATGGCTGCCTGAAGAGCACAGATAGGGTCAATTTCGGTTACTATTACACGTGCGCCATAAGATTTCATCGAACGCGCACATCCTTTGCCAACATCGCCGTATCCAAGCACTACGACTACCTTGCCGGCAATCATCACATCGGTGGCACGCTTGATGCCATCGGCCAGAGATTCCCGGCAGCCGTAAAGGTTATCGAATTTTGATTTCGTAACGGAATCATTCACATTGATGGCAGGAACAAGCAGGCCGCCTTTTTCCATCATCTGGTAAAGCCGGTGAACGCCGGTGGTTGTTTCTTCCGAAACACCTTTCCATTCTTTTACTACACCATGCCAATGTTTATTGTTCTCGTTAAAAATTTCCTGAAGCTGTTTCATGAAAGCCTTTTCTTCCTGGCTGCCTGCTGCAGCTTTCAGGATCTCAGGATTTTTCTCTGCTTCAAAACCCTTGTGAATCATAAGGGTAGCATCGCCTCCATCGTCTACGATGAGGTTAGGGCCTTTATTGCCATCGAAGGTCAGGGCCTGGTAAGTACACCACCAATATTCTTCCAGGGTTTCACCTTTCCATGCAAAGACCGGAATGCCTTTGGCGGCAATGGCTGCAGCGGCATGGTCCTGCGTGGAAAAGATGTTGCATGAAGCCCAGCGTACATCAGCACCAAGTTCAATAAGAGTTTCTATAAGTACAGCGGTCTGAATAGTCATGTGAAGCGACCCGCTTATTCTTGCACCTTTCAAAGGTTTTTCGGCGGAATGCTGTTTCCGTATCGACATCAATCCCGGCATTTCCTTCTCGGCGATCTCAATTTCTTTACGTCCCCACTCTGCAAGAGAGATATCGGCGACTTTGTATTGTTTGCTCATTTTTAAATGGAATTAGGCTTATTAATCAGGTTAAAGTTGTGCTGCAAAGGTATGCAAAATTACGAATTACGAATTACGAATTACAAATTACGAATTACGATGGCAGATAGCAGATAGCGGATATCTTCGCCATTTCGGGTTTCCGGTAATATATAGTACCTTTGATGCATCTCGTTTAAATGTATATAAAATTGAAAACCATATCCGGGAATTTATGCCTTTAATATTTGAACGGCAATTGCCCTGTATAAGACTTGGTGTCTGGCAAATCCTCGAGGATGAAGCTGAACTCAGATCAGCCGCTTCAGCAGACCAAAGCGACGAAAAGACAGTAAGGACCTTCAAAAATGAATCGAGAAGGAAACAATGGTATGCCTGCAGGGCATTGCTTAAACAGTTGCTTTGTTTGGAGAGGGTAAAGGTCGACTATGACATCCACGGCAAGCCGTCACTCAAAGGATTCACAGGACAGGTGTCATTTTCACATACCCGGGAATATGCTGCCGTGATTGTGAATGAGCAGGGGGCTACTGGCATTGATATTGAAAAAATAAGTCCAAGAATCCACAAGGTCGCTTCAAGGTTCCTTCAGGATGAAGAACTGGATCATCTGTCGAGCAACCATAGACCCCAACCCCCAACCCCCAACCCCCAACCCCTAATCCCCAACCCCTATAACACCGAACTCCTTTATTTATACTGGTCTGCGAAGGAAGCGTTATATAAATATTATGGTAAACCCACAATTGATTTAAAAAATGATATTCACATCCGGGCATTTGATTATTTTTGCAGTTCGCAAGCCACTTTCTCTGCAAGCGTTAATGCAGAGAATAGTGTCCGGGATCATGAACTTCGATTCGAGAGGGTAGGAGATCATATGCTTGTGTATACCTTATAAGAAATGAAATGACGACATTAGCAGCTGCAATCAAAGAACGGGTTCTTACTCTGGATGGAGCCATGGGCACTATGGTTCAGAGGTATAAGCTTGATGAGGCAGCATACCGTGGTGAGAGGTTCAGGGATTTTCCATATCCCCTGAAAGGGAACAATGATATACTGGTACTTACCCAGCCACAGATTATCCGGGAGATTCATGAGAAATATCTTGAAGCCGGGGCAGACATCATAGAAACAGATACTTTTAACGGTACACGCATTTCGCAGGCCGACTATCACATGGAGGAATGCGTTTACGAGATCAATTATGCAGCAGCCCGGCTGGCCCGGGAGGCGGTTGAGAATTACAGCGCTTCAGGTCCCGGTAAACCCAGGTGGGTTGCAGGTTCGATGGGGCCCACCAACAAGACCGCATCTATGTCGCCCGATGTACAGAACCCGGCTTTCAGGGCGGTTTCTTTTGACCAGCTTTACGAAGCCTACAGGGAACAGGCCAGTGGCCTTATCGATGGAGGCTGTGACTTGCTCATGGTGGAGACCATTTTCGATACCTTAAACGCGAAAGCCGCACTGATAGGGGTTTTTGACGAGATCGAAGCCAGGGGGCTGAAAGGAAAAATACCCGTCATTGCATCCGGCACTATTACCGATCTTTCGGGAAGAACTCTCTCGGGCCAGACTCTCGAAGCCTTTATTTATTCGCTTTCACATTTTGACTTGTTTGCCATAGGCCTGAACTGTGCACTTGGCGCCAGGGAACTCAGGCCTTACCTGCAGGAGTTGGCCGAGAAGGCTCCTTTTCCTGTCATAGCGTTTCCAAATGCAGGCCTTCCCAATCAGTTCGGCGAGTACGACCAGCCTCCTCAGGAAATGGCCACATATATTAAAGATTTTCTCGACAACGGTTTTGTTAACCTTGTTGGCGGATGTTGTGGTACCACACCTGAATATATTGCCATGTTCGCCAGGCTGGCGGCCAAAGCCATTCCGCGGGTCGTGCCTCAGCTTAAGAACGAACTTCACCTGAGCGGGCTTGAACCTCTTGTGGTTTTTGAGGGAAGCAACTTTATCAATATTGGTGAGCGTACCAATGTAAGCGGTTCCAGAAAATTTGCCCGGCTTATCAGGGATGGCAGTTATGAGGAAGCTCTCTCGGTGGCCCGTCAGCAGGTAGAAAGCGGTGCCCAGGTTATCGATATAAGTATGGACGAGGCGATGCTTGACGCCGAGAAATCGATGGTCGCTTTTCTGAATATGATTGCTTCGGATCCCGATATAGCGAGGGTTCCCGTAATGATCGACTCCTCTAAATGGTCGGTTCTGAAGAGCGGGTTAAAATGTGTTCAGGGAAAATGTATTGTAAACTCCATCAGCCTTAAGGAAGGTGAAGAATCATTCCTTGAACATGCCAGGTATATACGGAAGTTCGGGGCTGCCGCGGTGATCATGGCGTTTGACGAGGAAGGGCAGGCTACCACTTTCGAAAGAAGGACAGTTATTGCAAAAAGAGCCTACGACCTCCTGCTTGATAAAGCCGGTTTCAGACCTGAAGACATTATTTTCGACCCGAATATCCTCACTGTTGCTACCGGTATTGAGGAGCACAACAACTATGGGGTTGACTTTCTGAATGCCACCCGCTGGATCAAGGAAAACCTTCCGTACTCAAGGGTCAGTGGGGGTATCAGCAATCTCTCCTTTTCATTCCGCGGAAACGACACCCTGCGCGAAGCCATGCATTCTGCCTTTCTTTTCCATGCAATACAGGCGGGGCTTGATATGGGTATCGTGAATGCAGGCCAGCTACCGGTTTATGATGAAATAGAGAAAGACCTGCTGAAACTTGTTGAGGATGTCATACTGAACCGCAGAAAAGACGGAACAGAAAGGCTTCTGGCTTATGCCGACACCATGCAGGAAGGTCCCGACAAGGAAAAGAAAATCGATGAATGGCGGGTACTTCCGGTTACAGAAAGGCTGCAGCATGCTCTTGTAAAAGGATTGACTGAATTTCTGGAACAGGACCTGGAAGAGGCTTTACCCTTGTTCGACCAGACCCTGAAGATCATTGAAGGTCCTCTGATGGACGGGATGAATATAGTGGGTGACCTTTTCGGAAGCGGAAAAATGTTCCTCCCCCAGGTTGTCAAAAGCGCCCGGGTGATGAAGAAGGCCGTGGCTATTCTTACACCCCGCATCGAGGCGGAGAAAAAAGCCGGCTCGGCAGCAGCAAAAGCCAATGGAAAGATTATTATGGCCACCGTAAAGGGCGATGTTCACGATATCGGAAAAAATATTGTCGGGGTTATCCTGGCCTGCAACAACTACGAAGTCATAGACCTTGGTGTTATGGTCCCCTCAGACAGGATCATTGCCGCGGCCCGGGAGCATCATGCAGATATCATAGGCCTCAGCGGCCTCATCACTCCATCGCTTGAGGAAATGGTGCATGTGGCCAGGGAAATGAAACGTGAAAACCTGACTATTCCACTTATCCTGGGCGGTGCAACTACTTCAGAGATTCATACTGCTGTAAAGATTGAACCTGAATACATGCACGGAGTCATTCATGTAAAGGATGCCTCCAAGGCTGTAGGAGTAATGGCAAACCTGCTTTCCGATGAAAACCGTTCGGGATTCCTTGAAGGGGTGAAAGGGAAATACGCAGGCATGCGTTCCCGCTATGATAAGAAAGCCGACCATGAATACTTATCCCTGACTGAAGCCAGGAGGAACAGGCTCAGGATTGACTGGAAAAACACTGTGGTTACCAAACCTCAGATGCATGGAACCAAAGTGTTTTATGATTATCCGCTGGATGAGCTGGTACCTTATATTGACTGGACGTTCTTCTTCCATGCCTGGAAGCTGGGAGGAAAATATCCGCAGATCTTCAAGGATCCGGTTAAGGGCGTCGAAGCAAGAAAACTCTTCGATGATGCCCAGAACCTTCTTGCCGACATACTAAAAAAGAAAATGCTGATTGCCCGTGGGGTCATCGGGTTGTATCCCTGTAACTCTGTAGGAGATGATGTGGAGATATATACCGATGAGCAACGATCTGGTATACTGAGTGTTTTCAGGTTTCTTCGCAACCAGCAGAAGAAAGAAGATAATGCACCAAATCTCTGCCTGGCCGATTTTATTGCACCAAGGGATTCAGGGATACTTGATTATATAGGAGGTTTTGCAGTCACCGCGGGCCTGGGAGTTGAAGAATGGGCCTCGATGTTCGAGAAAGATCTTGATGATTATAATGCCATCATGGTAAAAATCCTTGCCGACCGTCTTGCTGAAGCCTTTGCCGAAAACATGCATCGTCGCGTAAGACGGGAATTCTGGGCTTTCGCGGGCAATGAAGACCTGGATGTGACTTCGATGATACGTGAGGAATATCAGGGAATAAGGCCTGCCCCGGGCTATCCTGCCTGTCCGGAACATTCTGAAAAACGGGTGCTTTTCGATCTGCTTGCAGCTGAGTCTACAGTCGACATTCAGCTTACCGAGAACTTTGCCATGTATCCCGCTGCCTCCGTCTCGGGCTACTATTTCTCACATCCGCAGTCACAGTATTTTAATCTTGGAAAACTAAGCCGCGACCAGGTTGCTGACTACGCGAGACGGAAAGGGATATCAATAGAAAGAGCAGAAAAACTGCTTAATACCAACTTAAACTATTAAAGAATGCGAGTTATAGACATTATCAAACAGGCCGATAAAACCTTATTCTCATTTGAACTTCTTCCTCCGCTCAGGGGGAATAATATTTCGAGTATTTACAAGGTCATTGATCCGCTGATGGATTTTAATCCTGCGTTTATAAATGTTACGTATCATCAGGAGGAAGTTGTTTACAAGAAGCATCCAAGCGGACTGCTGGAGAAAAAGACGATACGCAAAAGGCCTGGAACGGTGGCTATTTCGGCGGCAATAAAAAACAAGTACACTTCGGTGGAAGTCGTGCCTCATCTTATATGCGGGGGGTTTTCGAAGGAAGAAACGGAGTACGCTCTCATTGATTTTCATTACCTGGGCATCGATAATATCCTTGCTTTGAGAGGTGATGCACCGAAAAATATGAGGTCTTTCCAGCCTGAGGGAAATGGTCACGTTAACGCCGATCAGCTGGTGAGCCAGATTAATGAGATGAATCACGGGAAGTTTCTTGACGATGAGATGCAGCATACGTTTAAAACCAATTTCTGTATCGGTGTCGCCGGTTATCCCGAGAAACATATTGAGGCCCCGAACATGGCTACAGACCTGAATTATCTGAAACAAAAAATTGATGCCGGCGCCGAGTTCATTATTACCCAGATGTTTTTCGACAACGCAAAATATTTCAGTTTTGTTGATGCCTGCCGTAAAGAAGGAATCAGTGTTCCCATCATCCCGGGACTTAAACCTATCTGCACCATGCGTGAACTGAATGCACTTCCGCAGATTTTTTATATCGATATCCCGGAAGAGCTTTCTCATGCGGTTCAGAAATGCAAATCGAATGATGATGTTTTCAAAGTCGGGATTGAATGGGGGATCAAGCAGTCGAAGGAGTTACTCGATAACGGGGTCCCGGTATTGCATTATTTCACTGTAGGGATTTCGGAAAACATCCGCCAGATAGCAAAAGCGATCTTCTAGCCAGCCTTATGAAATTTTTGGATAAACTGATAAAGGGAGCCTCAGGAGGCAAAAAGAAATTTGCAGTCCTCGTGGACCCGGATAAATCTACTCCGGCCTCTCTTAAAAGACTTGCAGGGCTTGCCACACAGGCAGGGGTGGACTATTTCTTTTTCGGTGGCAGCCTTTTGATGCATGGAGATGGTGTAGCTCAGATACAGTTGCTTCGCGACAATTCTGATATTCCGGTGATTCTCTTTCCGGGGAGCAGCCTGCAGATTTTTCCGAATGCCCATGGCATTTTGCTGCTTTCGCTGATTTCAGGCAGGAATCCCGATCTGCTCATCGGCAGGCATGTGGAATCCGCGGCCCTGCTGAAAGCCAGCAAACTTGAGATCATTCCCACGGCTTATATGCTGATCGACAGCGGAAGGCCTACATCAGTTTCCTATATCAGCAACACTTTGCCCATCCCATCAGACAAACCCGATATTGCTGTTTGCACCGCTCTTGCAGGTGAAATGCTTGGGCTGAAAGTGATTTATATGGATGCAGGTTCAGGAGCCTTAAACCCGGTACCTGCTGAAATAATACAGCAGGTTAAAAAGCAAACGTCTGTACCCCTGATCGTTGGCGGGGGGATTTCCACTGTTGAAAAAGCCTCCGCGGCCCTGAAAGCCGGAGCTGACGTGATCGTGATCGGAAATGCGATTGAGAAGAATCCCGGGCTGATATCAGATATCGGAAGTCTGATGTCAGGATACAGGATGCAGGATGCGGGATAAGAGATACAGGATACAGGATACAGGATACAGGATGCAGGATGCGGGATAATGCGCTTCGCGCCGGTAACCGGGATACTTGTAACCAGTCACCCAGTCACCCAGTCACCCAGTAACCTAGTCACCCAGTCATCTCGCATCTCGCATCCTGCATCACTTTATCATTTCTTTCACTAAATTTTGCGTTCCCTCCTCAATTTGCGACATTTTAGCATCCAGCATATAGCATGGGGTTGTGAACAGTTTGTGCACCGGGTCGATAATAACCTGGGCATGATCGCTTATTATGCTGATATTTCCTTTCTTTTCTATAAACCCTGCTGAGGCAGGATCCTGTCCGGTGGTGAGTTTCGCCCCCCTGAACAGGATTGCAAGGATCACCGGTGCAATACACATGGCTCCTATGGGTTTTCCTGCTTCATGCATGGCTTTGACAGCCCGTTCAACATCAGGGTTTACCCTGGCGTTATCTCCTTCATAGGCCCAGCTGCATAGGTTCTTGGCAGCGCCAAATCCGCCGGGAAAAATAAGTGCATCGAAATCTGCGGCGTTAAAGTCGCTGAGAGGTTTGATGTCTCCCCTGGCAATTCTCGCCGACTCGGTGAGCACGTTCCGGGTTTCTCCTGCAGGCTTCCCTTTCACATGATCAATAACATGGTATTGAGAAATATCAGGTGCGAAGCAATGATACGTTGCACCGGCTTTTTCAATAGCCAGCATGGTCAGGACTGCCTCGGTGATCTCGGCTCCGTCAAAAACACCGCATCCTGCAAGGACTACAGCAAATTTTTTCATATTTCCAGCGTTATAATAGTGTTACTGTTTTTCATAGTAAAGTTATTAAAATTCCCAGGATGAATTTAAATTCCTTATACATTCTTATTTTTGCAGCCAATAACTAAATTATTTGATGATGAAGAAAATACAAATGGTTGACTTACGCGGTCAGTACCTGAACATGAAAGATGAGATTGATCATGCCATTCATGAGGTCATTGATTCATGCGCTTTTATTAATGGGCCGGCTGTGACAGGCTTTCAGAAGGACATGGAGAAGTATCTCGGGATAAAGCACGTGATTGCATGTGCTAACGGAACTGATGCATTGCAGGTGGCCATGATGGCCCTGGGTCTGCAACCCGGCGATGAGGTCATCACTACTTCTTTTACGTTTATTGCCACTGCGGAAGTCATTGCTCTGCTTCGCCTGACACCTGTTCTCGTGGATGTGGATCCCGATACATTCAACATAGATCCAAAGGCTATCGAACGAGCCATCACTCCAAGAACAAAAGCAATCGTGCCGGTTCATCTGTTTGGCCAGACTGCTCCCATGGAAGAGATTATGGACATTGCATCGAAGCACAAGCTGTTTGTGATCGAAGATAATTGCCAGGCCATCGGCGCCGATTATTTTTTCGCTGATGGAAGCAGTAAGAAAGCCGGTTCTATCGGCCATATCGGCTGTACTTCATTTTTTCCTTCAAAGAACCTTGGATGCTATGGTGACGGGGGAGCCATCTTTACCAATGATGACGAACTGGCTAAACAGCTGAGAGTTTTGGTAAACCATGGAATGGCGGTACGTTATTATCATGATTACGTGGGTGTGAATTCACGTCTCGACAGTATTCAGGCGGCTATACTGAAAGTTAAACTGCAGTATCTCGACAAGTATGCTGCCAGTCGCCGGGCCGCGGCAGACTTCTATGATGCAGCGTTTGCAGGCAACCCAAAGCTTAAAATTCCTTCAAGGTATTCCAGGTCGAACCACGTTTTTCATCAGTATACTCTGGTCACAAAAGATCTGGACCGATCGGCACTGATTGCTCACCTGAATTCAAAGGATATTCCGGCCATGATCTATTATCCGGTGCCATTGCATCTGCAGAAAGCTTACCTGGATTCCAGGTACAAATCGGGTGATTTTCCGGTTACCGAGCATCTTTCGGATTCGGTTGTTTCATTGCCTATGCATACGGAACTGGATGAGGAGCAGCTGAAGCACATCACGGCAGCAGTACTTGAATTTGTAAATGCATAGTATGGAAAAAGAATATTTTGCTCACTCCAGCGCTGTCATTGACGAAGGCTGTAAGATAGGAAAAGGCAGTAAAATATGGCATTTTACGCACATCATGAAAGACTGTGTTATAGGGGAAGACTGTAACCTGGGCCAGAACGTGGTTGTTTCCCCCCAGGTTACCCTGGGCCGTAACGTGAAGGTGCAGAACAATGTGTCTATTTATACTGGTGTGATCTGTGAGGATGACGTGTTCCTGGGTCCGTCGATGGTGTTCACGAATGTTATCAATCCACGTTCCCATATCCTGAGAAGAGACCAGTATATGCAAACTCTCGTTAAACATGGCGCTTCCATCGGAGCGAATGCCACAATTGTTTGTGGCAACACGATTGGTGAATTTGCCTTTATAGGAGCCGGAACCGTTATTACCAAAGATGTTCCGCCCTATGCTCTGATCGTGGGAAATCCGGGTCGGCAGATTGGCTGGATAAGTGAATACGGCCACCGGCTTGAGTTTGACGAAAAGGGATTTGCTGTTTGTCCCGAAAGCAATGAAAAATATCAGTATAACAACGGAAAAGTAATTAATTTAGGGAAATGAAAAAGACAGAGATGAACAGGCCGGTGAATTTTGCATTGATAGGCGCTGCAGGGTATATTGCTCCCAGGCATATGAAGGCGATTAAAGAAACAGGCAACAGACTTGTATGCGCTCTGGATCCTTACGATGGGGTTGGGGTTATCGACAGCTATTTCCCGGAAGCCGATTTTTTTATTGAACCCGAGCGTTTCGACCGCCATCTTGATAAACTGAGGAGGATGGCCATTGCCAAGAAACGGCTGGAGGATAACAAGATTGATTTCGTGAGTATCTGCTCGCCGAATTACATGCACGATTCGCATATCAGGCTTGCTCTGAGGAACGATGCCAATGCCATCTGCGAGAAACCGATCGTGCTTAATCCATGGAACCTTGACGCTCTTAAGGAGATCGAGAAAGAGACGGGTAAAAAAGTGTATACTGTACTGCAGCTCAGGCTGCATCCGGCCATTATCGCACTCAGGGAGAGAATACGGAAAGGCCCGAAAAACAAAATTTATAACCTTGACTTGTCATATATCACTTCAAGGGGTAACTGGTATTATCGTTCCTGGAAGGGAGATATTTCCAAATCGGGAGGGATTGCGACCAACATCGGTATACATTTCTTTGATATGCTTACCTGGATATTCGGTGATGTGAAATCAAACAAAGTTCATGTGATGGCTGCGGATAAGGCAGGGGGATACCTTGAGCTTGAAAAAGCCAGGATCCGCTGGTTTCTTAGCCTTGATTATAATGATGTTCCGGAGCAGATCAAGAAGACAGGCAGGCGAACGTACCGTTTGCTTACACTCGACGGGGAAGAAGTAGAGTTCAGTGAAGGTTTTACCGACCTTCATACGGATACTTACAAAGATATTCTTTCGGGAAAAGGCTATGGGCTGACCGATGCCAGGGCAAGCATTAAGATTGCATTCCAGATAAGGAATGAGAAACCATTGGGATTGAAGGGGGATTATCATCCGTTTCTCAAGGGGAAGTAGGGGTTAGGGATTAAACACTAACCCCCAATCCCCAAAGTTAAAAAGAACATTTACTTAGATTCAAAATGTATGAAAATACTGGTCACAGGCGGCACTGGCTACATCGGAAGCCATACCGTGGTTGAATTGCTGGCGAAGGGGTATGAAGTAATTATCGTGGATGATCTCTCGAATTCTTCCATCGAAGTCCTTGGAAACATTGAAAAGATTACAGGAAAGAAGCCTTTGTTTGAGCAGTTCAATCTTACGGATACTGAAAAGACCGGTGCATTTTTCAGGAATAATACAGACATCGGTGGAATCATTCATTTTGCTGCTTTCAAGGCGGTCGGGGAGTCAGTTGAATTTCCTCTTAAATATTACCATAATAATCTGGTTTCACTTATTAACATACTGCATGGAATGAAAGAGAACACAATCCGGAATATTGTGTTCTCTTCATCCTGCACTGTATATGGTCAGCCTGCAATACTGCCTGTGAAAGAGGATGCTCCTCTTCAGAAAGCATGGTCGCCATATGGCAACACAAAACAGATATCGGAAGATATTCTGAACGATACAAGTAAAGTCACAGACATACAAGCGATACTGCTGCGGTATTTTAACCCGATCGGGGCTCATGAAAGCACTCTTATCGGAGAGCTTCCGCTTGGAGAGCCCAATAGTCTGATGCCTTATATTACTCAGACTGCTATTGGCAAAAGGCCTTTCCTGAGGGTTTGGGGAAACGACTATGATACTCCCGACGGCACTGCAATAAGGGATTATCTTCATGTTACCGACCTTGCGAAGGCTCATGTTATTGCTGTTGAAAGGATGCTGAACAGCAAGATGAAGCAAAAGGTTGAAGTGTTCAATCTTGGCACCGGAAATGGTTTTTCGGTGATGCAGGTGATTGATTCATTTGAGCGCTCCACAGGAGTCAGGCTTAATTACCAGATTATGGGACGCCGGGCCGGCGACATAGAGCAGGTTTGGGCCGATACGGACTTTGCGAACAAAGAGTTAGGCTGGACAGCAGAAAAAAACCTTGATGAAATGACTCTCTCTGCATGGAAATGGGAGAAGGTGCTTGCAAAAGAGTGGGCACCGAAATAATATTTGTTTATTTTTGATAATTGAAAACTAAATATCCGGATCGATGAAAACGATTTTAATAACTGGAGGCGCAGGATTTATAGGCTCTCATGTTGTACGGCGTTTTGTGAGAAATTACCCGCAGTACAAGATTGTGAACCTTGACAAGCTAACCTATGCAGGAAATCTTGCAAATCTCAAAGATGTTGAGAAGGAACCGAATTACGAATTTATCAGGGCGGATATTGTTGCCGGAGAGCTGGTAAAAAAGATTTTTCAGAAATACCGTTTCGACGGGGTGATTCATCTTGCAGCAGAGTCGCATGTCGACAGGTCTATCGCAAACCCCACTGAATTTATTTATACAAATATCATTGGAACGGTCAATTTGCTGAATGCAGCACGCGAGATATGGGATCCTTCTGAAGGTAAGCGGTTTTACCATATTTCCACCGATGAAGTTTATGGTTCACTGGGTGATACCGGATTGTTTGTTGAATCTACAGCGTATGACCCCAGGAGCCCCTATTCGGCATCAAAAGCAAGTTCAGATCACCTTGTTAGGGCCTATTATCATACTTATAAACTGCCCATGGTAATCTCAAACTGTTCCAATAACTACGGGCCATTTCAGTTTCCTGAAAAGCTGATACCTCTCGCGATTAATAACATCAGGAACAACAAGCTGATTCCTGTTTATGGTAAAGGCGAAAATATCCGGGACTGGTTATATGTGGAGGATCATGCAGAAGCCATTGACCGCATTTTTCATTCCGGAACTATTGGTGAGACATATAATATCGGCGGGAATAATGAATGGAAGAACATTGATTTGCTGAAGCTGTTGTGCAGGATTATGGACAAGAAGCTTAACCGGACCAGTGGAACTTCTGAGCATCTGATCACTTTTGTAAAAGACCGTGCAGGACATGACCGGAGGTATGCCATTGATTCTTCCAAGCTTCAAAAGGAATTAAAATGGAAACCGGGAGCTACTTTCGAGAAAGGTCTCGAGAAGACTGTCGAATGGTATCTGGCCAATGAGGAGTGGATGAAGAATATAACTTCAGGAGAGTACCAGAAGTATTACGATAGCCAATACAATAAAAGATAATAAACAGGTATAAACGCAGTGCCCCGGCTGCTTGCTCCCATGCCGTTGTGTTTCATGCTCCGGCAACACTGACGTCTTTCCCGATTTTCGAGATAAGTCCCTGTAAAACGTTCCCCGGACCAACTTCAATAAAATGCGTTGCCCCGTCGGAAATCATGTGCTGAATGAGCTGTGTCCACAATACAGGCGCTGTAAGCTGGGCGACCAGGTTTTCTTTGATCTTAAGAGGATCAGTTACTCTTTCGGCAGTTGCATTCTGGTAAATAGGGCAGATAGGTTCATGGAATACAGTACTGTTGATAGCTTCAGCAAGTTCCACCCGGGCTGGCTCCATCAGGGGTGAATGAAACGCTCCTCCGACTTTCAGCGGCAATGCACGTCTGGCACCTCCGGCCTTTAGCTTCTCACAGGCGATCTCTATCCCTTTCATACTGCCCGAAATAACCAGCTGTCCGGGGCTGTTATAATTCGCAGGTACAACAATTTCGTCGATCGATTTGCAGATCTCTTCAACTTTCTGGTCTTCCAGACCGAGAATAGCGGCCATAGTTGAAGGTTCTTTTTCGCAGGCTTTCTGCATTGCCTGTGCTCTCGCGAAAACAAGCTTAAGTCCGTCCTCAAATGTTAGTGCCTTGTTGGCAACCAATGCTGAAAATTCACCCAGAGAATGTCCTGCAACCATGTCGGGTTTGAACGTTTCGCCCAAAGTGGACGCAAGAATCACCGAATGCAGGAAAATAGCAGGCTGGGTAACCCTGGTCTGTCTCAGGTCTTCATCAGTGCCCGAAAACATCAGGTCGGTAATACGGAAGCCAAGAATTTCGTTGGCTTTTTCAAAAAGTTCTTTCGCGGGACCGGATTTCTCGTAAAGGTCTTTCCCCATTCCGACGAACTGGGCTCCCTGGCCCGGAAATACGTATGCAGTCATGGATTATTTATATGTCAGATAACAGATAACAGATAAGGATCTTCGCTACTCCGCTACTTATTTCCTGTCTCCCATAAACCTGAGAAGAAACAGGAACAGGTTAATGAAATCAAGATATAACGTAAGCGCTCCCATAATACTTAATTTTTTGGCATTCTCCTCGCCATAGGCGCCTGCTCCTGCGCCAATCTTTTTCAGCCTCTGAACATCATAGGCTGTCAGACCTGTAAAGATCAGGACGCCGAGAATACTGATGATATATTCCAGCGAACTGCTGTGCAGGAAGAAATTGACCAGCATCGCAAGCATGATACCGATAAGGCCCATCATCAAGATGGAGCCGAATTTGGTGAGGTCGGTCTTTGTAGTATAGCCTGTAACAGCCATGATGCCGAACATCCCGGCAGTCACGATGAATGTTTTAAAAACCGATGCTGCCGTGTATGCAAGTAAAATAAAACTGAGGCTCATGCCCATCAATACAGAAAAAGCAATAAATAATAATGTCATTGCAAGGGCCGAAAGTTTCTGAAAGCCGAACGACATCAGCAAAACAAAACCTAAAGGGGCAAGCGTTACAATCCAGCCAAGCGGAGATAATCCGCCGGTCTCAACATTGATAAGGCTCCTGATCGCGGCTTCCGACGAGGCAAACCACCAGGCAGTTCCAGCGGTTATAATCATGGCCAGCGTCATCCAGGTAAATACCTGCGACATAAATGTTCTTGTTATCACTCCGGCATCCGCACCGGTAACTGAGCCATAATTGTTTCTGTTATTGTCTTCAAACATGTTTTGTTCTCCTTTCTTTTGGGGGTTGGTTGTTGGTGGTTATCAATGCAACCTCGTTGATATTAAATGTAAAAACTCTGCACGTGTTTTATCTCTTTCAAATGCTCCGATAAAATCAGAAGTGGTTGTCACACAATTCTGCTTCTGAATACCACGCATTGACATACACAAATGTTGTGCCTCAATTACAACTGCTACACCGAGAGGCTTAAGTGTATTGTTTATTGCATCCTTGATCTGCATCGTGAGACGTTCCTGAACCTGAAGTCTTCTTGCATAGATCTCAACGACCCTGGCAATCTTGCTGAGGCCGGTAATGTATTTGTCGGGAATGTATGCCACATGTGCTTTTCCGATGAAGGGGATCATATGATGTTCACACATGGAATAGATCTCTATGTCCTTCACAATCACCATCTCGCGGTAATCTTCACGAAAGCGGGCCGATAGCAGGATCTCTTCAGGATCAAGATTGTATCCCTGGTTCAGGAAGAGTACAGATTTTGCTACCCGTAAAGGAGTTTTAAGGAGGCCCTCCCGATCGGGATTTTCGCCGATCAGCCTGAGTATTTCCTTGTAATGGTAGCTAAGTTTTTCGATTTTTTCTGAATCGTAATCCTCAAACTTTTCATAGCTGAGCTTTTCTTCTGTCATGACAATTTGTCCTTATTTGTTTCCGAAATATTCGATTATGTTGTTTTCTGTTTCTTCGAGTCTGACCGAATGAAGGATTGAACCTGAAGAGCAGACACCGGGTTCAAGTTCTTCCCATATTCCTATAGCCAGATTCTCTGTAGAGGCCAGCTTGCCTTTCATGAATGCCACCTCAAGATTAATGTTTCTATGGTCAAGTTGTTGCAGTACTTTCTCATCTATTAGCCGGCTTAAGACTTTGAGGTCCATCACGAAGCCGGTAACCGGGCTCAACTCGCCTTTGACCGTGACCTGCAAAACATAATTATGGCCATGCCACAGGGGATTGGAACATTTGCCAAAAATGCGCAGGTTCTCCTCGTCGGAATATTCCTCACGAAAAAGTCTGTGAGCAGAGTTAAAATGCTCTTTTCGTGTAATATAAACCATTCCTGTTTTGTTACTTCAAGGCAAAGTTACGGATTATTTTTCTTTTTCTTCCTGAAAATATCAAAGCGCACTCCACCCCAGAATCGGAACTGGGAGACGTCATAAAAAAAGGAAGAATTACTCCACGATGCATCCAGGTCGTTGAAGCTTGTGATGACTGAGCCTCCCACATACCACTTCCTGGTGTTGTATCCGGCAGCTACTCTCAGTCCAAGCTGAAACACAAAATCGGCGCGGGAATACGAATCATACTTTCCATCATAAGAATATGTGACCCATGAAACACCAGGAAACACAGCTGCATTAATATATGCGTTTTTTAAAAATATGAGGGTATATGAATAGCCTGGGGCAAGGCTGATCGAATAAAACTGTCCTCTGGTTATTATCTCATCATGTTTTATATGGTAAATGTTGATAATTTCACCGGGTATGATCCCTGTATCGGAAGATATACTGTAATAGGAGATCCCGGGCCTTATCATGAAGCTGCCTGCGCTTCTCACCTGCCTTTCATTCTGTACAAAAGCCGCTCTGAAAGAAAACTTTCTGCTGTTATAGATCCAGTAGGCATAGGCTCCGATAGAGACCAGGTTCATGTCGGGCAAGATATAGTAATCGCGGTTCGGAGGATTCGGGATTTTGATATAAAACCCTTTGAATTCCTGGATAAAAAATTCGGCTGCCACGGCCCTGCCGAATGCATTTATCCTGAGGTCAATAGAGCGTGTTTTGCCATACGTGGATTCCTGGAACTGGTAAAACGGGTTATTGATAGATAAGCCCACCCCGAACCATTTATAAAACGCAGCAATGCCAACTTTGATGTTGGTGTTTGGTTGGAAGACAATATTATCGACCTCATCTGTGCTTACAATAAAAGCTGCGTTTTGGTACAACGCATAGAGTCTGGTTGTAAGCCATCCGGTATAATCTTCAATGTAATTGGAGTCAATATTGGGACCTGAAACAGAATCGGTAGTTTGTGCGGCAGATGAAAAAGCCAGGCAAATCAGGGTTAGTATCAGTGAGCTTCTTGCAGTCCGTATGATTGTGATCATGTTTTATGCTTCGGCAGATGTCGGCGGTTTGGTTAGTCTGATAATCTGTGTAACTTCAAAGATAGTATAGACAAGGTATAGAATAAAAAAATTCAGAAGGAATGAAACAGCATCTTTTTTATTGATCAGGGCGTAGATGATCATGACAGCAATATAAAGAAACAGTTTTGCTGCAGTGGCAAGCATGAAAACAGATACAAACCTGCCGAATCTTATTTGCAAAGATCGGCTGAGGATCAGGAAGGAAATAAGGCTGCAGGCATAATAAAAAACAAATAAAAAAGGGAGTGCAGGAGAAAACCATGCCCCGGGAAGAATAATAAAAAGGAGAGCTGAAAGCATTCCGGCAGCAAGACTTAAGAACAGCAGGTGTTTGGCATATATTGCAACGACTGACTTCATAATTATTTTTTTTTAAGCAGGTCTCTGGTAAAGTAATATATCGAAAGGAAAACCGCGGCAACAGAAAGAATGACAGTAAATACAGGTTTTGTTTTCAGCCACAAGTCAAGTTTTAATCCTCCAAATGTACCCGCAACAATGATAACCATCATCTGGAAAGCCATCCCCGAATACTTTGCATACTGGTTCAGGTTTTTTTTCGGATCATCAGGCAGTTTCATCAGAAATGGGTCTTACCTCACCGCCTCCGGGAATCTCCATTTTACAGGTCCCGGAAAATTTCGCCCCTGGTTCGATAGCAAGTTTACCGGTAGTAATATCGCCGCTGAATATAGCAGTCTCCTTAAAAGTAAGTAATTCCGTGACTTTCACCGTAGCTTTAACATCGCCTGAGAAATCAGCGTTTTGAGCAATAATCTCGCCTTCGATCCTGCCGGTCTGACCGACAACCATTTTACCTTTGCAATGAATATTTCCAATTAGTGTTCCGTCGACCCTGAAGTCGCCATTTACGCTGATCTCGCCTTTTATTACCGTGCCGGGTCCCATAATGTTAATGGAGGGCATTTCAGGTTCTCTGATTTTAGCCATAGCTTTTTATTTTGTCGGGTAATTTTTTTCGAAAAATTTCTGATACTTGCGGATATCTTTATTCTTATATAACACCGGATAATTGTTAGCCGAAATTACAAAATCACTGTAATCCCCGGCTGCGTCAAGTTTAGTAAAGATGTATTTGCTGTCCCTGATGCTTAAAAGGTATTGAACCGCTTGCCTGGCATCATCAAAATTATTTACAGTGATCATTTCCTGGTTGTCGTCGAACAACAGACTGTTTACTTCAAGGCCCTCAAGATCATGCATTTTAGAGTCAAAGTCTGCAATTTTAATTTTCAGGGCATTCACATCCACTTTCGTGTTATTGACAATAAGAACGTAAAAATGAACTGCCAAAGAATCATACTTGTATATATTCTCTGCTGCTTTCAGCATCGCTGCAGAAGAATCGGCAGGTGTCTTCCCTGGTTGGCTTCCTTGTCCCGAAGAAGACGACATGGAGACGAGAATATCCTGGGCCAGATCGCTTACAGGGCTTTTGGGATATTCCTTCTGGATTTTTGTAAGAGCAACAAGCATGGAATCAGCAACTTCAATTTTACCCAGGGAAAGAGCGCGAAGGTAGTCAAACCTGGGAAGCAGGGCTGTATCGTTTTTATATTTGGCATGAGCTTCTGCAGCATTACTTATAACCATGTAAAACTGCTGGTTCTGGAATGCCTTATAAGTTATCTCATATAATTTTGACGATTCTGATTTCCTGGAGGCCAGCTCTTTGTAATAATTTGGATTTACAAGCAGTTTGGCGTAGTCTGTTTCGGGATAGTCGGTAAGCAGGAGGTTCTTGTAAAAATCTGATTTTGGCTCGTTTTTAAGGTCATTGTAAAGAGTGTAAAGTTCATAGTAGGTCTGCGCCTTTCTGGGAAAATCGGGATACCTTTGAAGCAGGGTTTCAAAGCTTCCGATGGAATGACCGTAATCGTTGAGTCCTTCAATATAAATGAAACCGCATTTATAAAATGCATCCATCAGTTTCTGGTTCGATACTGCAAGTTTTGCAGTAGACAGAGGAATGTCCTGACTGTAATATTTTCTATCTCGGGGGTTAGTTGTTTTTTGAACGGGTTTCTTTCCACCTGAAGTATCAGTTTCTGCTAAAAGGATATCATTGGCAGAATCAACCGGAAGTTCGTTTCCTGCCATGGTCACCGCTTTATCGGTAAGGAACCAGTTGTCTTCATATTTTCTGCTTCCCCATTTTTTTGCGAAAGTAGAAAAGCCGCTTGAGAGTGTAGTGGTATTGTAGAAATACCATCGGCCCTGGGTAGATGTTGAACCAGCCCGTTCTTCCTGGCTCGCGAACATCTGGTTTTGTTGTTTTGTCTGATCTGCCTGTTGCTTCTTAACTTCCTCGGCAACATACGTTGCAATAAGTATGTCGATGACCCTGTTTCTCTTTTCTTCCGGCATTAGAGCAAGAGCCTGTAAGCTGTCTTCCCGGCTGATGAGTTGGAGCTGCTGAACAAGGTCGGTTAATGTTTCTGTCTTTTTTTTAATGAACGTATAATTTGCAAAATCGGTGGGTAGAAACTGCATGGTGCTGTCATAATATGCCTGGGCTTTGGGATAATTTGGGAATGAGAAATAAATATCTGCAAGCTGAAGGGCCGAAATGGATCTCTGGTAATTGTTTGTTTTGCTCGTACTGACCGATTTTCCGAGATATTGTATAGCATGACTGCTGTCTTTGTCGGTGAGTGAAATTTGTGCCAGGGCATAATAAATCTGATCGAGGTATTCCTTATTCTTTTCGTCCTTAAGCATTCTGTTGAGTTTCTTTACAATGTATTCGCGGTCGGTCGATCTGCTTGTATAGCACTGTGCAAGGTTTATTTTTGCATTGAACTCCATTTCGTAAGTGGAGCTGTGTTTCAGTACCTGCGTGTACATTGCAGCAGCCCGGTCGGGATCATCCTGTTTCAGGTAAATCTGTCCCAGGATGAAATAAATCCTGATCTTCATCTTAACTTTTGGATTCAGCTCAAGTGCCCGGTTAAGATAGGGTACAGCAGCATCATAGTTTTTCTGAAGGATAAAGGAGTTTGCATAGGCAAGATTTACTGCTTCTTCAAATTTTTCAGGAGCATCACCTTTATTTATTTTATTCAGCAGCATATCAAGCATCGACTCGCCCCGGTTATAATCACCGAGTTGAATATTCGACATGGCCTGCCAATACATCGCATCGTATTTGATGTCGTTATCATTGTAAGTTTTAATAACGAATTCAAAGGTTCTGCGCGCCATAGGGTAATCTTTCTTGTAAAAGTAAGCTTTCCCGATCAGCATATACGAATCATCAATCCAACTGCAGTATTCCTTGCGATTGAAAAACATAGAATGTTTCTGAATCGCCTTGGACGCCTTTTTTATAGCGTTATCAGAAAACTGTGCTGCTTTGTTTCCGGTTTTATCCCCGAAGTTATATACAGGAAGCACCAGTGAATAGTTGTCTTTCATCTGTAAATCATAATCCTTGATTCCCTGCCGCATCAGGTCCATGCCATTCCAGTAAACATTGTAATGGGAAGTTATGTTATGATAGGTGCGTCTTAACCAGGTATTTTTTCTGGTAGAGCAGGCACTGAACAGAATTATGCCGGTGAGCAATAGGAAAAATACGGCGAGGGGGTATTTCTTCGTCGGGATCAAATCTTTGGTAATTAATATAGGTATAACTACAAAGCAGCAAATTTAGTATAATTTTACGATATTTGCAGCCGTTATTGATTCAGTAGAATTGACAGGGATGGCCCAGGAAAAAGGCGAAAAGAAGAAAAGGAACTGGAAAGACAGGCTCAGGAATAAGTACCGTCTGGTTTTTATGAATGATGAAACCCTGGAAGAACGCTTTACTTTCAGGCTTTCGTGGTTGAATGTATTCATTGCTCTCGGGACTCTTGCTATTCTTCTCATTTTCTTAACAGCCATTCTGATCGCGTTTACTCCATTGCGTGAATATATTCCCGGATATTCCAGCGTCGGTCTTCAGAAGAAGTATTATGAACTCACTCTTAAAACGGATTCAATAGAAAAAGCCCTGATACGCAAAAATCTCTATTTGCAGAATCTCAGGGATGTGATCAACGGGAAGGATCTTTCCGAGAACCGGCCTATTGTTCGCGATACAGTTCATAAATATGGAGAAATCCGCATTAAAAGGTCGGAAGAAGATTCATTGTTGAGGATTGATGTTGAAAGTAAAGCAAAATACAATTTATACAAAGCTGAATCGGAAGAAAGTTTTGTATCGGCCAGGGGATCAATCGGAGGTGTGCTGTTTTTTACACCTTTGAAAGGGGTTATAACAAAGGGGTTCGATCCGGTAAAAAAACATTTCGGTGTTGATGTTGTGGCAAAGCAGAACGAGGCTATCAAATCGGTTCTTGACGGAACGGTAATCTTTTCCAACTGGACACTTGAAACCGGATACGTTGTGGCTATTCAGCACTCGCAAAATATTGTCAGTATATACAAGCATAATTCGGCGATACTGACGAAAGCAGGAGATTATGTAAATGCCGGCGATCCGGTAGCCATTATCGGAGAGTCAGGGGAATACACCACAGGTCCCCACCTTCATTTTGAGCTTTGGTACGAGGGGAAGCCGGTTAACCCCAAAGATTATATATCCTTCTGAATGGGAAGTACAAGCTTACCTAAGAAACGCGTTGCCCTTTTGGGATCTACTGGCTCAATAGGCCTGCAGACTCTTGATGTGATCAGGACAAATCCTGAACTTTTCGAGGTTGAGGTTCTCACAGCCCAGAATAATTGCGATATGCTGATTACCCAGGCCTTTGAGTTCCACCCGAATGCCGTTGTTATTGGAAATCAGGCATGTTACAGAAAAGTGTGTGCAGCCCTGGAGTCAGAGCAGATAAAAGTATACTCCGGCGAGGACTCCTTAACTCAGGTTATGGAAATGGAGTCGATTGATATAGTTATCAGTGCACTGGTTGGTTATGCCGGGCTCAGGCCCACTCTCAGGGCTATTGAATATGGGAAAAACATTGCTCTTGCAAATAAGGAGACTCTGGTTATTGCCGGCGATCTGGTGACCGAGAAGGCCCGTTCAATGAATGTATCCCTCCTCCCGGTTGACTCTGAACATTCAGCTATTTTTCAATGCCTTATAGGAGAGAAACCGGGGAGTGTTGAAAAGATTTTTCTCACGGCCTCAGGAGGTCCTTTCAGGGGAAAAAGCAGGGAATACCTTCAAACTGTAAGCAGGGAGGAAGCGCTGAATCACCCGAACTGGAAGATGGGAAAAAAAATCAGCATTGATTCCGCTTCGATGATGAATAAAGGATTAGAGGTAATTGAAGCCCGCTGGTTGTTTGATCTTAAACCTGAACAGATCGACGTGATTATTCATCCGCAGTCTGTCATACATTCCCTTGTGCAGTTCATCGACGGATCTATAAAAGCACAGATGGGTCTGCCCGATATGCGGCTGCCTATTTTGTACGCACTTGGGTTTCCCGAAAGGCTTCCATCGGCATTGCCCAGGTTCAGTTTCCTTGATCATCCAAAGCTTACATTTGAACCTCCCGACAAGGAGCTGTTCCGCAACCTTGGCCTGGCCTATGAAGCGCTTGAGGCCGGAGGCAATATGCCCTGTATCTTAAATGCCGCGAATGAAGCGGCTGTTTTTGCATTTCTCAACGAGAAAATCAAATTTCTTGAAATGACTGATGTAATTGAACACTGTATGCAAACGGTATCTTTCATAAGCAGGCCTTCTTATGATGATTATGTTGAAACCCACAGGGATTCAGTTAAATACGCTGAAGAATTTATTGTTAATACACTAATACCAAAAAAGAAAAATTAATGGAAATTTTCATAAAGATTGTTCAGCTTCTTCTCAGTTTGTCAATTCTGGTGATTGTACACGAGATGGGGCATTTTGTTGCCGCGAAATTGTTTAAAACCAGGGTTGAGAAGTTTTACCTGTTTTTTGATCCGTGGTTTTCATTATTTAAATTTAAAAAAGGAGAGACTGAATACGGGGTTGGCTGGCTTCCGCTTGGAGGCTATGTAAAGATTTCCGGAATGATTGATGAATCGATGGATATGGAACAGTTGAAGCAACCGCCACAGCCCTGGGAATTCAGGTCAAAACCAGCATGGCAGAGGCTCATCATTATGCTGGGAGGGGTTTCCGTGAACCTGCTCCTTGCCATTGTTATCTATATTACCCTGCTTGTTATCTGGGGCGATCAGTACCTGCCTGTTTCGGCTCTTAAATACGGTATTTCTGTTGATTCCACGGGTTACCAGATGGGCCTGAGGAACGGGGACAATATACTTTCAATTGACAATAAAGTAGTCGATGATTTTGCATCTATTCCTAAAACTCTGGTACTTGAGGAAGCTAAAACGATGCAGGTTATGCGCAACGGTGAAAAAGTGAACATTGAAATACCCAAAGGGTTCATCAGTAAGCTTATTAAATATAAATTGACTGATTTTATTTCATTCCGCATTCCCTTCGTGATTTCAAGTTTCAGCGCCGGGGCGCCTGCCAGTAAGGCCGGGATGTTGAAAGGCGACTATCTTCTTGGCATTAACGATACTCTGCATCCATATTTTATTGAGTTCAGAAAAGCGCTACAGGGATATAAAAATAAGGAAGTCAGTGTTTCGGTTCTCAGGGGCAAAGACACACTTAAACTAAAAATCTCTGTTCCATCCACAGGCCTGATCGGGGTGTATTCAAAACCTCCTTCCGATTTTCTTGATTTCAAAGAAAAATCCTATACTTTGTTTACGGCTGTTCCTGCAGGCGTTGTTAAGGCTTTTGAAGGGGTTGGCAATTATATAAAATCAATTAAACTTTTATTCTCTCAGGAAAAAGCGTATGAATCTGTGGGTGGTTTTATTGCTATTGGCTCCATCTTCCCATCAACCTGGGACTGGCAGGCTTTCTGGCATCTCACGGCATTTTTATCTATTATGCTTGCAGTTCTGAATGTATTGCCGATTCCTGCATTGGATGGCGGACATGTGATGTTTCTGCTTTACGAGATCATTTTCAGACGTAAGCCCAGTGATAAATTCATCGAATATGCACAGGTCGTCGGGATGGTGATACTTTTCGGGCTGCTGATTTTTGCTAACGGGAATGATATAATGAAACTTTTCAGGTAAATGATTTTGAATATCGGATTTTTTATTCCGTTCAACATTCAACATTCAACATTCGATATTCGATATTCGAAATTCAATCTGATATCTTCTCCTTCAGCGACTTGAATCCTTCTCCAAGGATCTCCGAGGCATTAAAGACCGTAAGAAATGCTTTAGGGTCGATCTGATGAATATATTCTTCGAGAATAACAAGTTCCCTGCGGCTTACAACGGTGAATATGATCTTACGTTCGGCCATGTTGAACATACCCTGGCCTTCAATAATTGTTCCTCCCCGGTTTAGGTTATTGATAATTTTATCTCTAATCTCCTCGTGTTTTTCAGAGATAATAAACAGACTCTTCTCGTAATTTATCCCTTCAAGGACCCCATCGATTACCTTGCCTGTTATGAAGATTGCAATCCACGAATACAAAGGAATTTTCCAATCCTGGAACACAAATAGTCCGAGGAGCACTATTACAGAATCCACCATGATCATAAGCTGGCCGATCGGTAATTTAGTATACTTGGCAATGATGGCGGCTACAATATCGCTTCCTCCGGATGTTGCCTTGGATCTGAATATAAGCCCGAGCCCAAGCCCGCAAAGCAATCCGCCAAATATTGAAGACAGTAAAGCATCCCCATTTACAAGAGGTTCAAATCCCCAGAGCCATGTAAGGGTATCTGTAAAAACGGCTGTTAGTGAAAAACCCAGAACCGTTTTGAACCCGAACCTTGGCCCAAGTACTTTCATTCCAATGATTGTGAGTGGAATGTCGAAGCACAGAGCCATCATCCCGATCGGGGTTCCAAGAACGTAATGGAGAACGATGGAAATACCATATACGCCGCCTGGAATGATCTTATAGGGTGTAAAAAAAAGAACAAAGGCAGAGGCCAGAATGAAAGAGCCGACAACAATAAAACCATACGATAGAAACCATTTTCTTGAAAACGGTTTTTCCTTGATCATAAAAAAAGCCATAAGTCAGAGAATTATTAGGAAAAACAAAAAAACGCAGAGTCATGAAAACAAAGTTGATGAAAAGATCGTTGGTAACAAAATAAAAGTTCTTGCGTATAATAAATTACAGGCTTCATCGCTTAAGATATAAACATGTTTATTAATCTTACTTGCGAGGGTGGAATGATGACCTGAATAAAAAAAGCAGTACTTTTAACGCCTGAAACGAAAAACGATAACATCCGGAATTTGATGCAAGCCATAAAACTCCAGGGAAAGCCTTTCTTTAAGTATATTTCTTTGGTTTTACTGTGTTTAAATGTTTTATGCTTTTCTGAAAGCAGGGGACAACAAACCAGTGTGATCACGAATTACATGTTTAACAATATGGTGTTCAATCCGGCTTTTGCAGGCATGAGTGGTGGGATTTCCATAACGGGCCTTATTCGTGAACAATGGTTTGGTTTTAAAGACAGTGATGGGAATAAGGTTGCACCGGAGACTTTGTTCCTCACTGTTGATGCGCCTATACGTGCGATTCACGGAGGTATAGGGGGTATGGTTTCACAGGACAAGCTCGGTTTTTTTAAAAATACTACTCTTAAAATAGGGTATGCTTACAAGGCAGAAGTCGGTTCAGGGATCCTTTCGGCAGGAGTGCAGCTGGGGTTTCAGAATGGCAAATTTGATTATTCTAAATTCAAGCCTGTTAGTACGAGTGATCCGCTTCTTCAGGGGGATCAGGCAAAAAGCGACATGATTTTTGATCTGGCAGTTGGTGTGTATTACCGTGTACCAGAGAAATTTTATATAGGTTTGTCGGGTGATCAGCTCCTTCAGTCTAAGGGTAGTAACACACAGTACAGGCTCAACCGGACGTTTTATCTTACGGGGGGCTACCAGTGGGATATCCCTAATCATCCGGCGTTTCAGCTTCAGCCAAGTGCTTTTGTTATGTTCGATGGGACTACATTCCAGTTTAGCCTCAGCGGGCTTGTCTGGTATAACAACAAATTCTATGGAGGGCTTGCATACCGCTTCGAAGATGCGGTTTCTGTTCTTGCCGGACTTACTATAAAAGGCTTCAGAATTGGATTAGCCTATGATGTTGGTATATCGAAAATGATGAAATACAGCAATGGCAGTTTTGAGGTAATGTTAAATTATGTGCTTAAAATTGATACCGATAAATTTAGAAGAAGTTACCGTAACACACGCTTTTTATAAATTTAATTTACTACATTTGCCGGTTTAATTCGAAAACCAGACAATCACATACTAAAGCTCAAGAAATAGCGTTTATTTTTATCAACCAACTGCCCGAAAAATGAAAAAACTACTCGTGTTTTTAGTCCTGCTCGTCTTTCTTGGAAGCTGCAGCAACTCAGGAAACGGAGAACTGACCGGGGTTAAGGCAAGGAAAAGGTATTATCAGCCCGATCCTTTTGGCATGGTTTATATCCCAATGGGTTCTTTTACCATGGGAGTAAGCGATGAAGATGTACCTTATGCCCAGCTCAATAACCCGCGTACAGTGTCGGTTGCGGCATTCTACATGGATCAGACAGAAATCACTAATAATGAGTATCGGCAGTTCGTTAACTGGGTGAGGGATTCCATAGCCCGGCGGATTCTTGGTGAGATAAAACCTGAGCTTTATTTTATTTCCGAAAACAAGAAAACAGGTGAAACCTTTGACCCGCCTTGTCTTAACTGGGAAACAAAAATCGAATGGAATTCTCAGCAGCAGGATGTCAGAGATGCTTTGAACCAAATGTATTTGCCCGAAAATGAACGTTATTTCAGAGTTAAGGAGATTGATTCCCGCAAGCTCTATTATGAATATTATTTTGTTGATCTGAAAGCCGCAGCCCGCAAGGAATGGGGAGGTCAGGCAGATACCAAGGATGCCGGACTTGCCAACCGTCCCCAGGGTATGAAAGACCGTTCAGTGTATGTACGCAAAGAAGTTATCAGCGTTTATCCCGACACTCTCTGCTGGATTCATGATTTCGCATATTCCTTTAATGACCCTTCAACCGAAAAATACTTTTGGCATCCCGCATATGACAACTATCCTGTTGTTGGAGTTAACTGGAAACAGGCCAATGCCTTCTGCATATGGCGCACACAGCTGAAGAACAGTTTCTTATATGGTAAGAAAGGAGAGTCTTCGATCAGTGAATTCCGTCTTCCAACAGAAGCTGAATGGGAATGGGCTGCCCGGGGTGGATATGACGGCAACTCCTATCCATGGGGTGGACCATATACCCGTAACGATAAAGGATGTTTCCTCGCTAACTTTAAACCCCTCAGAGGTAATTATATTGATGATGGAGGTTTAAACACTGTTATTGTAGCTCACTATCCGGCCAACGAATTTGGTCTATATGATATGGCTGGTAATGTTGCGGAATGGACCAGGTCGGCATTCCATCCTTCTTCTTACAATTTTACCTGGGATTTGAACCCCGATTATACATACAATGCCAAGGACAGCGACCCTCCAACTTTGAAACGCAAAGTAACTCGCGGTGGTTCATGGAAAGATATTGCATATTACCTGCGTGTTTCCACCAGAGGTTATGAGTACCAGGATACATCGAAGTGTTACATAGGATTCCGCTGTGTACAGAACTTCCTTGGCCGTCAGAAGGATGACAATCCGGCCAGGGCCTCCAAGGTGTATAATTAGGAACGAGTTCAATTAATTTTAACCAATTTTAACTAATACATTCTAAATTATGGGTTTTCTGAGTTTTGTTAAATCTAAGGGGTACAAGCTCTTCATGGCCAAGCTGTACGGATGGGGTGCATCAGTAGTTATTATTGGAGCTTTGTTCAAGATCAATCATTATTGGGGAGCTGATTATATGCTGATTGTTGGGTTAGGAACCGAGTCTCTTATATTCTTCTTTTCGGCCTTTGAACCACCTCATGTTGAACCCGACTGGAGTCTGGTATACCCCCAGCTTGCCGGGATGTATCATGACGCAGATATCGATGTTTCTCAGGCATTGGCTAAAGGTGAAACAGTGTCGCAGGAGCTTGACAAGATGCTCGAAAAAGCTAAGATCGGACCTGAACTCATACTTAGCCTTGGTGAAGGGATGCGCACTCTTGCCGATACAACGTCAAAGCTGGGTAAAATGTCAGATGCCGCTGTTACCAATGATCAGTTTGTAAACCAGGTTAAACTTGCCACCGACGGAGCTTCCAAACTCAGCGATTCATATAAGAAAACTGCTACTGTTTTGGAACAGAGTGTTAGTACTTCCCAGGAGCAGCTGCAGCATATGCAGTCGGCAGCCAGGAGCGCTGCCGGTCTTTCCAGCGCCTACACGGAAGTAGCAAATTCACTGAAGGAGGAGATCAAAGTGAATAAAGATATGACTTCAAGCATATCGGCTGCTACAATTTCAGCAAATAAATTCATGGAGAAATACAATGAATCAGCTGAAATGCTTTCCAAAACTGCTGCCACGTTAGTATCTTCTACTTCGGAAAATGAACAGTACAACAAACAAATGCATCGGGTTTCAAGTAATCTGTCAGCCTTGAACGCCTTGTATGAGCTCCATCTCCAGGGATCAAATGAACAAATGGAAAACACCAATAAATTCAATGCAGTCCTTGGAAAATTTGCCGATAATCTTACCGAATCTGTCACAAATACTGTCAAGTACAAGGATAATTTAAACCATTTAAATATGGTTTTTGAGAAACAGTTGCAAACTTCAACTAACCAGGTTGAAGCTTCATCGCAGATGGAAGAAAGTATGCGACGGTTCCTTGAAAATCTGAATGCATCGGTTACTCAAACGGGTAGATTTAAAGAACAAGTGGATTCCCTGGCCAGTAATATTGCAGCTATGAATAAGGTATATGGCAATATGCTCTCAGCCATGAACATCTCAATTAAATAACCCTGGCATCTTAATAAATCCGGAGTATTCACCTGAAAAAGACAAATTAAATGGCAGGATATAAAGAGACACCAAGGCAAAAGATGATCGGGATGATGTATCTCGTGCTTACTGCTTTACTTGCGCTGAATGTCTCGAAGCAAATGCTTGATGCATTCATCGTGGTTAATGAAACCATGGAAAATACGAATTCGAATTTTAATAAAAAACTCGATCACACTATTTCAAAGTTCAAAATCCAGTACCAGCTAAATGAGAAAAAGGTAGGTCCTTACTGGGACAGAGCTCAGAAAGCGAGGAAGCTTTCCGAAGACCTGGCAAATTATATCGACAGTCTGAAGTATACGGTGATTTCCAGAACAGAAAAGGTCACTTACACGGAAGCAAAAGTTTTACCACTTTCTAAAGTTAAACGCCAGGACAATTATGACGCCCCTACAAATTATTTAATTGGGGGTTCCCATGATGGGTCAGCCGGACAAGCCAGAATTTTAAGGGATAAGATTGAAATTTATAAGAAAGAGATGATAGGCTTACTGGATCCCAAATTTCAAGGGACCATGAAACTGGGTCTGACCACCGAGGGCCAGTTCAAGGATTCTTATGGCGAAGTACAGAATTGGGAAATGCATAATTTCTATCACACTATTCTTGCTGCTACCGTCACTATACTTAACCAGATCAAAGCTGATGTGTATAATGCTGAATTCGATGTGGTCAATAATCTGTTCGCCGCTGTTTCGGCTGAAGACTGGAAGTTTGATGTAATCCGTGCTAAAGTCATCCCCAAAAGCAGCTATGTATTCCTTGGTGAAGAGTATACTGCCGAAGTTCTGGTTGCAGCCTATGATACCAAAGCCAATCCGAATGTCCGCTACATTCTGGGTGCCGATACACTAACGCCTGGAAATTTTAAAAATGCAACACCTATCGAAGGGCAGAACGGGGTCGTTACACTAAAACTCGGAGGATCATCAGAAGGATTGAAGAAATTCGCCGGGATCATTAAAATTGTTAGTCCTCTTGGCGATACGATGACATTCCACTTCAAAGATGAGTTCATTGTGGCTAAACCTGCCCTTACCATCTCACCAACCAAGATGAACGTATTCTATATTGGTGTTGATAACCCTGTTTCTATCTCAGTTCCAGGCGGACCTGAAAGAGTTACTCCGACTATTTCGGTGGGCAATATTCGCCTGGAAGGAAAAGATTATATCGTAAGCGGCCTACCTCAAAATACCCGGGAAGCTACCATCACGGTGAATGCTGTATTCTCTGGTAAATCCAAGACCATGGGAAGCTATGTCGCCCGACTTAAACGTGTACCTGACCCTGTTGCCAAGATTGCAGGAAAGAGCGAAGGAGTGATCTCAAAAAGTATCGTCCTTGCAAGTCCGTTCCTTGTGCCTGAAATGCAGGCTGGATTTGATTTTGACCTGAAATACGTCGTAATTTCCTATAATTTCGTTACTGACATTACAGGCGACATTTTTGAAGTGAAGGTTCAGGGTAACAGGCTGACTCCTGAAATCGTAAGGATGATCACCAATGCCAAAAAGAACAAACGTCTCTGGTTTGAGAATATCACTGTAAAAGGACCTGATGGCGAGCGTACTATTGCCTCCATCAACTTAAAAATTAATTAATCAAACATATTCCAGCACATCATGAAAAGGATAATTTTCATTGCATTTGTGGCAGTATTTGTAGCCGGGATCAGGTTGACTTCCCAGGCACAAGTTCTGGAAGCTCCTCCCAGAGATGGTGTTTATGACAGAACCGTGATCACTCAGGTTCAACCAATACCTTATCCTTATTTAAGGGAGGCAGATATCATCTGGACAAAGAGAGTTTGGAGAGTCATCGACATGCGCGAGAAGATGAACCAGCCTTTTTATTTTCCTGAAACTCCCCAGAACCAATGGAAAAGTTTTATGCAGATTGTGCTCGACGGGATGAAGGAAGGCACGATACAGGCCTATTCAGCCGAAACTGACCTTTTTCTGGTCCCCTTAGCCCATAAAGATTTGATGGACCAGCTTGAAACGAAGCAAAAGCTTAGACTAAAGCGTCCGGATAATCCTGATATTGAATTTGATACCGTGATTTCAAAACCTTTCTATGCCTCTGATGTAAAACAGTTGAGGGTAAAGGAAGACTGGTATTTCGACAAACAAAGGTCGGTGCTTGAGGTACGTATTCTTGGGGTTTGCCCGATGATGGAAAGCTTTTCCGATGATGGAACATCCCGAGGTTACAAACCGCTTTTCTGGATTTATTTCCCCGACTGTCGTAATCTGTTTGCCAGGAATGAGCAATTCAATCTGCGTAACGGTGTAGCCGGCCGCCTTACCTATGACGATGTATTTATGAAACGCATTTTCTCGAGTTATATCTATAAGGAGGAAAATGTATATGACCGGAAGATCAGCGATTATTCTACCGGTGTTGATGCACTCCTGGAATCGGAAAGAGCCAAGAACAAAATCCTGGAATTTGAATCAAGCCTCTGGGAATATTAAGACCTAAGCAATCAAACCATTTCTCGACACTCCGATAGAATATCTGAAAGGCGTCGGACCAGTTCGGGCTGAAGCCTTGTGTTCTGAACTTCAGATTGAAACATTCGGAGATCTTCTTACCCATTTTCCTTTTCGTTATGTGGATCGCTCAAAGATGTATCGCATCGCTGAGATACGGGAAGAAAACACCTATGTCCAGATCAGGGGGAGAGTAATTAAAACTTTGATTGTTGGCACAGCCCGCTCACAGCGACTTGTTGTTACGGTTGAAGATGAAAGCGGGCAAATTGACCTGGTCTGGTTTCAGGGCGTTAAATGGCTGGGCGACAAGTTTTCAAACGGACAGGAATGGATCGTTTTCGGGAAACCGCAGCAGTTCAACAAACAATGGAACATACCTCATCCTGAGGTAGAACCTCCGGAATCAGAACTTCTACCCATCAGTAAAAGTATTCAGCCGATTTACAGTTCCACCGAGAAACTTAAATCAAAAGGCCTTGATTATAAAGGTCTTGGGAAGCTGGTTAGAGCATTGCTTATGCATAAGAAGTTTTACCTGGCCGAAAACCTGACCTTGGATATTATTGACAGGCTGAGGCTTGTTAGCAGGCAGGATGCGTTCCTTACTGTTCATTTTCCTCAGAGTCCTGATTTGCTGGCGAAAGCACAAGCCAGGCTTAAATTTGAGGAGTTGTTCTTTGTTCAGCTCAGGATGCTTAAAAACAGGGCATTCAGGTTGCAGAAGACAGATGGCCACGTATTTACCAATGTTGGCGAATACCTTAATAATTTTTATCACCACCACCTGACCTTTGAACTGACAAATTCTCAAAAAAAAGTGATAAGGGAGATCAGGGCTGATATGGGGTCAGGTAAGCAGATGAACCGTCTGTTGCAGGGAGACGTAGGCAGTGGAAAGACTATGGTGGCGCTGATGTGCATGCTTATCGCCCTGGATAATAATTTTCAGGCATGCCTGATGGCTCCAACAGAGATTCTTGCCAACCAGCATTACAGCAACATTTCCCGGATGCTTTCAGGGCTCAATATCAATGTGAGACTTCTCACAGGATCTAAAAAACAGGGAGAGCGTAAAGAGGTCATTGAAATGCTCGAAAGCGGAAGCCTTTCCATCCTGATTGGAACTCATGCTCTTATTGAGGACAATGTTCAGTTTAGAAATCTTGGCCTTGTTGTCATCGATGAACAGCATCGTTTCGGAGTAGCCCAGAGAGCCGCCTTATGGGAAAAAAACCAAAAAACACCTCATGTGCTGGTTATGACCGCAACTCCTATACCCAGAACACTGGCTATGACATTGTATGGTGATCTGGATGTATCGGTGATCGATGAAATGCCTCCCGGACGAAAACCCATAATCACTAAACATGTCTATGACCGCGATCATTATAAAGTGTATAATTTTCTGAAACAGAAGATCAGGCAAGGGAACCAGGTTTATATTGTATATCCTCTTATAGAGGAATCGGAATCACTCGACCTTAAAAATCTTACCGATGGGTATAAGGGTGTGGTCAGGGAATTTCCAGAACCGGATTTTAAGGTTGGCATGGTTCATGGCAGGATGAAACAGCAGCAGAAAGATGAAGAGATGAAGCGCTTTCTGCAGAAAGAAACACGGATTCTGGTTTCAACAACTGTGATTGAAGTAGGAGTGGATGTACCTCAGGCCACTGTGATGATCATAGAAAATGCAGATCGTTTCGGGCTTTCGCAACTTCATCAGCTAAGAGGCAGAGTGGGGAGAGGCAGCGTTCAATCTTACTGCATTCTTATGACACCAGATGAACTTGGAAATGATGCACGCCAGCGTATTAACACCATGCTTCGAACCAATGACGGGTTTGAAATCGCAGAAACAGATTTACGGCTTCGCGGACCAGGTGATCTGCAGGGGACACAGCAGAGCGGTATTCTGAACCTGCGGATTGCAGATATTATTCGGGATGAGAAAATCCTGAAATTCGCCCGTAATATCGCTTCTGATATACTTGATGATGACCCCGGACTAAAGCTTGAAAAAAATGCCAATTTGGCAAAATATGTCGACCACATGGATGAACATAAGCAAAATTGGGGTCTGATTTCATAGTTTATTTCTCAATAATTCCTACCTTTGTTCCCTAAAATAAGGCTATTATCATGAAGATTTCCTTTAACTGGCTTAGGCAATATATTACCACTGATCTGCCGCCTGAAAAATTGGCAGAACTGCTTACCGGTTGCGGTCTCGAAGTTGAGAACATTGAAGAGTTTTATAGTGTAAAGGGAGGCTTGAAAGGATTGGTTATTGGAGAGGTGCTGACTTGTTTGAAACATCCCAATTCTGATCACCTTTCGCTTACTACGGTCGACCTCGGGCAGGGAGAACCTTTAAAGATTGTTTGCGGCGCATCGAACGTGGCGGCCGGGCAAAAAGTTGTGGTTGCCATTGTTGGGACTACACTGTATTTCAACGAAAAAGAACTTACACTGCAGAAAACCAAAATACGGGGTGAAGTTTCTGAAGGAATGATCTGTGCTGAAGATGAACTAGGGCTTGGGAGCGACCATGCAGGAATAATGGTTTTACCTGCGGAAGCCCGGATTGGTACTGCTGCTTCAGATTTTTTCAACGTAGAACATGATTGGATTTTCACAATAGGTCTTACTCCAAACCGGGCTGATGCTGCCTCCCATCTTGGAGTGGCGAGGGATGTGGCTGCCGTTATCAATAGTTTTGGCAGATCAGAACCAATTGAGACCACCAGGGTAAAAGTGAGTATGCCAGATGTTTCAGGTTACAAACAAGATAACAACAACCTGGTCATCGGTGTCACAGTCGAGGATTCGATTGCCTGTCCGCGGTACACCGGCCTTACCATTAGCGGGATTAAAGTTGCAGAATCACCGGCCTGGCTGAAAAACAGGCTGCTGGCCGTGGGCCTGAGGCCTATTAATAACATTGTGGATATTACCAACTTTATCCTGATGGAACTGGGTCAGCCTTTGCATGCATTTGATGCCAGCCGGATAGAGGGGAATAAGGTAGTGGTAAAAAAATATCCCAAAGGCACAAGATTCACTACTCTTGATGGAACTGAACGCGAGCTTGGAAATGACGATCTGATGATATGCAGCGGATCAGAACCTATGTGTATTGCCGGGGTTTTTGGAGGGATCAGCTCGGGAGTTACATCAGAAACTACATCTGTTTTTCTTGAAAGCGCTTATTTTGATCCTGTTCATATCAGGAAAACAGCAAGATATCACGGGCTCTCAACCGATGCCTCCTTCCGGTTCGAACGTGGCGCTGACTACAATATTACGGTTTATGCCATTAAAAGAGCAGCAATGCTTATCAAAGAGATTGCAGGAGGACAGATTTCTTCCCCGGTTGTTGATATATATCCCAGGCAGATCGAACAGGCCAGGGTGATTTTACCCTGGTTTAACCTTGACCGATTGATTGGGAAAGCTCTTAACAGAATGGTAGTTGTAAATATCCTAGAGGACCTTGGAATGGAGGTCACCCTAATGGCAAAAGAGGGTACAGATGGTTTGGAGCTCATAGTACCTTCCTGTAAGGTTGATGTAAACCGTGATGTGGATGTGATTGAAGAAGTGCTAAGGATATATGGTTATAATAATGTAGAGATCCCTAACGAAGTCAGGTCATCGCAGTCTTACACGAAAAAGCCCGATCCCGATAAAATCCGAAACGTCGTTTCGGATTATCTCTCTTCGAATGGATTTAATGAGATCATGAACAACTCACTAACGCGTTCCGTGTATCACCAACAGAATTCCGGTTTTCCGGCAGAACGCTGCGTGAGAATATTAAATCCCATCAGCCGCGATCTCGACGTGATGAGGCAAACACTTTTATTCGGATGTCTTGAAAGCATGATTTATAACATTAACCGTAAATCTGCCGATTTAAAACTCTACGAATTTGGCACTGTCTATCAGACCGCGAGCGAAACGGATGACCCTGTTAAAGGATATCACGAGGAAAATCATCTGGCCATTTTACTTACAGGCAGATCATCCCCCGAAAACTGGAACTCAGGGACCGGCCTTGTGAACTGGTTTGAATTGAAAGGTTTTATTCAGGCTATATTACATAAACTGGGTATCGGCTTTTCGATCGGAAATTCAGATGGCAGAATCTTGCAGAAACCATACTCAGGCCAGATGTTAGCCAACGGAATAACCTTTAGCATAGATGGCAAATCGATAGGTTATGCCGGCATATTGTCGCGAACCATCCTTAAACCGTTTGATATCAGGCAAGATGTTTATTATGCCGAATTTAACTGGAACGCTGTTCTTTCATTGGCGCCTGTTAAAAATGCTCAATACAGGGAACTTCCTAAATTTCCTGAAGTAAAAAGGGATCTTGCCCTTTTGCTCGATGAAACTGTGAAATTCGAAGACATAGAGAAATTGTCATATCAGACAGAAAAAAAACTTCTGAAACATGTCGGGTTATTTGATGTTTATGAAGGTGAGAAAATAGGAAAAGGCAAAAAGTCCTATGCCCTTAGCTTTATTCTAAGAGACGAGGAAAAAACCCTGACCGACAAGGAAATTGATAAATGCATGGATCGTTTGATCATTGCTTTTAATAAGAATTTGAATGCACAGGTGAGATAGACCTGTGAAATATTAACTATTAAAGAAAAATCTGTGTCAGCAAAAAAGAACCTGGTATACTCGGTGAGCCCCGACGGTGAGAAGTATATGCTTCCTGTGAAGAAGGATTACGACAAGGAGTTCCAAAGGCTTGAACAACTGGTTATACAGGCCAGGAAAGAAAAGAAGGAAATTGTCGTGGTTATGGGAATCGGATTCGTGGGATCTGTGATGGCAGCTACCGTGGCCGACACAAAAGACAAAAAAGGCCGGAATAGCAAGATGGTCATTGGGTGTGATTTGCCAAGTCCAAGGAGCTATTGGAAGATTGAGATGATGAACAGGGGACTTTCTCCAGTGAAGGCCGAAGATCCGGAAGTGGATATCCTTATTGACCGATGTGTCAGGAATAAAACCCTTGTAGCAACTTATAACAATGATTGTCTTAAGCTGGCCGACTGTGTGATAGTTGACGTTCAGTGCGATTTCGTTAAAAAAGAGCTCGGTAACATGAGATCCGGTGAGACGGATATGGCCGCACTGGAGGATTCGGTGAGAACTATCGGAGAGAAGATCGGTCCTGATTGTCTGGTCCTGATTGAGACCACGGTTGCACCCGGCACGACCGAGTTTGTAGCCTGGCCTATCCTCAAACAGGAGTTCCATAAAAGAGGCTTAAAAAGTACTCCGCTCCTGGCCCACAGTTTTGAGCGCGTTATGCCTGGAAAAAATTATGTGGCTTCGGTGAGGGATTTTTGGAGGGTGTGCTCCGGTTGCGATGAAATCGCCCGTAAGCGGGTTGAGATCTTTTTGCATGAGGTTGTGAACACCAGGGATTTTCCTCTCACGGTGATGGACCGTCCGATTGAGTCTGAAACAACTAAGATCGTTGAGAATTCGTACCGGGCGACGATACTTGCCTACCTGCATGAATGGAGCATTTTTGCGGAACGCAACGGGGTTGATCTTATCAAGGTGGTCAATGCTATCAAGATGAGGCCGACGCATAGTAATATTATTTTCCCCGGCCCCGGTGTTGGAGGGTACTGTCTGCCCAAGGACGGCGGGCTTGGATATTGGGCATATAAACATATCCTTGGTTTTGAAGACGGAGAAAAATTGTTCAAGATTACACCAACAGCCATCGATATCAATGATACCCGCGCCTTACATGTGGCTGAGCTTGTGCGTGATGCCTTGCGCAATATGGGGCGGTATATTGCCGGGTCCAAGGTGCTTCTTTGCGGCGCTTCATACCGTCAGGATGTTGGAGATACCCGCTATAGCGGAAGCGAGATGGTTGTTCGTAAGCTCAGCGAGATGAGTGCCGAGATAAAGGTGCATGATCCGTATATTGAACATTGGTATGAGCTGGAAGATCAGGATTCATTCCCCTCACCGGGAACTTCATGGAAACGGTTTTTTCGTAACCAGGAAGGCCTGAAGAATGTTACAGTTAGTAAGGATTTGAAAAAGGCGATAAAAGGGATGGATGCAATTATTCTTGCAGTGCCACATTCCCATTATATGAATCTTGCCCCTGATGATATCGTGAAATGGGCGGGAGGGCCTCTTGCCGTCGTGGATGCTTTCGGAATACTTGACGATACTAAAATCCGCCGGTATTTCCAGCTGGGCTGTGAAGTCAAAGCGCTGGGCCGGGGACATCTGGCGAGACTGAAAAGAGAAGTGAGAAAATGATGTACGATGTACGATGAACGATGTACGATGTACGATGAACGATGTACGATGTACGATGTACAATTAACGGATAGCGGATAACGGATAACGGTTATGGATGTTCAAATGATCAAACAGCGGTTTGGGATTATAGGGAATTCTCCTTTGCTCGACCGGGCTATTGATATTGCCAGGCAGGTAGCTGCTACTGATATTACAGTACTGATAAGCGGGGAGAGCGGTACAGGTAAGGAGTTTTTTCCGAAGATCATCCATCAGCTCAGCTCACGAAAACATGGTTCTTACATTGCAGTAAACTGCGGGGCCATTCCTGAAGGCACAATAGATTCAGAATTGTTCGGCCATGAAAAAGGATCCTTCACAGGCGCTCATGAGGCCCGAAAAGGGTATTTTGAAGTTGTTAACGGTGGAACTATTTTTCTTGATGAAGTTGCCGAACTGCCCCTGGGAACTCAGGTGCGTTTACTCCGTGTGCTTGAAAGCGGGGAATTCATCCGCGTCGGATCTTCAACTGTCCTGAAAACAAATGCAAGGGTAGTTGCAGCCACGAATGTGAATATTCCCGATGCGGTTGGTCAGGGGAAATTCAGGCAGGATCTCTATTATCGCCTGAACACGGTACCTATCTCTGTCCCTGCTCTAAGGGACAGACCCGAGGATATTTATCTTCTTTTCAGAAAATTTGCTTCCGATGCAGCAGAGAAGTACCGCATGCCAGCAATTCAACTGGATGAAGATGCCCAAAAGATATTGGGTTCATATCGCTGGCCAGGGAACATCAGGCAGTTGAAGAATCTGGCGGAACAGATCTCAATCATTGAAAAGACCAGGATTATAACTCCGGAGACACTGACGAAATATATGCCATTGGCGCACTCAAGCGACCTTCCGGTTCTATACAAGGGCCAGGAATCTTCCGGTTTTTCTGAAAGGGATCTGCTATATAAGGTGCTTTTCGACATGAAGAAAGACATGAACGACCTGAAACAGCTGGTCATGAACCTTCTTCAAAACGAGCAGGCCCTGGGAAATTCTCAGTCGGAGAACTACCAGCTTATTAAAAAACTTTATGAAGATATTGGAGAGGAAAAGGGGCAGACTCACCCTTTTATCGTGCAGGCAACAGACCGATCAATGCCTGTTTCTGAACCTATTCAGGAACCCGAAGAGGTTGAAGAATCCCTTTCTCTGGAAAAGAGGGAGAAAGATTTTATAAAACGAGCACTTGAGAAGTACAAAGGCAAAAGAAAAGAAGCCGCTCGTGAACTGGGCATCTCGGAGAGGACATTATACAGAAAAATTAAGGATTACTACCTTGAATAAATGGCTAAGTTAAAACCCAGAATGAAAGCATACAGAACCTCGTTATCAGGTATAAGTTTATTACTTCGGATTTGTTTTCTTTTTCTGATGTCGTTGATGGTACTGCTTCCGCAGACCTCATGCAAAGTAAGCTACTCTTTTACAGGAGCTTCTATTTCTCCCGATGTGAAAACGGTGGCTATTCCATTCATGACAAATACTTCTTCGTATATTATTCCTACCTTGAACAGGAGCATTACCGATGCGTTAAGAAATTACTTCACTTCCCAAACCAGCCTTCAGGTAGTAGAGAGAAACGGGGACCTGGAACTTACCGGCAACATCAGCGGGTATACTGTGACCCCTGTAGCTATTCAGGGAAATGAAACAGCAGCCATGAACCGCCTGACCATTACTATAAATATTAAATTTGTCAACAAGAAGAATCCTAAGCAGAATTACGAGAGTACATTTTCAAGATATCAGGATTATCCCGTTGCCGACCTCAACACCGTTCAGGACAGGCTTAACGCTGTAATCACAGATCAGCTCGTTCAGGATGTATTCAATAAATCTGTCGTCAACTGGTAATCCGGCCTTTTAGAACAAAATCAAAGCATGAATCGTCAGCAGTTTTCGGAATTAGTCAGAGACCCCTTGGCCCTCACGGAGGAAAGCAGTATTGAGATCCAGGGCCTTCTTAAGCAATATCCATATTGCCAGACGGCCCAGATTCTTTTCACACTGAACCTGCTTCAGCAGAACCAAGCTTCGTACCCTGCGCAGTTGAAAAAAGCTGTTGCGTATGCAGGCGACAGGAAAAAACTGAAGGAACATCTTGAAGGAAAGCCAAAACAGTTCACGGAAGTTTCTCCAATTGTTTCACCCGAAGCTGTTCATGATACGACTCCCCTTGCCATACAAAAGGAGGAGGTAGTTAAAGCGGGTGCCCCTATGCTATCGTTGAATAAGTCATCCGCAGTACCTAAAGAAAAATTATCGCAGAACGAACTGCTATCAATTGTAAGGAAAAGGCTTTTGGAAATCAAAGAGGAAACAAACAGGAAAGCAATTAAGGTTGAAGCAGATGTACATTCAGAGGAGACAGATGTGGGCAAGCCTGTATTGAGAAATGCTGCCGAATTCAGCATTCCGAAAGATCAGCTGATCGATAGATTTATTCGGGAGGAACCTCAGATTTCAAGACCGAAAAAGGAGTTTTTCAGCCCTGCTGTAAGTTCACACCGATCGAATATGGATGATGAAGATATCGTGAGCGAAACCCTGGCTCTTTTGTATGCAAAACAGGGCAATATGCAGAAAGCCATCCACGTTTATGAGAAATTATCCTTGCGATTCTCCGAAAAAAGTCGTTACTTTGCGGCCCAAATTGAGAATATCAAAGGAAATAAACCCCAGAGCTAGGCCTGGTTGGTGACTCAATAAAGCGTTAAATAATTTTACAAAATTTGAATTATGGGTGTTTACATTGTTGTTTCAGTACTTATTCTGATCTCATCTGCACTGATGGTTTTAGTTGTGTTGGTTCAGAATTCAAAAGGTGGCGGACTTGCCTCAAATTTCGCTTCATCAAATCAGTATATGGGAGTAAGAAAAACAGCTGATTTTTTGGAAAAGACTACCTGGACTCTCGCAATAATATTGCTGTTTCTCAGCCTGGCTTCAATTTTTTCGATCCCGAAGAATCAGGGTGCAACCCCCGTTCAGGAGAGCGAAATCAAGAAACAAATAGACCAGTCAAAAACAGCGCCTGTAAAAGATTTTCAGCCTAATCCGGCAGAGAAGAAAAAATAGATTCTGATTCATCATTTACAAGAGTATTAAGCTGTTTCCTATTATCAGGAACAGCTTTTTTTGTCGGGTTAATGTCAGAATGTCAGAAAATATGACAAGCTATTTTTTTTATTAAGTAATTAGCTGAAAAATTGTCTTTAATGTTCCCGGATATGGCTTTGGCATGGTTTCTGACTATGAAGGAATAGAATAAAGTGAAATTCATAATGTTTAACTTTTAATAGTATTAAAATGGCAAAACTTAAGATTAAACCCCTGGCAGACCGCGTTCTGGTTGAACCAGCGCAGGCAGAAGAAAAAACTGCAGGCGGAATTATTATTCCTGACACTGCAAAAGAAAAACCGCAGAAAGGTACTGTTGTGTCTGTTGGTCCCGGCAAGAAAGACGAACCAATGACAGTTAAAGTTGGTGACGTTGTTCTCTATGGAAAATATTCCGGAACAGAGATTACTATTGATGGCGGAAACTATCTCATCATGCGCGAATCTGATATCGTAGCTGTTATCTGATCATCAATCACATTCATGAATCATTCACATTGTAACCCTTAAAATTTAAATAGAAATGGCAAAGGATATTATTTTTAATATGAAAGCAAGAGAGTCCCTGAAGAGGGGTGTAGATGAACTCTCGAATGCAGTAAAGGTGACACTGGGTCCTAAAGGCCGTAATGTCATTATTGAAAAGTCATACGGTTCACCCGTTGTTACCAAGGACGGAGTTACCGTTGCAAAAGAAATTGAACTCAGGGATGCTATCGAAAATGTTGGTGCTCAGATGGTGAAGGAAGTTGCTTCCAAGACCAGTGACCTCGCTGGTGACGGTACTACCACAGCTACAGTCCTGGCCCAGTCAATTTTCAATACAGGTCTTAAAAACGTTACGGCAGGCGCCAATCCGATGGACTTGAAACGCGGTATTGACAAGGCTGTTATCGAAGTTGTGAAATCTCTGAAAGCTCAGACCCAGCAGGTAGGCGACAGCATTGAAAAGATACAGCAGGTTGCTACAGTATCGGCAAATAACGATACATTCATCGGAAAGATGATTGCTGAAGCAATGGAAAAAGTTAAGAAAGAAGGTGTTATCACCATCGAAGAAGCAAAAGGAATGGAAACCACCGTTAAGGTTGTTGAAGGAATGCAGTTCGACCGTGGTTACATCAGTCCTTATTTTGTAACAGATACTGAGAAGATGGAAGTGGTTTATGAAAATCCTTACATCCTTATTTACGAAAAGAAGATTTCGGTTATGAAAGACCTTCTTCCTATACTTGAGAAAGCAGTGCAGACAGGCCGTCCCCTTATTATTATTGCGGAAGATATGGAAGGCGAAGCTCTTGCCACTCTCGTGGTGAACAAGATTCGCGGCACTCTGAAAGTCGCTGCCATCAAGGCTCCTGGGTTTGGTGACCGTCGTAAGGAAATGCTCGAAGACATAGCCATCCTAACCGGTGGAACCGTGATCAGCGAAGAAAAAGGTTACAAACTGGAAGATACAACTCTACAGTACCTTGGTCAGGCTGAAAAGATGACCATAGACAAGGAAAATACAACCATTATCAACGGACAAGGCAAGAAAGCCGACATTCAGGGCAGGATCAGCCAGATCAAGGCGCAGATCGAGAAGACCACCAGTGATTACGACCGTGAAAAGCTGCAGGAACGTCTTGCAAAACTTTCAGGTGGTGTTGCCGTGATCTATGCAGGCGCTGCTTCCGAAGTTGAAATGAAAGAGAAGAAAGACCGTTTTGACGACGCTCTTCATGCAACCCGCGCTGCAATCGAAGAAGGTATCATCCCCGGTGGAGGTGTAGCTTTCATCCGTGCCATCAAGGCTATTGAAAAGCTGAAAGGCTCAAATGAAGATGAGAATACAGGTATCCAGATCATCAGACGCGCTCTTGAAGAACCACTTCGTCAGATCGTTGAAAACGCCGGACTCGAAGGTTCGGTTATCGTTCAGAAAGTAAAAGAAGGCAAAGACGATTTCGGTTTCAATGCCAATACTGAAGAATATGAAAACCTTTTCCAGGCTGGCGTGATTGATCCTACCAAGGTGGCCCGCGTTGCCCTTGAGAATGCTGCTTCGATCGCCAGCATGCTGCTGACTACCGAATGTGTTATTGTTACTCATAAGGAAGAAAAAGCCTCCGCAATGCCTCCGATGAACCCGGGTATGGGCGGAATGGGCGATATGTATTAGAATCACAATCTTTTGTTTAAAAAACCCTGCAACCGCGGGGTTTTTTTATTGCCAATTTTTCGTAGTTTTGAGAAAATGAATTTATACCCGGTTTAAATCTTTTTCGCCATGAAGTTTTCTTTAATTTTAATAAATATACTTCTGGGCTGCAGTTTGTTATATGAAGTTTCTGCCCAGACTGCATCTACCGGTTTGCCGGTTGACCCGGAGACAAACAAGATCACTTATAAAGATGTTGTAAACCAGGAGGGTAACCCGGGTTACTTGTATGACAAAGCCATTCAGTGGTTTGGCTATTATTATCTCAGTCCGGCTTCGGTATTCTCGGTCCAGGACAGGACCAATGGCAAGGTGGAAGGCCTGGGCCGTTTGAGGATCTATAACAGTGACAGTAAAACCGGCGCTCACACTGATGGAGGTATGGTCACATACCTTATTAAGATAGAATTCAAGGAAAACCGGTTCCGCTATACAATCACAGATTTCAGTTTAAAACTGGCCTCACGATATCCAATCGAAAAATGGATGAACAAATCTGACCCGGCATACAATCCAAACTGGGATTTGTATCTATTCCAGGTCGACACTACTATGCAAAGACTGGTTTTGACACTAAAAGAAAAAATGAAACCTACTGTTGTCAAAAAGGATGAGTGGTAAATTGATTTCCGACATCCGTGACCTTTCTCCGGAAGACTTAAAGTCTTTTTTTATTACGAATAAAGAAAAGCCATTTCGGGGGAGACAGGTTTTTGAGTGGCTTTGGAAAAAGCAGTGTGCATCTTTTGAAGATATGACCGATCTTTCTAAGACATGCAGAGAGCTTCTGAAGATTAATTTCACATTTCAAAAGGCGACTCCTGTAAAAACGCTGGAAAGTGCTGACGGCACAGTGAAAATTGCATTTGGTCTTTTCGACGGATCTATCATTGAAGGTGTTCTGATCCCTTCAGGGGGGAGGTTTACAGCTTGTGTTTCTTCTCAGGTGGGCTGCCCGCTTGCTTGTGTGTTCTGTGCAACAGGCATGCTGGGTTTCAAACGCAACCTCACTGCAGGTGAAATATTTGACCAGGTGGCTTATCTTGATAAACTAGCCTTTGAACGAACGAATAGCCCGGCGGGCTTGTCAAACATAGTTTATATGGGTATGGGTGAACCTTTGCTTAACTATGAGAACGTAAAAAAATCGGTAGAGATGATTACTTCTGCTGATGGGTTGGGGATGTCGCCACAGAGGATCACGGTTTCAAGCCTGGGGATCCCCAAAATGATAAAGAAATTTGCCGATGATGATATGAAATGCCATTTGGCGGTATCCTTGCATTCTGCAGGAAATGAAAAAAGAAACCGTCTCCTTCCGTACAATTTGAAGCATCCCCTTGATGAACTTATGGAAGCACTGAAATATTATTACCGTAAAACAGGCAAGCGTTTTACACTTGAATATATCCTGTTCAATGGCATCAACGATTCCCTGTCCGATGCAAGGGAGCTCGCGGCTTTTTGTAAAAATTTCCCTGTAAAAATAAACCTGCTGGAATACAATCCGGTTGAAGGAACGGGCTTATTTCCCTCGGCTCAGGAAAAAATGACGCAATTTGCAGATTTCCTTGAGAAGAAAAATATGGTAGTCAATATCCGTAAAAGCCGTGGCAAGGATATTGAGGCAGCCTGCGGGCAGCTGGCAGGGAGTACAAATGGTGAAATGGTGAAATGGTGAAATGGTGAAATGGTGAAATGGTGAAATGGTGAAATGGTGAAATGGTGAAATTTTCGGCAGGACGCAACTTGCTAAACATACTTTATGGAAAAGAACAGCTTTACTGTTTCGGGTAACATCGTAGATGTAGTCGGAAAAAGGATCTTCACGGGCAGCATTCTTGTGGAAAACGGGATTGTGAAAAAAATCATGGAAGGGCCTGCTTCTTCTGATCACTTTATACTTCCGGGTTTGATCGATGCTCACATACACATCGAGAGTTCCATGCTCATTCCTTCGGAATTCGCAAGGCTGGCCGTGGTTCATGGAACTGTCGGAACGGTTTCTGACCCTCATGAGATCGCCAATGTACTTGGTGTAGCGGGGGTTAAGTTTATGATAGAGAATGGGAAAAAAGTTCCGTTTAAGTTTAACTTCGGTGCATCCTCCTGCGTTCCTGCCACATCGTTCGAAACATCTGGCGCAAGTCTTGGACTTATGGAGCTCGAAGAACTGCTTTCGATGAAGGAAGTTCGGTATCTTTCTGAAGTGATGAATTTTCCGGGAGTATTATTTGAAGATCCGGAGGTGATGGCAAAAATAGAATTAGCTGCGAAATACGGTAAACCTGTCGACGGGCATGCTCCGGGATTAAGGGGTGATGATTTAGCAAGATACATCCAGGCTGGAATCACTACCGATCATGAATGTTTTACAAAGGAAGAGGCAATAGAGAAAATTAAATATGGGATGAAGATCCTGATCCGGGAAGGAAGTGCTGCCAGAAATTTCGGGGAATTATCAGATCTTATTGATGAATATCCTGAAATGGTAATGTTTTGCAGCGATGACAAGCACCCTGATGACCTGGTTGAAGGTCACATCAACGTCCTTGTGAGAAGAGCTTTGGGTAAGGGCCTCGGGCTATTTAATGTGTTAAGGGCCTGTACGCTCAATCCGGTGCAACATTATAAGCTCGGGTCGGGACTTCTTCAACAGGGCGATTGTGCTGATTTTATCATTGTTGACAACCTGAATGATTTTAATATTCTGGAGACTTATATTGATGGGGTTAAGGTTGCAGAACGAGGTCTGACACTCATCTCTGCTGTTACTGAGATTCCGTTTAACAATTTCAATATCGGTGAAATTTCGGCGGATAGCATCCAGGTAAAACAGCAAGCCGGAAGGATCTGTTTACAGGAGGCTTACGATGGACAGTTAATCACAGGGAGCCTGGAGCTTGAACCCATACTTGCCGGTGGATGTGTAATTAGTGATCCGGAGAGAGACATACTAAAACTTGTAGTTAAAAACAGGTATTCAGAAAGTGGTGCAGGAATAGGATTTATTAAGGGCCTTGGCCTGAAAAGAGGTGCGATAGCTTCATGTGTGGCCCACGATAGTCATAATATCGTTGCGGCAGGAACTGATGATGAATCTATTGTAAGGGCTATTAATTTGATAATCAGAAATAAAGGAGGAATCTCTCTGGTTGATGGAACAATGGAAGAAGTTTTACCTCTGCCTTTCGCGGGGATTATGACTGTCGAGAATGGCCATGTTGTGGCCGAAAAATACCATCGGATGGACCTTTTGGTTAAAGCGCTTGGAAGCCCGCTTCGGGCCCCTTTCATGACGCTTTCGTTCATGGCGCTTCTCGTGATCCCAAATCTAAAGCTAAGCGATAAGGGCCTGTTCAACGGAAAGACCTTCAGTTTCATTCAGCTGTTTAAGATTTAACAGAAAAATATATACATATATATTAGCGTGCAATATTTTTTTATATTTGTGTAGAAATTAAAACCTTGATTACCATGAAGAAGAAACCGACTTTAGATCTTCAGAAACTGGAAACAGCTGCAAGCAAGCTTAGAGCCATGGCCCATCCGATGCGTATTGCAATTATCGACCTGCTTACTGATAACAAGAAACTTACGGTCACTGAAATATACGAAAACCTGAATATCGAACAGGCTTCGGCATCACATCATCTGAACATCCTGAAAAACAAAGGTATTCTTGAATCAAAACGGGATGGTAAGACGATTCATTATTCACTTAAAGTTACAACTCTGGCTCAGGTGATTGATTGTATCAATCAATGCGTTGAGGCATAGGTCTTAGTAAGCTGAAGAGGTAGCCCATTTTTCTTCAACGTCCCAGTTTGCTCTGATTTCAATGGTTTTTTGAAGAAACAGGACTTCCTCAGGTTGTATATTCTTTCTGAAACTTCCTGTATCCCAGCGGCCGTTATGGTTACGGTCGTAAATAGCTTTCACTTTAAACTTTCCCGGGTTCAAGTATTCAAACTTTACTTTTCCGTTTGAATTGATTTTCTTTTCCGCTAAAACTGCATCCCTTTCATTCAGTAATTGAATCAGGTAATAACCGGGATGTTTCGACATGTCAATTTCCAGGATAAGGTTCCCGAAATCTCTTGCCTGCTTGGTTTTAAACCTGATCCTAACCGTATCATTGGCCAGTTCGTTGATCCCGATAAAGGCTGAATCAGGCACAAAAACCGAATAATTTCTATCTTCTTTCCACTTTGTTTCAATAACAATAGAACGCCTCAGGCTATCGGTATAATAAATTTTAGGCTTAAGCGTATCTTTCTCCTGGATCAGCCTTACAAGGCTAAGCTTACCCGAGCTAAGAGGATAGGAAAAGGTGATTAAAAAATTTCCGGCAAACTGATTAAATGCTGCTGAACTGGCATTATTGCTTACTCCCAGGAAAACCTTTCCCTGATCTTTTTTCTTGGCCGCAGATTTATCGTCTTTTTTTAATAGTTCAATTTTAAGTGTATCAACCAGGGTAGTATCCTGGGAAACCCTTAGGATCAGTGAGTCCATCTGGGAATTGGCAAGCCAGAGATACAATGAGTCTTTGTGGCTTGAATATTCTTCGAAAGCCCAGGGCCGTGATGTGTCACAGTTCAAAGGTTTAATTGCTATCTCTTTGGTTGGAAAGCGGAATGTGATAAGTACCAGACCTTTTTTAACCACCAGCGTTTTCTGTATTCTCTGGATCGAATCGGCGTTATCAAAGAGTAGCAGATGGTTGTTTGGTATTGCAGACATTAATTCAATGGAATCTTTTTTAGTAGTGTCGCTCGAAGCTTTAGTAATATTTTTTGAGTGTTTTGAATTCGGGGGTTTAATAGCAGCCGTGTCTGTAGCGGCATTCAATGAGTCTTTTTGTATTTCAGAAGAATCTATTTTGGGTTTCGGGATATACGCGGGATGTACCAGGCTGTCGCTGAACCCCACTCTCTCACTGGCCTGATCAAAGATAAGATTCCCGTTCTGATCAGAAAGGGCTGTGAGTTTCATGGGAGAAGACCTCAGGTTGTGGAAAAGAAATTCTCCTTTCTCATTGGTTTTTGTTACATAATATGGTTTCACTTTCAGGGGTAAAGAATCCAGAGCAAGAGTGTCGTTGTTGTTGATGTATAGAAGCGCAAACACGTCCTTCTGAGGGATCAGATCAAAAGCATTTATTACGGTTCCGCGAAGGCTTAGGGAATCGATAAAAGGTCCGGTGCTAAAAACATAGGAAAAGCCTGCAAAGGCGTTATTTTCGGTGATATCAGAAATAGATTTGCCAAAATCAATAGAATAGGTAGTGTTGGCGGCCAGGGTATCCTCCAGTTTTATGACCAGACTTTTTCCTCTTAGCCTGAGGTCAGGAATGGTTTTCAGAGGAGGGGACACGGTTACCTCAGTGGCCTGATTTTTAAGAGCAATAAATTCATCGAAATCGATTTTAATGCTGTTTTCTTTAAAGTTAGTCGAAAAGTTAGGCGGGTCGCATTCCACGGCTCGTGGTGGTTTAGTGTCCTTTGGGCCACCTTCAGGTGCAACCTGATTGGCACATCCGCAGAGTATTAAGAAGAATGGTAAAAACAGAACCAAAATGTATTTCCCCTGATATTTCATTTGAAACGGAATTGATGGCCTTATCGCTTCCAAAATTACCAATCGTTTTTGTATCATCTATGATTTTTTTATTAATTTTGAACAGGAATTTCCCATAGATCAGATTATTCATTGTTAATTTACAAACAGATACGGTATGTCAGGTCACAATAAATGGTCCACTATCAAGCGTAAAAAGGGAGCTTTGGATGCAAAACGTTCTAAGATGTTCTCGAAAATAATCAAAGATATTACAATATCTGTAAGGGAAGGCGGACCTGATCCTGATGGAAATCCGAGGCTTCGTCTTGCCATTGCCAATGCAAAGGGCGCTTCTATGCCAAAGGAAACACTGCAGAGGGCAATCAATAAGGGAACCGATAAAGATGCAGCAAGTCTTCTTGAGACAACGTATGAAGGCAAAGGACCTCATGGGATAGCGATATTCGTGGAATGTACCACCGACAACCTTCAGAGAACGGTTTCCAATATCAGGGCACATTTTAACAAACACGGGGGTGAGCTTGGGACCAATGGGTCTCTGGCCTATTTATTTGACCGCAAAGGAGTTTTTGAAATCCCAAAGGGCGAGCTTGTGCAAGATGAGTTTGAGATGGCACTGATTGATGCGGGGGCTGAGGATATCGAAATTGAAGATGAATCATTCACTGTTACTACTGCCATGGAAGATTTCGGTTCCATGATGAAGAAGCTCGAATCGATGGGCATTGAACCGGAAAGCGCCTCTCTGCACAGAATTCCCAGAACGTATGTAACCCTGGAAGAAGATTCAACACGCAAAGCGCTTAAACTGATAGACATTCTTGAAGAAGACGAAGACGTTCAGAACGTTTTCCACAATCTCCATATTAACGATGAGATGGCTGAAAAGCTAGGATGATCAGACTTCGCAGATAAACTGGGTAAGGTTAACGCGTTTGTTCAGATCCAGCTTTTTTCTCAACCTGATGCGGGATATTTCTGTACTTGGGGCCGTGATTTTCAGTATGTGCGCAATTTCCTTAGTGTTCAGATTCATCCTTAGCAAAGCACATAATTTATGATCGTTGGGGGTTAGCTGTGGATGCAGTTTACGAAGACGATCAAAGAATCCGGGATGGATTTTCTCAAAATGAGCTTTTATCCTGTACCAGTCGTTATCGAATTTGATATTTTCATCGATTGTCTTCAGCACTCTTGTAATCTCATTCCGGTTAATGACGGTTTCGTTTTTCAGTAAACGGTTGATGTCTTTTTTTATCAAGCCTATGATCTTATTCTTTTGGCTGATAAATATGGATGAAGTTGCCAGCTCGCGATTAATGAGATCGAGCTCCATCTGATGCTTTTGTTTTAAAAGCTGGTTCACTTTTTGTTCGGCGCGTATTCTTTCCTGCAACCTCAGGTTACGTTCCTTTTCGGCTTTCTTACGCTGCTCAATTTCATACTTGAGCTCAGAAATGATTCGTTCGTTAGTGATTTCAAGATTTCTCTGGTAATTAGCAACCTCAATAGCTGCCCTGATCTGGTCTATGTCGACTGGCTTGAACAGGTAAGCGTAAGGTTTAAGTGAGAAAGACTTAGCGAATACCTCGCTTTTATTCATCGAAGTGAGGAAAATAATACCTGAATTGGAGTTTTCTGTAAGAACTCTGGCCGCTTCAATCCCATCCATTTTCCCGGCCAGCTTAACATCCATGATTACAATGTCTGGTTCTTTATTATGCTCTTTCAGGGCTGCGATATTCTCGGCGGCGTTTTCTCCTTTGGAATCGATACCCAGGATTTCATACCCAAGTTCAGATAATTTAGTTTTAAGATCATGAGCAAGGATCAACTCATCTTCAACGATATAAATACTGATGGGGGCCATAATTATTTGTTTTGAGGTTAAAATTTAAAATCAGCTTTAGTAATAATATTAAAGGTGTTGATGGCAATAACCAGCTCTTCATTTGTTGGCATTACCATGGCCAGGACTTTAGAACCGGGCCTGGTAAGAATAGCTTCCCTTCCCCGTATCCCTTCATTGCGGTCCGGATCGAATTCAACACCCAGAAAATCCAGGTCCTGAAGTATTCTTCGGCGAGTGTCAAAATCGTTTTCGCCAATTCCTCCTGTCAAAATAATGAGGTCTACACCGCCCATTGCGGCGGCATAAGCACCTATATATTTCTTTACCCGGTAAGCGTACATGTCGAGGGCCAGCCGGGCTCGCTCAAAGCCCTGTTCGGCTGCCATTTCCACATCCCGCATGTCGTAAGAAATGCCTGAGATTCCGCAGATGCCGCTTTGCTTGTTGAACAGGTTATTTGTATCTTTGATACTCAGGTTTTCTTTTTCGGCAATAAAAAGCAGTACGCCGATATCTATATCGCCGGTACGTGTGCCCATCATCAGACCTTCAACCGGAGTAAAACCCATGGAGGTGTCGATAGATCTTCCCCTGCTGATAGCAGCCATAGAAGATCCATTCCCCAGGTGACAGGTAATGATTCTATTCGAGGAATAGTCCTTCCCAAGGTATCTGCAGGCTTTCTCAGCAACGTACTGGTGCGAAGTTCCATGATAACCGTAACGCCGGATCTTGTATTTCTCATAATATTCGTAGGGGAGAGGATACATATACGCCTGGGCAGGCATAGTCTGGTGAAATGAGGTGTCGAATGTGGCAACCTGGGGAACATCGGGCAGAATTGCTTCCATAGATAAAATGCCTTTCAGGTTTGCCGGGTTGTGAAGAGGGGCAAGCTCAATACATCTCTCTATGCCTTCTTTAACTTCCGAATCGATCTGTACACTGGTCTTGAATTTTTCACCGCCATTCACTACCCTGTGACCCACGGCTTCTATCTCGTTGATGTTACTGATCACACCATGATCGGGGTGCATCAGAGTTTCAAGAATCAGGTGAATGCCATCCTGATGGTCGGGGATAGGCTTAATAATTTTTAGTTTTTCTTTACCGGTAACATGATGAATAAGTTCACTTTTTTCAAGACCGATTCTTTCTAGCAGGCCCTTCGCTAAAAGCTCGGCTTCGATTTCGATTTCAAAAAGCCTGTATTTGATGGATGAGCTGCCGCAATTTAATACCAGAATTTTCATAATCTGAGCAAGATGCTGTAGTAATTGTTAGTTTGAATATCAAGTAAAAAACTCTCGAATGATTAAAATTGTTAGGTAAGCAAACTTACAACTAAAATACATAATTACAATGGGAACATGAAAAAAAATTAAGGAATTTTTATGGTGAATGTTATATGCTTATAAATCAAGATATTTTACTCGATGGATAGGTATTCCCGATTAAGGTTGTATTTTTGGTCTGAATTTATTTACTAAGCTGCTTTTACCAATGGCTCTGATCAATTCGGTTATTTCATGGCTTATGAAAAAACGGATCCACCAAATCGATCTGTTTATGAAATATCCATTGGAGGTGCAGCAGGAATGGTTGCGAAAGCTTTTGGGTACAGCCAGAAATACAGAATGGGGAAAGCGTTGTGATTTTCGTTCGATTCAGACTTACGATGAATTCCGGAGTCGCGTTCCCTTGAATGATTATGAATCGCTGAAACCGTTTATCGAAAGGCTTAAACAAGGGGAGCAGAATATTCTCTGGCCCACAGAGATCAAATGCTTTGCAAAGTCTTCAGGGACAACAAACGACAAGAGTAAATTTATCCCGGTGAGCCAGGAGGCCCTGGAAGAATGTCATTTCAAAGGAGGGAAGGACCTTCTTTCGATCTATTGCAACAATCATCCTGAATCAAATCTTTTCGCGGGCAAAGCCCTGGCAATGGGGGGCACTCATCAGATCGTGGAAGTAAACAATGAATCATATTATCATGGAGATCTCTCGGCTATTCTGATCCAGCATCTTCCTGTTTGGGTGGAGTATCTCAGGACCCCCGGCCTTTCAATTGCGCTGATGGATGAGTGGGAGTCAAAAATTGAGAAAATGGCGGCTGCCACTGTACAACATGACGTTACCAATATTTCGGGTGTTCCTTCATGGACCCTGTTACTGCTTAAAAAAGCGCTTGAGATTACCGGAAAACAAAATATCCTTGAAGTGTGGCCGAATTTTGAATTGTATATTCATGGGGGCGTCAATTTTGTGCCATACATGGACCAGTTCAGAAAACTTCTTCCTTCCAATACAGTGAATTATCTTGAGACCTACAACGCTTCCGAGGGATTTTTCGGCATACAGGATCGAGATGGCTCAAATGACATGCTTCTGATGCTCGATTACGGTATATTTTACGAGTTTATTCCTATGGAAGATGGCAGTCCGGATATATCAAAAGTGATTTCACTAAGCCAGGTAATGACCGGGATGAATTATGCCATCGTTATAACGACAAACGGCGGATTGTGGCGTTATATGCTGGGAGATACGGTAACTTTTACTTCGGTTAGCCCATACCGCATACAGATTACCGGCAGGACAAAGAATTTCATAAATGCTTTCGGGGAGGAGCTGATTGTTGATAATGCAGAAAAAGCACTTTCGGTTGCATGCAGGAAGTGTAATGGCCAGCTATGCGAATTCACAGCTGCCCCGGTTTATTATGGTGAGCAGAGAGGTGCGCATGAATGGCTGATTGAATTTGAGCAGAGTCCCGACGATCTTGGTTTTTTTACTGAGACTTTTGACAATGCTTTAAAATCGCTGAACTCTGACTACGAAGCCAAGAGGTATCATGACCTTTTGCTCGGACCGCCCATTATCCGTGTTTTACCCAAGGGCACATTTTATCAATGGCTTAAGGTGAAAGGTAAACTTGGAGGGCAGAACAAGGTTCCCCGTCTTGCCAATGAAAGGAAGTATGTGGACGACATCCTCAGTATGGTCAAGGAAAAGAAATACTCCTGAAGAAAATCAAAAAAGTTCAGGGGATTTGCCCAGTTCATAAAAATCACGTAGGTTTGAATTAAATTCCGATTTATGCATATAGCTGTTGCCGGAAATATAGGTTCCGGAAAAACAACCCTTACAGCTCTTCTGGCCAGGAATCTGAAATGGGAACCACATTACGAAGATGTGGATAAGAATCCGTATCTGCATAGTTTTTATGAAGATATGCAACGATGGTCATTCAATCTTCAGGTTTACTTTCTGAACAGTCGTTTCAGGCATATAATTGAAATCAGAAAATCGGGAAAAACGGTAATCCAGGACCGTACAATTTATGAGGATGCCCAGATTTTCGCACCTAACCTTCAGGCGATGAATCTTATGAGTACCCGTGATTTCGAGAATTACAAATCATTATTTGAACTTATCAGTTCCCTGATTAAACCTCCTGATCTTATCATTTACCTCAGAGCCAGTGTGCCTACACTGGTAAGCCAGATTCAGAAGCGCGGGAGGGAATACGAAAGTGCCATCCGCATTGATTACCTTAAAAATCTGAACGATATGTACGAGGAATGGTTTGAAAAATACACCCTTGGAAAAATCCTTTTTATTGATGTCGACAATTTAAAGTTTAATGAAAATGCCGAGCATCTTGGCGTTGTTATCGATAAAGTCAACGCGGAAATTCATGGTTTGTTTTAGACTCCGTAATTCGTGAAAGTCCTCGGAGTAATACCGGCACGTTATTCTTCTACAAGATTCCCTGGTAAGCCCCTGGCCATCATAAATGGGAAAAGTATGATCCAAAGGGTTTATGAGCAGGCCTCATTATGCAGAGCGCTTTCTGAGGTTGTTGTTGCAACCGATGATAAGAGTATTGAGAAACATGTCTCCATTTTCGGAGGAAAAGTCAGGCTTACATCGGCTCAGCATAAGAGCGGAACTGAAAGGTGCAGCGAAATATGTGAGACCTATAGCCAAAACGGCATGGATTTCGATGTGATCGTAAACATTCAGGGAGATGAGCCATATATTGATCCCGGACAGATAGAGCAGGTAATCAGCTGTTTCAGTATGAAAGAAACGGTGATCGCTTCGCTGATGAAAAAAATACATTCAACGGATGAACTCAGTAATCCGAATGTAGTCAAGGTGCTGGCAGATGCCAATGGGAGGGCTTTATATTTCAGTCGGGCAGCAATTCCTTACATCAGGGATTGGGAGTTAAGCAAGTGGCTGGAGCATTTTACTTTTTATAAGCATATCGGTATTTATGGCTACCGCCCGGATGCCTTGATACAGATTGTAAAGTTACCCCCTTCGGGCCTCGAAACGGCGGAATCTCTTGAGCAGCTCAGATGGCTTGATCACGGCTATAAAATAGTCATGAAAGAAACAACCGTCGAAAGTGTGTCGATCGACACCCCTGCCGACTTATTAAAACTTACTAACAGGGATTGAGGGTTCAGTAATCAATTATGTATCTTCGCAGCATACATTTTCGGTCTTATGGATCCGCGAGTAAATATTGCCCGTTTATTGGAAGAACATGATTGCGTAATACTGCCTGGTTTTGGTGGATTTATTGGCAATTATGCCCCTGCCCGTATTGATCCGGTTAACCATACGTTTGTTCCTCCCTCAAAAAAGATCCTGTTTAACATCAATCTGAAACAAAACGATGGTTTATTATGTAATCGTATTGTGACTGATGAAGGTGTGTCGTATGCCGATGCAATTTCGATCGTCAATGAGATGGTTACTACGATCAAACATCATCTGAAAAGCGGTAAACCATATAGTATTCCGGAAGTTGGCCGGCTTTTTGCAGGAAGGGAAGGCACTCTGCAATTTGAACAACAGAAAGACTCCAACCTTTTACCTGATGCCTTTGGACTTCAAATTTTCGTATCGCCTCCGGTACTCAGAAATTCTTACTCCGACAGGTTTGAGAAAGTTCTGGTACCACGGCAAAGTGATGTTTCAGTTGCCAGGCGGCAGTTCCCCCGTTCATTGAAGTGGGCTGCTATGCTCGCAATTCCCATTGGTACTGCAGCCATCATCGGGATTACCCAATATGATAAACTCAGGAATCCATCGGTAAACAATGCCGGCATTCTGAGTTCGGTATTTTCACGTTTTTCGGCATCTTCTCTTGTTGAAAAGAAGGAAGCTCCGGCTCATGGCCCGGAGATCAATTACGATTTCGGTGCAGTTCCGTCGATGTTCAGTGACCCGTCGCCTGCTGTTGAGTCCACTGCAGCCCCTGACCTGGATATGGATATCATGGTCAATTCGGCTCATCAGGCAGCAGATCTGATTTCCGACAACAATACTGTCACAAGAAATCAGAAGAAAGAAAATCCTTTGATTGTACCGGATGTTGAAGAAAAATCGCTTACTCAATATACAGAAACTGCTTCTTTGGAAAGCGCTGAGCCTATCAATAAGACCGATAATTTCGCGGTTATTATCGGGGCATTCAAGGTTCAGGAGAATGCCGTAAAATGCGTTCAGGATGCTAATACAAAAGGCCTTAATGCCGCGATATATGATCGTTCCAGGACCGGGTTATACCGGGTAGCTCTTACTACTGCCCTTACTCAGAAAGAAGCAGTCGCTAATCTCAGCGATGCCAGGGCCAGGGGATTTTCGGGTGCATGGCTACTTGCCAAATAGTTTTTGCGTGACTAAAAAGAAGCTGATCCATTTTCAGGAGAATCTTACTTTCCCGTTTCTTTTTCAATTAAAATATATCGAACTACAGAAAGGCTTTTCCTTAAAGGGTTGCTGGAATGAGAATTTTTTCGGAAATGAAAATCCACTTATACTGGAACTGGGTTGTGGAAAAGGCGAATACACAGTTGGGCTTGCGCAAGCTTATCCGGAGAAAAATTTCATAGGCATAGATATCAAAGGTGCCCGACTATGGAGGGGCTGCCGCACGGTCAAAGATAAAAATCTTGGCAATGTCGCATTTATCCGTAGCATGGTAGACCAGATTGAATCCTATTTTGGTCCGGGGGAAGTTTCAGAAATCTGGATCACTTTTCCGGATCCTCAGCCCGGAAAGGAAAGGAAGCGACTAAGCTGTCCCAGGTTCCTTGAGATTTACCGAAAAATAATGAACCCAGACGGAATTATTCATTTGAAAACAGATGAGCGGGAGTTTTATAATTATACACTGGGTGTAATAAGGGATCATGGCCTCAAGCCTGGCTTCGCCACCGACGACCTGTATCATTCAGATCATTCAGCAATAACCGACGATGTGATAAAAGTAAGGACTTATTATGAGAACATCTGGCTTGACATGGGGAAAAAGATATGTTATCTCCGGTTCTGCCTTTAAAACAGAAAAATCTAATTACCATGCAACGATATATATTATTTATCCTGATCATTCTGAATCTGTTCCCTTTTACTCTTAAAGCCGAGGAAGGAATGTGGCCCTCGGTCTTACTTAGCAAGAAGATAGCTGAAATGCATAAAATGGGACTGAAGCTAAGCGCTGAAGAAATTTTCAGCACAACGAATGCTTCGATCAAAGACGCTATCGTACAGTTTGGGGGAGGATGTACAGGAGTGTTGGTCTCGGATCAGGGTCTTTTACTTACAAACCATCACTGCGGCTTCGGATCCATTCAAAGACAAAGCAGCTTGGACCATGATTACCTTTCAACTGGGTTTTGGGCCGGATCGCTGCAGGAAGAGCTTGCTAATCCTGGCCTCAGCGTAACTTTTCTTGTCAGCATGGAAGATGTGAGCGCCCGGGTTCTGGAAGGAGTAAGTCCTGACATTAGCGAACAGGAACGTGGTGCGATCATAAAAAAAAATATCGGGAAGATCGAAAAGGAAGCGGCACAAGCCAGCGGATATGATGCAAAAGTCAAGCCATTCTACTCAGGTAACCAGTATTTCCTGTTTCTTAATGAAATATTTAAGGACGTACGACTCGTAGGTGCGCCCCCTTCAAACATCGGCAGTTTCGGAGGTGATACGGATAACTGGGCCTGGCCGAGGCATACAGGAGATTTCTCAGTATTCAGGATTTATGCCTCAAAGGATAATAAACCGGCAGAATACTCACGGGACAACGTTCCGTACAAACCCCGAAAATATTTACCGGTCTCGCTAAAGGGAGTTGAAAAGGGTGATTTTACTCTGGTGTTTGGATTTCCCGGTACTACCAAGGAGTATCTTACTTCTTATGGCGTTGATCTGATAGCGTTTAAGGAGAATCCGGTAAAAGTGGCTTTCAGGCAAAAGAGACTGGATGTGATTGAAGCAGCCATGTCTACTGACGCCAGGACAAGGATACAGTATGCCTCAAAGCGTGCAGGAATTGCCAATGGCTGGAAAAAAATGATGGGAGAAAGCAAGGGAATTGAACGATTGAATACGTTGCAAAGCAAGCATGATCAGGAGGATGCTTTTATTGCCTGGGCTAATGCTGATAAGGAAAAGTCAAAGAAATACAGTAACATTATTATTGCAGAGGAGGCTGTTTACAAACGCTTATATCCTTATGATCTTGCGGGCATTTATATCACCGAAGGCTTCCAGGGAATTGAATTGTTGAAATTTGCCGGAGGTTTCAAGGACCTCGAAAAGCTGTTGCAGCAGAAAAAAATAAACCAGGCTGATCTGCAAAAAGCCGCTGAAAAACTCATAGCAGCGACCAGGGCTTTCTACAAAGATTATCAACCGAAGGTCGACTGTAGGGTGGCTAAGGATTTGCTGGAAATGATTTCTGAAAACATGGGCGCTTCATTCAAACCTGATTATTTTGCTGAGATTGAGAAAAAACAGGATGGAAAATGGGAAGAATACGTTAATCGTTTATATAAAACATCAGTTCTTGCTGATAGTTCAAGGCTTATCAAGGTGCTTTCCGATTTAAGAATTAAAGACTTGAAAAGATTGGGATCTGATCAGGCATATCTTCTTTCCACATCCGCTTCATCGGTGTTGGAAAAAAAGATAAATCCCGTGATTCAGGAATGTAGCCGCAGCGTCGACAGTCTGCAGCGGCTTTATGTTGAGGGACTGATGCTTTTCCACAGCGGCAAACTGTGTTATCCCGATGCCAATTCAAGTATGAGAATCGCTTATGGCAAAGTAGATGATTACAGCGGTGCAGATGCTGTAAACTATCGGTATTATACAACTGTTCAGGGTATTCTGCAGAAGGAAAATCCCGACATCTATGACTATGTAGTGGAACCAAAACTTAAGGGTCTTATAAACAGCAGGGATTTCGGGCAATACATGGATAAGGACAGCACGATGCATGTGGCCTTTATTGCTTCAAACCACACAACCGGAGGAAATTCAGGCAGTCCCGTTATTGATGCAAACGGACGGCTGATCGGTTTGAACTTCGACCGGAACTGGGAAGGTACTATGAGCGATCTTCAATACGATCCGGCTCAATGCAGGAATATCACTCTCGATATACGGTACTGTCTTTTCATTATTGATCGTTTTGCCGGCGCCAAAAGGCTGATTGATGAGATGCAGATTCTTAAGGATTGATCTGGCAAAGCGACATTATCCGAACAGGTTTACCAATGCATTTGTGATCGTGGGATAACTGAACAGGAATCCGGCCTGGGTAAGTTTCGCCGGAAGTACCTTATGGCCATCGAGTAAAACAACAGCGCCTTCTCCATAAATAAATTTCAGGACAAATGCCGGAAGTGTAAGGAAAACAGGTTGTTTTAGTACTTTGCCAAAAGTATGGCTAAATTCCGAATTCGTTACAGGGTAGGGACTAACCATATTGACCGGTCCGGAAAGGGATGCATTTTCAATGATGAAAATAAAAGCCGAAATGAGGTCTTTGATATGGATGAATGAAATCCACTGGTCACCTTTACCTATTTTTGCGCCAAATCCAATACTGAAAGGAGGATACATTTTTTTCATCGCGCCTCCTTCTTTACCCAGTACCAGTCCCATTCTGGGGATGACAACACGAACATCAGCTGATATTGAAAGCGCTTCATTTTCCCAATCCCGGCAAACATCCCCGAGAAAACTGCAGGCATAGGAGTTACTGCTTTCATCATGCGTATTCAGGTTGTCATAGATATCGACAGCCGAGACAGAGATCAGAAGCTTTGGTTTTTCTGAACAGGAACGGATAGAAGAAACAATTTTACGAGTGGATTGAATGCGGCTTTCAAGGATTTCTTTTTTGTATTCTGCATTCCATCGGTTTGAAATATTGGCTCCGGCAAGGTTTATTACAACGTCGCAACCTTCTAAATTATTTTTTCTGAATTCAGCTTCAGGCAGAGCGAACGATTCCCTTCTGATCGGTTTTATTGTCCAGCCTTTATTAAGAAAAGCTCTGCTGAGGGCTTTACCGATAAAACCTCCCGCACCACTGATAGAAATAATCATCTTGTTTTTTTGTAAAATTACTAAAGAAAATAACAGGAAACCAGAAGTAATAATTTTGCGGTGAAGAATGTAAACTTCTAATAATTAACTAAATTTGCTTACCATTTTCCTACAGATAAAACTCTTCGTGATGTAAACAGGAAAATGTAAACGTATGAGCAGCATCGATCAGAAAGAAATGCTATTTGCGGAATTCCCATCCATATCAACTGAGGAATGGGAGAAAAAGATCATGGCCGATCTGAAAGGCGCCGATTATACTAAAAAACTTGTCTGGGATACGGGAGAAGGGTTTCAGGTGAAGCCCTATTACCGTGCAGATGACCTGAAAAGCCTCGAGTATATCGGTCAGTTGAAAAAAGCGCGGCCTGTAATATTCGATGAAGGGAGAGGCAATGACTGGATTGTTCGTCAGGATATTCCCACATCAGATATTTCAGAGGCTAATCGGCTTGCCACTGAAGCTACAGGGCATGGAGCGAATGCAATAGGCTTTAACGCGGTAGAGATAAGCACACAAAAGCAGATGTCGGCATTGCTCAAAGGAATCGACCTGGAGAAGACGTGGATTTATTTTATCAGTTCAAAATCATATCCGCTAACACTTGAGCTTTTTATTTATGAGGTAACCCGGCAGGGTCTGAAAAGTGAGCATATAAATGGAGGGATTAACTTTGATCCTCTTTCGTATCTTCTTCTGCATGGCGATTTCTATTTGAGTTTCAAAAGTAATCTGGAGGAAGCCGAATATCTTCTGAATACCATCAGGAAGCGTCTTCCCCGGTTCAGGGCAATTACTGTTAATGGTCATTATTTTCAAAACTCCGGTTCAAGCCTTGTCCAGGAGCTGGGTTTCAGTCTCGCCTCCGCGAATGAATATCTCTCAAGTCTTACGGCAAAAGGATTTACCGCGGATTTACTATCTCCGGAAATTCTTTTTCATTTTGCCTGCGGCACGAACTATTTTATGGAGATTGCCAAGCTCAGGGCGGCCAGAATATTATGGGCCAAAATAATTGAGCAATACAATCCACAATCCGCCCGATCTTTTAAAATGTTCATCCACACATCCACTGCTTCCTGGAACAAGGCTATTTATGATCCGTATGTGAATATGCTGAGAACTACAACCGAGGGCATGTCGGCTGCTATCGGACATACCGACTCCCTGGCCATAGGGCCCTTTGACAAACCTTTCAGAATGCCGGATGAATTTTCTTCCAGAATAGCAAAGAATCAGCAGCTCATCTTCAAGGAAGAATCCTATCTTAACCGGGTAAGTGATCCGGCTTCAGGAGCCTATTATATTGAATGTCTTACCGACAGTCTTGCCGGGCATGCCTGGGACCTCTTCCGGCAAGTCGAGGGAATGGGAGGAATGATTGAAGCTGTTAAAACAGGCTTTGTTCAGGATGAAATTGGAAAGAAACGCAAACAGAAGGAAGAAGACATTGCTTTCAGAAAATCGGTTTTGATAGGAACAAATCAGTTTCCGGAGTTGAAGGAGACCATGCTTGAGAAAGTTCAAAATCCGGGCAATCTTGACGAGAGCAGTATAGGGACATACAAAAAATTACATCCTTTCAGGGTGTCGCACCCGATTGAGGAGCTAAGGCTATCTATGGAAGCGTTCATAAAAAACGGGAACCACAGGCCTGAAGTTTTTCTTTTTACTTATGGGAATCAGGCAATGATGCGGGCAAGAGCAGGCTTTACAACGAATTTCTTCGGGTGTGCAGGCTTTTCCATCACCGACAATCTGAAGTTTGATACCATTGAAGAGGGCATTGCAGAAGCAATAAGGAAAGTTCCGGCTATTGTAGTGCTTTGCAGTTCTGATGAAGAATATGAAGACCTTGCCATCAGGGCAGTCCCTGCATTAAAAGCTGCATTACCAGGCCTCATTACCATAGTAGCGGGCTACCCGAAGTACAAGCGTGAAGAAATCATGAAGGCCGGAGTCGACGATTTTATACATATGAGGAGCAATCTGCTTGAAAGCCTTAGAACGTTTTGTAGCCAAATCGGTATACCGTTAAAGTAACAATAAACATATCAGGATTTTTATGGATCAGAACCAGACAATCAACGATAGTGCCGGCCTAGAGCCAAAGAAACTGGCAATTCTTGTTGTTGAAGACAATGCAATAAACCTGAGGCTTATCACTGCTGCCCTTACAAGAGCAGGACATCAGGTGGATTCTGCAACAGATGGCCAGATTGCACTGGATAAGTTCAAGGCAAATGCCTATGATGCAATTCTGATGGATATCATGATGCCGGTGATGGATGGGCTTACAGCAACAACGGAGATACGTAAAATCGAGGCCGGAAGAGCTGCAGATCAGGGGAAACGGGTGAAAATAATAGCTATCACTGCAAACGCTTTTGAAGATGACCGGACTAAATTTTTTGAGAGCGGAATGGATTTCTATATGAATAAACCAATTGAAATAGAGGAATTGAACAGAATACTTCAGCTATAAAACATATGTTGAGTCTTGACATTCCTTATTTTATTATGCGGACGGTACTTTTCCTTCTGATTGTTTCACCTTTATTTTATTTTCTTGTAAAATATTATAAAAAGAATACCCGCATTCTTGAAGCTGAGATACTGGAAAGGAAATGCGCTGAAAAGCAACTGGAAGATTACAAAGGCCAGGTGGAGGAAATGATGCAATCGCGGACGGAACAACTTCAGAATGAAATCAACATAAGAAAGGAGATGGCGGAGGAACTGCAGCTTGCCAGGGATGTGGCCGTGAAAGAGAGCCGGGCAAAATCAGTTTTTCTTGCGAACATGAGCCATGAGATCAGAACACCAATGAACGGCGTGATCGGCATGACAAATATTCTGAAGGACACACAGCTTACCGATGAACAGAAGGAATTCCTTGAAATTATTGAGATTTCGGGAACCAATCTTCTTTCGATCATCAATGATATTTTAGATTTTTCCAAAATTGAAGCCGGCCAGGTCGAGCTCGAAAATATTCCCTTTAATCTTCGTCGTAATCTTGAAGAAGTTGTGAAGATGAGTCATTTAAGGGCGGAAGGAAAAAGGCTGAAGCTTTTTCTGACGATCTCATCTGATTTGCCGGACCTTTTAAAGGGCGACCCGGTCAGGTTAAAACAAATCGTTCTGAATCTGGCAAGCAATGCCATTAAATTCACTAATGAAGGCAGTGTTAGTATTGAAATTGAACCGTTATGGCAGAATGATATTCAGCTTATGGTCAAATGCCGGGTTGCTGATTCAGGGATCGGAATCTCCGAAAAGGGCAGGGAGAAATTATTTAAGGAATTTTCGCAAACAGACATCTCAACAACGAGGAAATATGGGGGAACGGGTTTGGGTCTTAAAATTGCTTATGATCTGGTGAGATTGATGGAGGGTGAAATAGGTGTGGAGAGCGAAGAAGGAAAGGGGTCTGTCTTCTGGTTTACTGCCATGTTTGAGAAAATGCTGAAATCTGATCTGGAGAAACTCGAGCAGGAACAACAGGAAGACGATATTAAAAATATTTCTATACTTCTTGTTGAAGATAATTATATAAGCCAGAGAGTCGCCAGGACATCTTTGGAAAAGGACGGTTTCTCTAACCTGGAAATAGCCGAGAATGGCCGGGTTGCTGTTCGTATGTTTGAAAGAAAAGAGTATGAGATTATTCTCATGGATATCAGGATGCCCGTGATGGATGGGTTAGAGGCGACAGAAAAGATGCGGGAAATAGAACGAAATAATCCGCAAAGAAGGCATTCGTATATTGTAGCTTTTACTGCATATGCAGTAGAGGGGGACAAGGAACGTTTTCTCGAAGTTGGCATGGATGATTACGTAGCGAAGCCATTCCAGCCAGAGGAACTGGTGAGGATTATCACAAAATATGCCGGAAAAAGGGAGTTACGCATGCGTAAGGCGTTTAACATTCTGCTTGCTGAAGACAATAAAATCAATCAGAAAGTTGCTGTGAAAACCCTTGAAAGTTTCGGACATCATATTGTATTGGCTGAGACTGGCACTCAGACTGTCGATGCTTTCAGGAAAGGAGAATTTGATATTATCCTTATGGATGTGGAAATGCCCGACATGGACGGAATTGAAGCGACAAGGATGATACGAAAGATCGAACGGGAAGGGGTATTGGTTGGAACGGCCAGAAAACGCACTAAGATAGTAGCACTAACGGCATCTACAACCAAGGAAGACCGGGAAAAATGTTTGGCCTCAGGTATGGATGATTATATAAGCAAACCATTCAGGCAATCTGAGCTCGCCCGGGCCTTAAGTATTTAACACAACACAAATGAGAAACATACTTGTTTTTTTGTTTATTTGTTTCATTTCAATTCATTCGATTTTTGCACAGGACGAACAGGCGGTTAAACAAGCCGAGGAATCGGTAAACGATAAAGCAGCTACACTTAATCTCGGAGCCGACATTATGAGCCGGTACATCTGGAGAGGCTTTGATTATGGGAATTCTCCGGCAATTCAACCCAATCTTTATTTCAGCTGGAGAGGCTTGAATATCGGCTTCTGGGGTTCATATTCCTTTACTTCATACAAGAACATGTATAGTAATACAGTCGCAGTAGATATGGGTAATTACTCAGAGATGGATACCTATATATCTTATACTTTCAAATGGTTTACTCTGATGTGTTTTGATTTTTTTGTTCCGAATGGTATAGATCCTGATTATACGGGAATAAAGTCATATCAGTATTTCAATTTCAATAATAAAACGACCGGACACGGGCTTGAGGTCTCTTTGTCATTTGCAGGGCCATCGGCTTTCCCGATTAAGTTCTTTGCAGGGACAATTGTTTACGGCTGTGATAAGGCGATGGATTCTTTAGGCTTTTATGCTAATCCTGACAAAAATAATTTTTCTACTTATCTGGAGCTTTCCTACCCTGTTTCGTTCAGGAAGATAGACCTGAATTTTTTTGCCGGAGGTACTCCTTTTGGTGGGAGTTGGTACGGACCTAAGGCCGGATTTACAAATGTAGGGCTTACGGCCAAAAAAGCTATTCCTATAACAAAAACTTACTGCTTGCCAATCCAGGCATCACTGATAGTCAATCCTAACACACAAAAGGTTTTTCTGGTCTTCGGGATATCCTTTTAAACCTGGCAAACTACAATTACTAAGATGAGAGTAGATTTTAAAGACATTGATTTCCGGTCGGCGCTGAAACCTGCAAACGATAACGCAGACTCGGGGAAAGACAGCCCTGCAGAGACCTGGATGACTTCAGAGCAGATCCCCATTAAAGCGCAATACACGGAGTCTGACTTAAACAATATGGAGCACTTGAATTACGCTGCAGGTTTTCCTCCTTTTCTGCGCGGGCCATACTCTACGATGTATGTGATGAGTCCTTGGACGATCAGGCAATATGCAGGTTTTTCAACGGCCGAAGAGTCGAATGCCTTTTACCGCAGGAACCTTGCAGCAGGGCAGAAAGGACTAAGTGTTGCTTTTGATCTGGCTACTCACCGCGGTTACGATTCCGACCATCCCAGGGTTGTTGGCGATGTTGGCAAAGCCGGCGTGGCTATTGATAGTTTAGAGGATATGAAAATTCTCTTTGATCAGATTCCACTTGATAAAATGTCGGTTTCGATGACCATGAACGGCGCTGTTCTTCCGGTACTGGCGTTTTATATCATTGCGGCTGAAGAGCAAGGTGTGCCTATGGCCGATCTCAACGGTACAATACAAAACGACATACTCAAGGAGTTCATGGTTAGGAATACATATATCTATCCGCCATCTCCATCCATGAAAATTATAGCCGATATTTTTGAATTTTCGGCCCGGAACATGCCTAAATTCAATTCCATATCAATCAGTGGGTATCATATGCAGGAAGCAGGGGCAACCTGTGACATCGAGCTTGCCTACACTCTTGCCGACGGACTTGAATACCTGAGAACAGGGATCAATGCCGGGATGGATATAGATTCTTTTGCACCCAGGCTTTCATTTTTCTGGGCTGCCGGTATGAATCATTTTATGGAGATCGCCAAAATGCGTGCCGGGCGAATGCTCTGGGCCAAGCTGGTAAAACAATTCAATCCGAAGAATCCTAAGTCGATGGCCCTGCGAACACATACGCAAACTTCCGGCTGGAGCCTCACAGAACAGGATCCATTCAATAATGTTGCACGTACCTGCATTGAGGCGCTTGCTGCTGCCCTGGGCCATACTCAGTCGTTGCATACAAACTCACTGGATGAGGCCATTGCTTTACCCACCGATTTTTCGGCACGTATTGCAAGAAACACCCAGCTTTATATCCAGGAAGAAACCCAGATCTGCAAGTCGCTGGACCCCTGGGCCGGATCGTATTACGTGGAATCTCTGACTCATGAAATTGCCCATAAAGCCTGGCAATTGATTCAGGAAGTGGAGGATTTGGGCGGAATGGCAAAAGCTATTGAGACCGGCATCCCAAAGATGCGCATTGAGGAGGCTTCTGCCAGAAAGCAGGCTCGCATTGATTCGGGCAACGATAAGATCATTGGAGTGAACCTTTACAAACTTGAGAAGGAAGCCCCGATGGAGATTCTTGAAGTCGACAACACAGCGGTAAGGGAATCTCAAATCAGGAGGTTGGAACAGGTTAAAGCCTCAAGGGATAACGAGGTAGTTAAGAAATCTCTTGATGCACTTACACGTTCTGCTGAATCAGGGGAGGGAAATCTGCTGGCTCTCGCCATTGATGCGGCCCGCAATCGAGCTACTCTGGGAGAGATTTCATATTCATTGGAAAAAGTATTCGGGAGGTATAAAGCAGTGATCCGTAGCATTTCAGGAGTCTATTCGTCGGAGTCGGGGAACAACGAATTGTTCAAAAAAGCACGTGCCCTGGCTGATAAATTTGCAGAGATGGAAGGCCGCAGGCCAAGAATCATGGTTGCGAAAATGGGCCAGGATGGCCATGACCGCGGAGCCAAAGTAGTCTCTACCGGCTATGCCGATATTGGCTTTGACGTGGATATAGGGCCTTTGTTCCAGACCCCCGCTGAAGCAGCAAGACAGGCTGTTGAAAACGATGTACATATTCTGGGCGTTTCAAGTCTTGCCGGCGGACATAAAACCCTGGTTCCCCAGGTAATTGAGGAACTTGCAAAACTCGGAAGGGAGGATATCCTGGTGATCGTGGGAGGCGTTATCCCACACCAGGATTACGAATTCCTTTATCAAGCCGGTGCAGCCGCTATTTTCGGACCAGGCACAGTAATCTCCGATGCAGCCATAAAGCTCCTCGACATCCTGATTGAAAGCAGGATATAAAACTGCTTCTCATGATCCCGGAAGAAATAGAACGATATTGCGAGCTGCATTCAAGCCCCGAACTCTCATTCCTGGCTGCACTAAACCGTGAAACACATCTTACCCAGGTTTATCCACGTATGCTCTCAGGGCATATGCAGGGTATGCTTTTGCGTTTTATCTGTCAAATGATCAAGCCGAAAATGGTTCTTGAGATCGGAACGTTTACAGGCTATTCTGCAATCAGCCTGGCCCTGGGTTCAGAGGGAATCATTCATACCATCGAGGTCAATCCGGAACTGGAAAACATCATCCGCAGATACATTAAAGAAACCGGTGTGGAAAACAGGGTTATTCTGCATGTGGGAGAAGCCCTGAATATCATTCCTGATCTGAACGAAGTATGGGATCTGGTATTCATTGATGCAGACAAGCCAAACTATCTCAATTATTACAAATTGGTTTTCCCGCTGGTCAGGAAGGGTGGCTGGATCATGGCCGATAATGCTTTATGGGATGGCAAAGTGCTATCAGCCAAAACATCAGATAAAGACACTCTTGGAATTGCCGAATATAACGAGTTTGTGCAGAACGATGAAAGGGTTGAGAATCTGCTTCTCCCATTCCGCGACGGGCTGATGATCGCGAGAAAGATTTAACCGACTTTGAAATCGTATTTCACGTGGGCCAGTTCTTCATTCGCCTTTACAATCTTTTTCTTCAATTCTTCCTTGAATTCAATCAGTTTCTGGTACAGAGCATGATCTGAAACGGCAAGAATTTCGGTAGCCAGTATTGCAGAGTTCTGGGCGGCATTGATCCCGACTGTTGCCACAGGCACTCCCGGGGGCATTTGTATAATGGCAAGCATAGAATCGATGCCTTCCAGTGTAGCTTTCATAGGCACTCCGATTACCGGTATTGAGGTCAAAGCAGCGATCACACCCGGAAGATGGGCTGCCATTCCGGCTGCTGCAATTATTACGCGGATCCCGCGATCATATGCACCTTTCGCAAATTCTTCAACTTTATCAGGTGTACGGTGAGCCGATAAGGCATTGATCTCAAAGGGTATCTGCATATCGTTCAGGAACTTTGCCGCAGCTTCCATCACGGGAAGATCGGAAGTGCTGCCCATGATAATACTTACCAATGCTTGCATAATGTTTCGTTTTTGCAAAATTAGCCAGAAAATCAGAATATTGCTAACTTTGTTTGATGGTAACACCGCATGAACAGGCCACCCGCGTCAAGGTCAGGGATAAATTCTTCCGCCTTTACCTGCAGAAAGAAAAGATAGATGAGATCGTGAACGGTCTTGCCGCCCGCATCGACCAGGATTATTCGGGCAAAACACCTCTGATTCTGGGCATTCTTAATGGGGCGTTTATTTTTGCATCCGACCTGGTAAGAAAGCTCCATATACCATGTGAAATTTCGTTTGTAAAATATTCATCCTATCATGGACTGGAAAGCAGTGAGGAGATAAACCGGCTGATTGGCCTGAATGAAGGGATCCGGGGCCGTGATGTAATTATCGTGGAAGATATTGTTGATACTGGTTTTACCATGGCCCAGCTGTTGACGGACCTTAAAAATCACGAACCGGCCAGTCTTCGTATTGCCAGTTTTTGTTTTAAGACGGAGGCTTTCAGGGAAAATTTTTCAATTGATTACTGCGGATTAGAGATCCCTAAGCTTTTTGTTGTGGGATATGGCCTTGACTATGATGGTGCGGGACGGAATTTTCCTGATATTTACCAACTGGATGAATCTGACGTCTAACTAAAATAATATATAACGAATGTTTAACCTGATTTTATTCGGGCCTCCGGGAGCCGGCAAAGGCACCCAGGCTGTAAAAATTGCAAAGAAATACAATTGGATCCATGTTTCAACCGGCGACATACTTCGCGCGGAAGTAAGCCAGGGAAGCCCTTTGGGGTTGCAGGTGAAAGCCGTGATGGAGGCTGGCCACCTGGTTTCGGATGAACTGCTGATTGAAATTATGAAATCGGTATTTCTGAAGCATGAGGAGGCAGAAGGTTTTGTGTTTGACGGATTTCCCCGCACCCTAAAGCAGGCAGAAGAACTTGACAAGCTGCTCGTTGGGTTGAATCATCCTGTAAATCAAGTCATTTCGCTTGAGGTGAATGAGGATGAACTGGTAACACGTCTTCTGAAAAGGGCCATGGAACAGGGTCGCGTCGATGATACCGAAGAGGTGATCAAGAACCGTCTGGTTCAATATCATAAACATACAAAACCCTTGCAATTGTACTATCAGGAACAAGGTATTTACACTGAAGTTCACGGAGTCGGAGGCATTGACGACATTTTCGAGAGCCTTTGCCGGGCTATCAGAATATAAAATCACTTAAAAAGTATTGCATGTCCGAATCGAATTTTGTTGATTATGTAAAAATCTTTTGTGCTTCCGGGAAGGGAGGCGCAGGTTCTAAGCATTTCCTGAGGACCCGGCTTACCGCGAGAGGAGGTCCCGATGGAGGCGACGGAGGAAGAGGAGGCCATGTTATGCTAAAGGGGAACAAGCAGTTATGGACCTTGCTGCATCTGAAATTCACAAAACATATCCGTGCCGGCCATGGTGTTAACGGCGCAAAAAGTCTGCAAACAGGCGCTTATGGCAAAGACATGATCATCGAAGTCCCTCTTGGTACCGTTGCCCGGGATGCAGAAACCTTGGCATTCGAATGCGAGATTACCGAAGATGGCCAGACTCACATTCTCGTGCCGGGTGGAAGGGGAGGACTGGGGAACGACCATTTCAAATCAGCAACACACCAGGCCCCCAGGTTTGCACAACCGGGCGAACCGGGAATTGAGGGTTGGCAAGTCCTTGAGTTGAAACTGCTGGCCGATGTGGGACTTGTGGGATTTCCCAATGCGGGAAAATCCACTTTGTTGTCTGTGATTTCCGCGGCTAAACCTGAGATTGCCGATTATCCTTTTACAACCCTGGTTCCCAACCTCGGAATTGTACAATATCACGACAACAGGTCATTTGTTATGGCCGATATTCCCGGGATCATAGAAGGGGCGCATGAAGGGAAAGGTATCGGGCTTAGGTTCCTCAGGCATATTGAAAGAAATTCGGTACTGCTGTTCATGATCCCGGCCGACAGTAATGATATCAGGCATGAGTACCAGATCCTGCTCAGGGAACTAGAGATGTACAACCCCGAATTACTTGATAAATCAAGGCTGCTGGCGATCACAAAATCAGATCTTGCTGATGATGAGATTGTAAGTGAACTGAAAAAAGAGCTACCCGACTTACCCTCTGTTTTCATCTCCTCGCACAAGAAAACGGGTCTGGAGAAACTGAAGGGAATGCTTTGGGAAGCTCTGAATATCTGACATCAGATATCTGATGGCAGATGGCAGATTGTAAATCAAATATTTCCCTATGCTTGAAAAGCTGGTATTATTCGACCGCTCCCTTTTCCTAAGCTTTAACGGGCAGCATGCTTACTGGCTTGATCCTGTGATGTACTGGGCCAGCAACAGCATTGTGTGGCTACCCTTGTTTGTTTTTCTTCTGTTTCTTGTTATTAAGACTTTTCGCTGGAAAACCCTTACCGTGCTTGTCGCAGTGGCGCTCCTGATAACTGTTTCGGATCAGTTGTCTGAAATGGTTAAAAATGATGTTAAACGTTTCAGGCCATCCCATGAACCTACGTTGGCGGGAAATGTTCATATTGTGAAAGAATATAGGGGCGGTAAGCATGGTTTTTACTCGGCTCATGCATCGAGTACATTTGCCCTGGCCGTTTTTCTGATCATACTTTTTCAGAAGCGATACAGGTACTTGTATCTTTTACTCCTGGGTTGGGCCAGCCTGATGACTTATACCAGGATTTATCTCGGGGTACATTATCCCTTCGATTTAATGTGTGGGGCTACGGTAGGTTGCCTGCTGGGATGGTTTACAGGCCGAATAACGATATGGTTATTGAATTTACAGGGGCAGGGAATTTCAAGGCCTCAATGATGCAAGCTGGGTAAACAGTTCGACTTCCCTGGGACTCAGGTTCTGAGGAATGTCGATGATGATTTTCAGGTAAAGGTCGCCAAATTCATTTTTCTTCCTGTATACAGGCATACCCAGGCCTTTCATCCTCAAAACTTTTCCATTTTGCGTTTCCTTCGGGATTTTCATTGTAACGCTTCCTTTCGGCGGATGAACGTTTACCTCTCCGCCGAGAATCGCCTGGTAAAGCGAAACATGCAGGTCGCAATAGAGGTCATGGTCTTTGATTGTAAAAGCAGGGTCGGAAATAATTTTAACATGCATATACAGGTCACCTGGTTCACCACCCCGCCTTCCCTGTGCCCCTTTACCTTTAACACGGAGCACCTGGCCGTCATATACTCCCTGTGGAATAGTAACGCTCAGTTGCTCTTCTCCGAGCGTAATCATCCGCTTAGACCCCATGTAAGCGCCTTCAAGGGAAACTTCAAGGCTTGCTTCATAGTCCTGTCCTTTTACGGGCCTTCCGCCCTGACGTCCCCTTCCCTGGCTGCCAAAGGGATTGTCAGAGTCCTGACCATACTGTCCAGCGAAGAAAGAATTAAAGAAATCAGAGAAATCAGATCCGCCAAAATCATCTGCATTGCTTGCCCCTGAGTAGTTTCTTCCTCCTCCCTGTCGTGCCCACTGGCTGAAATCGGCCCCGTTGCCCGAGGATTGTTCATATTGTTTCCAGTTGGAGCCAAGTTTATCGTACTTCTTTCTTTTTTCAGGGTCTTTCAGCACCTCGTTGGCTTCGCTGATTGCCTTAAATTTCTCTTCAGCCTGTTTATTTCCGGGGTTTTTATCAGGATGGTACTTTACCGCGAGTTTGCGGTATGCTTTCTTTATCTCATCTGAAGTGGCTGTTTTCGAAACGCCAAGCAGGTTATAATAATCTTTGAAATCCATGTCGGAAATTTAATCGGCTGTCAGTTTTACAGGGATCATAACCATCATAAACCCTTTATGTGCAAGCCGGTTCTGCAAAGTAAGCTGGGTCTGGTTATGAAGCATACGCGTAAGGGAAGAAGGGCGGGCAAAGATGGCATTACCTATAAAGAAAATCACCCTGTGGTATTTATGGACTACTTTCTTTGAAAGCTCCTTTACTTCATCGGCCACATCGGTGCCTATTGCATAGTAGCTGTCGGCAAAGCATCCGTAAGCCCGGGAAAGATCTTCAAATTTTTTCAAATTGAGTTTAACACTCTCTTCCAGGTTTTGCAGTTCTTCTTCTCCCTTGAATGTCCCTGTATCGACCATTCCGACGGAGATAAAGATGAAATTCTTGTAATTTTCGAAGTCTTCCCTGATCTTCAGAAAAGTATTTATCCCGATCCCGTTGAATTCGTTGACGCAGATACAAGCGGTATGAGATTCAGTGTCGAATTCGGGATAGGCCCTGTTTGCTTTTTCCCAGCTCTGCATGGCTCCATCTACATGGCGTAACATCTTAGTATCGAGACGCTTTAGCAGTTTGGCAGCCCGGTCATAATGATTTCTTACCCTGACCACAAAGAGAACAAGGCTGGAAGTTATTAAAATAGTGAGCCAGCCGCCTTCAGTGAATTTTACAAAAAGAACGGTGCAAAGGATGCTTAATGTAAGTATTAAGCCTAACCCATTGATGAGAAGTTTCGGGATCCAGTAACCTTCTTTTTTCTTCACCTGCCACCAATGCCTTACCATACCAGCCTGGGAGAGAGTGAAGGTAACAAACACGTTGATACTATAGAGAACGATCAAAGTAGTGACTTTTCCACCCGTGACCAGCAGAATAAACGAGGCTGCAACGGCCATCAGGATAAGTCCGTTCTGGGTCACGAGGCGATCGGAAAGAACCGAGAAACGTCGTGGAAACCAGCGATCCTGAGCCATGTTCGAAATAACTCTGGGGCCACCAAGGAAACCTGTTTGGGCACCAACGAAAAGCAGGGCAGCTTCAGAAATCAGTGTGATGATCACAAAAGTCTGGCCCACCCATTTATTCCATCCGGCCGTCATGGCCTCAAGAAGATTGGCATTCATGGTCTTTCCCGGCACATGTTTCAGATGAAACAGGGAATAGGCCGCCAGCAGTCCAAGCACGGTAATACCGAGAGAAAAAGCCATCAGGCGCATGGTTGCAATGCCGGTTTTAACCCTGGGTTCTTTAAGGATTACCATAGAATTTGACACGGCTTCAATCCCTGTATAAGTACCTGCACCCATACTATAAGCCCTTGCAAGAATAAGCAAAACGGCAAAAGTCCCCATCTGGTTACTGGCCTGCCTGAACTCCCTTGTTGCATCAGGTACGAGGTTAATAAATTCCCGTGTGTGAAACATGATCGGGTAGACAATAGCGAAGGCATGTGTAAGCAGGAAGATAATGAATATCGGCATCAGAGAAAGCACCGATTCTTTAACTCCCCTGAGGTTTAACAGCAGAAGGATGAGGATGATGCCCAGCGTTGTATACAGTTTATAAACCTGGTAGGGATCGGGAAAATTGCTGAAGATGGCATCTACGCCGCTGGCGACACTGATAGAGATAGTTAGAATGTAATCTACAATAAGGGAGCAGCCTGAGATCATCCCTAAACGGGGCGACAGTAATTTGGACGCAACCTGGTAACCACCTCCTCCTGAGGGGAAAAGCTTGATGATCTGAGAATAGCTGCTGCTGATGATCGCTATAGTAAGAACAACGGCAAGAGCAATAAAAATAGTCATGCCATGGTAATTGCCCAGTGCACGGTACGCTTCTTCCGGGCCGTAGCAGGATGATGAAAGTCCGTCGGAACCCAGGCCAATCCAGGCCATGATTGCAACCAGCGTGACTTTCTCGAAAATATTCTGATCTTTCAGATCGCGGGCATTACCAACGAATACCTTTCTGATTCTTTCTGTTGTGCTAAGCCTTTCCCGGGGTTTCATCAGAATTAAAATTGACAGGCAAAAGTACTATGTTTATGCAAATAAAAAACACTTTAAACAGGCTAATATCCGAAAGCCCTGCCTTCGGTTTTTTCAACAATGATCTTCCAGACGTTGACTTCGCGTATGGAGGGTGGGTTGAATGTAAATTCTTTTTCTTTGTATTGAGCCATGACAATCTTCAGGGCCGCAATTTTCTCTTCAGGTTCGGTGATAAACACTGCTTTTCCATATACCAGTACTGATCTGTATTTCATACTCCAGGAACAGGCCACGTCTTCATTCTGATAGCGCAAGGCATGATCTGTGCTGAAGTTGACACAAACAGAAGGGTTCTGATGAAGGATAGAAATCTTTTTTCCATGCTTCGCCCCATGCATATACAGTATGTTGTCGCGAAACCCAAAATTCATTGGAATTACATAAGGGTTGCCCCCGGAATCGACCATGGCCAGGTGGCACCATTGGCAGTGACGAATGATTTCAAGGATTTCGTGATCTTGTGTAATGGAACGGGAACGCATATTTGTTGAGATTTTAGCCGAACAGGGCTTTATATACTTCCTGCACTTTGCTAACAGGAATGATTTCGATATGGTATCTGGCTTTATCCAGTGAGCGGGTATTGTATTTAGAGATGAAAATACGTTCGAATCCCAGCTTTTCTGCTTCGGAAATCCGCTGCTCAATACGGTTAGTAGGACGTATTTCACCGCTTAATCCGACTTCAGCGGCAAAACATGTATTTGTGTCGATGGGTTCGTCCTGGTTTGAGGAAAGAATAGCAGCAACGATAGCCAGATCAATGGCCGGATCATCTACTTCTATTCCCCCGGCTATGTTGAGAAAGACGTCCTTATGGCCAAGTCTGAAGCCGCTTCTTTTTTCCAGTACTGCAAGCAGCATATTAAGGCGGCGTACATTAAAGCCCGTGGTTGACCGCTGAGGAGTGCCGTAAACCGCACTGCTCACCAGCGCCTGGGTTTCGATAAGCATGGGTCGTAAGCCTTCTACCATTGCGGCAATGGCGATGCCGCTCACTTTTTCGTCATGCTGGCTGAGCAGTATTTCTGAAGGGTTTGAGACCTCTCGCATACCGGTGTCATTCATCTCGTAAATTCCAAGTTCCGAAGTAGACCCAAACCTGTTTTTAAGAGAACGCAGGATACGGTATCCATAATTCCGGTCGCCTTCGAACTGAAGTACAGCATCGACCATATGTTCCAGAATTTTAGGGCCTGCCAGGCTGCCGTCTTTGGTGATATGACCAATCAGGAATACGGGAGTATGGGTAATTTTTGAATATTTCTGCATCTCACCGGCACATTCTTTTATCTGGCTGATACTGCCGGCCGATGACTCAATACTGTCGGTCTGGAGGGTCTGGATGGAATCAATGATGACCAAATCCGGTTGAACCTGCTCAAGATGCTGAAAAATAGCCTGGGTATTGGTCTCTGTGAGTACAAAGCAATGTTCATTTTCTATACCAAGCCGGGAAGCCCGCATCCGCAGCTGCTGGTCACTTTCTTCACCGCTGATATAAAGAATCTTCAGGCCTTTGCACTTCAGTGCAACCTGAAGCATCAGGGTTGATTTTCCGATCCCGGGTTCACCTCCTATGAGGACCAGCGAGCCGGGAACCAGTCCGCCGCCTAAAACCCGGTTCAACTCGGCATCATGGGTGTTGATACGTTGTTCAGGCACAAAGCTGACTTCAGAAATTTTCCTGGGAACAGGTCTTTGCTCTGCAGATCTTGTGATGCCAGGGCGTTTTTCTTCTCTCTGGATTACTTCTTCAACAAGAGTGTTCCATTCCCCGCAGGCAGGGCATTTGCCCATCCATTTGCTCTGCTGGGCTCCGCAGCTTGTGCAGAAAAATGCAGTCTTGACTTTCGCCATGGCAGGATCTTAAAGATGAACCTTATGGGCCTTTTCAATGGTATGAGTAGTGGAATATCCTTTGGTAAGTTCAATTGTGACAACTTCTCCACCCCTGGCTTCGACAATATCTGATCCTACGATCTCTTTTCCCTCGTAATCCTTGCCTTTAACCAGGATATCAGGTTGAACTAATTTGATGAGTTCGTAGGGTGTATCTTCGTCGAAAATAACAACGGCATCGACAAAGACAAGAGAAGCCAGAACAAAAGCACGGGCATGATGGCTGTTTACCGGCCGGTGGGGTCCTTTGATGCGATGAACGCTTTCGTCGGAGTTCATGCCAACAATCAGAATATTTCCCAGCCCTCTGGCTTTGCCCAACAACTCAATATGGCCCAGGTGAAGGATGTCGAAACATCCGTTGGTGAAGACAATCTTTTTATCCTGAAATTTCCACAAGGCCAGTTGCCTCTGAAGGGATTCCCAGCTATAGATCCTGGATTTTATAATTTTAAGCTTTCCCATTCTCAGACCGTTTAATCGATAAAAGTAACAAAGAAATTCCTCCAACAACAAGTATCATCAAAGTCTGTGCCGACCATGCGATCCAGCCCAGGGCCAGTCCGGTGGGTTTTGCAATACCATACAGAATAAGGGTCTCCTGAATGATGGCCGGATAAAGACCAATCCCGCCGGGTGTAATCATGATCCCGACGCTGCCAAGAACAAGTGCCGAAAGTCCTGCGCCGGGGCCGAGGCCTGATGTTTCGGCAAAGCAGAAAAAGATGACATACAGCATCAGGAAATACAGGACCCAGATAACGATTGAATACAAGACAAACAATCGGGGTTTTGTAACCTGGCTAAGTGATTTCAATCCTTCCCAGAACCCGATTAACAGGTTTGTAATTTTGTGATATGTCCTGGAGGCCTTTACTTTTTTCCGAACAAGAAACCATGTCGCAACAAAAACAAGCAAGAGACTGCCAAGAAAAAGAAAGATCATGCGGGAATAATGCATGTCGCCGAATTTAGCTACCAGCCTTGGATAAATATTCTGGTCAAGGTATTCTCTGATTGTACCAAGCTGGGTAAAGAACATCAGCAGAAAAAGAAAGAGAAATATCAGCATATCGATGGCACGCTCAGTAACGACAGTTCCCAGGGCTTTCTGAAATGGTACTTTTTCGTACTTCGACATGATGCCACAGCGGGTGACTTCGCCCAGCCTTGGAAAAGCCATGTTGGCGAAATAACCGACCATCACCGCGAAAAAAGTAGTTTTCAGCTTTGGTTTAAAACCCATGGGTTCAAAGAATAAAACCCAGCGTGCAGCCCGCAGCAAATGGCTAAAGAGGCCGAGGATGATAGCAAGCACAACCCAGTAATAGTTGGCTGTTTTAAAAGAATGAATTATCTGGGCCCTCTCTTCAGCAGTAAGATCCTTAAGAGAGAACCAGATGATCAACAAGCCCAGGCCCAGAAAGAAAACAAATTTCAAAGCGGTAATTATTTTCTTCCCGGGGGAGGAAGTTTCGGGTATGGTCAGAGTCATGAATTAGTTCTTTTTTCGTGCCGAAAGGGCATTTTTTTCATCAGGAAAAGCAATTGATGGCTTGAATTTTTTCGCCTGATCAAAATCCATTGTCGCGTAAGACACGATAATGACCAGGTCGTCTTTCAGGAATTTACGGGCTGCAGCTCCGTTCAGGCAAATAACTCCACTGCCTTTTTTTCCTTTTATCACGTATGTTTCTATACGCTCGCCATTATTAATATTAAGTACCTGAACTTTTTCGAATTCTATCAGGTTTGCCTCCTTCATAAGAATCTCATCAATGGTAACGCTTCCAACATAATTGATGTTGGCACCGGTGACCGTGGCTCGATGAATCTTTGATTTAAGTACTTGAATCTGCATCATGCTGCAAAATTACGAAAAAAGTTCCACATTGTCGATCAGCCTCACATCCCCAAGATATACTGCTGTAAGTGCGACAGCCTGGCTCGCCTGTCCCCAAATCTCGATAGGCATCAGGGTCTCTCTGTCGGCGATCTCGAAATACTCAACCCTGAACCTTGAATCTTCCTGTATTTTTTTTACAGCCCACCCCCTGAGTTCCCTCACCGGAGTTTTCGTTCCTTTTTCCTTCACTTTGCATAGCGTTTCAAAGATTCTGCGCGCAATATGCCGTTCTCCGATGGTAAGCTGCAGATTCCTGGAACTCATCGCCAGCCCGTCATCTTCCCTCACCGTTTCGCATGCAATCACGTTTACAGGAAGCTGCAAAGCTTCTTTCATCCGGGTTATGACCATTAGCTGCTGATAGTCTTTTTTTCCGAAGTAAGCATTGGTAGGGCTGATAATATCAAACAGCTTTTTTACCACGATCACCACCCCTTTGAAATGACCAGGACGATACATGCCTTCCATCACTTTATCGAGCATGCCGAATTCTATTTCAATATTTTCTGTCCTGCCATTAGGATACATCTGTTCCTCACCCGGGCAGAACAGCATGTCACATCCGTTGACACTGAGTAAACGGGCATCCTGGGATACATTACGGGGATATTTTGCCAGGTCATCCGGGTTGTTGAACTGTATGGGATTGACAAATATGCTGCATACCGTGAGGTCATTTTCAACTTCTGACTGCCGGATAAGCCGGAGATGGCCTTCATGAAGGGCTCCCATCGTGGGGACAAATCCGATCTTCAGATTTTTTTTCAGAGCGGGTTTGAGCCAAAGTCTTGCCTCTTTGATCGTGGAGATTTCTTTCATCTTCAGGCTTTAAAGATTAATGATTTTATTGCGGATGGCAAATTTTACCATTTCTACAGGAGATCTGATCCCCAGTTTTTTCATGATATGGTTTTTATGGGTTTCGACCGTGCGTATCGAAATATTCAGTTTCGCCCCGATCTCCTTATTGTTAAAACCTTCGGCATAGAGCCTGAGGATCTCAAGTTCCCTGGAAGACAGATTGTATGCGGGTTTTTCAGATTGTTCCTCCTGTTCCACTGCGTTACGGATAAAACTCTTCAGCAGGATCTTGGAAATAGTGTCTCCGAAAAACTCTTCTCCTCTGTAGATCGAGTAAATTGCTTTAACCAGCTCATCCCTTGAAGTGTTTTTCGGGAGGTAGCCTTTTGCGCCCGATCGGATGGCACCTGTAACAAAATCTTCGTGAGTATACATCGAGAGTATCAGCACCCTGATCTGGGGATATTCGCCACGGAGGCGTTTGGTAATCTCAATACCCGAAACATCAGGCAGGGAAATATCAAGAACTATGATATCGGGTTGCACTATCCTGAGCTTTTCAAACAGACTTTTACCAGTTGACGCTTCGCCTATTATGGCAATATCGGGGATAGAGGCAAGCAGGGCTTTGAGACCATCGCGAACCAGGTCATGGTCTTCAACAAGAAATATCCTGATCGTCTCCATAATTAAAATTTCGGAACTTTAATTTGTATCAATGTCCCTTTACCCGACGCGGTTTTCAGGTCAAGAGCGCCACCAAGCAATTTGACCCGTTCATGCATATTGTGCAGGCCATGTCCACCCTGGCTGCCTGAATTATGCGGACTGAACCCTTTGCCGTTATCCTGAATGCTTAGATAAATAAAATCATGATCGTACTGCAGTTTAATATAGGCCTGGTCGGCATTGGAATGTTTAATGATATTATTCAGTGCTTCCTGAACTATTCTGTAAAGATACGTCTGTATCTTTTTATTCCAGTCATCAGTCCTCACATTATGTTCAAACCTGATCTTTACCGACGAGTGTCTTCCCGTGTCTTCACAAAGGTTAAACAAAGCAATTACAAGCCCGAACTCCTCCAAAACAGGCGGCATTAAGTCGGTTGTGATTCTGCGTATCTCATCAATAATCTGGTCAAACTGCTTTTTTATTACCTCAAGCTGAGGTTTGATATCTTCTTCCGGGATATAGTTGAGGCTTTCAAGTTTCATCTTGATAGCTACCAACGACTGCCCGATACCATCATGGAGTTCACGCGAAAGACGCTGACGTTCAAGCTCCTGGCCATCAATCACCGAAAGGATGTGCGACATCCTGGACTTTTTGTTATTTTTGGGGGCGGCCATAGTATAAAAAAACACGAGGGCCACAAAGGTAAAAAAATAGTATCTCATGAATTTACGAAAATATTTTAGTCTGCTGGCCTTGGTTTTGCCGGCTTTGCAGTTGTTCTCACAGGAAAAAACGGTGACCTGCTACCAGGATCCGGCATCCATTCCCCCCGATCTTTTAGTCTCATTGCAGCATGTCGGGGCCCATGTGCGCTTTAACCCTTCCGAAAACCTGGTCATAGGGAATGCTGAACTTACCTTGACAGCGAACCGTTATCATACCGATTCAATTGTAGTATACACTCCCGATTTCGTTATCAGTAAAGTAATCTTAATGACGGCGGATGAAGGAGCCACCGGTTCTATGGCCGGAAGCGGAGGCAAGAAATCCGCCCGGCTGATTCCGTTCACCTGGAAGCTCGCCGGCCCTAACCTGGTAATAAAGCCAGTGCAGGGATCTGCCTTTCTCACCAAAGGAAACAGATATGTCATCAGCATAGCCTATGAAGCAAGACCTATGGCCGGCCCGATTTATTTCATCGGATGGAAACCTGAAGAGGAAGGCAGGAGGAAGACAATATGGGCGCACCGCTCGCAAAACTGGCTACCGTATATGGATGCCAGGGTAACGACTGATATGTTTTTCACGTTCGACGGCCGGTACAAGATATTTTCAAATGGAGAGCGACTGGGTGTGATTTCAAATCCAGACGGCACAAAAACCTGGCATTATGCTATGCGCAAGGACCATCCGTATTTCTCAACTTCGCTGGTCATAGGCGATTATGAATATAATACTTCTGTTACAAAGAGGGGAGTGCCTCTTGAATACTGGTACTGGAGTGGGATGGCCGACCGTGTACCTTATACATACAAGTATACCGAGAGGATGTTTGACTTTTTCGAAAAAGAGTTCGGGGTGAATTATCCCTATGCTCAATACCGCGAGGCCCCGGTTGCAGATTATATGTACGGGGGCATGGAGACAACCACGGCAACCGTGTTTGGTGATTATATGCTGATCGACCCGCGGGCATGGTGGCAAAGGAATTATGTGAATGTAAATGCACATGAACTCGCCCACCAGTGGTTTGGCGATGGCATTGCTCATCTTGTAAATAAAGACGTTTGGCTTACCGAGAGCTTCGGTACCTATTATGCCAAGATGTTTGAACGTTCGGTTTACGGTGAAGAGTATTACGAGAACATCAGGAATGATGAGATGAACCTGGCTTTTGAGGCTTCAAAGAAAAACGATTACCCGGTTGGCGGATCCCAGGGGGGAGTTCAGCGGATTTACCAGAAAGGTTCACTGGTACTCGATATGTTAAGGGATGCAATGGGGGAAAAGGAATTCCATGATGCTGTGCAGCGATATGCTCAAAAGTACATGTATGGTTATTCCCAGACCTGTGATTTTATGCGGTGTGTATATGATGTAACGGGCAAGTCGTACGCCTGGTTTTTCGATGAATGGATACTGAGGGGTGGGGAACCGGCTTACAAAGTAAGCTATGCACCCGTATCGGACTCCCTGGGCCGGATGTTTACTGAGTTCAGCGTGGAACAGATACAGGAAGTGAATGATCTGAAGCCCTTGTTCAGGATGCCGGTTGGGATCAGGGTTTACTATAAGAACGGTTCCTGCGACAGCCTTACAGCATGGATAGAAAAGAAGGAGCAAAAGCTTAAGGTATACAATTCTGCCGGGGTGGCAGTCGATTTTGTATTGTTTGATCCCGGCCGTAGGATACTTAAAAAACTCAGCTTCGACAGGTCGTTCCAGGAACTATCGTCACAGCTCATGAAAGCCCCGTTAATGATAGACAGGTATGATGCTTTACAAGCCATGCATAGTCTTCCGTTAGCCAGTAAAAAAGAGGTTCTCATCGAAGCCTATAAGAAAAACCAGTTTCATCTGATCCGTTCGGCGGTGATTGAACAGATGGCAAAAGACCGATCGGAGGAGGCTGTAACTCTTTTCCGGCAGGCCTTGCATGACAACAGTGCGTTTGTAAGGAAGACAGTCCTGGTAATGCTCGACACGATTCCGTCTGTGCTAAAACCGGATGTTGAGAATTGCCTCACCGATTCGTCGTATACCAACGTTCAGTTTGCCCTGGAGCGCCTTTGTAATTCATTCCCATCAGAAACCGGGCATTACCTTGAAATGACAAAGGAAATGGAAGGATGGAGAGGAAGGAACATCAGGATGGCCTGGCTTGAGATAGCTATACGGGGTGGTAAATACGAATACCTGAAGGAGCTTATTCCTTACAGTGGCCCAGGCTATGAGTTCGAAACAAGGATGAATGCTTTCTCGGTAATGCAGAAACTTAATTACAATGATCCGGTGACTACAGCGAACGCGATGGCTGCGGCAAAGCACTGGAATTTCAAGCTGGCCAATGCGGCCAAAGCATATCTCAGCTATTTCAAGATTGAGCAGAAATGAAAACCCGCATCATAACACGGACCATTTTACTGGTCTCTTTCGTGAGCATGTTTACCGATATAGCTTCGGAGATGTTGTATCCGGTAATGCCGGTATACCTTAGATCCATTGGGTTTTCTATCATGCTGATCGGTGTTCTGGAGGGCATTGCCGAAGCCGTTGCCGGCCTGAGCAAGGGTTATTTCGGGCAGAGTTCCGATGCTCTCGGTAAGAGGGTTCCTTTTGTAAGGACAGGGTATATGCTCAGCGCTCTTTCAAAACCTATGTTGGCTGTTCTAACCTGGCCCTGGTGGATATTCCTTGCACGGACCACCGACAGGCTGGGCAAGGGGATCCGCACCAGTGCAAGGGATGCTATACTGAGTGATGAGACCACACCAGAACATAAGGGCAGGGTATTTGGATTTCACCGCGGTATGGATACCCTCGGCGCTGCAATAGGACCGATGATGGCGCTGGTTTTTCTGTGGTTTTATCCGGGTGAATACAAGATGCTGTTTTACGTTGCCTTTTTTCCCGGGCTGATAGCGGTTGGGTTGACGTTTTTTCTGAAAGAGAAGAAACTTTTGGCTTCGCCGGATATGGTCAGGCCGGGGTTTCTGTCGTATCTGAAATACTGGAAGCGCTCGCCGGTTTCTTTCCGCTATCTTGTTCCCGGATTACTGATGTTCACCCTGTTCAACAGTTCCGATGCCTTTCTTCTGCTTGCAATAAAAGAAAACCATGTTTCCGACACAGGAATGATATCCATGTATATTTTTTACAACCTGGTGTATGCTCTTGCCTCGTATCCTTTGGGTATTCTGGCCGATAAGATTGGGTTAAAGACCATGCTTGTTTTCGGACTTCTCCTGTTCGCGGGTGTTTACCTGAGTTTTGGCTTTGCCTCGGCCATTTCCGGATTTGTAGTTCTTTTCTTTTTTTACGGGATTTACGCGGCCAGCACCGAAGGTATTTCCAAGGCGCTGATCAGCAATCTGGCCGCCCGGCAGGATACAGCTACGGCGCTTGGATTTTATACCAGTTTTGCCAGTGTTTTTTCATTGTTCGCCAGCAGCATTGCCGGTGTTTTATGGTTTACCCTGGGGATGAAGGCGATGTTTATAATTTCGGGAGCAGGGGTTTTTCTGGCGGGGATCTATTTTCTCGTCATTTCAAGGAAGCTCGCTTAGAAAAAAATACGGCCGCCCCGGGAACCAGGGGCGGCCGTAACAAACTAACCACAAACAAAGCTTCTTAATATAAATTACTTGCGTTCTGGTATCCCGGCTGCAGCACATACCAGTCCTGGTAAGTTGTTCCGTTTGACTGTGCCCAGTCTGCAAAATGCAGGTAAGTCTGGAGGATGTCGACCATTTCCTGGGGATACGACCAGTCGATAGGTATTTCGATAGCCCAGCAGAGACCTGATACCGAACGGTAGTATTTTCCCTGAGCTACATTACTTGCATCGTACCAGGTGTCGAAATAAACCGGATTTACAAGTTCTGAAGGAGGCTGATCCTTTAAGTGAATTTCCTTGCCCCTTTCCTGGTTAACAAAAATAAACGGATTGAAAGGTGCAGCACCTATGCTGGCCTGGGGAACCGAGAAGTGAATAGTTATTGTTTGTTCAACAGTCTCAATCGTGTTGCCTCCATGAACAGTGTTCACAATATTGGCTCCAAGCAATGTGTTTATTGCATCTACAGGGATGATCACTGTTTCGTTGGTATGACCTGCTTCATAGCCCTTGGGGTCAATCGTTACGGCTGAGCCTACTTTTATACATCCGGTCACACTTGCAATGTTTGAGGGAGCAGTATTAAGGATAATTCCAAAACCATTGTTCATCTGAGCGCCTGCAGCTTTGATCTTATACCGAACAATAATATCTACTGACTCATTCTGGGCATTAGTAACGATTTTGTAGTTGAAATTCATTACCAGGTCGTTCATATCGTAATCTCCGTATGCCGGCCAGAGGTCTTCGAAAGCCACTGTTCCGTAATCCGATTCATTAGGATAGTAAGAATTGAAAGCTCTGGTGGGATCCAATGGGTATGCATCGAGGTTGTCGGCAACACCGTCACCGTCGGTATCCAGAGGAGGAGGGCTGGCGATAGTAATTACCATTACCTTAGCGTCTGATCCAACTGCATTTGTAGCTGTAAGATTTACATTGAATGTGCCCGCGGTTGCAGGTAAGCCGGAAATAGTGCTTCCGCTGAAACTCAGGCCACCTGGAAGGCTGGTGGCATTGTATGTGATAGGCGAAGTTCCGGTAGCAGTAATCTGGTAGCTGAACGCCTGGTTTACCGTACCCGATGCAGTAAGAGCACTGGTAATAACCGGTGATGAAGGTGGCACTGCAACAGTGATAACAAGTATCTGTGTATCAAAGCCCAGCGCATTCGTTGCGGTAAGAGTTACATTGTAAATTCCAACAACGCCTGGGTTTCCGCTTATTGTTGATCCGCTGAAAAATAATCCCGGGGGAAGCCCGGTAGCATTATAGGTAATAGGGGCTGTTCCGGATGCAGTTATATTATAAGTGAACTGTGACCCGGTAAATGCATTTGCTGTAAGTGCACTGGTGATTACCGGGGCAACCTGCGAGCTGCAGCCCGGGATCGGCAGAGTATAGGAGCAGAAAGAAACATGACTTTCGTAATGTCCGTTATTCGGATCAATGCCTTTTGGAGCACAAATATCTACATAACCGCTTACCGTGCAGGCTGAGGTGACTTTGCTTTTGCTTTCATTACTGAGGGCCTTGATCTGTGCCCTTGGGCCGGCTGGTCCTGTTATTGTTCCTTCAAGGTCAAAAATTTTGCACTTGATAAGGCTGCCTTCAACAAGTGTTGTCGTGGAACCACCCTGAGCGCTGAATTGTGAATTGCAAACAGAGATATATCCCGAATTGGTAAGGGTTCCGTTCTGTTTGAAATCATGGTCATTGGTAAGAGTGATAGTACAAGAATTTGTAACAACTCCTGAACCATTAACTATTACTTCGTCTCCTATGGTCATAGGTCCGTCGTTGGTCAGAGTGCCATTGATAGTAATTTTAGAGGGAATGTTCATCGTTCCAAAATTATGAACAGCTGCAGACGAATTGATCTGGAAAGTGCCTTCTCCTGAAACATCAAGAGTGCCGAAATTGTTTAATGTGCCGTCAAAATTATTGTTGGGAAGATTGTAGGAAAGAGAATAATTGTTCAGAGTTCTTCCCGTGAGAGAATAAGTCCCGTTCATGTCACCTGTTGAAGTCAGCAGGATAGTGCCTCCGCTGCCGTTGATATTTTTCCAATGAACCGTACCGCAGATACGGATAGTGCCTCCTGCATTAAGGGTAGGTGTGTTAAGGGTAACAGTTCTTCCCGAGGGAACGCATACAATTGCACCAGCTCCTATAATGAGGTTGTTTATAGTCCCGCTGGCCAGGGTCTGGGTACAGCCAGAGCTGCAATCGGGAACAGTATTTTCACTCTCTGCCGATTTTGTTCCGTTCGTAAACGTGTACATAACAGAAGTACCTGAGATATTTGCTACAATGTATTTATTAATGCCGTCGGGGCTTATCTTCCCGATGTAAATCTGTTTCACGCTGGAAGGCATGCGGATTTTGGTTTTATACTGAAAATTGGCGTCAGTAGCTCCTGTGCCAATAAGTTTTCCCCCGCTTGCAGGGTCGCCGTTGAAAAGCTGTATAACGAACATAGTGAATGCAGTGGTTTGCTCAACATTCACGGTAACGTTTACATCGGTATACGAACTGAATTTGAAATTCGGGTCTACCTGAAGTTCGGTAAATTTAGTGGGATTGGAGTTCCCGTTGCTTGTGTGTTTCTTACAACCGGTCTGCATCAGCAGGCCGCCAGATAAAAGTAAAAGAAACAACCATGAAAATAATAAGCTTTGTTTTAACTTTTTCATACAGGTATTGTTTGTGGTTTTTGTTTAATCTGTTTTATTGGTAGCAAAAATAGAATCATTAATTAAGTCGTAAAAGGTGAAATATGTAAGTGTACGCATAAATTTCGTTTCTGTATGAAATTGACAGGGAATTGTGTTTCATCAAAAAATCCAATCATCCTTCCTTACAGAAGTGAATCCATAAATATACAACATTTATCCGGATTGTTTTATAGTACTTTGTTTTTTTTTACTTTCGCTACCTAAAACCTTTATTGCCATGCGAACTCTCGCTTTTTCGTTTCTTGCATTGTTTCTTGTGATGACTGGATTACATGCTCAGACCCGTATCCCCATCACCAATAATATGCAGATCAACAGTTATTCAAATATCAAATTCATTCCGAACAACTATGTCTTCTCCGACCCCGATTCGAACGGTGTGATCCAGATCAACGGTCAGCATAATATTGTTCTTGATGGTGACAGTTGCAGAGTCAACGGACAGATTTTCAAGGGATACATGATAAAAATCAACAATTCGCACAACATCATAATCAAAAATTTTGATTCAGTTTTTAGTTATAAATATGCCGTTTACATTACGAATTCCGACCATATTACCATCGACAGCAATACGTTTTGCCATAACAAGGTTGATTCAGCAGGTTGGATTGATGTGTGGGCCGACTATACCAAAGCGCTTGGAGGAGGAGTAATGCTATATCAGAGCCGCGCTGTGCATATTCATAATAATATTATGAATATGCAGAATGATGGGGTGGCCCTGTATCACTGTGATTCCATTAAAATTCATGACAACGATTTTTCGTGGAATACATCCTATGGAATAAGGATGTTCTGGACCGACACCTGTCATATTTACCAGAACAACTGTTCGCATGTAAACCGGCCCAGGACCGATCCCAGTGATTGTGCGGCCCTGCTACTGATTATTTCGAATAACAACACCGTCACCAACAATGATCTGTCGTGGTCTGGCGACGGTGTTTTTCTGGGGCAGTATCAACATTCAACCACTCCGAACAACAATTATTTCGCATATAATGAATGTTCGTATTCTCCTCACAATGCCATCGAAGCAACCTTTGCTTCCGGCAACGTGTATAAACATAACCTATGCAACTACAGCAGTTACGGATTATGGCTTGGGTATTCTTTCCAATCGGTTATCGACAGCAACGAAATCAACGGAAATACTACAGATGGCATTGCCATCGACCGTGGTTTCAGCAACCAGATAACAAACAACACGATAAGAAACAATCCCAGGGGTATTGCCTTATGGGAAGGCAGTCCGATCACAGGCTATACAACTCAGTATTCCAAGGATTACGACATCCATTCGAATATCTTCGATGGCAACACTCTGGCGGTTTCCCTTTCCAAAACTGAGCATACCCATATGACCGGGAACATCTACAATTACAGTCAGAGCGCCTCGTTATATTTCGATGGCCAATCGAACCTTGATACTATCACAGGGAATACTTTCATCTCGCCTACCGTGTATCATTTTCAGAATACATCCTCTTACAATATATATGCTCCGGATAACCTTTTTATACCATCCGACAGTCTGATGATACTTCACAAAGTGTATGATAAACACAACAACTCCTCCCTCGGCCAGGTCCAGTGGTGGCCATATACACAGGGTGAGCAACCTGCAATACAGTCGAACCCGCCATGCGATATGGCTGAACCCCCTTCGGTCTGGTATGCATATCCTGAAACCGGTTATCCTGCCACGAATCGGTTTGGCGACTCGGTTTATTTCGACACCGCGGTTAAAAAAGTGGGCATGGCCTCGGTAAAAATGGTTACCAGCAGGGGATGGGACCTTGCTTTGAATTACAGGCCTTCGGCCGATTCGGTTTCAAACTGGGGTCTGACATCGTCTGATACCCTGTATTTCTGGGTAAGAACGATAAAAAATCCCTTTGGTTTTCAGTATTTTTCGGTCAGGATAGGGAACTCAAAGGGAGGGTATTTTAAGTACACTGCTTCGCCTGGCTTGCTGAATTCAGCGAACCTTAATTGGAAGCTCCTGAAATGTCCGGTTTCGGGAGGGAATGGTTTTTCGAGAACGATTGTTGGAAATATGAACTACGATTCAGTAAATTATGTTGAAATTCATGCCGATTGCTGGGATTACGGATTTACTCTGTGGGCCGATGGAGTTCAGTTTTCGCCTTGTTCTCCTATCACAGGAATATCCAACGAAAAGTCATCCGCCGAAAACAGATTAATCAACTACCCTAATCCGTTCACAGATCAGACCACAATAGCATACGAGCTTCAAACTCCGGGTAAGGTAAAACTGGAGGTTTTCAGTATTGAGGGAACATTAATTGCAACTCTGGTTCACAGGTATCAGCAGTCAGGAATATATGAAATAACATATGATCCCTCCATCCTGCATCCTGCATCCTGCATCCCGCATCCCGCATCCCGCATCCTGCTCCTTCGCCTTACTGCTCCTGATTTCACAAAAACCATCAGGCTTATCCAAGTAAAATAAATACTACCTTTGAAGCCGGATTTTTTACAGAAAATAATCTGGTTTTGAATACTAAGAATACTGTACTTATTGGATTGAGCGGAGGAGTTGATTCTTCTGTTGCAGCATATCTTTTAAAACAGCAAGGTTATCAGGTTATTGGTGTGACCATGGCTTTGTGGGATGGAAAAAAACTTCCGGTATCTTCAGGCGGCAAGCATGCCTGTTACGGTCCGGATGAGGAAGAAGAGATCCGTGAAGCCCGGGAGATTGCCGGAATCCTTGAAATCCCTTTTGATGTTTTTGATTGCTCTGGAGAATATAAGAAAGTGGTACTTGATTATTTCAGGAACGAATATTTTGCAGGACGTACTCCGAATCCATGCATTCAATGCAACCAGCATATTAAATTTGGATTACTTCCGGCAATGGCTGAGAAAAAGGGTTTTGCCTACGATTATTTCGCTACCGGCCATTACGCGAGGGTGGAACTGGATTCTCTCTCAGGCCGGTATTTGCTGAAGAAGGGAGTTGATCAGAAAAAGGACCAGACTTATTTTATTTACCGGCTTACCCAGCAGCAGCTTGGCAGGACCATGCTTCCTGTAGGAAGGTATACAAAGACTGAGATAAAAGAGATTGCTAAAGAAGCCGGGCTCCCTGTTTATGATAAAGAGGAGAGTCAGGATTTTTATAGCGGGAATTACAAGGATCTTCTGGAACATGAATCCGCCCCGGGTAATATTATACATACTAACGGGAAGGTGGTTGGTACTCATCAGGGGATCTGGAATTACACTATCGGGCAGAGAAAGGGTATGGGCATAGCATGGTCGGAACCCTTGTATGTGATCAGGATTGATAAGGAAATGAATACGGTGGTAGTTGGTAACAGGCAAGATACACTCAATACGGAGTTTCTGGTCAGCGACCTGAACTGGATCGCTATTGAAGGGTTACAGGGCCCGATGGATGTGAGTATCAAGATCCGTTCGGCACAGAAAGAGAAAGATGCATTGATTGAACCGTATGAAGACGGACTTGTAAAAGCTACTTTTTTTTACCCTAATGATTCAATAACTCCCGGACAAAGCGCTGTGTTTTACAACGGGGATGTGGTGCTGGGAGGCGGGGTTATTAAAAATGTGATTGTTTGAAAGATGGCAGATATCAGATATTTCGCTATTTCGCTACTTAATATTAACATTATGATGAAACGATTTTTAGTTTATTTGGTAATTGCGGTGTTTGCGCTGCCGGTGCACGCCCAGAAAAATGAAATAACTGCAAAGGATCTGAAGAAATATGTTTCTTTTCTGGCATCCGATTCACTTAAAGGCAGGAAACCAGGCACTTCAGAGATGAACGTGGCTGCAAAATATATTCTTGATCATTTTGTAGCGGCAGGTCTTAAACCCTTGGCTGATGGCGGATTTCAGTATTTTGACATTGTTACCGACGTGACCCTTGGCGCCGATAATAAAATTTCGATAGACGGCTATGACGCCGCTTTCAGAAAGGATTTTATCCCGCTCGCTTATTCATCAAGCGGAGAAGTCAATGCTTCTGTGGTTTTTGGCGGATATGGCTTTGACCTGGATCTGGACAGCCTGAAATGGAACGATTATTCAGGCGTGGACGTTAAAGGCAAGTGGGTTATGATTTTCAGGGCTGATCCCGAGCTGGATAATACTAATAGTAAGTTCATCCCTTTCAGCGATACCCGCGGCAAGGTGCTTACCGCCAGGGACAAGGGAGCCGCGGGCGTGTTGCTTGTCACACCCAGGGGGCTCGACAAAGATGATAAGCTGATGGCTGTAGTTGTTGAAAACAATGAAGTTACCAGTGGGATTCCGGTTATAAATATTAAACACGAACTGGCAGACCGTATATTGGCTTCAAAAGGTATTTCGGCCGACAGCCTGGAGCATCTCATCGTTGCAAAGAAAAAACCCGGCAGCTTTGAAACCGGAACGATAGTTCGCGGACAGGTCGACGTAGTTCAGAAGCATGCAAAAACGGCAAACGTTATTGCATTGCTTGAGGGCAGCGATAAAGTTTTGAAAGATGAATATCTGGTGGTTGGAGCACACTATGATCACCTCGGTTTCGGCGGACCGAATTCAGGTTCGAGGGTGCCCGACACAGTTGCCATTCATAACGGTGCCGATGATAACGCTTCAGGGACCGCGATGGTCATGGAGCTCGCCAGGAAACTTGGCGCACAGAAAGCGAAATTGAGAAGGAGCATTATTTTCGTTGCATTTTCAGGTGAAGAAATGGGTCTGCTCGGATCAAAATATTTTGTAAACAACTCGCCTGTTCCTATAAAAAAAATAAAAGCCATGTTCAATTTCGACATGGTGGGCCGTTTTGATAAGGAAAAGAATTCCATATCAATAGGAGGTACAGGGACATCCGCCGAAGGCGACAGTATATTGAAAATCTTTGAAAAAGGTTTGCCTTTCGCTGTTACTCATTCTCCCGATGGCTATGGCCCATCGGATCATGCAGCTTTCTACTCTTCAAATATACCTGTCTTTTTCTTCACCACGGGCGTGCATATGGATTATCACACTCCTCTTGATGATGCAGATAGGCTGGATTATAATGCAGAAAAGATAATAGGGGATTTCAGTACAGCCCTTATTGCTGATATTGATAACCTGGCCAAAGACCTTACATTTAAGGAATCGGGGAAAAAGGAAAATGCCGGAAGAAGCGGTCGTCGTCTTAAAGTAACCCTGGGTATCATGCCCGATTTTGCCGGCTCGGAGAAAAAAGGGCTGAGGGTAGACGGTGTGACAAAAGACGGCCCGGCATACAAGGGCGGGATGCTTAAGGGCGATATCATTATTTCGGTACACGGCATGAAAGTCGAAAGTATTTATGACTACATGGCCCGTTTAAATAAGCTCAAGACAGGGATGACGGTCAATGTTGAAGTACTCCGGAACGGGAAAGTCGAGATATTAATTATTCAGTTATAAGTTGTGATTTCACCATTTCACCATTTCACCATTTCACCATTTTACCATTTCACCATTTCACCATTTCACCATTTAAATCATGGACATTCCGCAAATATTCAACAACGCCTTCGTATTGAAATTCATCAAATTCTGTTTGGTGGGTTTTTCAGGAGTCTTCGTGGATTTCGGCATCACTTTTATATGCAAGGAATACATCAAAATCCAGAAATACGTTTCAAATTCCATTGGCTTTGCCACGGCTGCAACAACCAACTACATGATGAATCGTATGTGGACTTTTCACAGCCACAATCCTCAGATTGGACTTGAGTTTTCGAGGTTTTTCCTGATTGCGCTGATCGGGTTGGGAATCAACCTTTTAATTATCTGGGCGCTGACGGGCAAATTCAAGATAAATTTCTATGTCTCCAAACTGGTTGCAACCCTGTTGGTTACGTTTTGGAATTTTTTAATCAATGCTTATTTTACGTTTGCATAACGACTAGTCGTCGTCATCATCCACTGCAACCTGCTGTTGACCGGGTTTGGGTTTTAAGCTCGTTTCTTTTTCTTTTTTGTCGTCGGCGGAAGGCTTTGCAGGAGCCATAAAAGCAGGGTCGGTAGCATAGGTCTTTGTCATATCAGATGGGATAACAATGATGAAGTCTGCCTTCCCTTCGTTTGATTTTTCAAGGTCATTAAGTTCATCCTGTTCCACGCAGGTTATTGTCATGATTTTTGGTGAAGTATTGCCTCTTAGCACATATTGTTGTACCATCCATACGATTCCTTCATAGTTTTCACTATGGTAAGCGCCATTGAAATGCAGAAAAATAGTGCTGTCCATCAGTGTGTTTTTAATCAGGAACCAGGCCATAGTTGCATCTTTCATTGCCTGTGCCTGCGCCAGATTGGTGCCCATATGGGGTGCTCCCTTAACAGCTTCCATGATGTTCTTGTAACAACCCAGTGATGAATCAAATGGAATGGGTTGTGGTGCCATCAGTCCGCGTTCATTGGCCAGGATATTAGTTAGCCCGTCAAAGCCTTTCAGATTCACGATGGCTGCGAATCTGCGGGGAATGCTTGTTGCAACAAACCTGAGCTTGTTTTCCCTGGCTAATTCGACCAGGGGAGAATAGTCAGTTTTGTAATTCGGCCATAATTTAGCTTCGGCATCAAAATCTTTTTTCCGGATGATTTGTCTGGTAACATATTCATTCAGGAGCAGCTGATTGTCTGTTTCGAACATCTCGGCTCCGAGTACAAGGCTTTTGCCTTTCACCTGGAGCAGGTTTTTGGCAAGCTGTAGTTCCAGCCAGTGGCAGATTGGATTATCATGCAGTTCCCCGAAAAAAATCATATCGGACGAGCTGGCTGCTTTTACAATATCTTTAAAATCAGCCGATTTGCCTTTAGATGTGAATACTTTATAGGCAGGTTTACCGGAACTGAATCCGGAAAAAATAAAACCAGCTAATAATAAACTGACAAGTAGTATTTTTTTCATAAGTAAATTTAATTAATTACTGACCATCTTTAGAATGTATTTCTTCTTCCACTGAACCGGGTAAGCTGTTGTCGGGCTGTGAGAATTTTCCCTCGAGGATTCCGGCATATCTGGCTGGGTCCTTAAGAACTCCTGCAGCATCATTAAGCACAGGATCAGTGTATAGTGAACCGATGACTTTTCCTTTCTGATAATAGTACCTCGACAGAATGTCCATTTTAAGCAACTCCCGTATCTGATCCCTGTACTTGTTAAGGTCTTCTTTTTTGTCATTGTCCATACTGGTTTGTGCCATATCAAGCTCAGCTTTGACAGCATCGTAATACTGCTCTTTCTCAGCTTCCTTTCTCAGTCTTTCCAAGGCAAGCTCACTGCGGGTGGTATATTTGTAGTCCTTATCTTTCAGGAATTTCAGAAAATCATTAAAGATTGTGTCGGTGATTTCAAACTGATCGGGAGGCAAGATGGTCTGGTGTGAACGTTCAAACTGTGTTCCGTAATCGAAGATGAGAAATTTATTATAAAGGGCCAGGGCGATGTTGCTGATTTTGCGTTCGCTGCCCTTGACATCCGGACTTATACCGCCGCCATCATATACTTTACGACCGTGCCTGGTTTTGAATTCACGGATCAGGGAATCAGGAATTTTATCAAACGATCCCTGTTTGTTTTTATGTGAATAATCGATGGCTTGTATGCATCGGCCGCTGGGGATATAATATTTTGCCACCGTAATCTTCATCTGGGCATTATAACTTAAGGGCACTACATTTTGTACCAGCCCTTTTCCAAAAGTACGCTGACCAAATACAACACCCCGGTCAAGGTCCTGCAGAGCGCCTGCCAGGATTTCCGATGCGGAGGCACTCTGGCTGTCGACCAGGATAATCAGGGGTACTTCAAGATCAACCGGCGAAGAAGTAGTGGAGTGTACCTGGTTTTTGTCGGCTTTTTTTCCTTTTGTTGAAACAATCTCCTGCCCTTTTTCAACAAACAGGTTCGCTATATCGACGGCTTCATTAAGCAGTCCGCCACCGTTTCCTCTGATATCAATGATAAGCCCTTTGAGGGTATTCTTTTCCTTCAGTTTTAAGAAAGCCTGTCGGAACTCTTTTGAAGCATTCTGCGTGAAGCCGGTAAGTTTAATATACCCGATTCCATCGGGGAGCATGCCGGCATAGGGTACATTATCGATTCTTATGTTTTCGCGGATAATATTTATAACCAGGGTATCCGAAGGATTGCTTCGTTCAACCAAGAGGCTAACCTGTGTTCCAGCCTGGCCTTTTAAAATAGTGCTTACCTCGTCATACGTTTTATTAACAGCCATCTGCCCGTTGATTCTGATCAGCTTATCGCCTGACTTAAGTCCTGATTTCTGGGCTGGTGATCCTTCATAGGGCTCAGAAATAACCACATATTTTCCTTGCTGGTGAATCAGGGCTCCGATACCGCCATATTGTCCGGTTGTAATAAATCTATAATCTTCTACCTGGTTTTCAGGGATAAAATTAGTATATGGGTCCAGTGATTCAAGCATTGCATCAATTCCGGTCTGGGTGAGCTGTCCAGGGTTGATCACATCCACATAATCAACACTTAATTCCTTAATAAGATTTGAATAAATGTCGAGGTTTTTCATCAGCTCAAACCCGATATTCCCTTTGTTCTCCTCCGGAGCCGGTTTGTCCTGAGCAACAGCGAAAAAGCTGATCCCTGTTAAAACTATAAAAAGAAAAATTTTCAACCTGCTCATATCCAGTCTTTGTTTTTATCGTGATAATATCTGTTTCGCCATTTCACCATTTCACCATTTCACCATTTCACCATTTCGCTACTTCGTACTTATCACGGTACCGGATCAAACCCATTCCCGCCCCAGGGATTACATCGGCCAAGCCGCTTCAAAGTAAGCCATCCTCCTTTTAAAGGCCCGTGCTTTTTTATGGCTTCTATACCATACTCTGAGCAGCTTGGTGTATACCTGCATGAAGGCATCAGGAAGGGAGAAATAGCTCCCTGGTAAAATCGTATCAGAAGAATGAAAAAACCGCTAAAAATCTTTTTCACACTCTTCTTTTAAACGCCGTAAAAGTAAAATTATTTTATCTTGTATGGCCCTATAGGGCATGATTTCTTTCGATGTATAGGTAATACAGAAAGAGAGTTGCGACGGCTTTGATGATCGCCGGTCATATAGTATCGATTTGTTGAGCCGGTAAGATTCTCTGATACGGCGCCTGATGAGGTTCCGGTTTGTCGCATTACGGTGAATTGCTTTAGGTACACTGATCATTATCTGGTTTGAAATCTCAGCCGTTTCATTACATTTCAGCCAGGTGACCTTTATATGTGGTACCGAAAATATTCGTCCCCGTGCAAAAAGTGCGCGAATGAGCCGGAATTCATAAAGGCGTTCGTTTTTTGTAAGAGTAAGAGACATTTTCCGGATAATTTAACCGCTTATTCAAGAGGGTTGTTACCGATCCTGGGCTGAACTATTTTTTCTTGGCTTCCCGGGTCAGAAATTGTTCAATAGCGCTGGTGATGGAAGGAGCTTCTTTGGTTGGAGCTTCAACATCCAGGCGCAGACCTGCATCCTTGGCAGCCTGGGCAACACTTGTCCCCAGAGCAGCAATTACCATGTCCCCCTGAATAAATTCCGGGTAATTCTTGAAAAGCGACTTGATCCCTGCCGGACTAAAGAATACCAGCATGTCGTATTTTGTGATGTCAGTGTCGGACATATCGCGGGCAAGGGTACGATATATAATCGCTTTCTTATAAACTACCTTGCTGTCTTCAAGCATTTTAGGTACATCCTGTTTATGAACATCTGAACAAGGAAGGAGGAATTTTTCGTTCTTGTGCTTTTTTATCAGGTCGACCAGTAATGCAAAATTTTCCTTGCTGTGAAAGATTTTTCTTTTTCTGAACTGAACGTATTTCTGAAGATAATATGCCGTGGATTCAGAGATGCTGAAATATTTCATCGCTTCAGGAACTTCAATACGCATCTCCTTGCAGATCCTGAAAAAATGGTCAACCGCATTCTTCGAAGTAAATATTATAGCAGAATAATCGAGAATGTTAATACGGTCTTTCCTGAAATCTTTCGCCGGGACTCCCTCAATCTGGATCAATTGTTTGAATGTGAAGGTGACACAGAACTTTCGGGAAATCTCTGCATAAGGAGACTTTTCAAAATCTGTGGGCTGTGGCTGGGAAACAAGGATATTCCTGATCTTCAATTTCAAAATGTATTTAATCAGACATTATATGAAATCAAAAACTCTTGCTGAAGATGTAAAACCCTTTCAGGATTACCAGCAGGGGCAGGATTTCGAGGCTGCAAAGATACACAAATAAAAATATATAGGAAAATTTCTTCAGAGAAATTCCTATAAAAAAACCTCTCATCACCCTAAAAAAATATAATAAACATATGACTGCCAATGTAATAGTTAGTAGTATTTTTGATTGAAGGAAGATTGTAAGAATTAGAAGAGGAAGCAGAATAAGACCTGTAATAAATGAAAAGGCAAGAATGTTTTGCTGATAATCCCAGGTGGAATTTTTTGTTTGAAAAACCTGTCCGAGGAAACGAATCAAAGATAGTTTAAGCATCCAGAAGAGGATTAAACCGGAAGAACACAGAATGCAAATATGATAATCAGCAAATAGCAAAGAGATCTTTGGAATAAAATCCTTCAGGATAAGGCTTAGAAAGAAGCTGTAAGTGAAAAGATAAATCACTGAAAGTGCAAGCGAGATCCTTTCATTAAAGAGGCTGCCTTCCTTTGTTAACAGATTGAAAAAACGTTGAGAAATCGGTGCGTAACAAATTTGCCGGAGACGTTTGTAATAAAAAAATTGCACCCAGGCAAAAAGAATCAGGCAGACGAGAAAGGAAAGCACGATCCAGTCGGCAGGATAATGTTGCCTTGCGGAACTGCCATAAGTCACTTTATGCAGCTGATGTTCCCTGAACAGCGAGGTTTCATAATACTGTACAGGTCTTTCTAAGCTCTGCAGGGCAAAGGTTGTGTCCGGTGAGTAGTGAATAATACTCAACTTCCCGAAGTGTTGAACTGACTTTCAAAATGGCTCCAGAGAGCATCAGGGGGAGCGGGTGCCACGACCTCAAGAGGAGTTTGCTTTACAGGGTGGATTAGGGAGATGGATCTTGAATGAAGGTGTATAGAGCCATCCTGGTTAGACCTGTTGTATCCATATTTCAGATCGCCCCGGATCGGACAGCCGATATGTGCAAGTTGAGCCCTGATCTGGTGGTGTCTGCCTGTTATAAGGTTGATTTCGAGAAGGTAATAATCTTTACTTTTTCCTATCACTTTATAGATTAGTTCGGCCACTTGCGCATGAATTTCCATCTGAGGTTTGATAAAGGTTTTATTCTTTGCCTCATCCCTCCACAAAAAATTTATCAGCCTGTCGCTGTCCCGGGGTGGAATCTGTTTAACAACAGCCCAGTAAGTTTTATTAATTTTACCTGTTTTCAGCAGTTCATTGAGCCGGCTCAGTGATTTGGAAGTGCGCGCAAAGACAACAGCTCCGCTAACAGGCCTGTCGATACGGTGAACTACTCCCAGGAATACTTCCCCCGGTTTATTATATTTAATTTTAATGTAGGATTTGATTTTATCGCTCAGAGGTTCATCCCCGGTTTTATCCCCCTGCACTATTTCCGAAGGAAGCTTATTGATCACCAGAAGGTGGTTGTCTTCATACAAGACCCTTTTTTCAATACTGCTCGCGTTCATTCGGAAAATTGAGCGATTTGATATCAGAGATATACGAGTCTACGGCTCCCTTTATTTCTTCAGACAGATTGTGATACCGGCGGAGGAAACGGGGAGAGAATTCCATGGTAATACCCAGCATATCGTGTAAAACGAGAACCTGACCGTCGACTTCAGCCCCGGCTCCAATCCCGATAAGCGGGATTTTAAGTTCTCTGGCCACTTTTCCCCCAAGTTTTGCAGGAATTTTTTCGAGTACAATTGCAAAACAGCCTGATTTCTCAAGAAGACGGGCATCTTCGAAAAGCTTTGCAGCCTCTGATTCGGTTGTTGCCCGAACTACATAGGTCCCGAATTTATGGATAGACTGGGGAGTGAGTCCAAGATGACCCATTACCGGGATCCCGGCCGACAAGATCCGGTCAACCGATTCGATAATCTCCTTGCCACCTTCCATTTTTACCGCGTCGGCGCCACTTTCCTTCATGATTCTGATCGCGGAATTCAGAGCTTCCTTGGAGTTACCCTGGTATGTGCCGAATGGAAGGTCTACAACCACTAAAGCCCTTTTCACGGCCCTCACAACAGAGGAGGCGTGATAGATCATCTCGTTCAATGTGATTGGTAACGTGGAAGAATAGCCTGCCATCACGTTCGAAGCCGAATCTCCAACCAGAATGATATCGATACCGGTACTCTCTAAAATCCTGGCAAAAGAAAAATCATATGCTGTGAGCATCGCAATTTTCTCTCCTTTTACCTTCATCTCCTGCAGCACATGGGTGGTCACTTTAGTGACGTTACGGAATGAATAGGAAACCGCCATAAATGTAAAATTTAACTGCAAAGGTATTACAATAAAATATGTTTCCTACCCTGACTTTTAATTCAATACCAATCAAAAGAATAATTATCTTTGCGAAACGATCATTATGCTGCCGATACATGAAAAATTACTGCTTTCTGCTGGTTTTTTCCATAGCTATGTTTTCTCTTTCTTCATGCAAAAAAACGCTTGATGTCAATGCTGCATGGAAAGACATTACTGTTGTATACGGACTTCTTGACCAGACTGAAACTGTTCATTATGTGAAAATCACCAAAGCCTTTCTGGGCCCCGGCAACGCATTGCAATTTGCACAGATTCCGGATTCAAGCAATTACTCCCAGCCGCTTTTGGTGACTATGGATGAATATAACGGTTCAGAGTTTCTTCGTACGATTATTCTTCATGACACGTTGATCACCAACAAAGACAGTGGTGTTTTCTATTTCCCGGTACAGAAAGTCTATTGTACTACTGCCAAACTTACCTCTCAGCTGACATACCATCTGAGTGTCAAAAATACGGTAACCGGTAAATTGGTTGAAGGGAATACAAGTCTTATTGGTGAACTGGATGTTGAAATCCCCATGTCGGTTGCGCCTGCAAGCTTCCAGGCCGGTAAAAGTACCGAGGTGAAATGGATCTCTGCCAAATCTGGCAAGCGTTACCAGGTAAACATCAGGATTAGGTATGCCGAAGCGACTATCGGAGTTCCGAATTCAACTGTAATAAAAACGCTGGACTGGCTTGCCCTCAGCGATATCAGGTCGTTTTCCGACAAAGGTGGTCAGACGATGGATCACTTCATCAGCGGAGATGCCTTTTTTGTTTTTATGGGTTCACATATTTCTGTAAATCCTAATGTTACAAGAGCTCTGCGGGATTGTGATTTCATCTTTACTGTCGGCTCGGAAGACCTGAGTACATATATGGATGTAACGGAACCCTCAATGACTATCATTCAGGAGAGACCTGCCTTTTCTGATATAATTAATGGAATCGGACTGTTTACAGCGCGTAACGTCCAATCGATCGATTCACTCCTTTTCAGTGACTTTACACTACGCGAGATCAAGACTAACCAGCATACCAAAGACCTGGGCTTTTAATTTTCATCCTCTTTTTCTGTCGTTTTGTCATTTTTTGTCAGGGTTTTTCCTTTTGGCACAATGATTGACATTTGTGTCTTACTTCTCAAAATTTACAATGAAAGGAGATACATATTATGGGAAAAATAATTGGAATTGATTTAGGAACAACAAATTCCTGTGTTGCAGTGATGGAAGGTAATGAGCCTGTTGTTATTGCAAACAGTGAAGGAAGAAGAACAACACCTTCTATCGTTGCCTTTACCGACAATGGGGAAAGAAAAGTGGGAGATCCTGCTAAACGTCAGGCTATCACTAACCCCAGGAACACGGTGTTCTCAATAAAGCGCTTTATGGGTGAGACTTTTGACCAGGTGCAGGTTGAGACAAAGCGAGTACCTTACAAAGTCGTCAAGGGTGAAAATAATACACCACGGGTTGATATAAACGGGAAATTATATACTCCCCAGGAAATATCCGCCATGGTACTTCAGAAAATGAAGAAAACTGCCGAAGACTATCTTGGACAGGAAATCAAGGAAGCTGTAATTACAGTTCCGGCTTATTTTAGTGATTCGCAAAGGCAGGCAACCAAAGAGGCTGGTGAAATTGCCGGCCTTACTGTAAAACGTATCATTAATGAACCTACAGCGGCTGCGCTTGCATACGGCCTTGACAAGAAGCATAAGGACATCAAGGTAGCCGTTTATGACCTTGGGGGTGGAACATTTGATATCTCAATACTTGAGCTCGGCGACGGCGTATTTGAGGTGAAGTCGACCAATGGAAATACTCATTTGGGAGGCGATGATTTTGATCACATCGTGATTGACTGGCTGGCCGATGAATTTCTGAAGGATGAAGGGATAGACCTCCGTAAGGACCCGATGGCTTTGCAGCGTTTGAAAGAAGCTTCCGAAAAGGCTAAGATTGAACTTTCAAGCTCAATGGAAACCGAAATTAACCTGCCTTATATTATGCCGGTTGACGGTGTGCCTAAGCATCTTGTGAAAAAATTATCAAGGTCAAAGTTTGAACAGCTTATCGACAATCTGATGCAGTCGACTATTCCTCCCTGTCAGCAGGCGCTGAAAGATGCGGGAATGAAAGCTTCGGATGTAGACGAAGTGATTTTAGTTGGAGGATCAACAAGAATCCCTGCTATTCAGAAGATTGTTAAGGATTTCTTTGGAAAAGAGCCTTCCAAGGGTGTTAATCCCGATGAAGTAGTGGCCGTGGGTGCCGCAATACAGGGAGGTGTTCTTACCGGTGAGGTTAAGGATGTATTGCTTCTCGACGTCACCCCGCTTTCATTAGGTATTGAAACCCTGGGTGGAGTATTGACCAAGCTGATCGAGTCCAATACGACTATCCCAACTAAAAAATCGGAAGTGTTTTCGACTGCAGCCGATAGTCAGACTTCTGTTGAGATCCATGTGCTTCAGGGTGAACGACCCATGGCAACGCAGAACAAGAGCATCGGCAGGTTCCACCTCGATGGGATACCCCCTGCTCCCAGAGGCATCCCTCAGGTTGAAGTCATCTTTGACATTGATGCCAACGGAATTCTGCATGTAACCGCGAAGGACAAAGCTACAGGTAAATCCCAGCAGATCAGGATTGAAGCTTCATCAGGTCTTTCTGAAGAGGATATCAGGAAAATGAAAGAAGAAGCCCAGCGAAATGCAGATTCTGATAAGAAGATGAAGGAAGAAATCGACAAGGTAAATCAGGCCGACACTATGATCTTCCAGACAGAGAAGCAACTCAAGGAATTTGGCGACAAGATACCTGCCGATAAAAAAGGCGGAATCGAAAAAGCCCTGGAGGAATTGAAAAAAGCTCATAAAAACCACGACGTGGCTGCAATTGACGGGGCTCTTGCAAATCTGAACGCTATCTGGCAGGTAGCCAGCGAGGAGATGTACAAGAACACCCAGGGAGCCCAGCAGGGTCCGCAATCCGGTACACAATCCGGTCCTCAGCCAGGCCAGGAACAGAGTGGCCATCAGAAAGGATCAGGTAACGATGAGGTTACTGATGTTGACTTCGAGGAAGTGAAGGATAAGTAATCAAACTATATTAAATCAATTCAAGGCCGTCCCGCAAGGTGCCGGCCTTTTTTTCTTTATTTTTGCCCCGGAAACTCATTCGTTATGCAAAGGCTGATCTTATCTGCATTGTCCTGTGTTCTATTTCTACCTCTTCTTATTGCTCAGCAAGCCAATTCGATAAGGGAAGATGAGGCTGCAAGGGTTGAGATTCCTGCCAGGACTGACAAGGAGTCTTATCGTGCAATTCCCTGCGGGCGGGACGGAGCCCTGATATTTTTCAAAAGCGTGGAGGTAGCTGATGCTCAAAGAATAAAATGGTATTTCTCTTTTTATGATGAGGATCTGCATCAGAAATGGGTGAAGAGCCTTCCCCTCTCAGAAGACCTTGATTTCAGATTTAAATTTTTTTCCGGAGATACTGTTTTTCTCGTTTTTACTTATAATGGGAAAATGAAAAGTGTGGATCAGCCTCTTGAAATACTAAGGATTGCTCTTAAAAAAGGTAGTTTTATTCCGAACATCACAAAAGTGCCCGCTAATTCCGAACCCGATTTTTTTTATGTTCTGGGCCGCTATGCTTTCCTGGCCCTTAACCATAAAACCGGCCAGGCGGCAGTCGAGATCCTCGATTTGAAGTCAAATCACAGCAAAGGTTTTCTGATTGATCGCGAAAATCCGGCGGCTTTCCGCTGGTTTCAGATTGATACCGTCGGCCCTGCTATAAAAGCAATTGTAACAAAAACGTTAAATAAAAAGGAAGTTGAACATTGGTATAAGGTCTTCGATACCATCGGAAATGAAAAGATTTCGGTCAGAATCAGTGCCATAAACCAGGACAGGGAGTTCACCGGGTTTCAAGCAATATCAGATCAGAAGGGTGATCAGCTCGTAATCGGAACCTACCGGCTGAATTCGGGCAGGGCTTCCACGAAAAACAAAACTCCTGATCAATCCTCGGGAATCTTTACCAGCCTTATCGTTCCCGGAAATCAAAAAAACCTGAATTTTATAAACTTCCTGGAACTAAAAAGCATCAGCACTCTTCTGAGCAGTAAAGATCTCATCGATCTGAAGAAGAAGGCATTAAAAAAAAATAAAAATATTGGAGAATACTCTTTGGATTTCAGTGTTATTCAACATGAGCCTATAGAACATGAAGGTCAGTATATCGGCGTTTCGGAGGTCTTTTATCCGCAGTTTCATTCAGAGAATTATACTGATTTCGATTTCTACGGCCGGCCGTTTACAAATTCTTATTCGGTTTTCGACGGTTACAAGTTTACAGGCGCTATATTTACAGCATTTAATTCAGATGGACAGAAATTATGGGACAATATCATGGAATTTAAAGACATGATAAGTTCTGATCTGAATCCTAAGGTAGTCACAAGGTTCCATGGCGATACAATGCTTCTGGCCTACTATACAGGAGGAAAAATTGCTTCCAAAGTGATTCATAATGAAGAAACTACAGGCAAAATTGAATTTAGTTTACTGGAATCAAAATACCCTGACGATAAACTTATTACAGAAACCAGGAGTGGATTGATGCCATGGTACGACAGTTTTTTTCTGTGCTATGGGTTCCAGGAAATAAAAAACGTGGCTCTGGAGAGCAACAACAAGAGGTTTGTATTTCAATTAACCAAAGTAAAATTTGAAGAGTAGGACTATTTCTTCGCCGGGAGGATAATATAAAGTTTATTATCACAATTCTGAATAAGCATAGTAGTGTCTCTAAGGTTTCCAGTATAAGCCGGGCCTGAGAATTTGACCGTATAGGTTGCGCCTCCTGCCAGATTCTGGCATTGCATCTGATCATGCAAAAGGGGAATTGTTGTGTGGATTTGCGTTATAGTGATTATCAGCAGTGAATCCCTTTTGTTTTCAAAGCAGATAGTTCCTACACCGTTGCAAGGTGCGGAAGTGGAATTCTTCTTACAGGAAGATGACAAAAACACTGTACAAAAAACCAGTGTGAACAGAAAAAGGAGATTTTTTTTCATATAAAAAGTTCGCTTCTGCAAAAGTACAAGGATTTATTTAATATCAAAATGTAAGTAATTATTTCAGAAGACAGAATTAATTTGTTAGGGTTGTATGGGAAAAGCCAAAAAATAAAAAAATAGTTTTACATTTGTGCATTATGAAAAAATATGAGTTTCAGGCAACCATACAACTGCAACCATTGTCAACCAATTCAAGTATAAGTTAATTATTGTAAACGTCTTCTAATACTGACCCTATGCGGAATTTAACATTGCGCCTTACTTTTATTTCCGGGTTCCTGCTACTCTCATATGCTTCGCTTTTTGCACAATGTCGCGATACTCAGCCGGTTGTAATTGGTCCTGATGTAGTCAGGGCAGGGCAAACTGTCACGTATATGACCAATGCCATTCCAGGTCATACGTACATCTGGTCATTACCCTCAGGCGGGTCGATTACAGGTTCCAGCATCTCCAACCAGGTAACCGTTGTGTGGGGAAATACTCCAACTACTGCCACGCTTACGATAAATGAAAAAAATTCTGCAGATCTTCCATGCAACGCGGTATCTGCCTCCATAACTGTGGCTATCCAGCCTTTGTTACATTCTTATTTTTATTATCAGTTCGACCCTACCGGAGGATGTTATTATAACGTTGTGAATTTTACGGCCGATCCTAATGTTTCAGTACATCCGAATGACCCCACAGTGACTTATACCTGGGATTTTGGAGACGGAACAGGGAGCCATTTAGGCACCGCGGCACAATCATGGACTTTCCCTATAACCGGAGCCTATGCTCCGCCTCATACTTTTCCTGTAAAGCTAACGATCCAGAATCCAGCCGGTCAAACGGATGAAATTACCGATTATGTGTATGTTGATCCTGATAAATTCAAGCCTACTGCCGATCTCACTTCAGTTACTGCCCCGAACTGTTTGTACAACCAGTATGCTTTTTCTGCTGCAGGCAGTTTACCAAAGCCTGCCAGTAATCCTGATGCAACGATTAAAATAAAATACTGTGACTGGTATATTGATGGCGTACTTTTTTACCATTCGGGCGACGGGGTAACGATTCCCTGCTCTATGACCGCCACGTATACCTTCCTGGCTCCCGGCACATATTATGTTTCTGTAAAGGTTACAAACACGATAAACTGTGAAAGCACCACGACTCCTCAAGCCGTTGTTGTTGGTAACACAGTACCAGTTGCTGCCTTTACATTTAACCAGGCTTGTGTAAATGAAGCTACCATATTTACCGATATTTCACAGGCAAACACAGGTTCAATGACCGACTGGTGGTGGTCATGGGGTGATGGTTCCGGCACTGATCATTACAGTACTACCGGCACTCCTCCACCTGTTCCGTTAACCCACATTTTTACAGATCTCCTACCGCATAATGTAACATTGAGAGTGATGAACAGCAATGGCTGCGAAAATGCAACCATCGCCGTACCCGTTCAGGCTGAACCTTCTCCCAGGGCAGATTTCAGTTATCCTACTATCACTTGCGCCGGGGATATAGTGCAGTTCACCGACATGAGTTCGCCGCTTACAGGCAGCCCCATTGCTTCATATCTCTGGAACTTTGATGATCCTGCATCACCAAGCAATTCTTCTACTGACCAAAACCCCATTCATCTTTTTTCAGGTCCCGGAATCTATCACGTATCACTTATTGTTACAAATCAGAATGGCTGTGCAAACACAAAAATCCTGCAAACCAGCCCTCTTGTTGTGAATCCTCGTCCTGACATTGATTTTGCTTCTGCTCAGGGCGCTACGGCCTATGAACAGACTTTTACGGCCCAGGTAAACCCTGCCCAGCATGTCAGCAATAATGTTTATTGGGAGTTTGGCGATGGCACGAATGGATTTGGCTCACCTATCACACATACTTATCCAGGACCTGGGGGCTATACGGTCCGTTGTACAGCAACCGATATGGTAACCGGCTGCACCAATTTTGTAACACATGATGTTTCGCTGGGTGCACCGCCTGCAGCCTGCTTTACTGCAAATCCGCCTAACCAGTGCCAGAATGTCGATGTTTTATTTGTCCCCTGTCCGCCGGGAGGCCTGATCACCACCGAGGACTGGGATTTCGGCGATGGCTCGGGGATTCAGCATTTTGTTGCTCCAAATGTTCCTGCTTCCCCAACTCATGCCTATGCCGGTCCCGGTCCCTACCATGTAACAAGGGTACTTAACCTGGGGACCCCTCTCGAAACTCAATTCGATTTATGGGTAACAATATATGATGCACCAACCGCGAATTTCATATGGTTCAGCGATCCTGCCCACCTGCATCAGACGCAGGCCTGCGACGGACAGGATGTTTACTTTGTAGACCAGTCTTATGCGAACACTACTCCCCCGGGTACTATTTACCAGTGGTTGTGGACTTTTGATGATCCCTTATCAGGAGCAGCCAACACATCCAACCTGCAGAATCCAACGCATACTTTTAAGAGCGGTAAAACCTCTTATAATGTAACTTTACAATCATGGGAGAACCTCGAGAACTGCCCCAGCCCTGTGAAGACCATCAATGTGCCCATCAATGCACCTATTCCTGTAGAATTTTCATATAACAATAATGTTTGTCTTGATCAATCGGTAAACTTAACAACCGATCCCATAGCTTTACCTCCAGCCAACTATACCTGGTTATGGGACTTTGGCGATGCCAACAATTCTTCAGCACCCGGTAGTGTATCTCATTTATATGCCTCGGTTGGTGATTATACAGTTACTCTGACCCTGACTGATGTAAATGGCTGCAGTAAATCGAAACAGCATGTTGTGAGTATAATCCCCAAACCAATAGCCAATTTCACATTTACAACACCTACTTGTTTCGGCTCGGCCATTCAGTTTACAGACCTTTCAGCTGTCCCCTTGCCATATAATGATGTAATCGTTGCATGGGACTGGGATTTTGGAGATGGTTCGATTCATGATTTAACACGAAATCCTTCGCATATTTATGCTGTTTACAGTTCCACAGGATGGGATGTGGTTCTTACGGTTACCACAAACCGCGGTTGTACTCAGTCCAGGACTATAAATGTTCAGCAGGTGGCATCCCCTCTTGCTGATTTTGAGGTTACAGGCGGATCATTTTCCTGCATTGCACCCCAATCGGTTCATTTCAGCGATCTTTCGCAGACCAATGGAGGAGGAAATCTGATGTCTTGGTCCTGGGATTTTGGCGATCCGGCTTCCGGATCATTCAATTTCTCCCCTGCCCAAAACCCTTCGCATATTTATAATACGCCGGGTTCAAAAACGGTCAAGCTAATTGTCACCAATACCAACTATTGCAGCAACACCATCATTAAAACAATCATTATTAATGAATTGCCAGCTCCTGCTTTTGCTTTTTCAACACCCTGCCTGGGCGATAATACCCTCTTTACAGATAACACAGTACCAAATGCTTCCGGCATACTGTCATGGGCATGGGATTTTGGCGACGGCGGCACCTCACCCCTTCAGAATCCGCAACATCTATTTGCCACAGCAGGAACACATTCAGTCACACTTGTGGTTGTCAACTCCAACGGCTGTACAAATACAATTACCCGGAGCGTAACTGTAAACCCAAAACCGGTGGTTGATTTTATAAGTACCAGTCCGTTCTGCCAGCATGCACAAATTACTTTTACAAGCCAGGCCTATGTTCCGGCCGGGTTTACAAGTTTTATCAACAGCTGGGTATGGAAATGGGGTGATGCCACACTATACGGAAGCGGCCCGGTAGCGACTCATACTTATCTTGATGCATCAGTCTCTCATACTGTTACACTTATTGCAACGACCACCGATGGATGTATTGACTCAATACAAAAGGTTGTTACAGGGATTCCTGCTCCGATTGCAGATTTCACTTTTCTCGGTGTAGGTTGTCTGAACCAGACCCTGAGTTTTATTGATAATTCACAGACCAATGGCGGAGGTACGATCACACAATGGGCCTGGACTTTCGATGATCCGGGTTCAGGTTCATCCAATACTTCGCCTCTGCAGAATCCATTTCACAGCTTTACAAGTGCAGGTATTCATCATGTAGTTCTGATTGTTACCAGTGTAAATGGATGTACTGCCACCAAGACCATTGATGTGACGATTGGTGAAAAGCCGGTTGCAGCTTTCACATCAGCCAATAGCTGCTTAAGTGATCTGACTGTATTTACAGATGCTTCAACTACGCCCACCGGGACCATTGTTACATGGGCCTGGGATTTTGGTGACGGAGGAACGGCCAGTGTACCCAATCCGACCTATCTTTTCAGCACAGCAGGGATTCATTATGTAACACTCACGGTAACTAATTCAAACGGTTGTACAAAAAGCATCACCAATCCAATCGAAGTATATCCATTCCCGGTTACATCCTTTAGTTTCTCATCTCCAACCTGTGCAGGTAACGATGTGACTTTTACGGATATGTCGACAACAGGTCACGGATATATTTTCAGAAGAATCTGGGATTTCGGCGACGGAAATATCGTGAATACGTTTTCCCCTTCGATTACTCATCAGTATACCACGGGAGGCAATTATAATGTGTTGCTCACGGTAAGGACTTCCGACAGTTGTACAGGAACGAAGACTATCCCGGTATCCATTCAGTTTGCCCCGACAGCATCATTTACCGTAACTAATTCACTCTGTGTCCTAACTCCGGTTCAGTTCAACGACAACTCCCAGCCAAACGGTGGAGGCGCTATCACACAATGGAACTGGACTTTCGGGGATCCTGGTTCAGGAGGAAACAATAATTCAACCCAGCAGAACCCGGTACATAATTTCACTGCTGCCGGTATATTCTGGGTTCATCTGGTTATTGCAAATGCAGATGGCTGTCTTGGAAGAGACTCCATACAGGTTACTATCAACGCCAACCCGGTTTCTAACTTCAGCGCCACATCGGCTTGCCAGGGTAACGCAACCACCTTCACCGATAATTCAACATCTGCTTCAGGCACGATTGTGTCATGGTTATGGAGCTTTGGTGATGGCGGGAGTTCTGCGGCTCAGAATCCAACCTATACTTATGCTATAGGAGGCACTTTCAATGTTACCCTTTTGGTGACTACTTCAAATGGATGCGTTCATTCAGCTACCAAGCCTGTTCAGGTCTGGGCCAAACCTATTGTTACATTCAGCTTTACCTCTCCAACCTGTGCAGGAAGCCCGGTAACATTTACTGATCTTTCCACAACATCGCACGGCTACATTAATAACAGGACCTGGGATTTTGGTGATGGCAATACTCAAAGCTCGGCCTCACCGACTATCTCGCATACGTATGCAACAGGAGGCACTTATCAGGTAATTCTTACGGTAACCACCTCTGATAATTGTACCCAGCTAAATACTATTCCGGTTCAGATTCAGTATAACCCGATCTCCGGCTTCCAGTGGTCAACCGTTAACTGTGAATTGGCACCTGTTCAGTTTACTGATATTTCGCAACCTAATGGAGGCGGACAGATTTCTCAGTGGCAATGGAATTTTGGAGATCCCACATCAGGAGGTAATAATACATCCACTCAGCAGAATCCGATTCATAGTTTTGCTGTTGCCGGATCATATATTGTTCATTTAAAAGTCACCAATGCAAGCGGATGTTACAAGGACAGCAGTGCCACAGTCACCATTACGGCAAATCCGCTGGCCGATTTTACAGCAACGAGCGTTTGCAAATCAAGTCCAACGGTGTTCACAGATAATTCTACTGGCGGCACTATCGTTGGATGGGCCTGGAGTTTCGGCGACGGAGGTACTTCAACCGTTAAGAATCCTACTTATACATATAGTAACTCCGGAACCTTTGATGTGACACTTACAGCCACAAATTCTCTGGGTTGTCAGGGAGTCAAACACAAATCGATTGATGTATATGGCGCCCCCGTAGCTCAGTTCAGTTTCTCATCTCCAACCTGTGCAAGCGATTCGGTGCAGTTTACCAATCTCTCAACCACAGTTCACGGAAGTATACACGACTGGTACTGGGATTTCGGAGATGGGGCACTTGCTCATGTCGTTTTCCCTTCAAACCCGAATCTGAAACATCGGTATACCAGCGGTGGTTCCTATAATGTGAAGCTTTCTATTACAACTACCGACAGTTGTAAAAATGAAATCACAATTTCGGTTCCGGTGGAACATAAACCAACAGCTAATTTCAGCAATGCTTCAGGAGCCTGTGCCCTGATGGCAAATCAGTTCACAGACCTTTCCCAGACCAACGGAGGGACCCCACTTGCAAGCTGGTCCTGGAGTTTTGGCGACCCCACTTCCGGATCCAATAATACGTCCACCCAACAAAACCCCACTCATGCTTTTTCTGCAGGAGGAACTTTCCTTGTCCACCTTATGGTTACCAATGCGACTGGTTGCTACGATACACTTAGCACTCAGATCTCCGTAAATGCAGCACCGGTTCCATTATTTACATACGATACTGCATGTGTGAACAGCCCAACACAATTCCACGATAATTCTACTTCACCGAGCGGCACTGTAAATGCCTGGCAATGGAACTTTGGTGAACCTTCTTCAGGTTCAGCAAATACCTCCACACTGCAGAACCCGATTCATAATTATGCAGCCCCGGGCTATTACATGGTTACTCTCAATGTCACGAACACCAATAACTGTTCTCACGACACCATCAAGCAGATCTCGGTGAGTCCGAAGCCCCTGGCCTTGTTCCAGTATTCAGCGGCCTGTGCCCAGGATTCAACAACGTTCACTGATCTTTCAATAGCACCTAACAGCCAGCTCGTAGCATGGTTATGGGACTTTGGCGACGGAGGCACTGCGGCAATACAGAACCCAAAACACAGATATGCTGTTGCCGGAACATATACGGTGAAGGAAGTGGTGACTAATCTTAGCGGATGCAAGGACTCGATAACCCAGTCGGTGATTGTCCATACAAAACCTTTAGCGGCATTCCAGTATACCAGCAAATTCTGTCCGAAGGGACAGGTGACATTCCAGGATTTGTCGTCGGCTGCCGGAGCAGTCATTACAGACCATTTATGGAACTTCGAAGCAGGAGGTACATCCACGGTTCCAAATCCGGTGTATACATTCCCGGTTACCGACACTACCTATGCTGTAACACTTATGGTTACTGATTCATATGGATGTAAGGATACTGTTGTTGATAGTGTGAGGGTGAAACCTGCCTTTAAATTTACCTTTACCAACGATACTGTATGTCTTGCTTACGCGACCCATTTTCATCCTGTGAATCAAGCTGCAGGAGACTCTTTATTCTCACCAAGGTGGGAATTCGGTGATCCCAATTCAGGCCCGGCCAATAATTCGAGCCTGTATAATGCATCTCATATCTTCACAGCTCCCGGCTTATATTATGTGAAGCTGAAAGTGTTTAATTCCGATAATTGTATCGATAGTGTTTTCAGAACAATTCAGGTGTATGCTTTGCCAAAACCATTTTTCAGTTATGTGGCGCCTCAATGCGACAGCGTACTGCATTTTAACGACACAACCACAAATTTCGGTACCGGGACTATTGCAAGCTGGGAATGGCGTTTTGGTGATGGATCAGCGCCTCTGATTATACCAGCACCAGGCCCCGGAGACACATCACATATTTACAGCGTACCAGGTGATTACCTTGTAACCCTGATCGTTACAAATACCCGCGGATGTGTAGACAGTATTACAAAGGGAGTTACAAGGCTGCCGTGTATCAAGGCTGATTACACTTACCAGGATACGCTCAGGTGTGCCAATTACATGGTGACATTCCAGGATACATCAATCCCCACGAGCCGGATAAGACTATGGAAATGGACATGGGGCGACGGAAAGGATACAACTTACAGTACATATTCCCAGTATTTACAGCACAGGTATGCCCTCGCGGGGACCTATAATGTGAAGCTATGGATCAAGGCTGTCGTTAATTCGAAGGATGTGCCCGATAGTATTACACAGCAGGTTATAATCCATCCTACACCTAAGACCTTATTCTCGGATATACCCGTTTGCCTCCATCAGCCCTCATTGTTCAGGGACACTTCGCTTACTTATGGAGAAGGGATTTCGGCATGGGTCTGGACCTTTGGTGAACCTTCTTCAGGTGCGAAAGACACATCGATACTGAAAAATCCCACGCATACTTATACAAGCAGAGATACATTTGATGTGAAACTCGTAACGATGAATAAATTCGGATGTAAAGACTCTCTTGTAAAATCCATGAGGATATATGGTTTGCCAGTAGCAAGTTTCAGTTATACTGCTGCCTGTACAGGTGATCCTACATACTTCAGAGACACTACATTGATTGCAGACACAACCATAGCATACTGGCGTTGGCAGTTCGGTGATATGAGTTCAAAGAAGGATACTTCATTGCTACAGGATCCGGTATACAAGTACAAATCGGGAGGAGATTATCTGGTAAGCCTGATTGTCAAAGACAATTATGGATGCAGGGATACACTTGACTCGACAGTAACAGTGCATATTACACCAATATCGGCATTTACTCTGATTAACGGGTATGACGGAATTCCCGGAAGAGTCAAACTGAATAACCTTACTGTAGGAGCATCTGGCTATACCTGGGATTTCGGTAATGGAAAAACCAGCAATGATACAAATCCTGTAGCAACGTATTCAGAGGATGGAACGTATTCCATAAGACTTATCTCAACAAATAACTTTGGTTGTAAGGATACAACTTTCTACGAGTATAAAATCCTGTTCCGCGGTCTCTTCGTACCGAATGCCTTTGCCCCTACAAGCGGCAATATGGCAGTAAGGTTATTTAAGCCGGTAGGTATTAACCTGAAAACCTATCTTATGCAGGTATTCGATCCTGGGGGGCATCTTATGTGGGAGTCGAACAGACTCGACAATAACGGCGCCCCGCTTGACGGGTGGGATGGTACTTATAACGGAGAATTGATGCCTCAGGGAAATTATTTCTGGAAGGCAACCGCGACCTTCATTGACGACTCTCCCTGGACCGGTTCGAACACCGGCGTAAGCGGCAGTGGTGGTACAATGGGATCAGTAATATTATTAAGATAACATTATCTAACATAAAGCCCGATGAAAAAACGATTATGTATTCTTTGCCTGCTGGTTCTGGTCTGGATAATGCCTCTTACAACTGCCCTTGGGCAGGACATGAATTACACTCAGTATTTCAGCGCACCACTTTATGTAAACCCCGCGTTTACCGGGCTTAACACCGGCCTTCGCGCGAGATTCCTGTTCAGGGATCAGTGGCCTTCTGCTCCGATTCCTTTTAAGTCTTATTATTTCTCGGCCGACCTGGGTGATCGTGGATTGCCAGGGGCCGGGGGACTGGGATTGCAAGTTGAATCGGATAATCCCGGAGTTGGTCTGATAAACAACCTTAATGTATCTCTGACCATTGGTGTTCGTATTCCTATTACAAGCTTTATGGTTGCTCAGGTGGGTGTTAAAGCAGGTATTATGCAACGAAAGATTAACTACGATGACCTTGTATTCACAAGTAGTTTAGACCCAAGATACGGGAATATTTACCAAAACGGGTTCACTGATTTTAATGCTAATAAAAGGGTGGTACCCGATTTCGGTGCAGGTGGTATTCTTCAGTTTTCATCAACTGAAGGAAATATAACCGGTAATGTGGGCTTTGCCGTGGATCATATTTTCAAACCTGATGTTTCCTTTCTTTCTGTAGGTTCTTCGCAGTATCCAAGAAAATGGGTTGGCCATCTTGACCTTGTTTTTGCAACCGGCCCGGGGGGAAGTTCCAGTGCAATGTATGCCAGTGCATCGGAGCCTCTTAAGATCAACGTCGGAGCTTTGTACATGAACCAGGCAAACCTTAACTCCCTGCAGTTTGGACTAAACCTTTTGAAGTACAATCTATACCTTGGTTGCTGGTATAAGAGCACTTTGACCGGTGTAGTTAACAGCGCTTGTGCAGTGTTAGCTGGCTACAAATACAATTTTTATGAAAATATGAGTATTAAATTTATGTATTCATATGACATCCAGATAAGTGGCGCTTTACAGGGTACTGGCGGCGCTCATGAAATAAGTCTTATTCTCGAGTTCGATAAATTGTCGATCTTCGGCGGCGGTGGCGGTGGCGGTTCTTTACCCGGAGGTGGGGGTGGAAGGAAATATGGCGGCGCCATGGAATGTCCGAGTTTCTATTAATAAAAAAGCCGGGCTGAAACCCGGCTTTTTTATTCATTACATATTTGCGATGATCTCAGAACCAAACTCTGAACATTTGAGTTTAGTAGCGCCCTCCATCTGGCGTTCAAAATCGTAAGTCACCCTCTTTTTTGCAATAGAAGCCTCCAGTCCCTTCACAATAAGGGCTCCGGCCTCGTGCCATCCCATATATTCCAACATCATCACTCCGGAAAGGATCACCGAACCCGGGTTTACCTGGTCCTTATTGGCATATTTAGGAGCCGTGCCATGTGTGGCTTCAAACACTGCATGGCCGGTTTCATAGTTGATATTGGCTCCCGGGGCGATACCTATTCCCCCTACAATGGCGGCCAGAGCATCGGAGATATAATCGCCGTTGAGGTTCAGAGTTGCAATAACCGAGTAATCAGCCGGCCGGGTAAGAATCTGCTGCAGGAATGCATCGGCAATGACATCCTTGATGATAATGCGGCCTTCTGATACAGCTCTTTTCTGAGCTTCTTCAGCAGCCTGTTCACCATCCTGATCCTTTATCTTATCATACTGAGTCCAGGTAAAGACTTTTGCACTGAATTCCTTTTCTGCAAGTGCATAACCCCAGGTTTTAAAGCCTCCTTCGGTGTACTTCATTATATTCCCCTTATGCACCAGGGTTACAGATGGCTTTTTCTTTTCTATGGCAAACTCTATTGCAGCTCTCACCAGTCGTTCAGTTCCCGCTTTCGATACCGGTTTGATACCGATAGAGGAGCTCTCAGGGAACCGGATCTTTTTAACTCCCATTTCACCGATAAGGAAATCCAGGACTTTTTTCACCTCGGCAGTACCTGCCATCCATTCAATCCCCGCGTATATATCTTCAGAATTTTCACGGAAGATGACCATATCGGTAAGTTCCGGTTTTTTAACCGGGGAAGGAACTCCCGTGAAATATCTTACCGGCCTGAGGCATACGTATAGATCTAATATCTGCCTCAGGGCCACATTCAGGGAACGTATTCCACCACCCACAGGTGTTGTGAGGGGACCTTTGATAGCCACAATGTATTCGCGGATCTCATCGAGGGTAGCCTGAGGTAACCATTCCCCTGTTTGTTTGAAAGCTTTTTCGCCGGCCAGCACTTCTTTCCAGGCAATTTTACGTTTACCTGAATAAGCCTTTTCAACGGCTGCATCAAAAACTTTTACACTTGCATTCCAGATATCCGGGCCCGTGCCGTCGCCTTCAATAAAAGGTATCACCGGGTTGTCGGGGACATTCAACCGGCCATTCGTTAGTGTTATTTTCTCTCCCATGATGTTAATGTGTTAATAGTTAATAAATGGTGAAATGGTGAAATGGTGAGATGGTGAAATCGTACATCGTACATCGTACATCGTACATCGTACATCGTACATCGTACATCGTACATCGTACATCGTACATCGTACATCGTACATCGTACATCGTACATCGTACATCATATCACTTTCACCAGCGCTCCCCATTTCTGATCGATTTCAAAGAAATGTTTCATATAATAATTTCCGAAAAGAAAATGTGCTTTTATGATCTTGATGCCGTATACCGAAATGCTGACAAAGAAATTTGCGATCATGGCAGCAGCAATTCCTTTTCCCTGAAGGGCCGAAGTTACGACGATTCCGTCGAACAGCGCTGTCTCGGCATCCAGAAAATGCCAGGTGAGCCCGCCGATAATTTTACCTGATAGGTCAGAAACTACATGCAGATGATCTGTTTTGCTGATCTCCTTGGGGTAATTCTCCCTGAAGAACATCTGGTAGAGCTGACCAATTTCCCTTGGCTCAACAGGCTCATACTGTGTATACTGTTTTCCTTCGCTGTCGTGAATGTCGAAGCGTACAAGAATATGCTCTTTTGAGATTTCCCCTATTTTCAACAGGTCTATATGCTGATCGGTCTGTAGCCTTGGAAAAACCATATGGCTGAAAATATTTTTATCTTCTTCTTCTGATATGGCTGACTGCAGATCGGAAAGTTCTATCATCTGGATAGGCAAAGTATCCTGTTTTTCCTGCATTTTTTCGAGCAGATTATCAAATGATACTATGACCTCAGTGCTGAAGTTCATGAAATATGTATGCCGGTAAAAATAATATCTCACCAGGTCGGGCCACAAGTTTAGCCTGAAAAGTTCCATGAGTTCAATTATAGTTTGTTCCCTGGCTGTAACGGTTGTCATGGGATTCATACGATGCCAGTCGATATACTGGTCGATGGCTGCGAACAATGAAAGCGGAAGGTGGAAGCGTTTTATATTTTCTGTAAGGTATTTTGCAAGGTGGTCTTTCAGTTTGCTCTGATCATGGCAAATTACAAGTCGTTTACTCAGTTCGTTCATTAAGCTGTCAAGGAACTTTATGGCCTCCTCCTTGCCCAGGGCTTCAATACAGGCATCGAAGATCCACTGGATCTCGATCTGTTTTTTGACCCATGGGTACAATGCAACGGTTTTACAGTAGTAATCCTCTACCATTGGGGAAATAAGCGAAAGAGGATCGCGGTACTCCGACCAGCCCGTAAGGGTAAGGATCACGGCCGATTCCCGAAAATCCATTTCCGGGACCGAGATGTTAGTGGGGGTGATAGCTCCCGGCACTATCTGGTACCCACTATGGTGCCAGGCTTTGAAAACAGTAGCCAGGGAGCGTATAAAAACTTTTTTCCAGGCGTTGGGCCTGACATACCCCGAAGAACGGTGAATTTCAGCGAATTCCCTGATCTTATCCCAGGCAGTAAGCCCTCCGATATATTGAGTGCTGAGAAGTCCGAGATTTGGCCTGCTACTGCCCAATAAGGAAGCCACGGCTGCACCATACGGGAAGCCTGCAAGGGAAGCCTGCCAGTAAAACGTATCGGGGTTGGGTTTAAATTTCGCATTGTTACTGATTACAAAATGCAGGTCAAAATGTTTTCCGGCCCTGGTGTTGATACTCATTCTGTAATGTTTGAATTCCTTATAGGCCAGTAGGCGCAGCAACCATATCCCACCGGGAGGAGCGTCTTTAAGGTCAAAATCCCATTCGTTAAACGTCAGGGCGATGCTCTCTTCAAGAAACCTTGTTGACTGGAGAATATTCAGAATCCTTTCTTTGTCATTGTCCTGAATCCCATGCTCAAACACCATTTTTGATCGCCAGATTGCGAGGGGATATTTCTGTCCTCTTCCTTCCATATAGGTCTCAAACACATCAGCCAGCTTATAAAAATAATTTTCAGCTTTTTTCGAAAGCCATGGATCCTGGCGGTGAAGTATCCATCTCGAAAGTTCGGCCCTCACTGGAACATAAAAGTCGAGATGCTGAAGTGCAAAATTGAATAGCATCCTGAGCACATCCTCGAATTGCCTCCGCGTTTTTACAGGTACCGGCCAAGTGAAATAAGTGCGGTAAAAATAAAGTCTTTGCTTAAGTGCGTCAAGTCTGTGTTTTCCGATTTTTGAGGAAGCAATGGCCCTGATTGATTTTTCGTTCAGGAACGAGAGTCCCGACTCGAGGAACATCGGCAGGTTGGGAATGGTTTCAGGCTGTGAAGCATGCAGGAGGATAGTCCGGTAGGCCAGGCATCGGATCTCTTCAGAAGGATGGAAAGCCAGGGCTTCAAGCCTCAGCCTCATCACTTCGGCAAGCCTGGGTTCCGCTTCTCCAAACATTTCTCCTATTTTTACAATAGCAGCTTCAGCCAGGGAATCAGTTGAGTATAATGCCTGGCAGAGGAGAAGATTAGTGTTAGCCAAAAACTGATCGCGTATATTTGCCGGGGCCTTGCATTCGTGCTCATTGATTAAACCTGGTTGGTTCAGGTAAATACTTTCGGTGATCCCTTTTACCGGAACGTCCCAGCCCTCCTTCACCGGACAGAATGAAATTAAGGCAGGGTTCCCGGTCCAGAGTTTCGGAGAACGGGTAAACATCCCCAGATCCAGTATTTTGCCATTGATGCCATAGACCAGGTCGCCAACGATCCAGCCTCCCTTTTTGTGTTTTCTGATTTTTAAGCTGTGCTTCGTGCGTTTGTTCACGAGCCTGTCCTTGCTGAACACAATATCGGTTTCCAGTATCCCTAAATCCCTGTAAACCCATTTCGGGATGGAGATGCTGATGCCGGGACGTTCAATCTGAACTATATTGCTCTGGTAAAGTGAATCAATGAGGGAGGAGAATCCGTTTTCTATGGCTTTACGGTTAAACGATCCTTTTGGTGTAAGTTCGCCTTTTTCGGCGCTGAATTCCCTTTCAAGCAGCGTAAAATTGACAACCCTTTCATAGGGTGCAACATCTTTGTTTGCCGACATGACGATCTGGTGAAAATATTCCCGGAGGTTATGTCCCTTGATGGAGGCGAACAGAGTATCAGCTTTGTCAGGAACAATCAGAAGTACATTGTACGGCTTGTTATCACCTACCACGAAAGTGCTTTTAATACCCGGGACATGATGAAATTTCTTTTCTATCACCTGGGGGGCGACAGTCTGGCCACGGTTATTCTTATAAATGTCCTTTACCCTGTCGACAATCTCATGGTACCCGTCTTTATTGATGATGAAGACATCACCGGTCTTCAGCCAGTAGTCTTTCTTTTCAGAAACGGGGTAGGGGATCACCCCTTCAGGAGGAGCATCTTCGAGGTACCTTGCAATATAATGACCGCTGATTTCCAGTTCCCGGTTTTCGTTCAGCCTGGTGACAACGCCTGGCAAGGGAATTCCCACTTTAAAATCCTGATATTGAAAAGGGGGTGTCATGGTTATCCCACCTGTAGCTTCAGTCATGCCAAACCCGCTCGATAAGGCGATGCCATGAGCGTTGAAGAACCGGAATACCTGGGGGTCAAGATACCCTGCAGCACTGAGGCCCCATTTAAGGCGGTTGCCTGTAACTTCTTCAATAGCCCTTGCCTTCAGCTCTGAACTCTCTATCCCGCTGATCTTTTCCTGACATTTTTCATAGAGTTCCTGCCAGCGAAGAGGGATACTGATAAAGCCGCTGGGATTGATCCTGGGAAAAAGGTCAAACAGGGTTTCGGCAGAACTGTTCCCGGCAAAAACATAAGTGCCATGCCAGTAAATCGCCCCGGTCATTTCAAGGTATCTGCCAAAAGTATGGAACAATGGAAGGTAACAGAGTAAAGTCTCATGGTCAACTTCGGGGAGGGCCGCTGCACGGGCAAAACGTTTAGATAAAATATTATATATCGAAAAGGAGACTCCCTTGGGAAGTCCGGTGCTTCCCGAAGTGAACATGGTTGTGGCAACAGCATTCGTACTTTTGACGGGCCGGGATGCATGAATGTCTTCGATCTCGGAACGCGAGAGCTTCTTACATTCTTCCTGAAGGTAAGCTACTGAAGAACCTTTCTTTGAACCCGGGCTTATCGTGAGGATCTGAAATCGTTTGGCCGTCATTTCATTGACCTTTTCCAGAACCGCAATCCTCTGGGGGGTATCGGAAAAGGCCATGTTGATGGAAAGTTTATCAAACAGGGCCGATACAATTTCCACACCGAAATGAATGCTGATTGGCGAAATGAAAATACCCGAACACAGGCATGAGAGATCAACACAAGCCCCTTCAACACAGTTCTCGGTGTATATTGCCACCCTGGGTTCTTCGCTGACAGTCTTGCAAATGATCGCGGAAATTTCTTTAAGATGACGGTAAATCTGTTCGTATGTCCAGTCAACCGGGGGTGTTGCCGACATATCTTTAAAAAGGACCTGCCGCGGATGTTCGTTCACTCTCTGTTGCATCAGGTCGTTGAAGGAAAAACGGGAAATCTGGAGTACTCTGAACACAACCTCCGCCCAGCGGTTTCTCTGAGGAGTATCAAAGTGTTTCAGGAAGATGGCTCTCCCGGTTTCATTCAGGAAATCCAGCCATGTTTCCCTGGCGATACTTCCTGTCTCATCCCGGCTTTTCCTCGGGTGGGCCAGGGTAATACGTTCAGGACCGGCATGGAGAGACGTAATTCGTTCAGGACCGGCATGGGGTATCGCTTCAAGTGCGGCCTCTGCCCCGTCAAGAAGGGCCGAAGCAAAAACAGGTTTTTGCGCATCTTCTGCGTTTTTCCAGGAACTCAGTAAATCAGCCAGCATGATCTCAGGTTTTAATCAGAATCATCAAACGAAACATGCAAATTTATCGATTCAAATTGTTAATTTTGACTTCGAATTAAAGATATTTTCAAGCATGTTACTAAAAGAAGAAAACATAGAGGCTATCTATCATAAGATCAGCAGATCAACCGAGAAAGCGAGAACGGTACTGAACCACCCTCTAACGCTTACCGAGAAGCTTTTGTACGGACATCTGTACGATGATATTCCCTCAGTACCTTTCGAGAGAGGTGGCGATTACGTGAATTTCCAGATTGACCGGGTGGCTATGCAGGATGCCACGGCCCAGATGGCATTGCTTCAGTTTATGACGGCCGGAAGGCCAGGTTCGGCTGTCCCGGCTACAGTGCATTGCGATCACCTTATTCTGGCAAAAGAAGGGGTTAGCTCTGACCTCACAGCGGCATTATCACAAAATGCCGAAGTGTACGACTTCCTTCAGTCAGTCTCGGCAAAATACGGGATAGGATTCTGGAAACCCGGCGCTGGTATCATTCACCAGGTAGTGTTTGAAAATTATGCTTTTCCCGGCCAGATGATGATAGGGACGGACTCGCATACTCCCAATGCCGGCGGACTGGGTATGCTTGCCATAGGTGTTGGCGGAGCCGATGCAGTGGATGTGATGTCGGGCATTCCGCTGGAACTTAAAATGCCGAAGATCATGGGGATTGAGCTTACCGGCAAGTTAAACGGCTGGGTCTCATCAAAAGATATTATACTGGCTATTTCGGGCCAACTCACTGTAAAAGGAGGTACCGGCTTTATCATTGAATATTTCGGAGAAGGTGCAGAGTCACTCTCCTGCACCGGAAAAGGAACAATCTGCAATATGGGCGCCGAAGTTGGCGCTACATGTTCGGTGTTTGCGTATGATGACAGCATGAAACGCTATCTTGAAGCTACCGGAAGAAAAGTTGTTGCTGAAAAAGCCGGTCAGTATGCAGCTTTCCTGAAGGCCGATCCTGAAGTAGCGAAAGATCCTTCAAAGTATTACGACCAGTATATTAAAATCAATCTTTCGGAACTTGAACCCTATGTGAACGGACCGTTTACACCAGACCTGGCTACCCCCGTCTCGGTACTTCCTGCTTTTCTTAAAGAAAACAATTATCCCGATACACTTGAAGTCGGGCTGATCGGTTCCTGCACCAACTCATCCTATGAAGATCTTTCCAGGGCCGCATTCATTGCCCGCCAGGCTAAATCCAAAAAGCTGAATGTGAAAGCAGGCTTTATCATCACTCCCGGTTCTGAGCAAATCAGATATACGGCAGAAAGAGATGGATTGCTTGATGCGTTTGATGAGATAGGAGGGGTGATCATGGCCAACGCCTGCGGCCCCTGTATCGGTCAGTGGTCGAGGAAGATCGACGACCCCGACAGGAAAAATTCCATCGTTACATCCTTTAACAGGAATTTCGCCAAACGAAACGATGGCAATGCCGGTACACATACTTTTATCGCTTCTCCCGAGATGGTTACAGCCATGGTTCTGGCAGGAAAACTTTCATTCAATCCTGCAAAAGATTTTATTGTGAATGCTGATGGCCTTGAGGTGATGCTCGACGAGCCACAGGGATACGAGTTGCCGCCCAGGGGGTTCGATGTAAAAGATTCTGGCTTCCTGCCTCCTCCCGCCGATCAGCCGGGGATCGCCGTAACCGTGAATCCCGCTTCCGACAGGCTTCAGCTTCTGGAACCCTTTGATACATGGAACGGGAAAGATGTTACCGGAATGAGGCTGCTCATCAAGGCAAAAGGCAAATGCACTACCGATCATATCTCCATGGCAGGCCCATGGCTGAAGTACCGCGGACATCTCGACAAGATATCCGATAACCTGCTGATGGGCGCAGTCAATACCTTTAATGGAAAAACCAACTCGGTGAAGAACGGAATAACCGGCGAATATGCTGAAGTGTCAAAAACAGCCAGGTATTATAAGTCCCAAAACATCCCGTCACTGGTTGTTGGCGATGAAAATTACGGTGAAGGTTCATCGCGTGAACATGCCGCGATGGAACCACGGTTTCTTGGTGTAAGGGTTGTTCTGGTCAGGTCCTTCGCGAGGATCCATGAGACCAACCTTAAAAAGCAGGGCATGCTCGCTTTGACCTTTGCCAATCCGGCCGATTACAATAAAATTCGTGAGGATGACAGTTTTGACCTGAGAGGACTGGATGAATTCGCTCCCGGCAGGCCGTTGACACTCACAATTCACCATGCCGGAGGTGCTATCGAAGACATCCGCCTGAACCATACCTACAGCGATTTGCAAATAAAATGGTTCAAAGCCGGCAGCGCACTCAACTACATGAAGGAAAAATAATTACATTTGTACAATCACTAAAAGGACAGATATGGACATGAAGAAATTTATTGCTGAACATGCCCCTGAAACGGAAAGTTCATGCACTATTGACGAGCAGCTTTTCAAGCAGTTTGATGTAAAAAGAGGTTTGCGGAATGCAGATCATACGGGTGTACTTGTAGGACTTACAAGGGTCGGAAGCGTAGTTGGGTACGAAAAAATCGATGGTAAGCTTGAAGCTATTGACGGCAAACTGATATACCGGGGGATTGAGATCAGCGATCTGGTTCGCGGCAACCAGGCCGGGAAACGCGCCGGTTTTGACGAAACCGTGTTTCTTCTTTTGTTTGGGCGTCTCCCCAAAGAAGAAGAACTGAAAGTGTTTTCAGAAGGTCTTGCTGAACAAAGGGCTCTGCCTGAGAATTTTAACAGGGATATGATCCTGACCATGAAAGGAAAGGACATTATGAATATGCTTGCCAGGTCGATCCTTGCCTTGTATACCCTCGATGAAGAGGCAGACGACACGAGCATTCAAAATATTATACGGCAGTCGATCAGCCTTATTGCAAAGTTTCCGACCATTGCAGTGTATTCCTACCATGCCATGCGCCATCTTATTTATTATGATACACTTACGGTGCGTTATCCGGATAAGAAACTAGGTACAGCCGAAAATTTTCTGTATATGCTAAAGGGGCATGATTATACGCCTCTCGAAGCCGAACTTCTTGATCTTTGCCTTATGCTTCATGCCGAGCACGGAGGCGGAAACAACTCCACTTTTACAACCCGGGTTGTAAGTTCCAGCGGCACCGATACGTATTCGGCTATCGTCGCAGCTATAGGTTCCCTTAAAGGACCACTCCATGGCGGGGCAAATATTGAGGTGATCGATATGATGGACAACATCAAGACCAATATCAAAAATTGGGGCAATGATGACGAAGTGACCGAATATCTGCGTAAGATACTGAAGAAAGAAGCTTATGACAAAAGCGGAAAGATTTACGGTTTCGGGCATGCAGTGTATACTGTTTCCGATCCAAGGGCCATCCTTCTGAAAGAAAAAGCCAGGCTGCTTTCCAAAGAAAAAGGACGTGAAAAGGAAATGGCTCTGTACGAGGCTATTGAACGTATAGGACCAGAGATCTATTATGAATTCAAAGGGACCAAGGAAAAACTGATCTCTCCGAACGTTGACTTTTACAGCGGCTTTGTGTATGAATGTCTAAAGATACCCAAGGAATTATTTACTCCTCTCTTCGCTATTTCACGTATCTCAGGCTGGTGTTCACACCGTCTCGAGGAACTGATCAGCGGACGCAGGATCATCCGTCCGGCATACAAGGCGGTTGAGCCCGACCATAAATATATCCCGGTCAGCGAGAGAAAGTAGGGTACATTTTGCGCATGGCCCTGTTCACGAAATACGAAGCAAGGGCGGAAGGCAGAATTCCTGAAATAAAAAAATAACTCAGGCGGTTTGTAAATCCATGGATACAGACCGCCTTTTTTCCGCACATTTTTATTGCATAGGCGGCAACTTTTAACGGGTCAGCCATCGGTATGTCGCCATGCGCCTTGCTTTCCAGGAATTTCGGTGTGTTGATGATACCCGCGCAGCAAACACTGATGCCGATCTGAAGAGGCTTCAGCTCGTAGAATAAAGACCTGGACAGGCTTATCAGGAAAGCTTTGCTGGCTGCATAGGGAGTAACGTAAACGGGCGACATCAGTCCGGCCAGGGACGACATCAGGAGTATTTTCCCCGGTTTCTTCTGATCCCTTAGATACCCGGCAAACGCATGAACAAGAAGCATGGCCGTGCGGTTGTTCACATCAATAAAGCGGTTGAGGTTTTCGGGCGAGTGATCAAGAAAAGGCTTCACCTCCGACATGGCTGCACAATAAACCAGCATCCCGCATCCCGCATCCTGCATCCCGCATCCCGCATCCTGCATCCCGCATCCCGCATCCTGCATCCCGCACCCCGCATCCTGCATCCCGCATCCCGCATCCCTTACCGCATCCATGCATACCCTCCACGCATTCTCATCCGCCAGGTCAACACACAAACTCACGACTTTAATATCGTATTTCGTCACGATCTTCGTCACGATCTTCCCCAACGCTTCTTCGTCACGATCTGCCAGAATCAGGTTAAACCCTTGTTCGGCAAGCAGCAGAGTAAACGCCTCTCCTAAACCCCCTGCCGATCCTGCGATCAGAGCCCATTGCGCTTGTTCCATGATATTTTATAAATTTGCGGCCTGCAATAATACTTAATTTCCGGCGAATGTCTAAACTGCTTTTTTTCTTTCTCAGGACCATGAAGGCCTGGCAGTTGTTTATGTTAAAGATTAAAGGCAAGACTGCGGATGACATCCACGTCGAACGCATCGTTTCGGGTAAGGCATGGGATGAATTCTGCGATAACCTGAAAGCCGCGGGTGCTGCTCTGAAAATGCCCGGAACCCCAAAGGATGGTTTTAGCCAGGCCGAAGGCATACGATATCTCAGCAGGCTAACCCGGGGCGGACTTGAAGCCTTTATTGAATTCAACGATCCTTCTTTTCCTGTTCTCAGACGTACGGCTCATGAAACAATCAAACTTGGAGCCGACAATCCCGACAATTATTATTTCAATGCCCAGATCAGCGGGGAGTATGAATACAGGCTCACAGGAAAAAGGAATACAGTCCATTATTTCGGGCTGTTCACTCAGAACGGCAATTACGGGACTACCGGCGGCATGGCCCCCTGCGCAGTCCTTGAACATAATGAAATACTATATGAGGCGGATGGAAGTTTTGAAGTCATCCTAAGCAAAGAAAAGAAGGGAAAAAACTGGCTCAAAATAGAAGAAACAAGCAGTATGCTGATGGTGAGGCAGACCTTTAACAACCGCTTTACCGAGACCCCTGCCGAATTAACAATCGAGAATCTTGACGGCCGGAAAGCACCGGGAAATATCACTCCGGCCATGGTTGACCAGGGACTGAACACCGCGTCCATGTTCGTTGGCGGTGCGGCCATGCTGTTTTCACGATGGGCTAAAGGCTTTCAGCAGCACACCAATAAACTTCCCCTCTTCGATCAGAAGAAATCAAATGACGCAGGAGGCGATGCATCTATCATTTATTACCACAGTTACTGGAAACTTGCTGCCGAAGAGGCTCTGCTTATTGAGGTGAAGCCCCCCGACTGTGACTCCTGGAATTTCCAGCTGAACAATTACTGGATGGAGTCACTCGATTACAGGTATTTCACGATCTGTGTAAACAAGGCGTCGGCGGTGTACGAAGCTGACGGCTCGGTAAAGGTCATCGTGGCCCATTCCGATCCAGGACTACCCAACTGGATCAACACCTGCGGGCATTCCGAAGGCACTATGCTCTGGAGGTGGTATCGTCTGAATTCCGGTGCGCAGGCGCTGGAACCATCATGCAAAGTGATTTCACTCCGCCATCCGCAGTAAAAGTAAGCGATAAAATTACTTTAATGTCCGGTTTTTCCAGATTTGAGGGTTTCTGCTATTATGGAATATGGCAATTACATAAATATCACTAGTGAAAATAACAAAGAAAACAGAAAAGGGAAATTCTTTAAGATTTGCTTTATGAATATTTTGCAGGACCTCAGGAAAATGGCCAGGATGTTTCAAAATTCTTACTGCAACAGAATTAACTTCATCAACGAATTTATCACCTGCTCCGGGCAGTTGCGTCTCATACCAAATAAATGATTCTTTGATATTCGCCTCAGCTCAGGATGTGAAAATGAGTTTACCGGCCGTCACAATTTTTTTAATTCTTTTTTAAGGTCATTCCAGTCTTTCCCGCCTGGGTTTTCCAGAAATTCATGATATCGCTGTTTAAGTAGCTGTTCAGTCTGAGGATAAATGTCATCAGGTTCTTCAACGATTTCGATGAAATCATAATCTTCTTCAAGGGTTTTAAGCATGTTAATAATGCTTTTTGCTTTTTTGCCCTTATCATGAATATGTACTGTATAGGTCACTCTAATTGCCGTATTGTACAAAGTTACAACAATAAACACCACTGAGGGAACCGGAGTGTAACTTTTTTCGAGATCTGGTCAAGGGTTTTATGAGCCCATTCTTACCATTCCTGTTTCTTTGATTGCTGGCGTCAGGATTTTCTATAACTTGCGAACTTTTTTCAAGACCTGTTTAATGAATGATAAAACTTTCTCAAAACGCCCGCTTTTATTCAGAGGTATAAATTCGATCTGGAAGAACACTTATCTGCTGGGTTCGAAAATAAAACTTAATAAGGATGGGCTGATAGGCCGGGCGAAAAAACTCACAGGTCTGAACGATCTTGGTAAAGACTTCTGGGATGAACCGGTCGATCGCATGCTTGCTTCGATCAATGAAGAAGCAAACCTGAATCCCATTGGGCGTTTCATTACCCGCGAAAGGCTTACGAGTCTGATTGCCATAAGGCTGAGGGCGGAGTATTTTTTCAAGAAACATCCTGAGATCCTGGAGCAGGAATTGTATCCCGCCTGGATTATTGTAGGTTTGCAGCGCACTGGTACGACCAAACTGCAGCGCCTGCTTGCCGTAGATCCCAATCACCGGGTGATCCCAAGCTGGGAGGTGATCAATCCCATGCCATTGAAGCTGAATTTCAGCCCTTCAGAGCTTCATCAAGATCCAAAACGTATCAAGGTCGCACGTATGTCGGTCAAGGCCGTAGAGCTGATGTCGCCGGGATTCTTCGCCATTCATCCTATCGATGCTATGCAACCCGAGGAAGATATCCTGATGCTCGATGTAAGTTTCCTCAGTACCACCACCGAGGCGATGATGAATGTGCCTTCCTATGCTTCATGGCTGGAACAAACCGACCAGACACCGGCGTATGAATATGCGGTGAAGCTCCTGAAATTTTTACAATGGGTGAAACCGGCCAAACGCTGGGTTCTGAAAACCCCTCACCATCTCGAGTTTCCGCATCTCATAGAAAAGTGTTTCAACGACGTTAACTTCATATGGCCTCACAGGAACATTTACGAATCAGTACCTTCTTACCTGAGCATGCTCACTTACAATTATATGATGTTCAGCGATGATGTGGATGAGCGGAAAATTGCGGCACACTGGGTGAGGAAGACAGGTTATATGCTTCAGCAGGCGCTGGATTACAGGCTTGAAGGGAATAACAGCGACAAGTTCATGGACATTTATTATAAGGATCTCATCAGTGATTCTAATAAGGAGCTCGGAAGGATTTATTCGATGGATGGAGGGCTGACTCCCCGGCTGGTTGAGCGGTTTAAACAGCATGAGCTGGAACATCCCCACCGCAAGCATGGCGTTCATCAATATTCTCTGGGTGATTTCGGGCTAACTGAATCCGACATCGATCTTCACACATCACATTATCAGAACTTTATAAAGGATCATTATGGGCGACAATAAACAAGAGAAGTACAAGGACCCGTTCAGGGCTACATTGACAGGTATTTTGGATCTGTTTAAGAAACAGGTGCCGGTAGGGGTTCTGAGCGAGTCGGACCGCCTCGACGGCAAGACTGTGGTTGTAGACGGTGCCAGCTCGGGACTTGGTTTTGCCATCGCGGTTGAGGTGGCTTCGAGAGGAGCTAAAACCATCATGGCATGCCGCAGCGGCATTCCTGGAAAAGGAGAAGAAGTGAAAAAAATCAGCGGGAACAACGATGTACATATGCTGCATGTTGATTTCAGCGATGTGAACAGCATTGAAAAGCTTGCTTCTGATCTTCGTTCGCAGTTTGCTCCGATTGACATTCTGATTTGTAACGCGGGGGTGGTACCCAGCAAGTCGCGGAAGACACCACAGGGCTTCGAAGAGATGTTTATGGTGAATTATTTCTCAAAATTCCTGTATGTGATAAAACTTATTGAAAACGGGAGTTTCAGCAACCTGCATCCTGCATCCCTGCATCTTGCATCCCTGCATCCTGCATCCCTGCATCCTGCATCCCTTCATCCTGCATCCCTGCACCCTGCATCGGATTCAAATCCGCACTCTCATGAAGGTTCCTCCATCCCCAGGATCATATTCGTTTCCTCCGAATCGCACCGCAACCCGACCGTTATAAAATGGGAGGATTTCGGCAGGTTCACACCATACGGGATAAAGCAATCGATGGAACATTACGGCCACAACAAGTTATTGTTAACGACATTCGCCGTAGAACTTTCGGGAAGACTCAATCAGAACGGCATCACCCAATGTTCAGTATTTGCTTTATGTCCGGGACCAGTCAATTCGAATATTGCCAGGGAATCGCCAAAAGTGTTTCAGCCATTGCTGAAACTGGTATTCAGAATGTTCTTCAGGTCGCCCAAAGATGCTTCTGCACCCGTTATTTATTTTTCTGCTTCGCCGGATGTGGAAGGGAAAGCCTTCGATTATCTTTTTTTAATGAATCGTAAAGAAATAGATTCCAAAGCTTTGAATCCGGAAAATGGTAAAAAATTATGGGAGATGTCATCCGCCCTCAAAAAAAAATTGTAATTTTGCACTTTAATCAGAATTCGAACGTTTAAACAATATTGAAACATAAAACAGAAAAACCATGAAGAAAATCACATTATTTGTTGGAATGATTGCGATGGCAGCATTCTTTACAACCACGGTTATTGCACAGAATCAGGCACAGACTGTCAAACCTGCAACGACCCAGACAACTCAGCCCAAAGCTGATGCAAAAACTCCCGCTGCCTGTGCAAAGAAAGATGCTGCCAAAGATGGTTGCAAACCCGGATGCACTATGCATAAGGATAAATGTTGCGATAAAGGTGCGAAAGCAGCCACTCCCGCAACTGCAACTCCTGACAAGAAGTAATTTTAATACCTGTAGAAATAAAAAAGCCCTGGCATGCCAGGGCTTTTTTATTGTCAGAATATCAGCTTAGCTAACAGATTTATTTAGTAAGCTTCGCATCTTCGAGAATAACTTCGTAAAAGTAACCGGCACCAAAATCCTTATCCAGAGTGACCTTACCTTCAAAGACCACGATGTCGCCTGCCTT
>CAIWXI010000029.1 GCA_903916595.1 uncultured Bacteroidales bacterium | reverse complement strand
ATCTCAGGAGGCTTTGGCTACAGAATGAAGCATTTTTACACCGATGTAACATACCAGTGGGCACAATCGAAAGAGCAATATTATATGTACAACTATTCTGGAATGTCGCCTTCAACAAACACTTACACAACAAATACTGTTCTTACAACAATAGGCTTCAGGTTTTAATGCCGGTTTGATTTTATCCGGCTGATTCCAGCCTTGGCCTTCTGGCTAAGGCTGTTTTTATATTCCTCCGGCTTGCATGACAGGCATACCTTGTAAGCACTGTCGGCCCTGATAAAATCGCCCTTGTTCTCGAAAATCAATCCCATCTGCAAGGCTGAAGATGCCGCAAAATACCATGGATCGTTTTTGCCCCTCTGAATTGCAAGCTTATAAAACGGAAGAGCCTTGTCTGGATTTCCCGATTCGTGATAAATTCTGCCTAAGCGGTAAGGATACTCCACAAGGTCTTTTCTGGTATATAAAAATGATTTTGCAGGCCGGTTCTGAAGCTCAGCAACGGCCTTCTCATAATACCCTCCATCAAAAAGCAGTCGCGCTCTGAGAAGAATCAGATTGGGAAGTTCTTTTGACTCAGCTTCCCGAACAGCCTGCCTGTCCTCATCCCCGCCAGCTGTTCCGCTGCTCAGAACTTTCGAAATTGCCCGGCGATAACTACTGGTGTCGCCTTGTATAAATTCCAGCCATCCGACTTTCTGCCAGGCCGATTTGATGTAATGTACTCCCCTGAAATGGCCCAGAAAATACTTATAATTACTCATTGCTGTGGTGTCCAGGCTGTTAAGTCTTGCATTGCCTTCCATGAAATCAAGAAAATAAAATGGAAAGGAGGCTGCATCCCGCGTCCTTTGTTTAAGTATTTCCAGAGCTTTCTCATTCATGCCATTTTTCATCATGATACTGGCCCGGGCAAAAATTAAGAGCGGACTTTGATTTGTATTGTTTTTTGCAATCAGTTCTACCACTTTCAATGCTTCGCTCTTATCCTTCCCAAGGTTTACGCTCACCATAGCCATATAAAGTAAGGCCTGGGATTTATAAAGATTAAAGATCACATTGTTCCCGCTGTAATCGGCTACAGTTTTTAACTCCTGAAGTCCCTGGCTGATAGTACCGCTGACCCCCATCATGTTAGCTATCCATTTATAGCTATCAGGAACAAGGCCAGCTAAAAAATGTGTTATGCCGAGGCCTATATTGTTTGGGATGAAATCGGGAAATCGCCTGGCGTTCTCGCTGAAGAACTGATTTGCCTTTCGAATTTTGAGTGCGGCCTGAGTATGTTCTCCGAATTTCATCAACACAAAAGCCCATTGCAGGTTTGATTCACCCAGACAGAAGTTGCAATATGGTGAGGAATTAAGGCCTTTCTCCAAAGCATCCAGCCGGGCGATATATAAAGGTTTAATTTGCTCATACTGACTATGATCTTCACCTATGAATAGTGTAAGGTAATCAATATAATTTTCAAGATAAGCAGGAATAAGATTTCCCGGATCGGTGGATTTTTCAGCAGCTATCAGCTGACGGGCCTCCTGAAAACGCAGATTCAGGATTTCCTGATATGCTTTCTGGCAAGCCGGTGTATAATTAAATTGAGCATGAGAAGAAAATGACAGCAATAAAAAAACCCAGCTTAGCAGAAATAAAAAGCTAAACCGGGCCTTAGGTCTGTAGTAACGATGGCACATCAGTGCACGCTTTTCACTATTTCATCGTCAACAAGAATTCTTCCGCAGTATTCACAAACAATAATCTTCTTATGCATACGGATATCGAGCTGATGCTGAGGAGGTATTTTATTAAAGCATCCGCCGCAGGCATCACGTTCAATTTGAACCACGGCAAGACCGTTCCTGGCATTCTTGCGTATTCTTGTATACGCGGTCAACAGCCTTTCTTCGATGTATTTTCTGTTCTTCTCTGAATTTGTGATAAGATCCTGTTCTTCTTTTTCAGTTTCAGCAATGATATCATCAAGTTCATTTTTCTTAATTTCAAGATCGCTCTTGCGGTCGGCAAACAGCTTCTGATAACGATCGATCTCCTCTTTCTTGATCTCTAGTGAAGCCTGAAATTCCTTGATGCGTTTTTCGGCAAGCTGAATCTCAAGATTCTGAAACTCGATCTCTTTTGTAAGCGAGTCGTATTCTCGGTTATTCCTCACGTTCATCTGCTGATCCTCATATTTCTTGATCAGTGCAAAACAATCCTTGATGAATGTTTTTTTCTCGCTTATTGATTTCTCAACGGCAATAGTCTCTTGCAAATAATTATCGACCCGGGTTTCCAGACCTACAATTTCATCTTCGAGATCCTGGACTTCAAGAGGAAGTTCACCCCTTATAATCCTGATTTTATCAACCTGTGAATCAAGCTGCTGAAGGCTGTACATAGCGATAAGTTTCTTTTCAATCGAAACCTCAATTTTATCATCCGTACTCTCAGCCTTGGCTTTTGGCTGAACCTTCTCGGCGGGCTGCTCCTCCTTTACTATAACTGCCTTTTTTTTAGGATCCTTTGTTTCTTTTTCGGCTTTGTTTTCTGTCGTTTCTTTTACAGCAGGTTTTTTAGCCATCTTTGAAGGCTTCGAGGTTGCAATAAATTCTCCTTTTGTCTTTGCCATATCAATCGATTATAAATAATGAACAGGATTTGTATGTAGTCCTGAAGAAAGGACTGCAAAGGTAGGAAATTTTTCAATTAATCTTTCAGTCAGCAGGTCTTTTATCCATTGCTCGCTTTCATAATGCCCGATATCTGCAAGAAGGATTCGTTGGCTGGCATCAAAAAAATCATGGTACTTCAGATCAGAAGTCAAAAAAACATCTGCCCCGGCCTTCAAGGCATCAGGAATAAGAAAACTACCCGATCCACTGCAGATTGCCACTTTCCCGATTTTCCTGTCAGGCAGTTCAGTATGTCTGACCAGGGTAATCTTCAGTTTCTTTTTTAACATTTCAAGAAAATCTTCAGGCTTCATCGGTTTTGTCAATTTACCAAGCATCCCCGACCCGCAGGAAGGAAACGAATTCGACAGAGGATAAATATCAAACGCAACCTCTTCATAAGGATGTGCTGCCAGCAAAGCATTTACAAGTTTCCCTTTTATATAATTAGGAAATACGACCTCTATCCTGGTCTCTTTTTCTACATGAGGTACATTTTTCTCACCCACAAAGGGACTACTTCCCGCCGAAGCCCTGAACGTGCCCTGGCCTTCAACATTATAGCTGCATAAATCATATTTCCCAATCACCCCGGCGCCTGCATCAAACAGTGCCTGCCTTACTTTATCGGTGTAGCCATGCGGAGTAAATGTGACCAGCTTCGACAGCATCCCGCCTCTTTCACTAAGAATCTTAACAGTAGTAAGGCCAAGCTTCCCGCATAGGAATTCGTTCAGGCCTGCGATTGAATTATCTATGTTTGTATGGATGGCATACACGGCAATATCATGCTTAATCACTTTTACAAGAATATCGGATTCGGGTTTCCCCGGTTCAACCTTTTTCAGACCATGAAAAATAAAGGGGTGATGCGAAATAATCAGATTACAGCCCCGGCTTAATGCTTCATCAACCGTGGCAGGAGTTATATCCAGGCAAACAAGTGCCGCTGTGATATCCTGTTCCGGCAGTCCGGCCAGCAGTCCGGAATTATCATAATCCTCCTGAAAAGCAAGCGGAGCAAAGCTTTCCAGAAACGAAGTGAGTTCTTTCAGTTTCATATTTTACAGATATTATTACACAAAAATAAGAAATTCAGAGATTTACACAGAATTCCATGTTAGTAAGTTGTTTGCAAGTTTCAAGGATGACAAGCAAAGAACGCTGCTTTATTTTGAATATTTGGTCTTTCAAAAAAAGGACCAGGCTATAATGCAAACACCCAGAATTTTTATTGTCGACAGGAACCCTATCCATAACAGCCTGATCAAGTATCACCTTAATATCAACAAGTTTGCCCAGGTATATACTTTTCCTAACGGACAGGAGTGCTTGTACAGGCTCGAAAAAAATACGATACCTGAATTCATCATTACCGATTATGATATTGGGAACTATACCGGTTTTGATTTCCTGAGAAAAATCAGAGACCATTATCCGGAGGTAAAGGTGGTCTATCTTTCATCGATAGCAGACCCTGTGCTGGCGATGAAGTTGCTTGAAGCAGGGGCAGCTGACTTCATTGTAAAGACCAGCAAACTGGAGACCGGAATATCAGAACTGATAAAGAATCTGAGGTATATGTTAAAAGAGGCAAACCAACTTTAAATCCTCACTTTTTCCTTCATTGTCTTTTTTTTCTTAATTTTCAGCTCTGAAATTTATGCAGCTGCTTCAATACATAGTATATCCATTTTCCCTGCTCTACGGATTCGTAATGCTGGTGAGGAATTTATTATTTGATTTCAGGATACTTCCATCCGCGAAGTTCGACAGAGCAGTGATTTCGGTGGGCAACCTTTCGATGGGAGGCACAGGCAAGACTCCTCAGATTGAATACCTTATACGCCTGCTTTCCCCTGCCTGTCTGATTGCAACCCTGAGCCGGGGCTATGGCCGCAACAGCAAAGGGTTTATCATCGGGTCGGAGCAGTCGGACGTGAAGGAAATCGGAGACGAACCCCTTCAGATAATAAGGAAGTTTAAGCATTTGAAAGTTGCTGTTGACGAGAACCGGAAGCGGGGCATAACAAACCTCCTCGGCAAATATCCCGGCCTGGATGTCGTTCTGCTCGATGATGCTTTCCAGCACAGGTATGTAAAACCAGGGCTTTCGATTCTTCTCACTTCTTATGCAAAGCTGTATTCCGAAGACCATGTAATGCCATCAGGCACACTCAGGGAATTCCGCGATGGTGCAGACAGAGCTGACATCATCGTAGTCACTAAGACCCCGAAAATCTTCTCTCCAATTTCGAGAAGGAGGATATTGGAGGACCTCTCTCCCCGGAATAATCAGCAGGTCTTTTTCTCTTATATAACTTACGGCGACCCGATTCCTCTTCTGGAGCCAGTATCGGGTGAATTACCAGCCAGGCTGGTCAGCATATTGCTACTGACGGGTATTGCCGATCACAGTTTACTCAAGGAACACATACAACGAATATGCTCTGATGTTATCCTGATGAGATTCCGCGACCATCACTCATTTACCGCCACTGATATTGCTCAGATCGAAAGCCGGTTCAACGATATTCCTACCCAGAGAAAAGTCATTATAACCACCGAAAAGGACACGATGCGGTTAAACACTGCTGAGATTTCTCCACTCATAAGTCATCTTCCGATTTATTATTTTCCGATTCGCGTTGAATTTCACGGCAAGGACAAAGAGCTTTTCGACGATCAGGTTTTAAGCTTCGTAAACCGGTATAAAACAAGCCTTTGAATTAGCTAACTTTGCTGACTCTATGAGGCTTCTTATCACTGCCATATTGTTTCTGTTTTTTTTTGGCTGTTCATCCGGCGGTCATAAAGAGCGTAACAAGTCACTTCCACCTGAAAAACTCAAAGCCATCATACTGCAGAGCAAGCAGAGTAAAGCGAACGATGAACTTTTACAAAACGGGGAACGAAGCCGCTCCGTCATCCGCAGTAAAAAACGATTAAAACACCGAAGAAAGCCGGAAACGGTTGTTCTTGTAACCCATTACAGGCTGCCCGATACGATACAACTGAGTACCATTAAGGGTTTGCGTGCCGGGGCCACAAATCCCGATTGGTCAGAACCTCTGAACATAAATCTGCTTCTAAGTCCCGGAAGTGATACCCTATTCCGGTCGGCAATAATCCTGAGTCCCGACAGGGTATTGCAAATCGGGTTTGACAATGATTTTTTCGATAATACTGACCAGTTCTACACCAATGGAATACGGCTTAACTATGTGGCTCCTGCCATCAGTGATAATCCTGTTAAGCACATTCTGTTGCCATACTGGGGGAAGGGAAAGAATTACTATGGACTTTCGCTGGTACAAAATTTATATACACCTTCAACAACCAAGAAAGGAGGTATACTTTATGGCGACAGGCCTTATGCCTCCTACCTGTATTTTGGCAGTTTTAAAGTCACTAACGACGAATGGCATCATTACCGCCAGACCTCCGGACTGGATCTGGGAGTCATTGGTCCTCAATCGCTGGGGGGAGCTGTTCAGAAGCTTTTTCATAAATATGTACCGTACAATAATGAACCTCTGGGGTGGGAGTATCAGATAAATACCGATGCTGTAATTAATTACAACGTGGCTCTTGAAAAAGGCATTATAAACACCGGACATGTGCAGATGATTGTTACCGGGACTGCCGCCATAGGCACATTGTATACTAATTTTGGAGGAGGTTTCAATCTACGGCTTGGATGGTTCAACGATTATTTTTCGGATTTGGGGATACGGAAGAATCAGGCTCTGAAAGCCAGCGGGGCCAGGCTCAGACAATATTTTTTTACAGTCAGGGGCGGGGCCAGGCTGGTCGGCTGGGATGCCAGCCTCGAGGGAGGGCTGATCAACCGCAACAGTCCGTACACGATTCCGCCCGCGGCAATCTCAAGAATAGTCACACAAACTTCTCTTGGTTTTACGGTGACCATCGGAGCCATTGGGATCGAGCTTGAACAGATCGTCCTGAGCCCCGAATTCAATAATAACTGGTGGCATGCCTGGGGGCATGTGGGGCTGCTGTTTGCTTTATGATTGTTGAAAACTAATTATCTTCAGATCAACCGACCTCATTGACTTTCATAGTATTTTTGGCGGATGGAAGAAAGATGGAAAAATCAGAATAAGGGAAGTATGGCAGAAGGTTTAGCGAATAAGGAGGCGTCGAAAGGATTGCGCAGGAGAACCAGCGCCGGGTCTGTTTCAGACAGTTTTTTTGAGCATGGGAAAGTCCCGCCTCAGGCCGTTGACCTGGAGGAAGCTGTTTTGGGCGCCATGATGCTTGAAAACGACAAACTCGCCGAGGTCATTGAGATTCTCAAGCCGGAAGTTTTTTACAAGGAGCAGCATCAGAAAATATATTCAGCCATTCACAGGTTGTATGGCAGCAACCAGCCGGTCGATATTCTAACTGTGACCGAAGACCTGCGGCAGGCAGGGGAACTGGAAATTGTTGGTGGGGCGTATTATATCACTAACCTCACGAACAGGGTTGCGTCGGCCGCGAATATTGAATTTCATGCTAGGATTATTTTACAGAAATACATTCAGAGAGAACTTATAAGAATATCTTCAGAGATCATCAGGGATGCTTATGAAGATTCGAGTGATGTGTTCGATCTTCTTGACAAGGCTGAGACCGGTTTGTTTTCCATCAGTGAAAGCAGTATTGGCAAGACCTATATGGACATGCAGTCGATCATCAAAGAGGCCATAAAAGAGATCACTGCAGCCCGGGGCCATGAAGGATCGCTGAGAGGGGTAGGTTCAGGGTTTACCGAACTTGACCGCATCACTTCAGGATGGCAGAAATCGGATCTCATTATTATTGCTTCCCGCCCTGGTATGGGTAAAACTGCATTTGCTCTTACCATGGCCCGGAACGCGGCGGTCGATTTCAAAAAACCGGTGGCCGTATTTTCCCTTGAGATGTCGGCGGTACAGCTTGTCACCCGTTTGATTTCTTCCGAAACGGAGATCCCTCAGGAGAAACTCCGCAAGGGGACTATGGAAGAATATGAATGGAAGCAGCTGAACGTTAAAATCGGGAATCTTCTTGATGCCCCCATGTATCTTGATGATACCGCGGCCCTGTCGATTTTTGACCTTAGGGCCAAATCAAGACGATTAAAGGCAAGGCATAACATCCAGCTCATCATCGTTGATTATCTTCAGCTGATGCAGGGGAGCCACGAAGCCAAGGGAAACAGGGAACAGGAGATAAGCAGTATTTCGAGAGGCTTAAAGAGCCTTGCCAAGGAGCTTGATATACCTGTGATAGCGCTTTCCCAGCTGAGCCGTGCCCCTGAAAAACGCTCTGCTGCTGCCAAGCCTATACTTTCTGACCTTCGCGAATCAGGCTCCATAGAGCAGGATGCCGACATGGTCATGTTCATTTACCGGCCAGAGTACTATAAGATCGATGTAGATGAACACGGGGATTCGACATCCGGCGCAGCCGAAATAAGCATTTCGAAAAACCGTAACGGTCCTCTGAAAGATATTCAGGTAAGGTTTATTTCCAAATATGCAAAGTTTGCCGATACTGAGCAGGAGTACCCTCCTTCGAATACTATTTCGGCTAATACATCGTTTGATGGCTCAGTGCGAACCCGCACTATCATGTCGAAAATGGATGAAAATGACCACCCGGATATGCCGTTTTAACAACCGGCTGATACTCTTCGTTTCACTTCTTGTTTTATGTGCCCCCGTGCAGGCAGCATACCTGCTGTTACCAATGGATGAGGCTCAGAAGAACCATCTCAAAGCATACGGCATTGCATTCTGGGTGTTACAGAAAGAGGTGGAGGTTGACTGGCTGCTGAATTACAGGGGAGGCAGTTTCCTGATCCAATACAGTAAACAGCTTGAGAGCGAGTGTTCTATTCGCGGTGTGACGTTCCAGGCCCTGGCCGACGCTCAGGCTGACGCAATACTGCAGGAGATCGCCGATCCTCAGGTTAACATGGAAAAGATTAAACTCCATAAAGCGCCAAAGATCGCCGTTTATTCGCCCAAGAATAAGAGGCCCTGGGATGATGCGGTGACTCTTGTGCTTACTTATGCCGAGATCCCTTATACAATATTGTATGACGAGGAGGTTCTTACCGGGCTGCTTCCTCTTTACGATTGGCTGCATATGCATCATGAAGATTTCACGGGGCAGTATGGCAAGTTCTGGACAGCCTATAAAAACTTTCCCTGGTACCAGGAGGATGTTCAGCTTCAGGAGGAATCGGCGCATAAGCTGGGTTATGCCAAAGTTTCGCAGATGAAGCTGGCCGTGGCACAAAAGATTCGGGACTTCGTGGCAGGAGGCGGATATCTTTTTTCGATGTGCTCAGCTCCCGACAGCTACGATGTGGCTTTATCGGCCGAAGGTCTCGACATCTGCGATGTGATGTTCGATGGGGATCCCATGGATGCGTCGGCTGAAAAAAAACTGGATTACCGCAAGTGTTTTGCTTTTCAGGATTTCAGTCTGGTTAACAGTCCGTATGAATACGAGATTTCTTCTATCGATGTCACTGACGACAGGCCTAAAACCCTGAACTGGAACAATGATTTTTTCTCGCTTTTCGAATTTTCGGCTAAATGGGACCCCGTGCCTTCTATGCTTTGTCAGGACCATGAAAGCCTGATTCACGGATTTATGGGTCAGACCACGGCTTTCAATGAAAAATATATTAAATCAAACGTTCTGATACTAGGAGAGAACAAATCTCTGGGCGAGGCAAGATATATTCATGGTGATTTCGGGAAAGGTACATGGACTTTCCTGGGAGGTCATGACCCTGAGGATTATCAGCACCTTGTAGGTGACCCTCCAACCGACCTTAACCTGCATCCCAATTCCCCGGGTTACAGGCTTATATTAAATAATGTATTGTTTCCTGCGGCAAAAAAAGAAAAGAGAAAGACCTGAGGCAGAAAGATCAGAAGTTAAGTTTATTTCTGTTTATCCACCCTTTAAAGATATTTCCATCAAAGATGTAAGTGACCCGGTTATCGCATATGGCCTGGTTCGCATATTCAATATACCCTGAAGTCACCTGAACCGATGGGGTAGACAGAGACATTACTCCCTGGCGTATCCATGGGCAGTTAAAATCGTTAAGCAGGGGATAGCTTATTTGAAACAAAAAAGGATAACCGGCCGAAGACGATCCAAAAGCAGAGCCTGTTATTGTAAGCTGCAAGAGGCTATCGGGCAATATTGTGATCGCATCTGGAAGATGGTAAACAAACAATGAATGCCATTTGGTTGACTGGCTTGCATCTTTTGAAATGATAAGGCTATCGATGAATGAAGCATAAATGATGCCTGAACCAGTTGTATTACCCTCATTAAACAGGCTGTCACTTCCAATGAACTGCCTTGAGTCTTCGGAATAATTTTCAAAAACGACTTTCGCATGGGTTCCTGGTGAAAAAAAATTCCCCGACAGATTCACGATGATATTTCCGTTCCTATCCACGCTGTCGGCACAGATTCTGCTTTGGTAATAAAAGATAAATTGCCGCGCTGCACTGTCGTATCTTACACCAGCCTTATCGATAGAACCAACGCCATATTTTAAAATAGCTGAATCAAGGTTTGCTTTAAGCAGAAGGTCAAAAGTATGAAACAGCCCCCGCTCAGCAAATACAATATCATTCGCAATATTCAGATTTGGGCTCAGGTTCTGGGAAATGTCTTTCTTTTTACATCCGGCGGCAGCCGAAATAAACAGGACAGCAAAAATAATTATTCCTGCCGAGAATCTTGCCACGGGTTGTTTTATGCTCATTGTTTACGCATATAATTCTCATACGAATATGCGAAGCCAAGGTTCGGGTCGAAGGTGAAATCCTCTCTGGAAATAAGATTCCATTCGCTGAAATCGATTTCAGAAAAAAACACATCACCCTCAAAGTCCTTATGAACCCTGGTAAGATAAAGCCGGTGAGCCAGGGGCAGGAATTGTTTATAGACTGAGGCTCCTCCGATTATAAAATTTTCTTCTGTCTCCTTGCAGCTGTCAACTGCATCAGCAATTGAATATGCCATGCAGCAGCCATCGATAATTTCGCCCGCGATATCTGTAATAACAAGGTTTCTCCGGTTAGGGAGAGGGCGTTTGGGGAGGGAATAATAAGTACGCTTACCCATGATTATAGTATGTCCGCTGGTGATCTGTTTAAATCGTTTCAGATCATCGGGAATATGCCAAAGAAGGTCATTGTCTTTTCCGATAGCCATATTCCCGGCAATAGCAACAATAATTGAAAGCATGGTACAAAATTAAATTGAAATTTCACCTTTGATGTGAGGGTGTGACTGATAATCGCTGAGTGTAAAATCTTCAAATTTAAAACTCAGGATGTCGTTCACCCTGGGGTTCAGAGTCATTGTTGGCAGATGGAAGGGGCTTCTTGTAAGTTGTAACTTCACCTGTTCAATATGATTGAGGTAAATATGAGCATCGCCAAGAGTATGAACAAAATCCCCCGGTTTGAGCCCGGTAACCTGGGCCATCATCATGAGCAACAAGGCATAGGAAGTGATATTGAAAGGCACGCCGAGGAAGATGTCGCATGAACGCTGGTACATCTGGCAGGAAAGGGTTCCGTTTGCAACATAGAACTGGAACATGAGGTGACATGGAGGCAATGCCATAAGATCCAGCTCACCGACGTTCCAGGCGCTCACGATAAGCCGTCGGGAGTCGGGATTTTTCTTAATCGATTCAACTACCTGGTTAATCTGGTCTATGTGGGTGCCATCGTGTTTGGGCCAGAAACGCCACTGGTAACCATAGATATGACCAAGCTCTCCATCAGGTTTGGCCCATTCGTCCCATATAGTTACCTTATTCTCGTGAAGGTACTTCACATTCGTGGCCCCCTGAAGGAACCATAGGAGTTCATGGATTATAGAGCGAAGGTGCAGTTTTTTGGTGGTCATCATTGGAAAACCATCGGCCAGGTTGAAACGCATCTGATACCCAAAAACACTGAGTGTACCAGTTCCTGTGCGGTCTTCCTTCAGCACTCCTTTTTTAAGTACAAAATCAAGCAGATCTAAATATTGTTGCATGTGTTATTTCCCGGGCTTGTTACGGCGGTTCAATTCATCCCTTATACGCGAAGCTTTTTCATACTCTTCGTTGTCAATGGCAGACTGCAGCGTTTCGTTCAGTTCCGCAACAGACTGAGTAGTGAATTCCTGTTTGGTTTTGCTTTTGGGCTGAGACTCCGGGTTTAAAACAGCATTCGTCCCGGCATCCTCCTCCACCAGAATAGCAGCGGCTTTCATTATATCCTCGAACGTGTATATCGGGCAGTTAAACCGAAGGGCGAGGGCAATGGCATCGGAGGTGCGGGAATCAACTTCCTCTATTTTACTGCCATCACTGCAAACAAGCTGAGCATAAAAAACACCTTCATGGAATTTATTGATTATGATCTCTCTTATTTCTATGCCGAAGCTATCGGCAAACCGCTTAAAGAGATCATGTGTGAGAGGCCTTGGAGTCTTAATTTTTTCCAGTTCAATAGCTATGGCCTGGGCCTCGAAACCCCCTATTATAATGGGGAGCCTCCGTTTTCCATCCTTCTCTCCCAGGATCAGGGCATAAGCTCCGGTCTGAGACTGGCTGTATGACATTCCGATGATTTCGAGGCGGATCTTCTCCATCAGGCAGATTTGGATTCGTAGTACAAATTTACCACTATTCTTCCGGATTCTGAATAAACCTGAGAGGAAAAAAATGTCTTTTAATTGGATTGTTTAAAAAACCTTACTAATTTTGCGTTCTAACATGTAAATTTTTGATATGAAGAAATTGGCTATCCTTTTTGCAGCCTTGTTGCTGCCGTTTACAATGTTTGCCTCAGAGGCGGACTTGAAAATCCCCGATCTCACACCGGCACAGAACAATCTGCTGATGTTCGGGTTTGTGATTATAATACTGGGGATGCTCTTCGGGTACTACCAGTTTACCAAAGTACGGAAACTGAGAGCCCACCAGTCGATGCTGGATGTTGCTCAGATCATTTTTGAAACCTGTAAGACGTACTTGTTACAGCAGGGGAAATTCCTTGTGATTCTGTTTGCGATTATTGGAACCTGCATCGCGTTTTATTTTGGGTTCCTTCAGTCTATGCCTATCGGGGGAGTTTTTCTGATCATATCCTGGACGGTGATAGGTATTCTTGGCTCCTACAGCGTAGCATGGTTTGGCATCAGGATGAATACTTTGGCAAACAGTCGTATGGCATTTGCTTCCCTCGAGAGAAAACCAATCAAATTACTGAACATCCCTCTTGACGCTGGGATGAGCATTGGCGTAATGCTTATTTGTGTTGAGCTTATCATGATGCTCATTATTTTATTGTTCGTTCCCAGGGATTATGCAGGCGCCAGTTTCATTGGGTTTGCTATTGGTGAATCCCTAGGAGCCTCTGCTCTTCGTATCGCCGGCGGTATCTTTACCAAAATCGCCGATATCGGTTCAGACCTTATGAAAGTCGTTTTCAAGATTAAAGAAGACGATCCAAGGAATCCCGGAGTTATTGCAGACTGCACCGGCGACAATGCAGGCGACAGTGTAGGACCAACAGCCGATGGGTTTGAAACTTATGGCGTGACCGGAGTTGCTCTTATTTCGTTCATCGTGCTGGCCGTGGGAGATGTGGAAAACCAGAAGCAGCTGCTAACCTGGATCTTTGTAATGCGTATCTTAATGGTAATCACATCAATCACAGCATTTTACATCAATAAGGCTTATTCACAGGCCAAGTATGGCCATAAAGACGACATTGATTTTGAACGTCCATTGACCAACCTGGTGTGGATTACCTCAATTTTATCGATACTTGTTACTTTCGGAGCAAGCTACATGATGATTGGCGACTTAAAAAATGACCTCTGGTTAACACTTTCTATTATTATCAGTTGCGGAACACTCGGAGCTGCCCTCATTCCTGAATTTACCAAAATATTTACAAGCCCTAAATCAAGACACGTTAACGAGGTCGTAACCGCTTCGCGTGAAGGTGGCGCATCGCTTAACATCCTTTCCGGTTTGGTTGCAGGAAATTTCAGCGCCTTCTGGCAGGGAATGGTATTTCTCGTATTAATGTTTGTTGCCTATGTTACCAGTAAGTACGGTCTGGATGCCTTTATGATCTATCCGGCCATATTTTCATTTGGTCTTGTAGCTTTCGGATTTCTTGGAATGGGCCCCGTAACCATCGCAGTTGACAGTTATGGCCCTGTAACGGATAATGCACAATCTGTGTATGAACTTTCTCTGATCGAAGAAAATATCGAACAGGCAACCATAGACATTAAAAAAGATTTCGGATTCACTCCCGATTTTGCAAATGCCAAGCATTATCTGGAAGCTAACGATGGAGCCGGAAACACATTTAAAGCAACGGCAAAACCTGTGCTCATAGGAACAGCAGTTGTTGGGGCTACAACCATGATTTTTTCTCTGATCCTGCTCATCAGAAACAAATTCGGAATTTCTCCGGAAGCTATTCTAAACGTTCTTAATCCTTATACTATTCTTGGATTTCTGATGGGTGGAGCTGTGATTTACTGGTTTACGGGAGCGTCTATTCAGGCTGTAACTACAGGCGCTTACCGTGCTGTAGAATATATCAAGAAGAATATTCGTCTTGATGAAAATGCCGAGAAAAAGGCGTCAGTAGAAACCTCCAAGGAAGTTGTCAAGATCTGTACTCAATATGCCCAGACCGGTATGTTCAATATTTTTATTGCCATTTTCTCCTTTGCTCTGGCCATCGCATTTTTATCTGGGTATCAGGACACTAATTTCATGGCAGGAAATCCGCTGCGTTATCCTGCCGCTTCATTCTTTGTGAGTTACCTTATTTCTATCGCTTTCTTCGGATTATTTCAGGCTATGTTCATGGCCAATGCCGGAGGCGCCTGGGATAATGCAAAAAAGGTTGTTGAAGTGGACCTGAAAGAAAAAGGCACACCTCTGCACGATGCCGCCGTTGTTGGCGATACTGTTGGTGATCCGTTCAAAGACACATCATCGGTTGCTTTGAATCCCATCATCAAATTCACTACCTTATTCGGGCTTCTTGCCATGGAGATCGCTATCTCAGAGCATTTCTACAGTATAGCGCCCTATATCGGAATTGTGTTTTTTGTGATCGCCCTGTATTTTGTGTACCGTTCATTCTACAACATGAGAATCAAAAAGAGTTAACAGTATCTATCCTAAAAGAAACACTCCAGGATTAAATTCTTGGAGTGTTTTTTTTTTCATTTCAATTTGTCTGTGATTCTTGGTATTTTTGCTGTTCTCAACCTGCCATTAAAAACTCATAGATATGATCACTGACAATTTTGCTAGAAGACACAACGGGCCCTTTGGCGCCGAGATTGAAACCATGCTTGAGAAGATTGGAGTCAAGACACTTGAACAGCTTATCAACGAGACTGTCCCATCTGCTATCCGTCTGAAGACCCCCTTAAACCTTCCAAAAGGGCTGAACGAATACCAGTACCTGAACCACATCAAGGGTATTGCTGCAAAGAACAAGCTGTATAAAACTTATATCGGACAGGGATACTACAATACAATCACGCCAGCTGTTATTCTCAGGAACATTTTAGAAAATCCGGGCTGGTATACGGCTTATACTCCATACCAGGCCGAGATCTCACAAGGCCGGCTCGAGGCTCTGCTTGATTTCCAGACCATGATCAGTGATCTCACCGCGATGCCGGTTGCAAATGCTTCCCTGCTTGATGAAGGTACGGCCGCTTCCGAAGCCATGATTATGTTGTTCAACTCACGCGACCGAGAGACAACCAAACGGGGTGCAATTAATTTTTTTGTTGCGGATGACATTTTCCCTCAGACGGCCGATGTGATCAGAACAAGAGCTATTCCGCTGGGCATACAGTTGGTTTTTGGAAGGCATTCTGAGTTTGTTCCTGACAATACTTATTTCGGATCAGTAATTCAGTATCCCAATCAGTTTGGCGAGGTAAGTGATTACCGCGGCTTTGTTGAGAAGGCTCATGCCATGAAGATCGGTGTTGCTGTTGCCGCCGACCTGCTGGGTCTGGCTTTGCTTACACCTCCGGGAGAATGGGGAGCCGACGTCGTGTTTGGTTCTTCACAACGGTTTGGAGTTCCTATGGGTTATGGCGGACCACATGCTGCCTTTTTTGCCACAAAAGAAGAATTCAAGAGGCAAATGCCCGGACGAATCATCGGTATTTCTGTCGATGCCAACGGCAACAGGGCCTTAAGGATGGCTTTGCAGACACGGGAGCAGCATATAAAACGTGAACGGGCTACTTCAAACATATGCACATCGCAGGTCCTTCTGGCTGTAATGGCCGGAATGTACGGTGTATATCACGGTCCCAAAGGGATCCGACAGATCGCGAGACATATCAACATACTTACCGGTGTTCTTGCACAGGAAATTGGGAAATCCGGTTATAAACAGCTTAACAGAAACTTCTTTGATACCGTTTGTATTCAGCTTCCCGAAGGTGTTTCAGCGACGACGCTGTGCAACAAAGCCATCGAACAGAAGATCAACCTCAGGTTTATCGATGAGAAGCATGTTGGCATCAGCGTGGATGAAACCACTGAGCTGTATGATATCAACCGTTTGCTGGAACTGTTTGCTAAAGCTAACGGAAAAGGGTTTACTGACTTTATATGTGATCCCAGGGAATGTGAACAGATCACAACCATGCCGGCAGAACTTACAAGGACATCCGCCTTCATGACAAACAAGGTCTTCAACTCCTATCATTCAGAAACAGAGATGATGCGTTACCTTAAAAAACTTGAGATCAAAGACCTTTCGCTAAACCGCTCGATGATCCCCCTGGGTTCCTGTACCATGAAACTAAATGCTTCATCGGAGTTGTTCGCTCTGAGTTATCCCGAGTTCGGCGGAGTACATCCTTTTGTACCCAAGGACCAGGCTGAGGGCTACCAATACCTCATCGGCGAGTTGGAAAAAGATCTTTGCGAGATTACGGGATTTGATGCCGTTTCGTTTATGCCCAATTCAGGCGCTGCAGGCGAATACGCAGGACTTCTCGTCGTTCGCCAGTACCACATCAGCCGTGGTGAAGGCCACAGGAATGTATGCCTCATCCCCTCTTCCGCTCATGGCACCAACCCCGCAAGCGCCGCAATGGCCGGCATGCAGGTGGTTGTTGTAAAATGCGATGAATACGGGAATATTGACGCCAATGACCTACGCGAAAAGGCTGTTCAGCATAAAGCTAATCTTTCGGCATTAATGGTGACGTACCCTTCCACCCATGGTGTATTTGAAGAGAACATACTTGAGATCGTTAACATAATTCATGAAAACGGAGGTCAGGTATATATGGACGGCGCCAATATGAACGCCCAGGTCGGCCTTACCAATCCGGGGATGATTGGAGCCGACGTATGCCACCTGAACCTGCACAAGACCTTTGCCATTCCTCATGGAGGTGGTGGGCCGGGTGTGGGCCCTATAGCTGTTGCCAAACATCTTAGTCCTTTCCTTCCCCGTCACACGCAGGTTTCGACCGGAGGGGAGACAGGAACCACTGCTGTTGCTTCAGGTCCATACGGAAGTGCGTTGATCCTGACGATATCTTACGCCTATATCAAGTTGATGGGAGGTGCCGGACTCACCGAGGCTACCCGGATGGCTATACTCAATGCCAACTATATCAAATCATGTCTGGAACCCTTCTATCCGATTTTATATTCAGGTAAGAACGGCCGTTGTGCACATGAAATGATTGTCGATTGCAACGGGATATCCCGGCAAACGGGCATAGGCGCTATTGATATTGCAAAAAGACTGATGGACTACGGCTTCCATGCTCCCACTGTTGCTTTTCCTGTTCACGGGACCCTGATGGTTGAGCCTACCGAAAGCGAACCATATTATGAACTGAACCGTTTTATTGAAGCCATGATCTCGATCAAGGGAGAAATTGACGAAATTGCTTCGGGAAAAGCCGATAAGCTTGTGAATGTGATCATGAAAGCCCCGCATACTGCGGCCATGGTAACGGCGGATGAATGGACTCTTCCTTATTCCCGGCAGAAAGCGGCTTATCCTATGCCCTGGTCTGGTGATGACAAATACTGGCCTACTGTAACCCGTATCGATGATGCGTTTGGCGACAGGAATCTGGTAAGTACATGCCAGGGATAGGGAACTATTTCATCTGGTCGAGGCAGTGTTTTATTTTCTCCCAGGTACGTTCGATGTCATTATCAAGGCCTACTGAAAAACGGATCAGACCTTCAGACAGGCCCATCTCCCTCTGTATCACTTCAGGGACTTCCGATGATGTGCTTTTACCTGAATTGCTGAATAACGTCTTGAAATAACCCAGACTTACTGCAAGATAACCCACGCCTTCGAGTTCCATGTGTTCCATCAGTTTCGATGCGCGCACTGCTGTTTCCATATCGATAGCGATCATTGCGCCGAAACCAAATTCCGGGTTCATGATTTTTTTCAGGACTTCGTGACCTTTATGTTCTGGCAATCCGGGGTAAATGATCCTGGTTCCATATTCCTTAAGTTTTCCGGCAAGGTAGGCGGCATTTTTACTATGTTGCTTCATTCGGATATGCAAAGTATGCAGGTTCTTCAATATGCTCGATGAACGCATGGGATCAAGGGATGGGCCCAGCAGCATGGCCGTCCCATTATTGACATCACAGAGAGCATCAATAAAATCCTTGTCTCCGCATATTGCCCCGGCAACACAATCATTCTTCCCATTAATGAACTTGGTCATGCTGTGTACCACGATATGTGCTCCATGCATTGCAGGAGCTACCATCATCGGAGTGAAGGTGTTATCGACCATCAGCTTGATACCATGTTCATTAGCAATCTTTGCCAGTTCAGGAATATCGCTGATCTGTAACAAAGGATTTGTCATGGTTTCGGTATAAATAATTTTCGTGTTCGGCCTGATTGCCTTTCGCACCTCATCCAGCCTCCTGATATCAACAAAAGTTACATCAATATTGAATTTCTTAATGTAATTGTACAGAAATGCGAATGTGCCGCCGTAGATGGTCATCGCACAAACAATATGGTCCCCGCTTTTAACAAGCTGCAGAATAGCGCAGGTAATGGCCGCCATCCCGGAGGCAGTAACCCAGGCAGATTCCGTACCTTCAAGGGCAGCCAGGGCATCAGCCAGGTATTTATTCGTTGGGTTCCAGTGGCGGGAATACAGGTAACAGCCTTCCTGAAGGCCGGCGAAAGTTTCGCTCATAGTGATAGCCTGCATAAAAGTATAGGTGGCCGAATCGGTAATGGAAGGATTCACATCGCCGTATTCACCGAACTGCAGAAGGTCGAATATGCGTGTTGACGGATCGTTGGACTTTTTCATAATGCCGGAATATTTTCACAAAGTTACGAAGGTACTGTCAATTCAGGAAACTATTAATTCTGAAGTCTGCAATTCGTGTTAAACGAAGTCATACAGTAGCTGTCAGACTCAACTGATAAAGCGGGATAAAATTTCTTTGATTTCCGCGTAATCCTGGGTCACAGGAAAGTGCGGATGTTCATCGATCACGTTCTGTGGCGGCCGGAAGAGAATACCCTCTTCAGCCTGCTTTAACATGGATATGTCGTTATAGGAATCTCCAATCGCAACTACCTGGTATTTTAAACCCTGCAGGGCTTCAACGGTCCTGCGTTTGGGATCGGGCTGCCTCATTTTGAAATCAATGATACGATTGGTTTTGTCCATGATGAGCGAATGACAAAATAAAGTGGGCCTCCCCAATTGTCTCATGATAGGATCTGCAAACTGAATAAACGTATCGGAAACTACGATAAGCTGTGTCTTTTCCTTCACCCATTCAAGTAATTCCACAGCACCCGGCAGGGGTTCTATCTGTGAAATAACATTCTGTATATCATGAAGCTTGAGTCCGTGCTCATCAAGAGTTCTGATCCTCCATCGCATCAGTTTCGGATAATCAGGTTCATCGCGTGTGGTACGGCGCAGTTCAGGAATACCGGTTTTTTCGGCAACATTGATCCATACTTCGGGAGTCAAAACGCCTTCAAGATCGCAGCAGACAATGTACATTGGATTTACGGGTTAAGAGTTAAGATGTACGATGTACGATATACGATGTACGATGTACGATGTACGATATACGATGTACGATGTACGATGTACGATGTACGATGTACGATGTACGATGTACGATGTACGATGTACGATGTACGATGTACGATGTACGATTCATGGGTCACGGGTTTCGGAGATCAGCCATTGTTTAAAGTCGGGGTAGCTGTTTGGGAGGTCGGCGAAATATTCCGGTTTACCGTCGATTCCCATCAGGCCTGGGGGAAGATCAGGTACCATTCCTGTAATCTTTTCTATTTCGTCAGGAAATTTTGCAGGATGTGCAGTCTCAAGAGAAACATAGAGTTGGTCCTTGGCAAGTTGGTCTCCCTCATCGCGAATATATTGCATGAGCCCGGCCCAGCCGACTGCTCCATGAGGCTCAAGAAGGAGTTTGCTGCGACTCCAGGATTCTGCAATAGTATTTCGGGTTTGCTCATCCGTGATGCTGACCGACCATAATTCTTTTCTCATCAGATCCATATCAGCAGCACGGCCAATAATACCATTCTCGTCCATGACGCCACCATACAAAGCCACCAGGCGGGCCAGATTGCTTGGATGCCCCACATTCATAGCGCTGGAAATACAGTTTCGGGAAGGTTCAATTTTACTGTATCTTCCGCTGAAGAGATAATCCGGAAATTCATTATTTTCGTTTGTGGCGATAATGAATTTTTTGACAGGGAGCCCCATTTTCATTGCAAGCACACCACCCATCATATCGCCGAAGTTACCCGAGGGTACCGAGAAAATAATCTCCTCCCCTGCTGCTGCGAGTTTAGCGTAAGAATAAAAATAAAAAACGATCTGTGGGATAAGCCTTCCTATGTTAATGGAGTTGGCGGATGAGAGTGGAAGATGAGCCAGGCCAGGATCGGAAAAAGCCTGTTTGACCAGAGCCTGGCAGTCATCGAATTTAGCATCCAGAGCAAGCACTTTCACATTTTTCCCCAGGGTTGTCATCTGTTTTCTCTGCCTGTCTGTGACTTCATGCCTGGGAAAAAGAACAACGATATCGATGTTGGTCATTCCGTAAAAGGCATTTGCCACCGCACTTCCGGTATCCCCTGAAGTGGCAGTAAGGATAAGCAACTTGCGGTTCCCTGCTTTCAAATAATATTGCATAAGCCTCGCCATCATCCGCACTGCGAAATCCTTGAAAGAGGCAGTCGGTCCGCGGTCAAGCCGCATCACGTATTTCCGTTCAAAAACCCTCTCCAGCGGAACTTCAAAGTTATAGGCATCTTTGACAATCCTGAGGAGTTCCTCATCGGGGATCTCTCCGGCCAACCAATATTTAGTGATATGGTAAGCGATCTCCCGGTAATCCATTTTCCTGAAACTATCAATTTCCTGAAGAGTGACCTGAGGAATCTTCACCGGCATGTACAATCCTTTATCGGGGGCCTGCCCCTGTAAAAGCGCTTCGTGAAAGCTAAGGTTACCGGCTTTAAGGTTTGTGGAATAAAATTGAAGTTGTTTATTCATTAATTCCGAGGATTAACGCAGCCCTAGCCCTTTCGATGTTATTTAATGTGATAAAATTAACGATTCTCCGGAAGAACGCAAAAAAATCTTCATGAAAGATGCGGGATGCAGGATGGAGGATGCGGGAAGGGTTTAGGATTCCCTGCGGATGATCATAGCGGTACTGACGCCTCCGCCTCCGCAGATCGAAGCAACGGCGAGTGTTTTATCAAGCCGTTTCAGGGCATGATACGCTGTGACCAATATCCTGGCCCCGCTTATCCCGGTCGGATGTCCGAGGGCAATGGCTCCCCCGTTTACATTCAGCTTTTCGCGGTCCCATTTAAGAACCTTTTCATTAGCCAGCACCTGGATGGCAAAGGCTTCATTGACTTCGATCAGATCCATATCGCTAAGGTTCATCCCGGCCTTGCCGAGTGCCGCAGGGATTGAAAATGCAGGCCCCTCTCCCATCGTGGCCGGGTCAACGGCAAGCTGGGCAAATGACACGATGGAAAAAAGTGGTTTTATACCGAGTTCCGCGGCTCTCTTGCGGCTTGTCACTACCAGAGCTGCAGCGCCGTCGCTCAGTCCGCAGGCATTGCCGGCTGTTACCGTCCCGTTCTTCCTGAACGAAGGTTTTAAAGCAGCCATCTTCTCCCTGCTGATCTCATGCCTGATCGTCTCGTCGGTATCGAATACCGATGGCTGTTTACCTGAAGCTGAATTTAATTCCACTGGGACTATCTCTTCGGCAAACCATCCATTTTTCTGTGCTATTGAAGCTTTCTGATGACTTCCTACCGCAAATTCGTCCTGTTCTTCTCGTGAAATCGCGTATTTCTCGTAGAGGTTCTCTGCTGTTTCCCCCATGCCCTGTGAGATCAATGGGTCGATGCTGTCGCTCCAGCCATCCTCAAGGGTTTTATTTCCCATCTTAAACCCGTCCCAGCGTGCGCCCTTCAGCAGGTATGGGATGGAACTCATACTGTCAAAACCCCCGGCAATAACTATCCCTGCTTCTCCCAACCTGATAGCCTGGGATGCCATAGCCACCGAACGCATGCCCGAAGGACAAGCCATGTTGACTGTCACCACCGGAACGGATGCGGGGACACCACCCATGACCGAGGCTGTCCGGGCGGGATTTGGGCCATTGCCGGCCTGGCGACAGCTCCCGAGTATCACCTCATCAACCTGATCGCCTGTAAGTGTGCAACGCTTCAAGGCCGCACGTACAGCCACGGCACCAAGATCAAAAGAAGGGATGTCTTTAAGGCTTCCCCCAAACCTGCCCATGGCCGTGCGGCAGGCTGAGATGACTACGATGTCGTGTAAATCCATGTGACTGAGTGATTGATTGATTGATTGATTGATTGATTGATTTAGATATACTGGCCGCCGTCGACCTTAATTATCTCACCGGTGATGTGGCGGGACAGGTCTGAACACAGAAACGCGGCGAGGTTCGCAATATCTTCAGGCTGTCCGAGCCGTTTCAGAACGATTTCTTCCAAAGCCGCGGCACGCACATCATCCCCGGCAGTTTTCATCATCTCCGTTTCGATAAGTCCGGGCGCAATGGCATTCACATTCACATTGTATTTCCCTAATTCCTTCGCAACGGTCTTGGTGAGTCCGATAATTCCTGCTTTGGCAGCAGAATAGTTGGCCTGACCAAACTTCCCCCGTATGCCATTGATGGAAGTGATATTGACGATCCTGCCCGACTTCTGCTCTCTGAAAATGGGTGCAACGGCCCGGGTAAAATTGAAATATCCTTTAAGATTTACCCGGATCACATCATCCCATTGATCCTCCGTCATCTTCCATACTACGCCGTCACGGTTAATGCCTGCATTGTTAACCAGGATATCGAGCCTGCCGAACTCAGTGATTACTACAGCCACAGCCTCTGCAGCAGCTGCAAAATCAGAGATATCAGCTCTAACAAAAAAAGCTTTACGGCCAAGGTCTTTGATTTTCCGGAGGATGACATCAGCCTCCGATTCCTGCTTCAGGTCTATTATTGCCACATTGGCGCCACAGCGGGCCAGTTCAAGCGCAATAGCAGCCCCTATACCGGAGATGCCTCCGGTGACCAGGGCCGACCGGCCGGAAAGGTTTATACTTACTGAATGTTGCAGTTCCATATTGGGGTTTTAATTGCTCGTTTTCTTCGCCGACTGAATAGCTTCCAGCACTTTCTGAGGGGTGATCGGAAGTTCAAAAACTCTTGCTCCAATGGCATCAGCGACGGCATTGGCGATGGCGCCAAGGATTGGCAGGGTGGCTCCTTCGCCGACCTCTTTAGCCCCGTATGGTCCTTCGGGCTCATAACTGTCGACAATCGTCGAATGGATCTCAGGCATATCGGCCGATGTTGCGATGAGGTAGTTGTGAAGGTCGGCATTGATCATCCTGCCTTTTTTATCGAAGACTTCATTCTCGAAAAGCACCTCGCTCATGCCCATCAGAACTGCGCCTTCAGCCTGTCCTTCGACAAGCATGGGATTCACGGCAGTACCGCAATCATGGGCATCCCAGAAATTCAGGACTTTTACCTTCCCTGTTTCCATATCCACGTCAACTTCGCATACCGTGGCCGAGAATGAATAGGCCGGGGAAGTCCCTACCGCAGCGCCTTTATATGTACCTCCAAGGCCTTCAGGCGGAGAATAATGTCCTTTACCCAATAAGGGCCCGAGGTTTGAGAAATGAGCGAACCCGGCATCTTCCCACGGAATAAACACCGAGGGATTTTCTATTACAAAAATCCTGTTATCTCTTGCATCCAGCATCCCGGCATCCACATGCATAATTTCTGCAGCCTGGAGCAGCACCTGCCGTTTAATCTCCTCTCCCGCCATCTTTGAAGCATTCCCCCCCATCAGCGTCACCCGGCTGGAATATGCGCCGAAACCGATTGGTGTGAGGTCACTGTCGGCCGAAACCACGCTGATCCTGTCGTACGAGATACCCATGGCTTCGCAGGCTGCCATCGAAAGTACGGTATCGGAACCCTGGCCAATGTCGGCATCGCCAATGAACAGCACGGCTCTTGAGCCGTCCTCGACCACCTTGATCGTGGCGCTTGAATGCGGGAATTTAGAACGGTAGATAGGATAGCCGGCGCCGGAGACAAAGCCTCCGCAACCGATTCCGATACCGCGGCCCCGTGGCAGTTTGCCTTTTTTATCATCCCATCCCGACTGTTCCCTCACTTTCTCAATGCAAGCTGTAAACTCACAGGAATGTATATCCAGGTCGTTACAGGTATGGTACTCGGGAGTCATGGCGTTTTTAAGGCGGATATCGACCTGATCCATCCCGATGTCATCAGCAATCATAGACAAAAGAGATTCAAAGGCAAAACGGGGGTGCGGACAGCCATGCCCGCGGAATGCGCCGCAGGGGGGCAGGTTTGTATTCACCCTGTAGCCGTCGTATTTATAGTTCGGGAATTTGTAAAGAGTGGTCAGCATTGACCCGGCATAGTATGTCGACACGATACCGAAGCTCGAATATGCGCCGCCTTCAAGCACAGCCTTTTGTTTCACAGCCGTGATCGTGCCGTCTTTCTTTACCCCTATTTTCAGATCAATGTATTGCTTGTGCCGGCCTCTGCCGAACAGGTACATCTCCTCGCGGCTGAACCTCATTTTAACTGCACATCCGGCAATCCTCGAAAGAAAGATCGACATGACTTCGATCGTAGTGGTAGCTGCTTTGGCACCGAAACCTCCCCCGCAATTGGTCATAATCACACGGATATCGCCCAGCGGAATACCCAGTATATGTGAAAGCTGGTGATGGACATAATGAACCACCTGGGTAGAAGTATGCAGTGTAACACGGCCGTGATGGTCCCATTCGGCAATGGAACAATGGGGTTCCATAGGATTCTGATAGGTGCGGTTGCCGACGAAACGATGTTCGCGTATATGGTCAGCCTCGGCAAATCCTTTCTCTATATCACCGAAATGATGGTCTACATGGGTATTTATATTATTCTCGTATTTATCGTCGAAAAGCCTGGGCGCTCCGTCTTTCATGGCCTCCATGGGATCGAACACAGCGGGCAGCTCCTCGTATTCCACTTTGATCAGGTCAAGCGCTTTGTAGCAGGTCTCCTCATCGATGGCAGCTACTGCAGCTACGACATCCCCCACAAACCTCACCTTACCTTTAGCGAGGATCGATTCATCGTACCTGGCAGGTGAAGTCCCCCAGCGTATGTCGGGGACATCTTCTCCGGTCAACACAACCTTTACGCCTGAAAGTGATTTTGCCCGGCTGGTGTCGATAGAAAGGATGCGGGCATGCGGGACTGTGCTGAGCAGCAGCTTCCCATAGATCATATTCGGAAGAGAGATATCATCGGTATAAACAGCCCGGCCGGTAGCTTTATCAGGAGCATCGATCTTCGGAAGCCGTTTTCCTACTACACTAAGATTTATAGCCGATTTCTGGGGCATGAATTCCAGCTCGGCAACTTCTTTACCATTGATATAATCGCGCGCAGTCTCAACCGCTTCTATAATTTTAGTATAGCCGGTACAACGGCATAAATTGCCGCTCAGCTCCGATTGAATTTCGTCCTTGGTGGGATTGGGATTCTTATCCAGAATGCTTTTTGTGCGCATGATCATGCCAGGCGTACAGTAGCCGCACTGAATAGCCCCCTTCTCAATGAAAGCGCGCTGTATCGGATGAAGTTCGTTACCCAGGGCGAGTCCTTCGATAGTCACTACTTTCCCGCCGGCTGCATCAAGGGCCAGCACAAGGCATGAATTCACGGCTTTTCCATCGAGGATCACGGTACATGCCCCGCAGTCGCCGAGTTCGCAGCCTTTTTTTGTACCTGTAAGTTTCAGTTCCTCCCTGAGCAGATCGAGCAAAGTGGCCGAGGGTTTAACTGCGACTTCGTAATGGTTTCCGTTTACAGTAAGTTCTATAAGTTTTTTCATTATCTGGTATATTCTAAATAATCTTCAATCTTAACCTTTCCAATTCGTACATCGTACATCGTACATCGTACATCGTACATCGTACATCGTACATCGCACATCGTACATCGTACATCGTACATCGTACATCGTACATCGTACATCCGCTACCCCCCCCAGCGGTATCCGTCCACCTCCAGTCCCGCCAGGGTCAGTGCCCGGTCAACCACGGTCATAACGGCTTCTTCGATGGTTTTGGGTTTGGAGTAGAACGAAGGAGATGCGGGGCAAATCACGGCTCCGGCTTCGGCAAGAAGTTTCATGTTGTTCAGGTGGATGAGGTTAAGGGGAGCCTCACGAGTGACGAGTACCAGCCTGCGTTTTTCCTTTAAAATAACATCCGCGGCCCGGGTCATCAGGTCGTCGGAAACTCCGGAAGCAATACGGCCGAGGGTTCCCATCGAACACGGACAGATGATCATAGCGGTATAGCCCGCGGAACCCGAGGCCATGGGAGCAAAAAAATCGTTGGGTTTATAGATCGTGAACGGAAGCGAGGCCACATCGATAGGTCCGAGTTCGAACTCCCATACCAGCCTTGCATTTTCGGAGAAGATCACCGAAACATCTTTCAGCTGTCCGCTAAGGCCCACGAGCTTCTCCAGCAACAGCTTTCCGTAAAGCGAACCGGAAGCCCCGGTAATTCCTATGATGAGTTTATTATTCAAATCCCGCTATTTTGGCAAATTTAAAATTCAAACTTCCTGAAATCCCACGACAGGGTCAAAGATAAGACATTATTGTACTGTCCGGTTTCGAAAAAGATGCGCCTGTAGCCTGGTTGTGGATTTCCCGTCTGTCGTATCGAAAGCAGGGAGTAATTCAGGCGGAACCCGGCTTTGAGATGGGGAGTGATATAGCAGGCAATGCCGAGTATCCCGGCAAGGGTGATGGTTCGTAAAGGAACCAGGTTTGGCACTGGCTGTCCGTTGTACCCGTCGTATGAACCCAGCAGAACATCGGCCACCGGCCCCACTTCCGCCTGTACACGTTTCGCAAATGTGTACTGGTACAAAAGAGGTATCTCGAGGTAATGAATCCGAAGCAAATAATCGTCCATATCACCTTTATCGGGATTGGAAACCTTGCGGCTTCCTTTCTGAAAATACTCCATCTCCATCTGAAACGAGGAATGCCGGGATACCCTGAGGCTCACAAATGCGCCTGCCTGGTAGCCGATCTTATGATACCCTTCATACGTGTCACCGTCGACCTGGCTCACATTCCCCCCTGCCAGAATCCCCCCGTTGAACTTCTGCGAAAAACTCATCAGCGGTAATAAAAACAAAAAACAAACGAGTATCCTGCTCATGATGTTAGGTTTTACCCTGATGTAACGCTATTTTGCTAAATTTGTTGGACGAATGTAATTCCTTTATGGAAAACAAAGATACCATTATTCTTCTGGCGGATGACGAAGCCGATATCCTCGAGTTTCTGGGGTATAACCTGGCCAGGGAGGGCTTTCAGATTCTGAAGGCGTCTAACGGACAAAAAGCCCTGGAACTGGCTTCGGAGTATAAACCCCACCTTGTCATACTCGATATCATGATGCCGGGCCTCGACGGGATTGAGACCTGCCACCAAATCCGCCGTATACAAGGAATGCAGAATTCACTCATCGTATTTCTCACGGCCCGGGGTGAAGATTACTCACAGATAGCGGGTTTCGAAGCCGGGGCCGATGATTACGTAACCAAACCTATCAAACCGAAAGTCCTCATCAGCCGTATACAAGCCTTGTTACGAAGGTACAGGGCCATCCCCGAAATATCGGGAAAGATCATCACGAAAGAATTTATTGTAGATCAGGATCAGTACAGGGTTCTGAAGAATGATGTGGAGATCATCCTAACCCGCAAAGAGTTCGAGATTCTGCAATTGCTGGTTTCGAAACCCGGGAATGTATTCACCCGCGAAGATATCTTTACCCGGGTGTGGGGTGAAGGGGTTATCGTTGGCGACCGTACGATCGACGTGCATATTCGCAGGATACGCGAGAAGGTAGGCACTGACCGCATCCGCACCATCAAAGGAGTCGGCTATAAATATGAAAACGAATGAAGTTCCATGACCCCCGCGCAATTGCCCTGCTGAATGCTTCGGTTGTAACAGCCGGGTATGTTTTACTGTCCTTTTTCACATCCTGCATCCTGCATCCCGCATCCCTGAGCGATTTTGCGATGTATGGCATGCTTTTGGTGACCGGCGGACTGCTGTTTACCGGAACCTATTTTTTCTTCCGCTATACCGTCGATAAATTTATTTATTCGAAGATCCGACTGATCTACAAATCGATTTACAGCGTGAAGACCCAGAAAACCAACCGACAGAGGTTTCGTTCCAGCCGCGACATCCTCGACAATGTGGAGCAGGAGGTCACCCATTGGGGGGCGGAAAAACAGAAGGAAATTGAACGCCTGAAACAGCTGGAAGAATACCGTAAAGATTTTATAGGCAACATGTCACATGAACTGAAAACTCCTTTGTTTAATGTTCAGGGGTATGTTTCGACTTTGATTGACGGCGGACTGGATGATCCCAAAATCAATAAGGAATACCTGAGGCGGACCGAAGTGAGCGTGGAACGGCTGATTAAGATTGTTGAAGACCTGGGCGAAATCACCCAGCTCGAGTCGGGCCAGCTTTATCTGAATAAAGTCCGTTTTGATATCGTTGCCGTTACACATGAAGTAGTTGAAATGCTTGAAATGAAAGCCCATGATAAGGAGATACAGGTAATTATCAACCAGCCGGTTAAACCTGTTTGGGTTCATGCCGACCGCGACAAGATCTGCCAGGTACTTACAAACATTATTGACAACTCTATCCGTTATGGCCTCGACCAGAATGGCCGCAGTAAAATAAGTTTCTTCGATATGGACGAAAACATACTCGTGGAAGTCACCGATAACGGCGTAGGGATAGACCAGGATGACCTGCCCAGGGTGTTCGAACGTTTCTACCGCACATCACGCGGCCGCGAAACTTCAACAAAAGGCAAAGGCCTGGGCCTGGCAATCGTCAAACACATTATCGAAGCCCATCAGCAGACGATCAATGTGAGAAGCACCGTGGGAGTAGGCACGACGTTCGGGTTTACGTTGAGGAAAGCTTAACCGGATATCGGATATCGGATATCCCTAACATCATCGACATTCCTATGTCGAGTGTTGATAACATAAGGCTTCTCCTTTCTATTATTTCTGAAGGTGTCCCTTTTAAACCCAATATTCAGAAGCTGAGTGAAAGAACAGGAATCAGCAGGAACACTATCATTTACTATCTGCATCTGCTTGAAGATGCAAGAGTCATCAAGCAGCTTTATACTGCAGCAAAAGGGATCAGCCGGATGCAGAAACCTCAAAAAATATACCTGGACCACCCTAACCATATGTTTGCACTTACCACAGCCAACACCGGTACAGGCAACCTGCGCGAGACGTTTTTCCTGAATCAGGTTTCCTGCAGGCACAGCGTTACCTATCCCGAATCAGGTGATTTCCTTGTAGATAACATATGGCTTTTTGAGATCGGCGGTAAGACCAAAGGAAAAAAGCAGTTGCAGGACCATCCCGACGCATACGTCGCTGCCGATGATCTGGAATACGGCTCCGGTAACAAAATACCGCTTTGGCTGTTTGGGTTTTTAAAGTAACGGATGGCAGATGGCAGATAGCGCTTTAACAGCGGTATTTGCTAAAACACAGCGTTAAATAAGTTCTTTCCTTTTATGTAAGCAAAAAACTTTCGTAGCTTTACATACGAGAACAATTTTTGCTGATTTCTTCTTTGAAATTTAACTTGAAACCCTTTCTCCATGGCTGACCAGCCTAAACTGGAACGTTTGTTACGTCTGTTAATGATGCTTTCGGGCAGTTTTGGCAACAGTGTTCATGAGATTGCCCTGCGATTGGAAATGTCGGAACGCACAGTTTACAGATATCTCGAAACCCTGCGTGATGCGGGTTTTATCATAACCCGGAATGATAATTTGATCAAGGTAGATAAGGAAAGTCCCTACCTGAAAGATATAAGCGACTTATTGCATTTCACCCGTGAAGAGGCATGGATCTTAAATCGGGCCATTCTGGCGCTTGACGATGAAACCTATATCAAGCAAAACCTGGCACGGAAACTTTACGCGATGTACGATCTGAAAGGCGTTCCCTATCCCGTGGTAAAAAAGGAGAATTCCGAAAAGGTGATCAGTATGATCAGAGCCATTGAAAATAAAAAATGTGTGAAATTGACCGGATACCATTCATCCAACAGCAGCACCGTGGCTGACCGCGTTACCGAACCCTTTGAATTTACATTGAATTACAGTTTTGTCTGGTGTTTTGAACCAGAAAGCAGACAGATAAATTATTAAAAGAGAGCGAGTTAGATACCAATTCAGTTGTAAGGAATTACTTTACAACTGCCGCCGATAGCAAAAACTATTCCGTTACTTTTTATTCCCTCGAAATGGTTATGGCAACTCTCGTATGAAATAAAGCCCTCATGAAACGTTACATCCAACAACTCATCGACGACCTCGAAGAGGCCGCACAAAACCCACCCGCCGCGCCATTTATTGAAACTCCTCCGCATCTTGAAAATTTACAGTTTGCGGCGGAACTGGCGCTGGTTCCGTTTAAACCCATCGCTGAATGGACCGGAATTGACGAAAAGGTTTTTCCGGAAATGTATCTGCTTTCTGGTGATGATGCGGTCAGGGTTAATCAGGCTATACTCAACTTGCTTGAAAGTATCGGGGTTGAAATCGTTGATATCCCCGATGATTTCCCGCCCGAACTACTTTATGACATCCTCATCAGTAATTGGGATGAACCGGTTCAGTATTTAGCTTCTTCAGGGTACGACCTGGAACTTTGTACAGGTGATCCCGAAACTTGCCCGTATGGCGAATTGTGCAGTTGCAGTGCAGGGGAAGACCAGCCCGATGATGAAGAACACCCTGGTGTCACTCCGGTAAATGACGAAGATGAACTCCCGTTTTAAAATGTTGATTTTCTTATTTTGGATATACATGAAGGCTGGAAATAAATTCGAATTGACATCTTAACTTACTTGTAATAACTTAATACCTCGATATCCAGCCGGCTGACTTTGCTCATTGATGCCAGAGAAAAATCGGAAAAATTGATCGATCTATTGTATGCGCCTCACCTCCATAAACGTACCTATATGAAACCTGAAAAGAAAACAAGACCCAAAGAGGCCAAAGTGAATATTTTATTACCTTTGTACAAACGATAGACCCCTTTTTTAGGGGTCTATATAAGTTCGTATTGTAATGCCAAAAGGAACCAAAATATTTGAGCGTCTGCCTGATCATCATCTGGATATATTGAAATTCCTGGATGATCAGGAGTTGTCTGTATTTACCATGGAACAGCTGAGCAAACTGACAGCCATTCCCAGCCCCCACATCAATGAAATTCTGGAGAACCTTGCCCGGAAAAAAATGATTGACAGACTTGAACGTGGAAAATACTGCCGGTATGGATTCAGAAATGAAAAGGTAATCGGATCATTTTTAACCGGTGATGGCTGTATAGCCTATTGGTCGGCGCTTAACCATCATCTGATGACCGAACAGATACCCAATGTCGTTTTTGTGCAATCACCCCGCTATAAACCATCGAAAAGCATCTTCAATGTCAGGTATAAATTTGTAAAAGTATTGAACAACAAGTTTTTCGGAATCATGCAAACTGGTTATGGTCAGAACTCTTTCCCTGTTACAGATAAGGAGAAGACATTGTTGGATTGTTTCGGAAACCCGGAATATTCAAGTGGCTACAGTGAACTGATCAGAGCCTTTGCGACAACCGGTCTCAGCGCTGACAAGCTCTTTGAGTATGGAGTTAAAACAAACAATCTTGCGGTTCTTAAGAGGATCGCTTTCCTATCTGAAATCATTGGCCAACATGGGTATCACAACTTCAGAAAGATGACAACAGCAAGGTTGAACAAACGTTATGCCTTGCTCGACCCCTTGGGCCCGGATGAGGGAGAATTCCTTTCAACCTGGGGACTAAGATTAAACATAACCAGGGAACAAATCATTGACATCGTCCAAAACCGCTCATAATTGTATGATCCTGCTATCCGAAATACTTAAAATAGCTGAACACAAAGGCGTGCCGCCTTCAACAATTGACAAAGATTGGGTACTTGGCCATCTGCTGGCAGAAATTGCAAGGCAAGCGTGGGGCCAGGACAACCTT
>CAIWXI010000028.1 GCA_903916595.1 uncultured Bacteroidales bacterium | reverse complement strand
GGATATCACTTAACCATCGCTAAAAACGGATAAAGGATCAGGCAATAAAATAGTCGAATGGACTTAATAGTCCTGGCAGCAAAGCACCGAAATCCTGTAATCCTTTCCGTAGCCGTAACTGCCTAGACTTCTGTTATCGTTGGAAATAGGAATTTCGGTATTATCCTTATATATTATTTATTATAAATCAGCAGTAGCAGGAGTAACTGGAGCCAGGTTCAGGCTTGATACCATTTCGTATGTCATATCCTCAAACTGAGCTTCAACCGGAGTAACAGGTACCAGAACCGAAAAATCAACAATTGCAACAGCATCTTCAAAATCAGCTTCGGCAGGAACAGTCGGAGCAAGTGAAGTCAGAGTTACAGTATTGATTGTATTTGCCACGGGAGCTGATGTGTTATCATTGCTGGCGAAAAGAATATTTACCGAGAGAGTCAGGGCGGCTGCGGTTATGATTGTTGTTGCTTTCCTCTTATTTGTTGTTTGAGGTTGATGAAGCAAAGATATACCAGATCGAAAGGTAGCAAAAGTGATTTTCGGCTGGCAGTGGTTAAGCCCCGGCAAACAAGGGATAGGAGTCGGTGAAAACACTTAGGGAATTATATCATGCAACTTTTTGATGTCTATTCCTGTCTATACATCAATAAACTATTATAATGCCCGCAAATAACCACCTTCTTATCCTTAACGAAAAGGAGCCCTTTTTGCTGTATAGATTACTGGTTGAAGCCCGCCAGATAAAGGAAGAAGAATATGATGCAGCCCACGATCCTGAAATTCTTCAGGAGATCAACCAGTTGCTGACATTGACCAACAGTGTTCTCAGAATTATAATCATCGACAGGACTTCACTCTCGATGAATTAACGATTTAGCTCATTTCCGGGTCATTGTTTGTGCTTTTGTTTGTACCAATAAAAAAAACCACCTACTTTATCTTTGTAAGTGGTTGATTTTCTGTCTCCTCGCCAGGATTCGAACCTGGGACCCATTGATTAAGAGTCAATTCAATACCCCTAAGCGTTACTCCCGGTTTGTTAATTAATATTCTGTATGTCAATTACTTACAAAATTTGATTTACTCCTTGCTGGTGCCATTTTAAGCGATATCTCCCCCATTTGTTATGCAAATTGTTTGCACATAATTTGGAAATCCTTACCTTTGTTGAGAAACAAAGTTATCCCATTTCTCATGGAAATAGACGAAAAAACCGAAATCACCACAGGAATTTACCTCGACACGCGCAGATCGGATAAAGAAGGGGCCTACCCAGTGAAACTTCGAATAACCTATAAAAGGCACTCTCGCTTATATAAAACCAAATTTCGCCTGACAGAAGATGATTTCCAGAAGGCCATGGGTGAAAGACCACGGAATGAATTTAAGGAGCTACACCGGAAATTTATCAGTGTGGAGAAAAACGCATTGGAGGTAATCGGCAATCTTAGGTCATTCTCATTTGATTCTTTCAAACGACGGTTTGATTCTAATACCGGTGATCAGGGGAATCTGTTCTCAGCTTTTACGGAATATATTGCAGGATTAGATGAGGATGATCGGGTCGGGAATTCATCGGTGTATGTCGCAGCACAACATTCCCTGGAAAAATTCCATCCCGGCGGCGTATTGAACTTTCACGAGATCACGGCAAAATTCCTGAAACAGTACGAGAAATGGATGCTTGAAAAAGAAAACAACAGCACCACCAGCGTTGGCATATACCTTCGGTGTGTCCGCAGACTATACAATCGGGCCATTCGGGATGGTTTTGCAAAACTTGAAGAATATCCTTT
>CAIWXI010000027.1 GCA_903916595.1 uncultured Bacteroidales bacterium | reverse complement strand
TCGGAATTTCTTTCGCATATTTTCTGCTTCGGTTTGTTGTCGTGTACTTCGTGTTCACTTCAGGCAAAGCCTTTGGATCGGTTTACCGTTATTTTCGCGAACACCAGAACTTCGGCATACTGAAGTCGCTGATCAGTATTTACCGTAATTACTATGTGTTCGGACAGATCCTGGTCGACAAACTAGCCTTGCTCGCGGGGTTTCAGCAAAAATTCACCTTTGATTTTGAAGGGGAGGAATACCTCAGGCAAATGGACCAGGGGGGCTTGCTCATCAGCGGCCATGTGGGTAATTGGGAGATCGCCGGACAACTCCTTGAAAGGCTCGATAAAAAGATCAACATCCTGATGTACGATGCCGAACATCAGAAAATAAAAGGCTACCTGGCTGATGTACTTAAACGCAATGTAGGCTTTATCATTATCAGGGACGATTATTCTCATCTGCAGCAGATTAAAGAAGCATTTGCAAGAGGTGAGATCATTGCCATGCATGGCGACCGTCATATGGAAGGCAACAAGATCCTGGTTACCGGGTTCCTTGGTAAACCTGCAGCCTTCCCCCTGGGCCCGGCCAACCTGGCAGCACGGTTCAAGGTGCCTGCTTCCTTTGTCTTCGCCGTTAAGGAATCAAAAACACATTATCATTTCTATGCCAGCCCCCTTCAGCGCATCCCGTTTTCGAACAACCTGAAAAAACGCGATATCATCCTGTCTGAATCGGTGAAAAAATTCGTGGATGCTTTTGAAACCATAGTCCGCAAATATCCCCTGCAATGGTTCAATTACTATGACTTCTGGAAACTGCCTGGAGCAGCCGATCAGCTGGTAAAACATGAAATCAGCAAACCGGCACACAAAAAACTCCTGCTGATCTCTGCAAACCGTTATGCCAATCCATACCCGGTATATCCGCTCGGCATCTCATATCTTTACTCTTACCTCAGCCAGCGAATGCCCGAACTCGATATCCGTTCGTTCGATTTTAACCTCGGTGGCAGCATTGAACTGAAAAATCTCCTGCTCTCATTTAAACCGGATTATACGGGGCTTTCGCTGAGAAATATCGATGATGTCAATTTCTACACAAAAGAAAGTTTTGTGGGAGGATACAAAGCGATTGCCGAGATTATCCGGGAATCGGGAATCAAAACAACCTTTATCGTCGGCGGATCGGCTTTTTCAATATATCCAAAGGAAATCTTTCAACTTCTGCAACCCGATTTTGGCATTACAGGGGAAGGCGAAGAAAGCCTGTTAAGCCTGTTACAAAGCCTTAATACAGGGCAGCCCGATACTGACATTCAGGGGCTTGTTTTCAGAAAAGGTGATGAAATAAAGCATAATTCAAGAGAAAAGTTTATCAAAACACCTGAACTCACTTTCGATCCTGAAATGGTGAAATACTACTGGCAGAAAAGCGGCATGATAAACATTCAAACCAAACGCGGCTGCCCTTTCAACTGTATTTACTGTACATATCCCCTTATTGAAGGCCATACTGTCAGAACCCTTGATCCTGACCGCATCGTCCATACCCTGAGCGACCTTTACTATCACCATAATATTGATTATTACTTTTTTACTGACTCTGTATTCAACATCAGCAATAATTTCAATATAGAGCTGGCCGAAAAGCTTATTAAATCAAAGATGAAGCTTAAATGGGGAGCCTACTTTTCTCCCTATAAACTTTCGAAAGACCTTCTTGAACTTTTCGCCAGGGCTGGTCTTACTCACATAGAATTCGGCACCGAATCTCTCTCCGATTCAACACTCAAGGCCTACGGCAAGCATTTTGACGTGGAAGAGGTGGTCAGGGTTTCAGAATATTGCAATCAGACCAATATTTATTTCTGCCACTTTATGATCATTGGCGGATATGGTGAGACTAACCAGAGCGTGGATGAAAGTTTTGAGAATTCGAAACGTATAGAAAACACGGTGTTTTTCCCCTTTGTCGGAATGAGGATTTACCCGGGTACAAAACTTCATGAACTCAGTATTGCCGAGGGAATCATTGGAGCAGAGGATCCCATTATTGACCCCGTTTATTATATCTCAAAGTCGGTGAACTATGAATCCCTTAAGGAAAGAGCCGAAAAATCGGGCCGCCGCTGGGTTTTTGCCGATGAAGACGTTTCGGTAGCGATGAACCGCATGAGAAGTAGAAACCGTAAAGGCTCATTATGGCATCATTTAAAGAAATAAATATTCCCCAGAAACCACCCATGGTAATGGTGGACCGTATCGTTGAGATCAACGATATGACTACAGTCACTGCTTTTCTGATCAGGGCCGATAATGTATTTGTCGACAACGGCTTATTTCGGGAACCCGGACTGATCGAAAATATAGCCCAGAGTGCAGCAGCAGGAATGGAAGCAAGGAGCGGTGAAGCCGGGGAAGAACCTAAAAGCGGTTATATTGGCGCTGTGAGGGACCTTAAGATCAGCAGTCTCCCGAAAGCCGGAGATGAAATCACGACCACCATTACAGTGACTCATCAGGTCTTCAATGCCATTGTCGTTTCAGGACAGATAAGGCTGAACAGTGAAGTGATTGCTGAATGCGAACTCAGGATATTTATCGGGAACCGGTGAGTTCTCAATTAAACATTTGCGAACAATGCCGAACAAAGAACAAGAAGAACTGATATACAGGAATAACAGGGAACTGCATTATTCTTTTGACCCTCAAAAAGGTTACACCCGTAAAATCGACTATCAGTATCCCGGAAACCAGATCATCATTCAGCAGGGCTGGGATGTTGTTGAAAGCAGGCTTAAAGATGTTTCTGAAAAAATAAGAGAAGGCAAACTCAGTCCTGTTGCATTTTATATGGAAAAGAACCAGATGGAGCTTTCGATGCTTTCCGATTATACCGGCTTTATGCGCTGGAGAATTAAAAGGCATCTGAAGCCTGGTGTTTTCTCGAGATTAAAACCTGGTACACTGTCAAAATACACCTCGGTTTTTGATATTAGCGTGAACGAACTACTTAACCCTCAATTGATTTGATATGATAGAACTGAATTATGAGCACAGGCAGGCAGGGCATTGTGAAAGCGGTGTAACTTCCAACATGCTGAACTATCACAAATTGAGTATCAGTGAGCCGATGGTTTTCGGTATCGGCGCCGGCTTGTTTTTCAGTTATTTGCCATTCCTGAAAATGCAGCACGCCCCGGTCACTTCCTTCAGGGTTTGGCCTGGGATGATCTTTGATCGTACTACAAAAGTCCTTGGGATTAAAACAAAGATCTACCGGTTTAAAAATCCCATAAAATCCATGAATAAACTTGATGAAGTCCTTGCACAGGGACTGCCTGTAGGACTTCAGGTAGGAACGTATCATTTACCTTTTTTTCCACCCGAATACCGTATGCATTATAACATGCATAATATGGTTGTATATGGAAAGAAAAATGACAGGTATCTTATCAGTGATACGGTTGTTGAGGAAAGGGTCGACATCAGTTATGAAGACCTGATGCGTGTGAGGTTTGCAAAAGGCACTTTTGCCCCCCGGGGCCGAATGTATTATCCCCTGGCTGTCCCATCGGCTGTCGATTTAAAACCGGCAATTATCAAAGGCATCCGAAAAACAGCAAATAATATGGTCGGCGTACCCTTCCCGCTGATAGGGACGAAAGGTATACGTTATCTTGCCAATCAAATGAGAAAATGGCCTGAAAAGCTGGGTGAAGAGAAAGCATCGTACTACCTTGGTCAGGTGTTAAGGATGGAAGAAGAAATTGGTACTGCCGGGGCGGGTTTCCGGTTTATTTACGGCGCTTTTCTCGATGAGGCAGGTAAAGTGCTGAAGCAGGATTGGATCAGAGAGGTCGCTGTTGAGATGGGTGAAGCTGCTAACCACTGGAGAAAATTCTCATACCTCGGATC
>CAIWXI010000026.1 GCA_903916595.1 uncultured Bacteroidales bacterium | reverse complement strand
GGTATTAAAGGAATACACTGTTGACCACAAACTGAGAAATCCGCCTCCGCAGTTCGAACGCACCCAAACATAATACGTTGTACCCAGGGTGAGGGGTGTCATCGTATAGGCCGTTACCCCGGCTGCCACCGAGCCAGTGGGGGTGGTACCCGAGGTCGGGGGTGTGGAGGAAGTGCTGTAATAAATGTCATATCCGCTTGCAGGTGCCGAGGCCGGGGGAGTCCAGGTGATGCTGGCCGTAGTCTGGCCGATGGCCGTTGCAGTTATTGCAGTCGGCGGAAAACAGGAGTATGCTTCGCTTACCTGGATATCATCGAGTGTGATTTACATAGGGGTACCGTTGATCACCCCGTGGAAGCCGATGTAATAGTCTCCGGTTGTCGGGGGAGTGAAGGATCCCGAGATTTCTGTGTAGGTTGTGGTAAGGCCTGTGGGAGACTGTATGGCGCCCGTCATGCCGGCAGGTGTTCCGACAGTCCCGTATTTCAATTCAATGGTGGCATTGGTGGGGGTTGAGCCATCCTGACGCGCCCAGCAGGAAACGGTGTAATACATTCCGCTGGTAAGGGTAAATTTCCTGAACAACCAGGAATTCCCGTAGTGCAGTAAAGTTGCATCCCAGTTCCCGGTGCGCGGACCGCGGTTGAACATCGTTTGGGAGCTGTTGGCCAGCCAGTAATATTCGTAGATTCCTCCATCCTGGGTCCAGCAAGGTCCCACGGGGATCTGATCAGTATACCCAGACTCAAAACCCTCATTGAACGGAAACACGGCAACCGCGCTGCAAAGCGTGGTGAAGGAGTAAATATTGGTCCATGAACCGCTGGAGCCCCCGCAGTTCGAGCGCACCCAGGCATAATACACCGTATTAGGGCTCAGTGAAACCATGGAATACGAGGTGATCCCGGCTCCAACGGTGGCCGTGGGCACTGTTCCGGCAGTGGGGGGTGTGGATGAGGTGCTGTAATAAATTCCATACCCGTTAGAAGGAGCAGGAGAGGCGGCAGTCCAGCCGAGTATCGCCGAATTTGCAGTAATACTGCTTGCGTTTACCGCCGTAGGGGCCGCACATGGATTCGTTACCTCCATATGGAAATTGTCGACGTACCATCCATCCGCAAAAGACCCTTCATATTTCCATGCAATATAAATTGTCGTACCTGCATAGCCAGTAAGGGTATAGGTAGGGGAGATGGCCCAGGTCCAGTCACCAGGTCCAAGGTCGGCATTGATGGCCGTCCATGCCCCCAGGTTCTGTGCGCCGGTGGTGGAGTAATAGAGTCCGTGCTTTACATAAAAACTCGGAAAGTTATCCATCTGATAAAAGCTGATATCAACCGATCCTCCGGCCGGGACGGTGATTGATTTTGAGATCAGCCAGATCGTGCCGTCGTACCAGCTGAAGGCGCAGCCGTCGCTCGTTCCCCCCATCCCGAAATCCGCAGCCCAAAAATCTCCTGTGCCAGCCGATTGCCAGGAGACCCATTCTGCAGGCAAAGCAGAAGACGATGGAAAAGTTTCAGTAAAAGGAAGGGTGTATTGCGCCTTTTGAGCCCTGGGCCCATGCAAGCAATATAAGCATCAGGAGTACAAACTTCTTCATATAGCAGGTTTTAATTGGTGGCTTGTGATCGGTGGGAGGTGGTTCTCTGGCATCTGACTTCTGTTAGTAGGCTTTAGTCGCTGGTTCTCAGGTTTAAGGCAGTATTTTCAGGTTGAAACCTCGAGGAGTAATCAAATATAATGCATTTTTGGATTGGCGGCAATATAGTTGGATAAAATGTTGCTTGCCACATAGGAAACTCGTGAATGAATATCAGACTAAACAAAAGACGGGCCAGAGATGTGGCAGAGCTACCTGATTAAGGACTCGGATCAGCTAATCTTCAGAGTATCAAATGCCAAAAAGTAAATTGCATTTCAGGAAAGGAAAAAAATTACGGAATAAGCTCAGCACTTTGTCGCGATATTTTTCAAAATAATCGCGTAGTTAAGTGAAAACGCGATATGTTGCGTGGCCCGGATAGAAAATTCGATGCAGACATATTCATTTTTTCGGGAGGTTGACAAATCATTGCGAAACGTGTTTTTGTCAACCTTTGACTGCGGATAACAATCCCCCGGATTGCTGGCGGAGGAGGTTTAGGATATGATTTTGGTCGTGGGGTTTTATGTCATTTTTTGTGAAATGAGGGATGAAATTTCACTTTTTGTGACATAAAAACCGTTAACGAATTAATATATCGAAGTTTATAGGAACAAAAGGGGTTACATTGTGGCCTTTTATGCG
>CAIWXI010000025.1 GCA_903916595.1 uncultured Bacteroidales bacterium | reverse complement strand
TCCAGCGCTCCGGAAAACACCATGGCAATCGGAGTACTGTAACCCATTTTTTCGGGAAACAAGGCAAGCGCACAATCGAGCCATTGCTCAAGCATTGCTTTCTTGTTGGCCTCCAGAAATTCTGTCCATCCTCTCTTCATAACGTACTGAGTACCCATTTCAAAATGCTGCCATCAGTCTACAATTCAAAACCAACTGTTCACCTGGTGTTCTTCGACAAGGCCGACAAATCCTTCGTAATCAACGCTTTCAACACCGTCGGCAATATCGCCAATTCCCCGCGCATCCAGATCGGGCCCCAGGGCAAAAACAGGATTGGTTTTCAGAACCCGCTCAATCGTGGGTGAAAATTTGTTGCCTGACTGTACCGCATAAACGCCGTCTTCAATAAAGAGAACGGGATCTCCCGGCACAAGAAACCTGATGCAGGTCTCGAATGTAGTGGTTTCAAAAGGAGACTTATTGATAGTGTGTAACATGGGTCCTACGGATCAATGGTGAATAATGACATCCTGTTCCTGCATCAGCCGGCCTGTTTCTTCGGCATCAAGCACTTTGACATCCACGACAAGATCCTCTTCGGTCAAACCCCGTTCTTCCAGTGAGACTCTGTCGACATAAAGTTTTTCCACATCATAGCCATCCAGCGCCATGAAGGTACGGGAAAAACCCTTGATACTGATACCACTGGTATCCTGACCTTTTTTGAGGGCATAGACTCCGTCGCCAATAAAGACAACCGAAAGATCCTGCTCGTAGGCGGCCATGATCAAAATCATCTCCAGCCCCTCGTATGTATAGATGGTGCCGTGCGGCGCATGGCGCAGCACATGCATGATCTTCTTTACATTTTCATTTTCCATAGATACTTCAATCTCCAAAGGTTACCAGTCGGTCGTTACGGATGGCAATGTCAGTAAGGGTTCCAAGGCCGGTGATAGCGCTTCCCTCGACAAGAACGTCATCACTGATTCCCCGACGTTTGGAGGCTGCTATACATGCAAGGATCTCAACACCGTGTTTCTGGCTCAGTTCACTCCAGCGAGCAGCGATATTGCGATCGTCCTGTGGTGGATCCATGAGCTTTGTCACATTGGTGACACCATCATTGTACAGAAAGACCGCATCAACCGTATGTCCTTTTTTGATGGCGGCTTCAGCAAACTTGAAGGCTGTATCAGAGGCCTGGTGGTTATATGGTCCCTCCTTGAGCAAAATTCCTATTTTCACTACCGATCCGTTCGTTAAGAGTTTATGAAAAAAACAGACACTGCCGCGCGGTCACACCCCTGCACGTTTTTCTTTAAATGCCTCATAAAGCGGCAACCATGTTTTTGCATTTTCAGCAAATGGTTTTTCGATAAACTGGCAAAAATAGAGCGCGTTATCGGCGGCAGAAACGTTGCTGTTTTTCAGTGCATCCAGCGCCTTCTGGCCTGAATCAGCAGCATCATTTCCGGTAAGTTTCGCCTGATTCCAATAGTTAAGCGCCTCCAGCCGAAAAACAAAATTTTTCGGCAGTGACTGGGCCTGCTTGAGCGATGATACTTCTACATTTCGGGGACCAAAAGTAACCGGCCAGCCTGTTTCAGCCCACTTTCTGGAGCTTGCAATGGCCTCCTGAACCTGATGTATGACATCTTCTGACATGGATCCTGTATCTCCTCTTGTTTTCATGGTTTCTTTTCCCGGTGCCTAAAGGCCTTCACCCATCCCCATCTGGATATACCCGGAAGGGCAGACCAGTGAACAAAGATGGCATCCGACGCATTTGGAATAATTGGTATAGACCACTTCACCGGGAGGATTGTCCCTGAACCGGGTAACTGCTTCCTGGGGACAGAATGAGACGCACTGTTTGCAGTCGAAACAG
>CAIWXI010000024.1 GCA_903916595.1 uncultured Bacteroidales bacterium | reverse complement strand
TGGTGAAATTATTTTAGGGAGTAACTCACTTCAGCTGCATCAGGTGGAGCTTAGCGTAGCAATTTGCACAAGCTGCATCAGGTGGAACGTAGTGACACCGTAGCAGCGGTGCAAGATTGCAAGCGAAAAGCGACATCGCAGCGGTGCAAGATTGCAAGCGAAAAGCGACATCGCAGCGGTGCAAGATTGCAAGCGAAAAGCGACATCGCAGCGTTGCAAGATTGCAAGCGAAAAGCGACATCGCAGCGGTGCAAGATTGCAAGCGAAAAGCGACATCGCAGCGGTGGTGTAAGGCTGCGAGCGGCAACCGCTACCTCGCGATCAGCAATTTCCTGGCCACAAGGCCATCCGCAGTCCGTAGTAAAAAAGTATAGATCCCTGCCGGAGCGCTTCGCAGATCGATACTTTGGCGCAAGGCTCCATTCACGATGTTCCCTGTTTTTTTATAGACCACTTGTGCCAGGGTATTGTAAATGACGATGCTAAAACTCTGGCCGTTGCGGGCTGCGACTGAAACGCTGAAGAGTCCGTTGTTGGGTACGGGATAAATTTTGATTTTTTCGGAACTGAGTTCTTCCTCACCTGTTACGAGCACATACAGGTGGTTGGAGGTGTCGGATGAGCATGCTGCAAGAGTCACCACATCCCAGTACCAGCCAGTGGTTGTGACCTGGTAAGTGGGCAGATTTGCGCCGGGCAGAGGGGTTCCTTCAAAATACCACTGGTTCCCATTGGGGGCATTGCTGGAGAGGTTCTCACCAAGGGCTGTAATTTCAGGGGCGGGTGGTATTGGGTTTACCTGAACATCTTTCACTCCCGGACTGGCCGCGGTACATTGTTCAGGGGTGGTATAGTTCACACTCAGGGTTTGTGGCCCGGCGGAATTCCATAATACGGTGATCTGGTTTGTGGCCGATCCCGAAGTGATAGTCCCACCGGCAGAAACGGTCCAGGTATAATTGCTCATGCCTGGTTCAGTGAAGTAAGTTTCAGGACCCGAATTCAGGCAAACCTGGCCCGGACCTGTGATGTTTGGCAGAGGGGTGGGCACAACGGCTATGGTGAGAGGACCGGTGATCACACTTCCGCAGTTACCAGAAGAAGTCTGAACCTGGCGGTAATAGGTTGTGGAAGTGAGAGTTTCGGGTTGATAATTTAAGCCTGTGGCGCCAGAGATGTTGTTGAAAATAATCAGGTCGGATGATTTTTGCCATTGATACGTGTAAGGGAGGATGCCACCCGTGGGGGGAATTCCGTGAAGCGGCTGGGGCGTGGTATTGGCGCAGATGGTCTGGTCGCTGCTTACTGAGCCGGGGCTGAAATTAGTGTTCAGTCCGGTTACGATCAGAGAGAAGACCTGGAAGTTATTGGCGAGGTTGTTTTTATGGGTGATGAGCAGGGTATGGTTTCCGGCGGAAGGGTTTTGAATGTAGATCTTCTCTACATTGTCGCGGAAATTGTCGCCGGTGGTTGCCGCAGCGGAAACGTTGAGGGGATCAAGAACATAGGGCTGGTAGGTTGAGCCGTCGATCCTCATGTCGAGATCATTTACCAGCATGAGAGTAGGCGGATTCAGGGCCGGGGGAGGAGGTGTTCCTGCGGGATCGGTCCAGCAGATTGTGGCAATAAGTGGTTCCGTGCCTTTGGCGTTGAGGTTGATAGTAAAGGTGTTGCCGTTGGTGAGTGTGTCTTCCAGCACCAGGGTAGAACAAAGCTGTGATAAGGCGTTGGCTGCTTTCGCGGTATTGAGGAGGCCCCAGCCAAATTTATAATCCGGTCCGGGGTTGGGCCCGGCTTCATCGGAAGTATGGATTGCAAGTCCCCTGAGAGTTGAGGCGCGCATATAGTTTCCGTGGAGGTTGTGGTAATGTTCCTGGAGAACCATCAGAGAGCCGGCGAGATTTGGCGTTGCCATCGAAGTTCCGCTGCTGGAACCATAGGCTGTATTGCTTCCTGAAAGCGTGGAATAAAGGCCGATCCCATCCGCCACAATATCAGGTTTAATACGGCCATCATCCGTGGGGCCGGTGCCGCTGAAGGAAGCGAAAACCACGTCGGCCGGGGAGGAATAGCCATTGGGGATGGGATTCACCGCACCCACCGTCATGATATTCTTACTTACACCAAAACCCGAAGAGATGCAGTCCCAACCGTTCGGTCCGCCGTTGAGATCCCTGACTAAATTTGAAGGGACCCAGTTATTATTGACCCAAACATAATGTGAAACCGGTTGGGAGGAAGGTCCGCCAAGACGATCGTTTCCGGCAGCTTTGCAAACCAGGTAGTAGGGAGCGTCGAAAGCGATCTGGTCTACAATTGCTGCATCGTCCATATAGTAACCGTAATAATAATCTGTTGTCTCGCTGATAGCAGGGTCTCCATACCAATACCAGCTAGCTCCGCTCCAGTACCAGCCGGCGAGGTAGATATAGGAGTGGTTCGACAGCAAAGCCCCGTTGGCAGCTTCGGCGGTCATTTCGGCGTAATCGTAAAACCAGTCAAAATCCCTGAGTGTAGCCAGGTTGCCCATGCCATGAGCATTCGCGACGATGCCCGTGGCCAGCATGGTTCCTGCCACATGCGTTGAATGGTCGGCCAGGGAGGTGGCGCCGTCGCATACCGTGATACGCCCGGTAAGTTCCTGGTGAGTTGGCCGTGCAACCCCCGCGTCCCATAGCCGCATCACGATACCGTTACCGCTGAGGTTCAGGCCGAGGCTGCCGCCGCTCCATGTCTTGTTTGTGGAAAGCGTTTTTGCCGCGTTGAGGTTTGTGGTGGAAAAATAAATGGGCTTGCCCTTCTGATCCAGACCTTTCAGTTCGATTGTTTTTCCATCTTCAGATACTTTTCTGATGACCCAGTGTTTCTCCTGTGCTTTTCGCGTTGCCTGGTCTTTAGATACTTCGGCCTGTGCGCGGAGTTTTATTCCCATGTCGTGCAATGCGCTGATGTTTGTGGCGCGTGAGATTTTCTGCAGATCCGCCGTTCCCTGGCCAAACATGGTGAGGGATGGAATGAGGAGGCAGGATGCGAGATGCAGGATGCGGGATGCAAGATGCGGGATGCGGGATGCGGGATGCAGGATGCGGGATGCGGGATGCGGGATGCGGGATGCAAGATGCAGGATGCGGGATGCGGGATGCAGGATGCGGGATGCGGGATGTTTCAGGTTGAATTGCATGGTGATGGGTTTTGGAACTATAAAGGTAGGAAAAAGATGGCAGATATCTGATATCAGATGTCAGATGACAGATTGCAGATGGCGGATGGCGGATGGCGGATGGCGGATGGAGCTTAGCGTAGCAATTTGCACAAGCTGCCTCAGGTGGAACGCAGTGACACCGTAGCAGCGGTGCAAGATTGCAAGCGATAAGCGACACCGTAAGGGCGGTGTGAAGTTGCACCCGATATACGACACCGTAAGGGCGGTGTGAAGTTGCACCCGATATACGACACCGTAGCAGCGGTGCAAAGATAGAAGCCCCCACTTACTGTAAAACAAAATCCTGATTTCGGAGGCGGGGCGTGAAGCCCGCATCGCTGATCGCCTGCTGCATCCTGTCTGCATTCATCGAATTGTGGGCGCCGGCAGCAGAAACCACATTTTCTTCTATCATAATACTTCCGAAATCATTGGCGCCGGCATACAGGCAAAGCTGAGCTGTTTCCTTGCCCACCGTAAGCCAGGATGCCTGGATGTTCTGAATGTTAGGGAGCATGATACGGCTGATAGCGATCATACGGATATATTCTTCGGAAGTGACGTGATTTTTTATCCCGGATTTTTTCTGAAGCACGGTTCCTTCATCCTGGAAAGGCCATGGGATGAACGAGAGAAATCCTTTATGCCCGGCAGGTTTGCGTGATTGCAGTTGCCGTATCGCAACCATATGTTCCAGTCGTTCTTCAAGCGTTTCAATATGTCCGAACATCATGGTAGCTGAAGTCGTGAGGTCCATGATATGGGCTTGTTCCATCACGGCGAGCCATTCGGAGGCGGAACATTTTACGGGTGAGATCTCGCGGCGTACCCGGTCTACGAGGATCTCGGCTCCCGCACCGGGCAGGCTTGTCATTCCTGAAACCACAAGTTGTTCCAGGACTTCGCGGTTGCTGAGTTTTTCCATTTTGGCCAGGTGAACGATCTCGGGCGGACCGAGGGCATGAAGTCTCAGTGTCGGATACAGTTTTTTCAGGCTGGAGAAGAGATTTGTATAAAAACCGATCCCCAGGTGAGGATGCATCCCGCCCTGCAGCAGCAGCTGGTTTCCGCCCAGTTTGTGCATTTCATCAATTTTCTGCACATACTCTTCAATGCTGGTTATATAACAGGCGTCGTTGTTGACGGGCTTATAAAAATTGCAGAATTTGCATCCCGAAACACAGGCGTTGGTGATGTTCACGTTGCGGTCGATGATCCATGTGACTATATTCTGCGGATGATTTTTACGGCGGATTTCATTCCCTACCCACATCAGCGAGGCAAGCGGAAGCTCCCGGAAAAGCGTTTTTCCTTCATCGATGCTGAGGAAGGCGGAGGTCAGTGCTTTGGTTATGAGTTGTTCCATAGTCGTGTCGCGTGCAACGTGTAACGTGTCACGTGTCACGTGTCACGTACCACGTACCACGTAACACGTAACACGTGACACGTACCACGTACCACGTAACACGTATTTTCCTACCTTTGTAGTGTAAACAATTTCGCCTCAAAGTTAATAAAACCATGCTACCAAAAATCACTCTTACTGACCGTTCGCAGCAGATCGAACATCTCGCTCTCGTGGTAAGCTCGCTGAAAGCCTTGCCCGACGGGGTTTTTACGGCATCCGAACTCAGGTTCATCCGCCAGCAGCATAAAGAACTTAAAAAAGATATCATCCCATACAACCGCCTTGAAAACTGGATTTATGTTTATGTGATCAAGGAAGAGAAGTCAGCGCATAAACGGATGGAGGAATGTCGCAAGGCGGGACAGAAAGTGGGTGCTATGCTGAATTCACAAAAATCAGAGAAAGTCGTGATTTTCGATCATGAAGATAATCCGACAGAAACCCTGGCTTTCGCTGAAGGTATGGCGCTTGGGAATTACCAGTTTCTGAAGTATAAAAGCGATCAGGAGAAGAAGAATACGCTGAAGAAAATCGCGATTTTACCATTTCCCCATTTCACCATTTCACCATTTGAATATCTCAACATCGTGAACGAGGCCGTTTTCAAATGCCGCGACCTGATCAACGAACCGGCATCTTACCTCACAGCTACTGTGTTTGCAAAGGAGATTGAGAAGCTTGGAAAAGATTGCGGCGCCAAGGTTGAGGTAATGAACAAAAAGAAGCTCGAGGCTTTGCAGATGGGCGGGATCCTTGGGGTGAACAAGGGAAGCCACGAGCCACCTACGTTTACGGTGATGGAGTGGAAACCCACGGATGCCGTGAATAAGAAGCCGGTTATTTTTGTTGGGAAAGGTATTGTGTTCGACAGCGGCGGGATGAACCTGAAACCGGGCGAGTCGATGCTGAACATGAAAGACGATATGAGCGGGGCTGCTGCCGCGGCTTTGGCGGTATATGCCATCGCGAAAGCTAAGCTGCCGGTGTATGTCGTGGCACTGATGCCTGCTACCGACAACCGTCCGGGGACAAAGGCTATGGTTCCCGGTGACATTCTGAAGATGCATAATGGTATGACGGTGGAAGTGTTGAATACGGATGCCGAAGGTCGTCTGATTTTGGCGGATGCGCTGTCGTTTGCACGAAAGTACAAGCCAGAGCTGGTGATCGACATGGCAACTCTTACCGGTGCGGCGGTGCGTGCGATCGGTAAATTTGCCTGTGCAGGGATGGAAGTGCGTGCGGCCGAAGAAATGCTTGAACTGACCGAAAGCGGCTTTAGTATAAATGAACGGATCGTGGAACTCCCGATGTGGGATGAATATGGCGAGCTGATCAAATCGGAGCTTGCCGATATGAAAAACATCGGTCCGGGAGATGCCGGCACCATCACCGCCGGGAAATTCCTCGAGAAATTCACAGATTATCCATACATACATCTCGACATCGCAGGCCCCGCATTCCTCGACAAACCTGATTCATACCGCGGAATAGGCGGGACGGGGTTTGGAGTGAGACTTTTGTTTGATTATGTATTTAAGAAAGTTGTCAGAGGTTAGATGAAATTGAATTTCGAATATTGAACATTGATCAACGAATATTGAAGTAACGCAGCATGACTATATTCTAAAGTACTTCGAAATTCAGCATTCGTTAATCAATATTCGATATTCCAATCTCCAATCACCAATCACCAATCACCATACCATGGACCAACCAGTACAACAAGAAAAAGAAAAACGCATCAGAGTCGGGATCACGCATGGCGACATGAACGGGATCAGTTACGAGATTATTATTAAGACCTTGCAGGACCAGCGGTTGCTTGAAAGCAATACGATTATCGTGTATGGATCTTCGAAAATCGCGAGTTATTACCGCAAGACGCTGAACGAGGCCGAGTTCAACTTCAACGTGATCCACAAGGCTGAACAGGCACATCCGCGCAGGCCGAATATCCTGAACATTCATGATGAAGAGGTTAAAATTGATGTCGGTAAGTCCACTTCCATAGCGGGAGAGCTTGCATTGCTTTCGATGGAAGCTGCATGTGCCGATCTGGCAAGGCACGAGATCGATGTGGTTGTGACAGCCCCCATAAACAAGAAAAATATTCAGTCCGACACCTTCAAGTTTCCGGGCCATTCCGAATATTTCGCCCATAAATTCAATAGTCCCGACCACCTGATGCTGATGGTTAGCCGCGAAATCCGTATCGGGATGATCACCGGTCACGTTGCATTGAACCGCGTAAAGGAAACGCTTACCGAGGACCTCATCATCCGAAAGATCCAGATCATGAATCATTCGCTTACCAGGGATTTCGGTATCGTGAAACCCAGAATCGCCGTGCTGGCTCTGAATCCGCATGCAGGTGACGAAGGACTGCTGGGGGATGAGGATACCACTTTCATCCGCTCCGCGATTGCAAAATGTTATGATCAGAATATGCTGGTGTTCGGGCCTTATCCTGCCGACGGTTTTTTTGGTGCAGCCCAGTTCACCCATTTCGACGGGATTCTGGCGATGTATCATGACCAGGGAATGATACCGTTTAAACTGCTTTCGTTTGATGAGGGAGTGAATTTCACTGCCGGCCTGCCGATTATACGAACATCACCCGGACACGGAACAGCGTATGAGATCGCGGGCAAGAATGTGGCTTCATGCGAGGGCTTCAGAACCGCCGTGCACCTGGCCTGCGATATTTTTGAGAACCGCCAGAGGTACGATGAGCTGATAGCGAATCCACTCGGAAAAAGGGCTGAAAAACGGGAAGACACGAGGGAGTGAGATGACCGGGTGACCGGGTGACTGGGTAACTGGGTGAATGATAGAACTGGAATGACTTATACTGTCAAACAAATAGCTGAAATCGTTGGGGGGAAGGTGTTCCCCGGGGGCCATGCTGACGCGGAGGTGAGGGATATCCTTATCGACAGCCGCCGGCTGATCAGGCCGGAAGGTACGATGTTTGTGGCTATTGTGACAGCGAGGAACGACGGGCACCTTTTCGTTGACGAGATGTATGAGAAAGGCGTCAGGCTGTTTCTTGTGAGTCGTGAGACTGATGCGGGATCCGGGATACAGGATATCCTGCATCCTGCATCCTGCATCCTGGTTTCTGACACTCTCGAGGCTCTGCAAAAACTCGCGGCTTTCCACCGCTCACAGTTCGGCATTCCGGTGATCGGGATCACGGGGAGCAATGGCAAAACGATAGTGAAGGAGTGGTTATACCAGCTGCTGGCTCCTGATTACAATATCATCCGCAGTCCGAAATCATACAATTCACAGATCGGTGTTCCGCTTTCGGTATGGAAGATGGAGCCTGAAAACCAGCTCGCGATTTTTGAAGCCGGGATCTCCATGCCCGGTGAGATGGATAAACTTGAAGAGATCATCCATCCCGATTATGGTATCATTACAAACATCGGCCATGCGCATGACGAGCATTTTGCAAGCGAGATACAGAAGACCGAAGAGAAGCTTAAACTTTTCAAACATTCCAAAGTCGTTGTTTTCTGTTCCGATTATGAAGTGATCGACGATTGTATTAAACGAAGCGAATCGGAAAGGACATTTGTTCCATTCAGCTGGAGCAGGAAGAAGGATGCGGACCTGGTCGTTAAGAGCGTGGAACGTGACGCATATCACGTATCACGTGTCACGTGTTCCGTGTTGCGTGGAAAGTTTGCCGGCCAAGAGTTTTCCTTTGCCATACCCTTTACCGATGAGGCCTCGATAGAGAATGCGATTCATTGTTTTGCGATGGTTTTGGTATTAGAGGAGGAATGTTGTGAAGGAGCGACGCAATTTGCACAAGCGGCCCTGGGTGATGCGAAGCGAACCCCGGACGCGGTGCAAGATTGCGTGCGAATGCTACTTCGCTACTTCGCTACTTTATCGCCGATCGCCATGCGTCTCGAGCTCAAAGACGCCATCAACCACTGCTCTCTCATCAACGACTCCTACAATTCCGACATCAACTCCCTGAGCATCGCACTGGACTTCCTCATCCGCCAGGACCAGCACAAGAAAAAAACCGTCATCCTTTCCGACATTCTGCAGAGCGGCAGGGATAAGGCCGATTTATATAGCGAGATCGCGAATCTGCTTGAAAGCAAAGGCATTGGCAAACTCATCGGGATTGGTCGGGATATGAGTTCATTTGCCGACAGTTTTACAATGCCTAAGTGTTTCTTTTTGACTACCGATGACTTCCTGTTGCATTATCCGCTGTCATCTTTTCAGGATGAATCCATTCTTCTGAAAGGCGCCCGGATATTCGAGTTCGAAAGGATCAGCAACGCACTTCAGCAGAAGGCCCATGAAACGGTGCTGGAGATCAATCTCGACGCGATGGTCCACAACCTGAACTATTACCGTTCGATGCTGAAGCCCGGGGTGAAAATGATGGCTATGGTCAAGGCTTTTTCATACGGCAGCGGGAGTTTTGAGATCGCTAACCTCCTGCAGTACCACCGGGTGGATTATCTTGCGGTTGCGTATGCGGATGAAGGTGTTGAACTGCGGAAAGCAGGGATCCATCTGCCGGTCATGGTCATGAGTCCCGAGGAAAACAGTCTGGATACTCTGCTGAAATACAACCTGGAACCGGAGATCTATAATCTGCGGATCCTGGAGCAGCTGGAAGAAGCCGTGAAACGAAACCAGACTTCCGGCCAGGAAGCAGTGCGGGTGCATATCAAGCTCGACACGGGGATGCACAGGCTGGGGTTTCAGGAGGATGAGATTGATGAGTTGATTTCTCATCTGATTACGGATGGCAGATATCGGATGTCAGATATCGGATATCAGATATCAGATATCGGAAATCAGTCATCAGCCATCACGGTAGTATCAATATTCTCCCATCTCGCAGCAAGCGAAGATCCTGCCGAGGATGAATTCACGAAGATGCAGATCCGGAGATTCGATGAAATGAGTTCGCGAATTACCGGTGCATTGGGATACCCTGTGCTGAGGCATATCCTGAACTCGGCCGGGATCAGCAGGTTTCATGAGGCTCAGTTCGATATGGTACGCCTGGGGATCGGGCTGTATGGAGTCGGGACAAATGAGGAAGAACAGCAGCGAATGCGGAATGTAAGTACATTACGCACCATCATCGTCCAGGTAAAAAAAATACAGGAAGGTGAAACTATCGGTTATGGCCGAAGAGGCAAAGCCGGCCAGGACTGCAGCATCGCAGTGATACCGATCGGTTATGCCGACGGGCTCGACCGCAGGCTGGGGAATGGTGTGGGAAAAGTATATATAGGCGGCAAAGCCGCGCCTGTTATGGGAAATGTGTGCATGGATCTCTGTGCGGTTGATGTGACGGGCATGAGCGTGAAGGAAGGTGACGAAGTGGTTATTTTTAACGACGAACATCCGGTGACAGAACTTGCCAAAGAGATTGGAAAGATCACTTACGAAGTGATGACCGGGATTTCGGGGAGAGTGAAGAGAGTTCACTATCATGAATGAAAAGATTAATTTGATATCTGAAATCTGATGGCAGATTACAGATGGCAGAAACAAAGGGAAAAAGAATGAAAGTAATCATCATCGGTGCCGGTCCTGCAGGTTTGAGTTGCGGGTACGAGCTTGTAAAAGCGGGGGTTGAAGTTGAGGTGTATGAGGCTTCGCCTTATGTGGGGGGGATGGCCAGGAGTTTCGACCTCTGGGGACAGCGCGTCGATATGGGTCCTCACCGCTTTTTCTCAAAGGAAAAACATATCAATGAGTTTTTTACTACTCTGGTAAAGGACGACTACACCCTGGTGAACCGGATGACCCGTATCTATTACCGCAACCGTTTTTTCTATTACCCGATCAAGCTGTTCAATGTACTGAGGAACCTGCCTCCTTTCACAATTGTAAGTATATTATGGGAATTCCTGAGGATACAGATGTTCCCGTACAAGAACCCCACCACGTTCGAGGAATGGGTTTCGAACCGTTTCGGGCGAAAGCTGTTCGAGATTTTCTTCAAACATTATTCTGAAAAGCTCTGGGGCATACCCTGTTCAAAGATCGATGCCGACTGGGCTGCCCAACGCATCAAATCATTGTCACTCTGGGAAGCCGTCATCAGCGCGATATTCGGAAACAAAGGGAATAAACACAAAACCCTGCTCGACCAGTTCGCCTATCCGAACCTTGGAACCGGTACATTATATGAGCGAGCGGCAGATTTCATCCGCAGTCACGGGGGGAAGGTGAACCTTCAAAGTCCGGTGAAGAAGGTGATGCAGGATGCAGGATCCGGGATGCAGGATGCAGGATGCGGGATGCAGGATGCAGGATCCGGGATGCAAGATGCAGGATCCGGGATGCAGGATGCAGGATGCGGGATTACTGGGATTGAGTTGATGGATGGTACTGTTGTGAAGGCCGATTATGTTGTGTCGACGATGCCGCTGACTTTGCTGGTTAAAGGTCTTAAGGATGTACCTGCGGATGTGGCAGCGGCGGCTGAGAAGCTTTATTTCCGGAATACGATTCTGGTGTACCTGGAAGTGGATTCGATGGAACTGTTTGCCGACAACTGGATCTATGTGCATTCGCCGGAAGTGAAACACGGCCGCATCACAAACTTCCGCAACTGGAGCAGGCAGATCAACCGCGATAAAAAAACGACCATTCTATGTATGGAGTTCTGGGCTTTCGACGAGGATGAAATCTGGAAAGATAAGGATGAGAATATTGCTGAACTTGCGAAAAAAGAGATCCACCTCCTGAAGCTGGTGCCGCCTGAGACAAAAATCCTGAATACATTTGTGCTGAAAGTCCCGCGCTGTTACCCGGTCTATGAAACTGGATATCAGGTGAATCTGAAGAAAGTCGAGAATTATCTTGATACGGTTCCCTCGCTTATTCCGATCGGGCGTTACGGTGCGTTCAAATACAATAACCAGGATCATTCTATTTTAATGGGTATTCTGGCTGCGGATAAGATCACCCAGGGTCTCGATACCGACCTCTGGAAGATCAATACTGACGTGGAGTACCAGGAGGAGGCGAGGATTAAAGACGTACTCATACAATAAATGGTGAAATGGCGAAATGGTGAAATGGAAGAAAGGAGCGAGATGGCAGTTAAAAGTTCCCAGATGGCAGCTAACAGATATCAGATAACAGATTTCACCATTTCACCATTTCACCATTTCACCATTTCACCATTTAATTTTCACCATTTAGCATGATCGTCTCTCTCTCCAGCATAATCACCCTCCTGGGTCTGTGGTTCGTCCTCCGGAAGTACTTTACGGCGGGGATTACGATTTTGACCTTGCTGCTGCTGGCGTTGGGCACGAATTTCTTTCTGATGACGGTTTACAGCGGGGCTGTGCAGGCGAGTATCCTGCTGGCTCTGATGGTGGTGGTGGTGTGGATGACTCAGCGTTGGTACGAAAAGCCTCACTGGACCGAGGCACTGATCCTTGGCCTGGCCATTGGAAGCCTTGTGTTTATCAAGGCCTCGGGCTTCGCTTCGGTGCTTCTGTTTTTTTTCTGGGGTGCGTACAACAAAGAAACTTTTGCCCGAAAATGGAGATTTTTCGCATTGCATAAGCAGCAGCTTGTCCTGGTTTTTTTACTTTTTTTTATAGGAATTTTACTGCGGATGATATTCCCCGAAGCCTTACAGGGTAGCTGGTTCTGTGATTATACTCAGCATAAACGGGTAATATATTTACTCGCACCAAATCTTTGGCTGGTTCTTTTTTCGATTAAAAACGGCTGGCTTATTTATACACCCCTGGTGCTGTTCTCAATCCCCGGTTTTTATATTCTGGCCGAAAGGAATAAACCCATATTTTACTCCACTTTTCTGTATTCGCTTACGTTTATACTGCTGCTGGCTTCATCGCCGGATGTGGCGACTCCCGACAACTTCTCACAACAACGGATGAGTGAAATCTTTGCCGTGCTATTTATCCCCATTGGCTATTTTATTAGCTGGATTCTTGAAGGCCGATGGATTCGCAAAACGGTTTATGGTCTGGTTTTGCTAACTATAACCGCACTCAGTCTGTTTCAGACCTGGCAATACCGGACGAAGATCCTGAACCCCTGGTTCACAACCACCAAATATTATCAGGCTGTTTTCCTGAAGACTCATATAAACCAGAGCACACGGATGCTGCAGGAATTCTGGAACCTCGATATGTCGTCCTACCTTGCCAATGAAAGCGACTTTAAAGTTTCAACCATCGTCTTCGATGGTTTTGATAATACTCCCGGGGCTTTCTCGGGACATATCCAGGAAAAGATTTTTTACAACGGAAAAGGGGCAATGAGGCTTGATTCGGGACTGAGGTTCACTCCCGATGTGAGTATGAAACTATCCCGGCTGCCAGCGGTCTATCCTCTGGGTATACGGCTCACTGCAAATGTTTTTTCTGAAACGGATTTCAAAGATAATCCCGCGAACATGGTTATCACCCTCCGGCATCAGGGACAATTATACAGGTATAAACCGCTTGCACTGCAGGAATTGTCACTTCCGAAAGGGAAATGGAACAGAGTAAAACTTGATTATGTAATCCCGCGAATGTACGATCCCAATGACGACCTGATCCCTTTTTTGTGGTATGCCGGCAGTTCGGCGATGTACGTGGATGATCTTAAAGTAGAGGTGTATGTGGTTGGGGATTAGGGGTTGGATGCAAGATGCAGGATGCGGGATACAGGATACAGGATACAGGATACAGGATACAGGATGCGGGATGCAGGATACAGGATGCAGGATGCAGGATACAGGATACAGGATACAGGATTATTGAATGATGAAGTTGAAAAATAATAATTTTGGAGAGGAAAGCAGATTGCACCAGAATCGGGGCAATAGTTCGAATGATGTTTCCCCGACCCCCAATCCTGCATCCCGCATCCCGCATCCTGCATCCCGCATCCCGCATCCCGCATCCCTCATCTTCATCCTGATCTTCGCCTCCGGTATTTTCCTGTCGTTCAACAACAACATCCGCGATGGCAGGGTGAGGCATCCGGGTAAGATATGGTCCGATGCGGCTCACTACTACGTATATATGCCGGCTACATTTATTTATGGCTGGGATGTTTTCAGGTTTCCGTATAAGATCGAAAAAAAATTCGAGGGCTTCCTGCTGAACGATAAAACGGGAAAGGTCGAAATCAAAACGACTTGCGGGGAGGCTCTTTTGCTTACGCCTTTCTTTTTGGCTGCCCATACTTCGGCCTGGGTTTTTGGTCTGCCTATGGATGGGTTCTCTTCGTTCTACCAGGTGTTCATGCTCATTGGCTGTGTGTTTTACTTTACTCTGGGGCTGTATTTTCTGAAAAAATTTCTGGACCGGTATTTTAATCATGCCATCTCTCTAACGGTTGTTCTGATCCTGGCTCTTGCTACCCAGATCTATTACTACGCCTTCGATGCCGCCCTGATGTCGCATGTGTATTCTTTTTTCCTGTTCAGCGCGTTTATTTATTTTCTGAAAAGATATCTCGACGGAGGGAAAAGATCAATCACCCTGTTTGCCTTGCTCAGCCTGAGCCTTTCACTGGCTATCCTGCTGAGGCCGACAAATATTCTGATCGTTCTGTGGATGGCTTTCCTCGATCTGAAATCGGCCAGGGAACTCTGGCAGCGTATACTGTTTTTCCTTAACCCCCGCCGCAGTCTCATATACATAGTCGTACAGTTCGCAGTTGTGCTGCCCCAGCTGCTCTACTGGAAATACCTTTCGGGCCATTATATTTATTTTTCCTATCCCGGGGAAGTGTTTTTCTGGGGCAATCCAATGCTGCTGCAGGTCTGGTTTTCACCCTTCAACGGATTGTTCCCGTATCATCCGGTCTGGCTGTTTTTTATGGCCGGGATAGTTGTAATGATACGAAACCACAAGATGAATGGCATTTTTTCTCTGGTGTTTTTCCTGCTGGCATCATATGTCTTCTCATGCTGGCACTGCTGGTTTTACGGCGGAAGTTTCGGTTTCCGTCCTCTTGCCGAGTTCGCCGTGTTTATGGCCTTGCCACTGGGATACCTAATCCGCAGTGTAACAAATTGGAAAAATTTATTCGCCAAAGCTTCGGTCGTGGTGATTTTTTTAGCGCTTATCTATATTAACCTGATGCAGTTTTACCATTACCAGATCTTCACTTCGGGCATGTGGTCGTGGGACGATTTTTTTATCAAAATGAAGAACTATGAGCTGGTCGATTATCCGCAGAAGACCTACACATGGAAAACGGATTTTTCAAATATTTACGGCTACGAGCCTGTGTTCCAGACCTGGCAGCACCCGCGTTCGAGGGTCATAGCGAGCTTTTGCGATAAAAACATCCCCGATAATGTGCATTATAAAAGAAAGCTTTCGGGCATCCTCGACCATCCGGTTCAGAGAGTGAATCTTTCGGTATGGGTATATACCGCAGATGCTGATTCGACGCATGCCAGCTGGATCTGCCGTATCGACAGCGCCGGTTCGATGATCTTTTTTAAGAGCATCGCGTTTGATGATTTCGTAAATAAGAAGGATATTTACACCGAGGTTCACGGAACCATAGAGATCCCCGAGTGGGTTGACCAGAATTCGGCCATCCATTTTTATATCTGGAACCCTAAAGCCCGGGAATTTTATTTTGATGATATGTCGATCAGATTCGAATGAGATGATATGAGAAAACTACTGCCTTCATGGTTTGAACCCTTGTTTTTCATTGTCCTGTTCGGCATGGCTGTTTTTTTTACTTTCAGCTATCATTCGGGCAAGGGGTATTTCAACTGGAAAAGCGAGATCTGGGCCGACCGGGCCGGGGTTTACATCTATCTTCCCGCTACATTGTACTACCACTGGGATCTGAAAAAATGTCCGCAGAAAATGGACGAGAAAACCGGGTTTGGGTTCCGCTACGATACCATTAACCAGAAGATCATCACCAAAAACACTTATGGCGTTTCTCTTCTGGTTTCGCCGTTTTTTATCGGGCTGCATTTTATCACCAAGGTGTTTCATATTCCCCAGGACTGGGCTTTTGCTCCTGTTTATCATCGAATGGCGGATGTGGCAGCGGTGTTTTACCTGGCGTTGGGATTGTTTTTTCTGAGGAGGTTCCTTTCCGGATATTTTTCGGATCAGGCTTCGTTTCTCACAGTTTTTCTGATGTTCGCGGGGACCGGACTGTTTTATTATGCCACAGGCAGTACCCTGATGCCTCCGGTGTACGCGTTTTTTCTTTCTTCAGCCTTTCTTTTTTTTCTGCGGAAGTTTTTTGCCGCACCCCCGAAGTACTTGTATTTTGTGATATTATCCCTGGCCCTGGCTTTGGAAATACTGATCAGTCCGGCGGCGGTACTGCTGATTGCCGTGATGTTTTTTCTGGATGTCTCAAACCGGAATCAGCTAAAAGAAAGGGCCGCGCTAATGTTCAGACCCTTGTATTTTCCTGTATTTCTGCTGATTCTTTTTATTTTTTTTATTCCCCAGCTGGCCTACTGGAAATACAGCAGCGGAACGTATTTTCCTTATGATCCGGCCTCACCCTGGTTCACGAATCTGCTTTGGCCCAGGCTGCCCGAACTCTGGTTCTCTCCTTTGAACGGGCTTTTTGTTTACGCTCCGCTGATGCTTTTCAGCCTGGGGGGTATGATCATGATGATCAGGAAAAAAGCCATCAACGGCTGGCTCTGTCTATCGGTGTTTGTTGTACTCAGCTATTTTCTTGCATCCTGGTGGTGCTGGTATTATGGATGTTCCTTTGGTCAGCCTTCGTTCGTAGGATTTCTTCCTCTGCTTGGCATCCCTCTTGCATTTTTTCTGGAGGATAAGGTTTTTACGAAAACAAATCCGCAGTCTGTTATAATTATTGTGATGATGCTGCTCTGTTCAGCCTATACTTCCAGGCTGGCTTATTCGTTCGAGGAATGTTTTTTCGGATCCACCTGGGAATGGTCCCGCTTCGGAAAGATGCTGAACACCGCCAGTATCCTGCCTTACAAGCCGTCTTATTCTTACAGCAACGATTTTGAGAACATGGCGATGAACAACGGGGCGGCAAGAACGCGGCTGGTTTCGAATTCCGGCGATTACAGCCTGGTGTTCGACCGGGACCACGAATTCAATACATATTATTTCGAATACCTTCAGAATCTGAAACAGACGGGCGGGCTTTCGAAACTTAAGGTGACATGCAAGGTGTTTAAAACAAACAGCTCAGCCACCGGGGCCCTGGTTATATGCGAAATTCAAAAAGAGGGGGCTATGCTGGTCTACCTTTCGAGGCCCCTCGATGTGCCTATGTCTGCTACCCGTAAATGGTATGCAGTGCCTGTGAATTTTGATATTCCCGCGAATCTGGATCCCTGGAGTGAGCTGAAATTGTATATTTGGAACAAGGATAAGACCACGTTTTACATGGATGACATGGAAATCAATACCGAATAGATGCTGGCGAAAAGACGGCTTTTTGTGATGATGTTACTGCTTCTTGTGGTTTTTGCCATACAGAAGAAGACCGGCCTTATTCATAGCAAAGGGCTGGAGGGTTTTGTGCCAAAAGATTCGGTGCCCTCGTTCACAAACGAAAGCTGGAAGAACGGGACGTACCAATCCGCAGTCAACACTCATATCAATAACACCCTGGGTTTCCGCAGTGACCTGGTAAGGCTTTACAACCAGATCGACTTTTCGCTTTTCGGCGTTCCGCATGCAAATAAGATTGTGGTCGGCAAGGGCGATTACCTCATTGCGCAGCAATATATCGAGGCTTCGCTGGGATACGATTTTGCCGGGAAAGCAGCAATCGACCGTACTGTGGAACTTATGAAAGCCCTTCAGGACAAGCTTGAACAAACGGCCAAAGTGCATCTGCTGGTTTTGTTTGTCCCCGATAAAGGCACATTTTATCCCGGGATCATTCCGCAGAGATATCTGAAAAAGAAGCAGCCCCTTACTAACTATGCCTATTATGTTGAGCGCTGCAAAATTTCGGGTGTGAATTTCATTGATTACAATGAATGGTTTTTGAAAATGAAGGACACTTCAAAATATATCCTTTATCCGAAGACCGGGATCCACTGGAGTACTTACGGATCCACGCTCGCAATAGATTCGCTGATGCGATATCTTAGGATTAAATTTGGTCTGAATATACCCCGTCTGCTTATTGACAGTATTAATATATGCAGCAAAGCTAAATATGAAGATGATGATATAGGGCGAACGCTCAACCTGATCAGGCCCCTTTCGTATCCTCCCCTTGCATATCCTGCTTTTCGATTTATCGCCGACACTACCAAATCCAAGCCGAGGGCTTTGTTCATTGGCGACAGTTTTTACTGGCAGTTGTATTACCCTGGTTTCATCGCGAACATGTTTAGCAATAACCAGTTTTGGTATTACAATAAGGATGTGTACCCTGAAACATTTACCGCCCCGAAATCGACTGACCAGCTTAGTTATATCAAAGAAGTGCTGAGCCAGGATGTGGTGGTTCTGATCCAGACCAACGCGGGTTACGGCAATGTGGGTTATGGTTTTGTGCAGCAGGCCTGGCAGGGACTTGGTGAGGGGAGCGACCGCGTAAAGGATTTCGAGAATAACATCCGGAATTCTCCCGAATGGCTTGAGAAGGTGAAAGAGAAGGCGAAGCAGAACAATATTTCGCTTGACGAACAGCTGCATCGCGACGCGGTGTACATGGCGAACGAGGAAATAATGAATAGCAAAAAGAAATAATATGGCATTCAGCAGCAGTCTGTTTCTTGTGTATTTCCTGCCGGCCTTCCTGATCCCGCTCTTTTTGCTCGACCGGAAATTCAAGAATTACTGGATCCTGATCTCCAGTCTGGTCTTTTATGCATGGGGAGCCCCCACTTTCATCTTCGTGGTGCTGGGTTCTGTTTTGGTTGATTTTTATTTATTACGGCGGATGAGTTCCCGCGAGGGTGAAGCGAGGCGGATGCTGTTCTGGCTGTCGTTGCTGCTGAACCTGGGGTTGCTGCTTTACTTCAAATACATGAACTTTTTCATAGAACAGCTCGATATCCTTTTCGGACATTTCGGCGCCAACCCTTCACCCTGGGTCAAAGTGATGCTGCCTCTCGGGATCTCGTTCATCACTTTCCAGAAGCTGGCGTATACCTTCGACGTGTATAAAAGACAGTTCACCCCTTTTGAGAAGCTGGAACACTATGCCATGTATATTCTGATGTTCCCCCAGCTGTTATCCGGTCCTATCGTGAGACCCGCGCAGATCGCTCTGCAGATCACCGACCGCCGGGCGAATGAAAGCATGGATGACCGGCTGACCGGTTTTTTCCGCTTCGCCATCGGACTGGCAAAGAAAGTATTGATCGCCGACGTTCTGGGAGAACAGGTGAATGTGATCTTCGCGATGAATTCCTTACAGCTTTCCAGCGCCCTGGCATGGATAGGCGCCATAGCCTATACCTTCCAGATCTATTTCGATTTCAGCGGATATACCGATATGGCGATCGGGATCGCCCGTATGATGGGTTTTAGACTGCCCGAAAATTTCAACAGTCCGTACGTTTCGGGATCCATCACCGAATTCTGGAAACGCTGGCATATCACACTCGGCAGCTGGTTCCGCGACTACGTATTCCTGCCCCTGGCCTACGCCACATCACGAAAACTCCCGAAAGAACGGTATCTGGGGATACGGGCCGACAAGGTGATCTATCTCATCGCCACCTCGGTGACCTTTATGTTATGCGGATTCTGGCATGGAGCCGCCTGGACCTTTATCTTCTGGGGCGCCTACCAGGGAGTGTTCCTGATCTTCGACCGCCTCTTTCTGCTGAAATATTTCAAGAAGGCGGGCCGTGCTGCCAGTGTTGCGGTTACATTCTTTATTACGGTCTTCGGATGGGTTTTGTTCCGCAGCGAAAGCCTCGAATCATTCAGGTTTTACATCAGGAGGATGTTTGCTTTCAAAGGAGGCGATAACGAACTGTGGCTTAACCCTAAATTCTGGACGATACTTTGTATTGCCGCGGTATTTTCGTTTATAGGTTACAACAAAAGTGTTGAGTCCTGGCAGAATCGCATTTACGACAAACCCGGAAACGGCATCATCATTGGTTTTTCGTTGCTGGCGATGCTGCTGTTTCTGCTGTCACTTTCGGCGATCACAGCTACGGGGTTTAGTCCGTTTATTTACTTTAGGTTCTGAGGGAAATGGTGAAAACGGCCATCTGCCATCTGCGATCCGCTTCGCCTTTCCCCTGCACCCCTCAGCTACGGAACTGCTGCGACCCACCATCGGCTTGCTTCCTAAGCCAGGTGAGCCGTTTGGTACTACTTTTTGTTTCTTATTTAAATTACGGTGCTTATACCGTACCTCACTTCTCCACCTGGCTTTTACGGAAGCTTCGCCGGGTGGGGACCCCGCATCAGTTCCTGAGGCTTCAGGATGCAGGGGAAAAGGCTCAGCCGAAGGGAAATGGTGAGATGGTGAAATGGTGAGATGGTGAAATGGTGAAATGGTGAAATGGTGAGATGGTGAAATGGTGAAATGGTGAGATGGTGAAATGGTGAGATGGTGAAATGGTGAGATGGTGAAATGGTGAAATAGCGAAAATATTGCAGGGAGCAATTTGCACAAGCTGCCTCAGGTGGAGCAAAGGGAGCGTTTTGCGTTGCAGCATTTATTGAGCGTTGCAGTTCACACAAGCCGCATCAGGTGGAACACCGTAGCGGCGGTGTGAAGCTGCGAGCGAAAGCTGCAACGCAAAGATGCGACTGGCCTGCTACACCGTATCAGCGGTGAAAAATTGCGAGCGAAAGCTGCAACGCAAAGATGCGACCGGCCTGCTACACCTTAGTGGCAGTGTGATTTGCGACCGAACTTATTGTATCAGAAGCTTCGAAATCCACTTCTTCTCGCCGAACCCGGCTTTAAGGAAATACAAACCCTGGCTCAGGTCGCCTGTGTTCAGCACTACTTCATCGGATTCGACTGCAACAGTCTTTGACAATAATACAATGCCGCGGATGTCTGTAAGTTCCAGATGAATCATCCCTCTTATGTTACCGGGAAAGCGAATGTAAACGTGATCTTTCGACGGATTGGGAAATATTTTCAGCATGCCTTCATTGGCGGAGCTGATGCCGGTGGAGGGAAGTATATTAATAATCTTTTTGCGGGTTATTGTTTTGGTGTTCTTTGGGTCTGATACGGTAAGGGTAACGTCATATGAACCGGCGGCGGAATAGCTTACAACAGGATTTGTAGCGGTGGAGGCGGATGGGGTTCCACCGGGGAACTCCCACACACGGGAAATGATATCCGCATACGAATCATCAAGAAATGTGATGGTATCGCCTGCGCGGGCATTTGTTTTTGTTGCATGAAACAATGGGTAAGGCCCGCTGATGTTGATGTTGAAAAAATCGAGGTAACGTTTCATCAGCTCTTTCTGGGTGGTTGGATAAAGGCTGTCGGTCAGACTGCCGAATTCAACCATCGAACCTATGGTTTTATAACCATCTCCGGCATAGGTCAATTGCAGGCAGAGGGGGTTGGCATCGGAATTTTCAAAAGCTCTTTGAGCGCCATCAACGGGGTCAAGGTTCTGGATGGACCCGTTGACTACATTCTCGTACATAAAATTCATGCCGGCGGTGAAACTCTGGGAACAGCCTTTAACCCTGCCGTAAAAGAATGCCGGGACTCTGGTGGAGGTGTATTTAAAGTATGGTAAAACAAGCAGGGGTTCTGTTATAGACCAGATAGAGTTCCCTTCCATGTACAGGTTTCCTCCATGGTCGAGATAGTTCGCGAACTCAATACCTTCGTTATGGTTGAGGATATATTCGTTGCCACTAGTCCCGTTCATGAGGAAAGCGGCGCTATAAAGATCAGGGTTGAATAAGGTATTGCCGAAGATGTCGTACGGAATATGAAGGCTGTCGAGTGCAGTGATCATGGGCTGGAGTGACCTGGAATCAGGCGACAAGCTCGCGAGGGCAAGCCGTTTATGGCCCAGGGTCATGCTTACAGAAAACATTGTTTCGGGGATGTTGCTGCCTTTGAGGTTGATGTTGAGGATGACATCATGATTGGTGTTGACCGAACGTGAAGCCCTGACGAGAAAACGGTATTTCTGGTTTCCGGGTGGCGGACATTGGGCGATCTGAACAACAGAGGACGAGAGTATGCTGATAAGGGTATCGGTCGGGAGCAGGCTCATGGTAAGGTTCTCTGCGGAAACGTGACCGTTATTGAACAGGCTGATCTCCAGTTCGGCTACTTCACCGGGATCGAGCTGGTGATTGTCGCCATCGATGATAGCTGCTTCTCCGATCGCCATCTGGGGTGCAATCACGGGCAGAATAAAATCGCGGGTCCAGTGTTTTGTGCCTGCCGTAAGTTGAATCGTGAAACTTACCGAGCGCTGGTCGGCAATAAATCCGGCCAGGCGAAAGGTAAATGCATTATTTAAAGTTTTGGAACTCCCGCTTGCAAGGAGAGAGATGTTCAGAGTGCTGTCCTGAAAGCGGATGGCCTGATCGGAGCAGGTAAGCCTGATGCTGAGATTCTGCAAATCCTGAGGGGTTTTGTTGCTCACGTTAAGGTTTAGTGAAACTGGTATATTATACCGCAGATTTCCGTCCCAGCCACCGGCCAGGGAAAACGATAATCCGAGTCCGTTGGAGACCTGAAATGCTTTGTTGTCGCACTGATGAGATGCATCTTCAACTCTCACATTTACGGAATATATTTTTGTTGAATCCAGGCCCTGGGCAGATAGCAGTCCGCTTTCACTAATCCGGAATACTTTACTTTCCTGCATAGGTTTATACATGAAGGATTGATTCTGTAATGGAGTTCTGTCGTTTACCCTGTTAATATCATATGAAATTCCGTCACCTCCCGACCAGCCTGTAAATACAGGTATTGAAACAGCTGAACTGCTCATGTTCCCGTAACGGACCTCATATTTTCCATCAGGATAGAGGATGAGCTCCATATTGTTTTTAGCCAGACTACCGTTCTCATTAATCCGCATAAACCATCGGAATATTGCTTTATCAGGAGCCATAGAAATGCATACACTGTCAACGGGGCTCTGGCCCGAAAACCAGGACCTCGAGAAAGCCGGGAAAATTGCAGCAACTGTTTTTAACATAGTAGCATCATCGATCGTAAACATATATGGGATGGCTCTGTCCTCAAACGAAACAAGTCCTAAGGTGTTCACCCACACTGTGTCGTACTCTTTGCCCGCGAAAGGGAAACTGAATGGAAGTGCATAAGGGCGGTAGGGTTTATAGATATGAGGCAGTGGCATAAATGAGCCCGGATAATATTTAAAGACTGAATCGCTTACGACTTTGCTGAAATCTTGATTTAATGACCAGCGTTTCGTACTCATTCCTCCGGTCGACTGGAACTGTTGCTGGTATGGCTGATTTGCATTAAATGACGGAAGGTCGCTTGTGGTAATCCGCAGTTTATTGAAAACCGGATTAGCCAGTACTGAAGCGTAAGTAATGCCATTCTTCAGGCATGTTATATTATGGTCAGGACACGAGTAAACACTTGTTCCGTTGGAATAATTTATGAATGAAAGGTGAAGAATTTCGCCTTCAATATTCATGAGAGAGTCCTGGTTTTCGACGATCAGGAAGAAACGGGCCGATTGACCGGGCTCGGTATAACTCAGCAGCGGACTCACATCCAGGCCGAGTTCAAGCGTATCGGAACCGGGAATGGTGTCGAATCCCTGCATTTTACGGCAGTTACCCTGAAAATTGAAGATAGGAAAATCAATGCTGTGCTCAGGGATCATCAGGGAAGTGTCGGCGCTTACTCCGGCCCGGATGCGGAAATGGTTACGGCAGATGGTCCGGAACGACACCTTCATGGTAAGCTGGGGCTGGTAATCTGCAAGGGGTTGCAGTATGATAACGTTGCCGTTTTCTATCCCGCCTGCCCCGTAAGGCAAGGCCATAGCGCTATACAGCGCATAGTAAAATCCATTGTCGCCCCACCAGGTCCCGTAGCTGTTGGCAATCCTGAACCCGCCTATTTCCCAGTCGTGTATATCCACCTTGCCGTCGCCGTTGATGTCGATATTGTTCGTATACTTTCCGTCGTTATTAAGATCATACCTTATCGAATCATTGTACCCTATAATCGTACCACCGTGGTTTGCAAACCAGTTAAAAGCGACCATGACCGGTTTGTCGGCTTCGGGAGTCCCCTGTGGAAGGTTCCTGAAGTCCACACCATAGGGCGCTTCTGCCGAATACAGTGCAACTCCCCCTGCAGCTGAACCATCCAGGTGGTCAAACAGGTAATGCTTAAGGGTATTCTGACCTTCTTCGGTAGTCATCGGGATGGTATACATGTTTCCCAGGCGGTTGTGCATTCCGTTATAATATTTTTCGTAGCCCGATGGCCACCCCCAGGCTTGCATTTCCTCATTGGAACCGTAATCTGATCCCGTCATCTGGCCCTGTGACTTTAACACGTCAAGGCTGTAATAGTAAGTGACTCCGACGCCCCAGTCAGCATTATTGAAAAAGTTATAGGTGTAATGGGAGGGGTAGAAATTGGCGTTAAGTTTGCCGTCGAGGCCGCGGAGGCGGTTGATCTCATAAGCGAATACATAAGAAACGCTGTGATGCTGCTGGCATGATGCGAATGTGTTCTGGGAAGAGATCCCCGGGAAGCATGCATTGGTTGAATTGTCAAGAACGGCCGGTAAGATAGTCTTGCGGCATTGTTCCGGGAGTAAGAGTGATGCCTCCTGGCCCCGGGTTTCGGCGAGAAAAAGCATTCCAAAGGTGGCGAACAACAGAATCCTGAGTGTTTTCATTTTCAGCGGATCAAAGTTACGGTCCCATTAACTTTTCCCGTGGATCCGGGCGAATTGGCAAGTTCATATGAAGCAACATATGAATAAACTCCAAGCGGGCACGGGCCTCTTTTGCCGCTCCCGTCCCATCCCGTTTCCTGATTATCAGTAACGAAGACCTGTTGCCCCCATCGGTCGAAGATGGTGAGCCTGAAAACGGAAAGTACCGGCCCAATAGGGCGGAAATAATCGTTTATCCCGTCTCCATTAGGAGTAAAGGCATCCGCAAAATATATCTGGTTTGAACAGTCTCGAACGATGGTCGTATCCTGTACCGCACAGCTGTCGCGGCTCACCCTTACCCAGTAGATACCCGGTTCAGTGACTGTGAACATTGAATCCCTGCTGCCGTCTATCCACTGGTAAGACGCTCCCGGGGAGCTGGCATGCAGCACCACCGATGCTTTTGAACAAACCATGGTGTCGCGGGTATATTTTACTATGATAGCAGGTTTCATGGTGATGTTCACGGTGTCGTCGCCAACACAGTCATTGGAATCGAGAGTATGTACCCAATAAAGACCGGCGCTGGTGATTGTCATGCTTGCGCTGGTGTCGCCGGTACTCCAGAGTATTGATTTGAAATTCGTTCCGGGGACCAAAATATACTTCTGCCCCTGACAAAGTGAGGTGTCGGGTTTTATTTTAGTGGGGTGATAGGGATACAAACTCAGAACCACCGTATCGCTGCCCCAGCAGCCAAATTTGTGTACATCAACCCAGTATTTTCCGGCCTGGCTGATCTTGATTCGTCTTGTTGTGTCACCGGTGGACCACCTGATGGTATCACAGTTAGGTCCGGTATCAAGGTAACCGCTGGCTCCCTGGCACATGATACGGTCGGGGCCCAGCGGGATGGGAGGTTTATCAACAACCACAATATGTTTGCAGACGTTCTGCTGGTCGGGCAAGCCTTCATTAACCGTGAGGCGCACATTGTAAATCCCGGCCGAATCATAACTGAAAGGTGGAGGATCGTACAGGCTGGATGAGGGAATGGAAGAATTTGTACAGGTAACAAAACTCAGACGTGTGATCGTAGTCGAAGTCTGGTTACACAGAAAAGTATACACTGTATCCCTTACCCGGGTGATCTCCGAAAACTGCTGCGGCTTGTTTAGGTTCCCTGTATTTCCCATGCCAACGGTAGATGCCGGACCAGTGATCCCCTGGGGCATGATCAGGCGGAACAAAATATTCCCTGAACTCACAAAGCGAGACATAAAACCATTGGTCTGCTGGCAGTCCCGGTTAAGCATAATGCCAATGGCATCTGAAATGCAGACCTTCCCGAGGCTTGTCCAGACAGGAACGTCAAGCAAAGAGGAACCGAAATTCGCACGGCAGAGAGAGCTGTTCGAAAAGTTAACCACGAAACAATAATAGTCAGGCCCTTCCTGCACAATACAAAGCGGCCCCGGATGGCTGAAAGGGAAGCCCTGTGAGATATTCGTCAGAGTAGGAGAGTTTGCAAGGCTGTTTCCCCAATCGATAAGAAACACTTTATTCCCAACAGAACTGCTTGCAATACCATACCAATGCTGGGCATCCTGCCTGAGGATGAACAAACCGTGAAGGCTGAAGGCTCCGGGCATCCCTACTTGCACCTGGGTGGGGTAGTTAGCCAGCGAATTCCCGAAATCCATTCGCAGAAGGATATCGTCGGCAGCAACAAATCCATACCAGTTGCCATTGTCGTTTTTTACCTGTATCCCCTGCATGCTGTCGGTTTTCACCCGCGGCAAGTGAATAGTGTCTCCCGATATCGGGTCGTTCCTGAAGCTGCTGCCATGAAACAGGCGGGTAACAGAATAATTAAAATGGTTGGTAACGAAACTGTAACAGTTCTGCCCGTCCTGGGCCACGGTTATATATGCCGGTCCGGCGAGTTTGCCGCTGGTGTTCAGCAATTCAGAGCCAATCGGGTCCACGGCGGTGTTCCCCGAACAGAAGCTCCAGTAAAAACTCGTTCCGCCGGTAGTGAGATTAGTGATATTAACATCTTTATTCGTGCAGATCGTATCGGGCATAATGAAATCAGCAACTACCTGGGCGTTCAGGCTTTGGAAGAAAAGCAGCAGAACAAATGTAAAGGCCAGATTGCTATTCATATGGGTTGCGTTGCGGATAGCGAAGTTACGAAAAAAAAACTTTGCGTTGCAGCTTTCGCTGGCAGCTTCACACCGCCGCTACGGTGTCGCTTGCCGGGAGCAAATCACACCGCCGCTAAGGTGTCGCTTGCCGGGAGCAACTTTGCGTTGCAGCTTTCGCTGGCAGCTTCACACCGCCGCTACGGTGTCGCTTGCCGGGAGCAACTTTGCGTTGCAGCTTTCGCTGGCAGCTTCACACCGCCGCTACGGTGTTCCACCTGAGGCGGCTTGTGTGAACTGCCACGCTCCAATAAATGCTGCAACGCAAAATGCTCCCTTCGCTCCACCTGAGGCGGCTTGTGTGAAC
>CAIWXI010000023.1 GCA_903916595.1 uncultured Bacteroidales bacterium | reverse complement strand
TTATTTTATTGGTTTCACGCACTCAGCCTCTTATTCCCGTGATACTCATGAATGAACGGATATTTCAACATGTAGCCGAATCCATTTTTAACGAATAAACCATCAGCTTATGCCGGCCGACTATGAGAAAATGGCAGAACACTGCCTGGGTCACAAAAAAATCAGCGACAAGGTTCTGGACCAGTTTCTGATGCATTTCATCGCCCGCAAAGAAGGGATGGACCGGAAGATGAACGCCTATACGCTGAAATACCAGCACATCATCCGCAAGATGCCCAAAGAATTCTTTCCGACGGCAATGGGAGAATGCATCATGGGAAAGACCCTGATGCCCGACGGATTGATCCATAAGTACCTGGACCACATCCAACTCAGGTCGCTGGAGAAAACCGAACGCGAATTTTTGGAGTTTCAGGCCGAAAATCCCTGGAGATATTGCTTTGCCTGCATTGCCGGCCGTGAGGCAAAGAATTTTTTCATCCTCCGCGATGCCTTTGGTGGAGATGAGTTTCTGTTGTTTTCGCCGGGGGTGGAGGCCTTCTGGACCGAGGGCCGCAGGCAGGGGGACCGAAGTCTTTCCTGAGGTAGATTCGGATGCTTCGCTGATGGCCTCAGTGTATAAAGATCCCATACCTTATATGATGCTTGCCAGTGGAATGGAATTTCCCATAACGGTGAGCGGCACACATAAGCTGCGTCAAATGGTTGCCGTTGACGAGATCGCCGGCATAGATACCGCTAAACTGAAAGAAACTTTCTCAGTTCAATGGAATGCAAACATTTACCGGATCAGCCATGAAGACTGGAGCGGGCCGCCCCATTTTGCCTCGGCCTATTTTAATGAATCAAACGGTGAGTTTTCCCGTTATTCCCTGACCGAAGAAGGTTTCAGGGAACTGAGCCGGATGCTTATCGCCTCCGGACTTCACATTGACGGGAAGGAAGACTATTCGGTGGGCATGAGTATGCTGGTAACCATGCAGGAGATCCTGAAGAAGAAAATAATCCTCAAAGAGTATGAATCCCTGTTTCCTGAAAAGCAGACGAACCCCTTGTCGCAGAAAGATCTCGATGGCATCAACGGCTTTATGAAACTTCTGCTTCCTTATATCAACTCGGGAACCCAGCCCGACCTCGAAATCCTTGCACGGCAAGCAGGGATAGAACCCGAAACGGCCCACAGCCTGTATCAACAGATTAAAAACAAATTTGGAAAAACCGGGAAATAACCTGGAAAAATATAATGGTAAACTAAAAACGGCGAAGGGGCGTCAGCTTCACCGTTTTCTTCAATAAACGTATTTGCTTTGTCAAATGTTTGCAGGATACATGTCCAATAAAATTCAAATAAATCTTTTGATAGTCAGCTGATAAATAATACCTTAAAAGATTACGTTTTAAATTAATTTATTATATTTGTCAAATGTTTTCAAGTCCTTCGTCAAATGGTTGAACCGAAATTTGTGCATTACGATCTGAAACTGACTGAGCCTTCATTTGGTTCACCGTTAACAGATCTGATCATTGAGCTGGATTATCTGAGGAAAAAACGATTCGGTGGTTCAACGCATCCGATGGTCTTCCTTCAGTTAAAACACATCTTTCACACACTTGAGAGTATTGGTTCTGCCCGTATTGAGGGAAACAATACCACCCTTGCAGAGTTTATTGAAACAAAACTGGAAGATCATCAACCCGTTTCGTCAGGCATAAAAGAAATTCAGAACATTGAGAAGGCAATGGAGTTCATAGAGGATTCCGTTAAAGACTATCCGATAAACCGCGCATTCATCTCCGAAATGCATAAGGTAGTCGTGGATGGTCTGTCTCCGGACCAGGAAGGAGATGCTACAGCAGGAGAATACCGGAGGCACAATGTAGTAATAACTAAATCGACCCATATCCCTCCTGATTGGATAAAGGTTGATGATTACATGCAGGAACTAATCGATTTCATTACACGTGAAGACAGTCCGAAGTATGATTTGCTGAAGGTTGCCATAGCTCATCACCGTTTTGTTTGGATTCATCCTTTCGGCAATGGCAATGGAAGAACAGTTCGGCTATTTACCTATGCAATGCTTATCAGGCTTGGATTTAACGTCAGTAAAGGCAGGATCCTGAATCCCACGGCAGTATTCTGCAGTAATCGAAATGTCTATTACAAAAAATTGTCCGAAGCAGATACGGGCTTAGATAAGGAAACCTTGATCTGGTGTGATTATGTATTGAAAGGCTTGAAAGATGAGATTGAGAAAATAGACAAGCTTTTAGATTATGATTATCTCAAAAAAGAAATTCTCCTTCCTGCAATCGGGTTTTCACTTGAGCGAAAGGTTATTACTGATATTGAATCAACTATTTTAAAAAGGGCAGTAGCTAAGCCTGTGATACAGGCTTCAGATATAAAAGACCTGTTTGCCGGTCAGGATAATGCCATCATATCCCGACAGATAAGAAAACTTATTGATAAAAAAATGTTAGCTCCCGAAAAAGAAGGAGCACGCAAGTATCTTATCCGCTTCAATAATAATTATCTTCTGCGAGGAATCATTACCTCCCTCGGTGAAAAAGGATTTTTACCGATAAAAGACTGATTTTTCCATCTCAACGGCGAGGCAAGCCCTGAAAAAGCCGACCCTCCCCGGGGGAGGTATATTCTTATTTTTTCGGTGGTTTACAAGATCGGTTTTTCTTGTATTTTGTAAACCAGGCCGGAAGAAGGGGGGGCATTCCGGCCTGCCTTACTGATTGCCGGGCTAAATTCATATATTTGCTGCATGAAGCGGCTTCTTCTCATCATCACGTTCTTCACGACCGTCACGTTCATCGCGAACGCCCAGGTGGTGTACGAACCGGTGACCAACAACCCGGTGTACGAGCTGCTGGACGAATTGGCGGCTTTAAAGGTGATTACGATCAATTCGCTGGTTAAGCCGTATTCGAGGGTGTATATCGCCAATAAACTCAACCAGGCGCTTGAGAAGGCCGAAAAACTGAATAAACGGCAGCTGGATGAGGTGAGGTTTTATCTTAAGGACTATTCGTTCGAAAGCGGGCTGAGGAACAACCTGGTTAACGGGATGCGGGATGCGGGATACAGGATGCAGGATACAGGATGCAGGATGCAGGATGCGGGATACAGGATGCAGGATGCGGGATACAGGATGCAGGATGCGGGATACAGGATGCAGGATGCGGGATACAGGATGCGGGATGCGGGATACAGGATGCAGGATGCGGGATACAGGATGCGGGATACAGGATACAGGATGCAGGATACAACATCCCGCATCTCGGATCCCGCATCGGCACGAAGTGCCATCATCTCGGATCCCGCATCGGCACGAAGTGCCATCATCTCGGATCC
>CAIWXI010000022.1 GCA_903916595.1 uncultured Bacteroidales bacterium | reverse complement strand
TGATGAAATTGCGAAATTACCCTTGTCACAACTGGAAAACCAGCAAATCAAGATTCAACTTATTAACCTTACTGGCTGGGCTCACCATATAATTCTGATCCAAAAGGTAAAAGACCTTTCGACCCGCTTTTGGTACATGCAACAAACCGTTGCAAATGGTTGGAGTCGTGATACCCTGGCGGCCCCATTTACCGAAAGGGAACTTGAATTGGGCCTGGTGAAGAATGTAGAGAAGTTTTTACTCGAACTGGGAGCTGGTTTTGCCTTTGTAGGCCGACAATATAAATTGGAAATCAGTGATAAAGAGTTTTATATCGACCTGCTGTTTTATCATCTCAGGATGCGCTGTTTTGTGGTCATAGAATTGAAGAAAGGTGATTTTATTCCGGAATATGCCGGCAAAATGAACTTCTACTGTTCAGCCGTTGACGATATGCTCAGACACGCCACCGACCAACCGACCATCGGACTAATTTTATGCCAGGGCAAAGACAAACTGTTCGCTGAATATTCACTCAAAGACATCAACAAGCCTATCGGTATTTCTGAATACGAACTCACCCGGGCATTACCCGACAATTTCAAGGGCAGTTTGCCAAGCATCGAAGAAATTGAAGAAGCATTGGCTCCAGGCCAGATAACCCAAAACAATGATTGAGGAAATTAAGGATCTGATAGTTGTCCAACAAAATCTGGCCAGGCAAGCACTTTCAGAATATTCTGTGTTGGTTGAAAACATTATTATTTCTAAGACCACCGACCAGAATCGCATTGAACACACGCTCGATGGCATTCTTGATTTTTGCTTCGATGCTGATATGCTCCTGCTATTTAAAAAATTATGTCGTTATTATTTTACCATTGACGCTCATGCCACGGCCTTTTATGTAAACCATTACCGTGAAATGTGGGATAATGATTCTATTGACAATAAAGGGTTGGCGATATGAAGTGGGAAACAGTTGAAATCGGCAAAATAGCAAAAGTAATCTCTGGCTATGCTTTTAAGTCAAATGATTTTCAATTAGATGGAATCCCAGTAATAAAAATCAAAAATATTAAAAATGAAAATGTTGTTTTGAATGAAGGTGATTGTGTAGATTCAAGCATAGAGGTTCATCCAAGATTTCATTTAAGTTTTGGCGATATTTTAATTTCCCTTACAGGTTCTCATATTTCGCTACCATCATCAGTTGTTGGCCGAGTCGCAAAATATCGCCATGCCTCAATTTCTTATTAAATCAAAGAGCTGGAAAGTTTATTAACATTGATACCGGAAAATGTTTTAAAGATTACCTATTTTACTTTCTGATACAGAAAGAAATAACAACAAGAATTGCACTAAAAGCACAAGGAGCCGCAAATCAAGCCAACATTAGCCCTGGTGACGTTGAAGGGGTTGATATAACCCTACCTCCACTCCCAATCCAATGTAAAATCGCCTCCATTTTATCAACCTATGATGATTTGATAGAAAACAATTTGAAGCGAATAAAATTATTGGAAGAAAAAACGTTTTTGAGTTATAAGGGGATAGTGAATAGTGAGAAATTGGAGGAGTTTACTATTGAAGAAGTATGCGACACCGAAGGTGGAGGAACACCTGCAACCGGAAATAGACAGTTTTGGGATGAAGGAGAAATAATCTGGTTTTCTCCAAGCGATTTGACAAAGCACAATTCAATTGTTTTGTTGGATAGCGAAAAGAAGATAACGGAATTAGGATTACAAAAAAGTTCAGCAAAACTGGTCCCTCCGAAAACAATATTAATGACAAGTCGAGCAAGTATTGGTTATTTTGGATTGATCAACAAACCAGCATGCACAAACCAAGGTTTTATAAATATAATCCCTTTTAAAGAACATTATAGGGCTTTTATGCTTTTCGATTTGAAAAGTCGGAAAGAAGAGATTATTGGAAATGCAAATGGTTCAACTTTTTTAGAGATTTCAAAAAGTAAATTCAGACAAATGAAAATCAATCTGCCGCACGATGAAAATGTCCTGATTGACTTTGAAAAAGCATTTGAACTTACATTTGACCTCATCGAGAACCTATTAAAACAAAATATGAAGCTTCGGGAATCAAGGGATATTTTATTGCCGAGGTTGATGAGTGGGGAGATAGAAGTATAGCACAGAAACCAAATAGAAAAAATGAAGACGAAAGCATATTTTACCTATACTGTAGACAAACCGGAGTATCTGACCACCCTCTGCCGATTTTGCTTTACCATGCCAACCCGTTAACAACCAATGCCCTGGGATGGTCATATTATTCCGGCGTAGGGTGGTCAAATTGGTCGGCATATCCAGATCTGATCAACCAATTCACCGCCAAGCTTAGTTTCACCCAGTTAAACCAATGAAAGGGTGGAACTAATTCCATCCGTTGTTTACTCAATCAATCCACCGTAAAAATCGAAAAACCGAATTTTTTATGAATTTCCTCCGTCCGGAGAAGCAGGCTTACTGTTGCGAGAATATCCAAAGTGAACCTTCCAGGAATGCGATCGGGGCTACCCTCTGGTGAATAGTCCCTTTCGCCGGATCGGGAGTGAGCGCCGGAAATTCATAATACTCTACATTCGTCAACCCCATTTCGTCGAAGCGCTTTTGGGCCGACTGGTAATTTGAAAAAGGCACACAGTCGTCGTTCACACAATGCCAGAGGTACATCTGTGATTTTGGGGTCCACCCTGTGTAAGAGTTATTCGCCGAAAAGATATTGAATGCAAGGCTGCCCTGATTTCTCAGAGTATCGATAAAAGCACTGGTGAAGATGTCTTTCAGCACTTTATTGGCAGGCATATAGGAATTTACCACACTGTCACTGTAAAACCCGGTAGAGTATTTAGGAAGGTTGGTCAGGTAGGGTTCTTTCAGCACAACATTATATTTAAAGGAATTCGGATAGATCGCATTATACCCTGCAATGGTCATGGGGAGGAAGTATGGCTGGGGAAAAGCGCTGTCGGCCAGCATGACCGGCAGCATGGCACCAGTGAGGTCGTAAGGTCCTTCCATGCAAACCACCCCTTTCAGTGTTACATTTCTTGCCTCGAGTTCACGCTGGGCTGCCATTGTAACAAATCCCCCTTCGGAATAACCCATCAGAAACACCTGTCCGTTCCAGGTCACGTACTGACTGGCTGTACTCCCAAGTGAAGCGATAGCACCCTGGACCATGTCGGCCGTAGCAGCGGCAAGCCTGTCTCTTACGCAGAAGGGATGCATCTCACCAACATCCTGCCCCATACCCTGGTAATCGGGCATGATAATGATCCAGCCGTAAACAGAGGCCATGATATTTGCAAGCAGGGCCTCGGGATAGCTTTTATATTCTTCCCAGCTTGCATTCTTCCAGGCCGAAGGAGCAAGTTTTTTCATGATCTGGGTAGCATGGTTGAACGATAAAATGGGAGCGTTGATCTTCCCTGAAAATTTAAAAGGATACACAAGAAGTCCGCTCAGTGAGATCTTTTTCCCCTGGTTGTCAGTCGAACTATAAGTCACCACCTCATTGGCGATGAGATAGGGTGAGCCGGTCACCCCGTGCTTGTTCGCCTCGGTAAGGAAATCATGGTAATCGAATTCGTCATAATCAGGAAAAAGAGCCAGCTTGTCGCTGATATCCTGCATGGTGTAGGTGGTGTGATCCTGGACCTGCAGTCCGCTGGTACTGACAGGAGTGGACTCCCCTGTTGATTTGGAACAGGAGTTTGTGAGCAGAATACCTGCACCCATGAGCAGCATGAACAGAGTCGTTTTCATCATATGACCTCCTTTTTTACATACCCAGGCCCACAGTTTTATCAAAGGCGTTGGGATATTGATTCTTTTCAGGCAAACTGAAGATCGCTCAGGTTTTTGTATAATCCGTCGGTAAGCTGTAGCAGTTGCTCATGGGTGCCTTGTTCTACTATTCGGCCTTCCTGCATCACCAGGATATGGTCAGCCTGGCGGATGGTTGAAAGCCTGTGGGCGATGACAATCGATGTGCGGCTTTTCATAAGCTTTTCAAGTGCATCCTGCACCAGTCGTTCCGATTCCGAATCAAGCGATGATGTTGCTTCATCGAGGATCAGGATCCTGGGATCTTTCAGCACTGCCCGGGCAATGGCAATGCGTTGACGCTGTCCGCCCGAAAGCTGTGTTCCGCGCTCACCAACCAGGGTGTCGAGTCCATCGGAGAACTGGCTTATGAACTCCCAGGCATTGGCCTGTCTTGCAGCTTCCTCGATCATCTCAGCAGTGGCACCAGGCCTGCCGTAGGCTATATTTTCGCGTATCGTTCCACCGAACAGGAAAATATCCTGGGGTACAATGGCCATCTGGCTACGAAGCACAGAAAGAGGTATATCGCGGTTGTCTTTTTCGTCGAAGAGAATCATTCCGGAAACCGGGTCATAAAGCCTCATGAGAAGAGATACGAAGGTCGATTTTCCTGCCCCGCTTGGTCCCACAAGCGCGATCAGGCTGCCAGGCCTGATGTTGATGCTTATATCTGAAAGCACCTGTATCCCGGTGCGTGAAGGGTAGGCAAAACTAACATTTTCATACCGGATATTTCCTCTGAGCACCTCATCCGCAGTTAATTCTGAAATTTCCTGCACTTCTTCCAGAGGTTCATTAAAGATCTCCATTAAATCCTCGGTTGCCCCGATAAATTTCTGTACCCGGGAAAAAACATCCGCCATACCTCCTATAGTACCGCCAATGAATACCGTATAGATCACGAACGAGAACAGTTCGCCGGTAGCGAGTTCGCCGGCCGACAGCAACTGTGATCCTCTCCAGATCACGGCTACCATGGTGCCAAAAAGCCCGATAATTGTAAAGGACGAAAAAGCCCCTCTTAGCTTGCCGTTTTTAATTCCGGTATTTGCAATATCGATGGTTTTGGACTTATACCTCCCCATCTCAAAGAATTCGTTCGTAAATGTCTTTACGCTTTGTATTCCCTGCAGGGTCTCCTCCACGATGGTGTTTGAATCGGCAACCTGGCTCTGAGCCTGTTTGCTGAGGTTGCGGATATACCGTCCGAAAAACACCACGAGCAGCATGATCACGGGCAGGATGGCAAGCATGAACAGGGTCAGCTTATACGAAGTCACCATGAGCAGACTCACACCTCCGATAATGATGATAAGCTGTCGGAGAAATTCGGCCAGGGTGCTTGTGAGGGCATCCTGCAGCAGAGTGATGTCTGAAGAAATGCGGCTGTTGAGTTCGCCTACCCTGCGATAAAGAAAAAATTTCATTGGCAGGCGGATGATGTGGTTGAAAGCGCTCTGGCGGAGGTCGGCAAGTGTCTTCTCCGTAACATGTGTAAAAAGATAGATCCTGCAGTAGGCAAACACAGATTGTAAAACCAGCACCACCAAAAGGATAAGGGCGATGCGGTTGATCTCCTGCGCCAGTTTCCCCTGGTTCCCAAGGTCGACAAGCTGCCCGAGAAGTTTCGGGAATACCAGGCTGGCACTGCTTGAACCCAGCAGGAACAGCAGGCCCAGGGCATACTCGTATTTATAAGGTTTAATATACCGGTAAAGACTGAACAGCTTTTTCAAACCCGGCATTAGAACGTTAAGCCCATTTCCCACTCTCTTCCTTTCTGAGCAAAGGTTTTTGATGTGTTTGCAGAACTTGTTGATGGAAGGACTACCATATCTTTTTTTAACAGCCGGTTCATTAATCTTTGATAGTATGTTGCAGCATTTTGACCATTAAAAATTAATTTCCTGATGTTTGGATATTTTGAAAACAAATCGTCAAAGTCATTTAATTTTTCCATATGTATGCTGGAATCCAGGCTATTAACCCTGTTGGCGTGCTTTAGAACATCCCATAATCCAAGTTTGTTTTTAAGGATTAATTCGCATTTTTTATCGTAGGAAATTATTGCCTGGCCATTATTATATAAACTGAAAATAATTCGCCAAAACTGATTTTGGGGATTAGCATAATACTCCCCTGTGCGAAGTGAAGTATCGCTTGGCAAAGTGCCCAGAATCAGAATTCTGGTCTGTTCATCAATAACCGGGAGAAAGCCTTCTTTCTTGTGTGTCATATGTTTAAATACTATGTGTGTCGGTCAAAGGCATCCAATGCTCCTTGTGCAGTACGTTCGGATTCGGAATTGTTTTCGGAGCTTTTCAATATTTTATTTTTATTCTCCAAACCCATGCTTCTTGAGTTTTTCAAGCAACTCCTTCTTAGTTACAGGTTTTGACAGGAAGTCGTCGCAGCCTGCATCGAGGGCTTTCTTTTTATCTCTGCTCAGTGCATACGCTGTGACAGCAATGACCGGAAGGTCTTTTCTGAATGATTTGATCTGCCGTGTGGCCTCCAGCCCATCCATCACCGGCATCTTCACGTCCATAAGCACGATCGATATCTCCGGATGCAGACGGCACATTTCAACGGCCACTTGTCCGTTGGGAGCCTTGAAAATAGCCGAAGTGATTGGTTGAAGGAGAATGTCCATGTAAAAATCGCTGTAGAGGTCGTCCTCGGCAACCAGAATTACAGGGCGAATTATCCTGGCATGCTCAATCGGGTGGGCGATGGGTTCATCCTTCCCAATGATTTCAGGTTCCACCGGCAGTGTAAAGAAAAATGCAGCGCCTTTACCTTTTTTTGATTCCAGGCGAATCTCACCACCCAGCAGCTTTAAAAATCCTTTAAAGATAGAAAGCCCAAGTCCGCTCCCCTGAAACTCACGGATTTCGGTCAGATTTTCATGTACAAAAGGTTCGAATATACTCTCGTGGGCTTCGGAATCAATACCAATACCTGTATCGACCACGAAAAATTCAACGGTATGGGATTTTATGGAAAATCCCATAGTAACAGTTCCCTGGTCGGTAAATTTAATGGCATTGTTCAATAAACAGGAAATACTCTTCTGCAGCAATTCAGGATCGGTGATCAACGTAAAGTGCTCCTGATCCTTTGGGATTACAAGCTTAAGCGCGATATTTTTAGTATCACAATCATTCTGAAATACGGTTTGTAATTCTTTCAGTAACGTTTTTACATTGACTGCCTTTGGTCTTAGTTCAACATTCCCGGTTACAATAAGTGAGATATCTATATAATCGGTAATGGTATTTATAAGGCGGTCACTTGAGGCCTTTAGAAACCGGGTATAATTTTGCTTCTCTTCAGAGGTTAGGTCTGGTTCTGCAAGCAGGTTTCCAAAACCCAGGATTCCATTGAGAGGAGTACGGACTTCATGTGAAATATTCTGCAGAAAAGCTGTTTTCAGACGGTCACCTGATTCGGCTTTTACAAGGGCCTCTTTAAGCGCGATCTCGGCTTGCTTGCGCTGGGTAATGTCTCTGTATTTCCATAAATGGCCGCTATATTCATTGTCAAGGTAGGTAGGAATAAAATCCCGTTCGAAAAACCTTCCATCCAGCAATTCGAGTTCATTATCGAGCGCTGTTTTTTTGTCACCCAGAATCACATTGATATCAGCAATAAATTTGTCGGGGTCTTTGAAAAATGCTTTACTCTCTTCCGCTGCGTTGGAGCAATCAGCGCCAAGAAGCACTTCGGGAGGTACAGGAATGCCAAACATGTCGCAAAACAACTGGTTGGTTAATAAAATTTTCCTGTTTGAATTTTCAAGCAAAACACCCTCGTGTAAATTGATGATAAGGTTGGTCAGCAGCTCTGCATTATTCTTTAATGTGTCATCAGCCTGCTTGCTATCTGTGATGTCCCTGAAAAAACCCACGAGGCATTTCCGTCCGTTAATGGTAATGAAACTCGCAGCAATATCAACGTAAAAAATTTCTCTGTTCTTTCTGAGACATTGAATATCTCTGGCAATAGTTTTTTCCCCGCGCGCAATGCTTTCAAACCCGGCAAGGGTATCCGGGAAAGTGTCTATGGGATGAATTCCGGCAATAGTTGTCGTTTTGAGTTCATCTTCGGTATATCCAAGCATCTCACATTGCGTGGGATTCGCAAATGTGATCATTTTGGTTTCCACATCAGCAATCATAATTCCATCGGAACTTCCAAGAAAAATGGAACGATACCTGCTTTCGGAATCATCCAGTTTTTCTTTTTCTGCCTGCCTGAGTTTTGTGATGTCCCTGTTACTGATACGCCGACCCTCGTAATTCCCCTTATCGTCAAAAACAGGTCTGCTCAAATGGCCAATATAGGCCAGGGAGCCATCTTTTTTAAGGATTCTGAAATCGAACTCATCAATTTCATTTAAGTGTTCCGGGGATTGTAAGTTTTCTGAATGATCCACAAAAAGAGTTGCATCGCCGGGATGTATTATTTTCATCAGCAGTGAACTGTCCGATAAAAACTCTTCCGGTTTATACCCGCTGATCCTCTCACATGATGGAGAAATGTAAATGATCCGGCCATCAGCTCCCATCCAATATTCCCAGTCGGAGGTATAATCTGCCACCGTCCGGAATTTCTTTTCGCTGTCTTTTAATGCTTCCTCTGCAAGCTTGCGCCAGGTGATGTCAACGACAGTTACATGGCATTGTTCTCTGCTTTCGGTAACAATTCCGGTTAAGTGAATATACACCGGTGTTTTACTGCTCGTTAACAGGGTCACATCACAGGATTCTCTAGCCTTGCTGTTAAATGTTTTCTCAAGAAAGGAATTGAAGGTTGCTTTTGTATCATTGGAAACGAAAAAGCCAAACTTGCTGTTTTTTAGCAGTAATCTTTCTTTGCCAAGCATGGTTGCCCCGGTGAGGTTTAGCTCGATGATCTTTCCTTCTTTGGAAATAGTAATATGACCTGTAGGTGCAAGATCGTATAATTCAGAATATTTTTTAGCAGCAATTTCTGCCTGCTCTTTTGCCTCTATGAGCTCAATGTTCAGTGTTTCCAGCTCTATCTGGTGAACTTCAAGCTCGTGAGTAAGTTTGAGCGCATTGGCATTTGCATTACCCAGTTCTTCGGCACGCTTTGCTTTCTCTTCGTTTTGAAAGGCGAGCTCCTCAATAAGCTCAAGTATTTTGGCTTCTGATTCATTTCTCAATAACTCTTCGGCTTTTTTTCGAAGGTTTTCGGATTGGTTATCGGTGTTTTTCATGAACTGATGGTTAGCACTGTACCGCCAGGCAACTGTGATGCCGGAAATAAGTTAAAGAAGAACACACCCGTTTGGTTGCGTCAGCTAAACCTATTCCTCTTTTCTCTGAAAAATTAGCGGTTTCCAATTAAAGAAATACTATCAATGCAATATTTTATCTGTGCTTAAAAATGATAAATAAGCTTGTAACAGGTATTTTAAATGGGCCAAGGATTAAAACCTGTTTGCAGACTTTGCAAATATACATCATTCTAGTCTGTTTAGCGCCATGGCTTAAACGCTCAGGGGGAAAGTATTAGTATTTTTCAGGCGATTACTTTGTGGCGATCGCCTCTTGTATGTGATTCTGATTTCCTCTTTTGTCATGCGTAAAACAAAACCAGGCATCAGCCGGTAATCAGATATAAACCGCCATGTTTCTCCGCACGTGGGGAAATCACCACTAAGCGGCTGCCCGCAAAGAAAGCAAAATTTCTCATTACCACCTGTAGATGTGCCACATTTCGGACATTTAAAAGCGTTCATTTTACCTCCTTTTCATTGGTTTATGTGAAATATTCTCTGAGTATCTTTGGCTATTCCTGTAGCCGTTTTGCAAACCCAATTTATCCAGACTTCGTTGTAAAAAAAAATCCCTGGTAAATCATGCTTTCAGGTTTGCCTGTAAGGATGTTTTAGCAAGAATATTTCTTTAATTCAATACCTTATGCTGCTTTTGCTGTTAAGCCAATTGCTTCTGCATATTTCAGGTATGTTTCAACTGAGGCAACAACTACTCTTGCTTCAATTGCAAGGAGTTCGATACCAACTAAAGAAACTCTTACCCATGCGTCAACTACAACACCTTTGTCAAGAATACGG
>CAIWXI010000021.1 GCA_903916595.1 uncultured Bacteroidales bacterium | reverse complement strand
CCGTATTCTTGACAAAGGTGTTGTAGTTGACGCATGGGTAAGAGTTTCTTTAGTTGGTATCGAACTCCTTGCAATTGAAGCAAGAGTAGTTGTTGCCTCAGTTGAAACATACCTGAAATATGCAGAAGCAATTGGCTTAACTGCAAAAGCAGCATAAGGCATTGTTTTAAGCTTTATTCTTGCTAAAACATCCTTTCCGGCGTAAAACCCGAAAGCATGGTTTACCAGGAATTTCTCTTTTCTTCAGCCGAATTTTATTCAATAACTCAATCACTCAAACAATATGAACACCAATCCTGAATTAAACCTGGATAGTTTTTTCGAAAACATCATCTCCTCCTACGAGACCCGGATTCAGAAAATTCAATCAGCATTTCAATCGTCGGAAAGCATCACCGAATCATCACATACTCTGTTCGACAATGTCCATAATTCCTTAAACGATCTTAAAAAGGAAAGAGACATGTTAAATTCAAGGCTTTGCGAAGTCCTGGCAAAGAACGGATCCCTGCGTAAAAAAGATTATAACACAATGATGTCGGGCATTTTAAATACCCTCGACGAAAAGGAAAGGGAAGCCGAAAACCAGTTTTTAACGTTCATAGAAGCCCAGAAAGAAACTGCCCAATCGCTGAAAAACAGCCTGTTGGGCATCAAAGATAGCACCTCACAAGACCCCGGCAAGAAAATCAGCATCATCAAAGAGCAACTCTCTCAGATCTCAAACCAGCAGGAAATGAGAAAAGAAACGGTAATGAAAACATTCATGGATTTTCAGCAAATGCATAACAAAATGATGGTCTGTCTTGAAAGCCTGCTTCAGAAAGGCGATCACATCTTGGCCCAGGATATTAAAAAGGTTAAAGACCAGATAATTAAAGAAATCAACTAATAAATGCAACAAAATAAATCACAAAAATAGGAGACAAAAAAAATGGGACTAGGATCAGAAATGAAAAATTTGAGCGAAGAGTTACTTGCTTCATTCAAAGAACGTATCAGAGCCAATGAAGAGCTTGTAAACGACGTACAGAAAACACTGGATGGTTTCCATAAAGACCACCAGGAAATGGCTGCCGTAATAAACGCCAACGCAGTGGCTTTAAGAAAAGGCCTTGCAAAAGGAGAAAAAGATCGCATGAACACCTATAAAGGTTTAATGGGCGATATCCACCGTACAATCTCTTCCATCCAGAAGGAAGTGGTTGGAATTCAAACTTCCACCTTCAACATGATTCATGAATTCTCGGCCGACAGAACGCAAATGGCTAAGGAGCTGAACAAATTTTTCGCCAAGGGCAGATCTGACAGAATGCAGAATGAAAAAACGAGGATGAAAGATTTTGATATGTTGATGAAAAACATCAACGATGATATTAAAAGCATCAACGATGAAGTTGCTAGTATTTTCAAGAATACAAACGACATGCTCGACAGGTTCGAAAAAGAACATCTTGAAATGTCGGATGAGCTCAGATCAGAACTTGGCAAAAACCTGGCTGAAAGAGTTGAATATACCAGGTCGTTGCTTAATGGTTTTCAGAAAAGACTAGCTGAAATCAGCAAAGAAAATCATAAGATGGCCCAAAAACTGAGAAAAGATCTCAACAATGGCGAGACTGAAAGATTGAGCGACTATAATGGTTTAATGAAAGATATTCACACCTCAATAAAAGGTATCCGTGCAGAAGTAAAAACCATTAAGAATTCTACCGCTGCTATGATGGACGATTTATTGCAAAACAGAGTTCAGGCAGAATCAGAGTGGAGCAAGATGCAAAATGCAATGGCCCATATCAGGAAAACCGGAATCGTTTCGAAGCCTAAAGAGGTTGTAAAGAAAGTTGAGAAAAAAGAAGTAAAAAAGGAAGCCCCGGTTGCAGCAGTTAAAGAAAGTCCGGTTGCAGTTAAGGAAAGCCCGGTTGAAGTAATTAAAACAGCTCCGGTTAAAGAAGAAAAGAAAATTCAGGTTAAAATAGAGCCTGTTCTGCCTCCGGTTGCTGAAAAGCCAATGACGCTGCAAGAAAAGGTTTTGGACTTTATCAACAAGCATCCCAAAGGTATTAAAATCTCGGCCATGGAACAACCACTCGGTGAAACCCGCATGAAGCTTGGATTTATTGCCAAGACGTTGCTGGATGAAGGAAAGGTTTTAAAGATCGAGAACGTTTACTACCCTAAGCCTAAGCTTGTAAAGTAATAATACATAAAAATCATGGCAACAGTAATCAAGTGTGCATTCTGCAGTGGTACGGGAGAAGATCCCTTCGATTTACTCTCTCCCATATCACATTGCCTTGTATGTAACGGCACGGGCCAGGTAGTAGTAGAGGAACCACTGAAAAATTGTGTGTTTTGTTCAGGTACAGGCAAAAATCCGCTTGGGGCAAGAGTTGCTTGTATTGTATGCGGAGGCAAGGGGTCTAATCATATAGAGACCCCTACTCCTTGCACGCAATGCAAAGGGACTGGAAAATCGAGCGATGGACTACCCTGTACCCGATGCCGAGGCAAAGGATATCATGGAAATTAAAATTTCAGAAATGACCAATGTAGGGAACACCATCAGGAAGAGTTTGGAAAAAAGGCAGGCAGCTTTGCATGCGTTTAAAGCAAGGAAAGAAGCCTTTTTACTTCGAAAAGAACAGATAACAAAGGATATTGAAGAGGCAAGAACTATCTGGAAACACACCCTGGAACAATTGCCCGCCCAGGAGTTCAAATGGTAACACCTCTGGAATAAATTACGAGTTACGAATTACGAATTACGATTTTTTCAATCAATCAATCAATTAATCAATCAATCAATCAATTAATCAATCAATCAATCTACCCATGTCGAACAACAATGAAATGAACACCGTACTGGAGCTCAAGCCCATGTCGAATTTTGTCGAGACCGATTACATTAAAGACATTACCAACCGTGGCCTCACCTATGTTAAAGCAGGTTTTCCAGTACATTTCAGGGGCCCGTCGGGAACCGGAAAAACAACCGTTGCCATGCACCTGGCTAGCAAAATTGGCAGGCCGGTAGTTATTATTCATGGCGATGCCGAATATAAAACCTCCGATCTTATCGGTAGTGAGCAGGGTTATAAATATAAGAAACTGGACGACAAGTTCATTCATTCGGTGCATAAATACGAGGAAGACATGAGTAAACAGTGGGTGAACAACCGTTTGACCATCGCTGTAAAAAATGGATTCACACTGATCTATGATGAATTTACCCGTTCACGTCCTGAAGCAAACAACATTTTGTTACCTATCTTGCAGGAAAGGATGCTGAGTACATCGGCAGCAAAAGAGGAAGATTACTACATGAAAGTACATCCTGAATTCCGGGCCATCTTTACTTCAAATCCAGAAGAGTATGCAGGAGTAAACCGTACCCAGGATGCCCTTCGCGACCGTATGGTTACCATGGACCTTGACCATTTCGATTACGAGACCGAGCTTAAGATCACCAGAGCAAAATCAGACCTTTCGCTGAAAGACACTGAAATAATAGTAAAGATTGTGAGGGGTCTGCGCGAATCAGGAAAGACTGAATTTGACCCGACCATCCGCGGCTCTATTATGATTGCTAAAACCCTGGCAACATTGAAAACCACTCCATCTAAATCAAAAGATGTTTTCAGAAAAATATGTCAGGATATTCTTACTTCCGAAACGAGCCGTATAGGATCAAAAACCAATCAGGAAAAAGTAAAGATCATTGTTGATGAACTAATCGAACAATTCACAAGATAATCAAACAAATATGCCAATTTCAAGCGGAATAAAAGGACTGCAGAGCATCAAAAGTATGCAGAGTGTAGTCAAGTCGGGAATCCCCAACAAGGAGGATTCGGATTTCATTAAATTGTATATGCTCGAAAAAGAGAGGAACCGCCTAAAGAGCGAGGAGACCAGGATGCTTCTAAGGCTTGAGATCATCCAGGGCAGGCTGAAGGAAATACAGGCATACTACGATGAAAAAGCAGGAGAGATGCATGTGACAGAACCTGCAAAAAAGATTAAAAAGCCTGGGAAGGACGATAGAAAAGAATGGAAAACCATGTCAATCGATTATTAAAAAAAATGTACAATGGCTGAAATGACCCATGCGTTAAATGCGACCAATCTTGCGGATATTCTTGAGAGAGTGCTCGATAAAGGGATCGTTATTGCAGGTGATATTAAGATTCAGATTGCCGATATTGATTTGCTTACAATAAAAATAAGACTACTGATTGCTTCTGTTGATAAAGCCATGGAGATGGGTATTAACTGGTGGCAGGAAGACACCTACCTTTCAACAAAAGCAAGGGAAAAAGAGCTGATGCAACAACAGGAGGCTCTTGAGGCCCGGCTGCAAAAGCTTGAAAACATCAACAAACCATTATAATGTTGAGAATAAAAAAAAGAAAGAAAAATGGAAAACGATAAGGATAAAAAAGACGAAGCTGGTTTTGAACTTTTCGGCCTTGGAGGCTTGTTTAAAGGCATAGAAAAACTGGTTGACCTTGCAGGGAAGCTTGAAGAAAAGGGTGGTATGAGCAAGGAAGGCGAGATCAATTTTGATCATATTAAAAAAGGCATGAAAGGTGTTTATGGGTTTACCATAAACACGGCAGGAGGAGGCTCTCCAAAAGTGGAAACGTTTGGAAACATTAAAAAAACACCCGAAGGACCTAAAGTGGATGAAGAACGGGAGCCGATTACTGACCTCTTTGATGAGAAAAACGAACTCGTGATAATTGCTGAAATGCCAGGGATTGAAGAAACTGATATTAAAATTGATCTGAAGGAAGATATCCTTGAGATCTCGGCAATCAGTAAAACCAGAAGTTACAGAAAAGAAATGCTGCTTCCGGTAAAAGCCAGCAAGCAGAATCTGAAACACAAATTCACAAACGGCATCCTTGAAATCAGGATAAAAAAATAAGGTGATGGCACTCACGGGCTTAGAAAACAACGACCTTAAACTTATCATTTTCGGCGGAAAAGGCGGTGTTGGAAAAACCAGTTGTGCGATTGCTGCAGCTCTGTCGTTGTCAGAGAATTTCAACACCCTGCTAATCTCCACCGATCCGGCCCATTCTGTGTCTGATTGTCTCGAACAACAGATTGGCTTCAAAGTAACTAAAGTCGAAGGTTCAGCTAAGCTTTGGGCTATTGAAGTTGTTGCAGACGAAGCTCTTTCAGGGTTCAAAACCCAGCATAGGGGTGAGTTAAAGAAGCTTCTTGAAACTTCTACAAATCTCGACAATGACGACATTGACGACTTGCTCACCTTATCAATACCTGGTATTGACGAGGTAATGAGCTTTAAAACAATCATTGATTTCATCGAAGAGGGCGGATTTGAAAAATATGTTGTCGACACGGCACCTACCGGACATGCCTTGCGGCTCATTGCATCTCCGAAATTATTAGATGAATGGATAAAAATGGCTGCCCGGATGAGATGGAAATACCGTTACATGATTACCAGCTTCTCGGGGTCTTATCAACAGGATGACGTGGATACTTTCTTACTCAGTCTAAAAAAAACGGTTAAGCGTATAGAAAACATTTTAAAGGATAAAACAAAATGCGAGTTTATCCCGGTATGCATCGCCGAATCCATGGCCATAAAGGAAACTGGCAGGCTGCTTGCCGATTTAGGCAAATCTGAGATCATTCCAAAACAAATCATTGTTAATAATGTTATGGTATCCGATGAATGTGATTTCTGCCAACGCCGTAAAGCCGGTCAATTACCTTATTTACAAGAAATAGCCGAATCATTTAGTGAATTAAATAAAGTGGAAGTCCCGATGTTTGCTGAAGAAATCAAGGGGATGGAAGCCCTGAATAAATTAAAAAAAGTGCTGTTGAGCGAAAATTAGCAAACCATGACTAAAATAAAAGATGAGACTAACATGCGAGTAAAAGAAGCCCTGGTGAAGGATGTTGGAAGGGCTATCGCCCGCATCGACCCTAAGGACATGAAGCTGATGGGCCTCGAAAGCGGGGATGTAATCGTAATCGAAGGCAAACGTGCCACACCGGTAAAAATAATGCCTTGTTATCCCGATGACAGAGATAAGAGTATTATTCAGATTGACGGAATCACCAGAGAAAATGCCCAGGTAGGGATCGATGAAAAAGTAAAGATCACGAAGACTACATGCCGTCATGCCTCAAAAATTAAACTCAAGCCCGAAACTAAATCAGGTTCTCTGAAGGCCGATGATGCTAAATACATTGGGTCTCTCATCAATGGACTCCCAGTGACCAAAGGCGATAAAGTGAGAGCTAACCTGTTCGGTTCACGCTCGGTTGATTACACTGTAACAGGCACCAATCCAGAGGGTGTGGTACTGATCCAGCCAAACACCACGTTCCAGCTTGAATTGGCAAAGCAGGATGGAGAGCGGAAAAGTAAAGTATCCTACGAGGACATTGGCGGGCTGGGTAATCAGGTTCAGCGCATCAGGGAAATGATTGAACTTCCGTTAAAATACCCCGAGATATTCGAACGACTAGGGGTTCAGCCACCCAAAGGAGTGTTCCTGTATGGCCCACCGGGAACCGGAAAAACCCTAATCGTCAGAGCCGTGGCGCATGAGACAGATGCCTACTTCATAAACATCTCCGGTCCCGAGATCATGGGCAAATTTTATGGAGAAAGTGAAGGACGCATAAGAAAAATTTTCGAAGAAGCCCAGCAACACGCTCCTGCCATCATTTTTATTGATGAAATAGATGCGATTGCTCCCAAACGGGAGGATATGGGTGGCGAAAAGCAGGTTGAGAAACGTGTTGTTGCCCAGCTGCTATCGCTGATGGATGGCCTTGAATCGCGTGGCAAAGTGATCGTGATCGGTGCAACCAACATCCCAAATTCCATTGATCCTGCGCTCAGAAGGCCAGGCCGTTTCGACCGTGAAATTTCAATTTCCATTCCCGATAAAAAAGGCAGACTGGAGATTCTTCATATCCATACCCGAGGCATTCCTCTGGCGATGGACGTGGATTTAGAGAAACTTGCTGAAATCACCCATGGATTCGTGGGAGCCGACCTCGAAGCATTGGCCCGGGAGGCCGCTATGACTGCTTTGCGAAAAATACTTCCTCAGATTGATTTCGAGATGGCCGAGATCCCATACGAACTTTTAATGTCGCTGGAAGTCACCATGGAGAATTTCTTTGATGCCATGAAAGAAGTTGAACCTTCGGCTATCAGGGAAGTTTTCGTAGAAGTCCCCGACGTTAAATGGGATGATGTTGGCGGTCTGGATGAAATCAAAGAGGCGTTGAAGGAAACCGTGGAATGGCCTTTAAAATATGCTGATCTGTTCAAAAAAGCCGACACTAATCCGCCTAAGGGGATTATCCTTCACGGAAAGCCGGGCACGGGAAAAACATATCTTGCAAAAGCCCTTGCAAGCGAGAGCGGCGTTAACTTTATTTCAGTAAAAGGTCCACAGATCCTGAGCCGCTATATCGGGGAATCAGAAAAAGGAGTAAGAGAACTATTCAGAATGGCTAAACAGGCATCACCCTGTATTTTATTCCTTGATGAAATAGACAGTCTTACACCCAGGCGCAGCAACGACAGTTCAGGGTCAGGAGTAATTGAGCGTGTAATCGGACAGTTCCTTACCGAAATGGATGGGATTGAAGACCTGAAAGGTGTTATTGTTCTGGCTGCGACCAACAGAATCGATCTGATTGACCCTGCTTTGCTCAGAAGTGGAAGGTTCGATTTAATATTTGAATTACCTTTGCCGGATATAAAAACCAGGGAGAAGATATTCGATATCCATACCCGAAGAAAACCACTCGGCAAAAAGGTGAACCTCGCTAAACTGGCTCATAAAACAGACACCCTTACAGGGTCAGATATTGAATTTATCTGCCGTAAAGCCGCTATGCTTGCCATCCGCAGCCTGATCGACAAGTTTCGCGGTATGTCATCCATGCCCGAAGGCGAAATTATTATCCAGGAAAATCATTTCGAAGAAGCAATAGGGCTTGTGTTAAAACAAAACGCAACGAAGAAATAAATCACATCACATGACAATGAAAGGAATATACATTTACGGGGTTGTACCGAATTTTTACGGAATGACCCAGTTTCAATCTCTGGAAAATTCAGGAGTTTATGCTATTACCTTCAATAACATTTCAGCTATTGTATCGGAAAGGGATACGGCACAACTTGAACATTTAGACAGGGAATCGCTGGGACATCTTCTTGTTCATCATCAAAAAACTATTGAAGAACTTCAGGCTAAGGGATTTACCATGATCATCCCGATGCGCCTTGGGATGATTGTAAATTCAAAGGAAGAAGTCATCAAGATACTCTCCAGCGGATATAATCTGATCATTGAAATCCTGAAGAAAATTGAATACCTGACCGAAATTGACCTGGTTGTAACATGGGCAAATTTCACTGAAGTGCTGAAAGGTATTGCTGAGCTTCCGGATGTAAAAGAAGTAAAACACGAAATCATGAGCGACAATGGGATCATCACCACCGTTGATCAGGTTAAGATGGGACTAATTCTCAAAGAGAAATTAGATGAGAAAAATAAAGCAGCTGAACTGAATATCCTCGATACTCTTGCCCCTTTTGGCCTCGATATCAAGATACATGACGTGATGGATGGTGCGATGATTACAAACTCGGCATTTCTGATCAATCGGAATAAACTCGAAAAATTCGAACAAGCCATCGGACAGCTTGATGAAGAATATAACGGCATCCTGAATTTCAGACTAGTAGGCCCTTTACCATGTTACAGCTATTACACTCTTGAAATCAAAGAACTGGATATACTGAAAATTGAGCAGGCAGCAGCAGAGCTCGACCTGAAAGAAACGACAACTGAAAATGAAATAAAAAAAGCATTTTTAAAAAAGGCGAAATTATTTCATCCCGACAATGGCCTGGACACCCATGATCCTGAAAAATTCAACAAGGTTCAGAATGCCTACCATTTAATGCTTGATTACACGGCAGCAGTGAATCAATCTACGAAGGAAGAATCTATTGCTCTGGCCAAAGAGAATTTGGCAGCACATTTGATTTTAGTAAAAATAAAAGAATAATATGCAACGCGACGGAAAATACATTTATTGCATTATAGCATCAAATTACGATATCAATTTGGGCCCTATTGGAGTTGGCGGACGGGGGGATCTGGTATCCACCATTGGTTTTGATGGCTTGTGCATGGTTGTCAGTGACCATCCACTCAGCCGGTTTGTTGTCAACCCCGAAAACATGCTGGCCCACCAAAAAGTGATCGAAGTGGTGATGAAGGAATTCAGAAGCGTGATTCCTATCAGATTTGGCACTATTGCGGCAACCCCCGACGAAATAAGGAACCTGCTCAACCGTCGCTACAGCGAATTCATGGAACTGCTGAGGCAATTCGAGAATAAAGTTGAACTCAACGTAAGGGGAAACTGGAAGAACATGGGTGTTATATACAAGGAAATCGACAAGGATCATGCTGAACTCAGAAAAGTCAGAGCCGAAATCGAAAAACTGAATGACCCGGATAAAAGAAATCTGAAAATTTCCGAGGCAGGGAACCTCGTGACCAAAGCTCTGGTCGAAAAGAAGGCAGAGGAAACAGAAAAGATCATTGAAGCATTCCGTAAATCGATATTCGAATTTAAACTAAATAAAACCAGCGGGGATGCAATGTTCATGAATACAGCTTTTCTGGTGAATAGCGGCAGGGAAATCGAATTCGATAACATCATGGCTGATCTTGGCGCCAAATACCAGGATCGGAGCGACTTTATATATACTGCACCTTTGCCGATTTTTAATTTTATTGACCTGAAAATTTTCCCTGAAAAATGGGAATTGTAAAACTATATATTGAAAACATTTTATGAGCAGCGATTCAGAAACTCCAAAAGAAGGAAAGTATATTTATTGCATCATCCGGCATGCCGGTGCAATTGAATTTGGCCCGATCGGGATCGGAAAGCGAGCCGACCTGGTGTATGGTGTTAATTATAAAGACATCAGCGCTATCGTGAGTAATTCACCGATTATTCAATATGAGGCACGAAGAGTAAACATGACCACTCACGAGAAAGTACTTGAAGAGGTGATGAAACAATTCACTGTTCTTCCTGTGCGGTTCTCTACTATTTCGGAACACAACGATGATGCGGGAATCCTGAGAATCCTTGAGAATGATTATGACAAATTCAGCGATCTTCTCAGTAAGATGGAGGGTAAAAAGGAGCTGGGGCTCAAGATCCTCGCGCATGAAACACCGATGTATGAAAGCATTGTGGAAAAATACGAAAGCATCAAAACACTCAGGGGAAAACTGATGAACCTGCCTGTTGACAAAACCCATTACCAACGCATGAAAATTGGTGAGATGGTAGCCGAAGCGCTTAAAACGGAGACAGGCAATTATAAAAACCTCATCCTTGACATTTTGAAGCCACTTTCCAACGACTTTAAAATTAATGACAACTACGGGGAACTGATGATACTCAATGCCGCCTTTCTCATCAAAAATAGTATTGAAGCCGAATTCGATAAGGCTGTAAACGACCTGGACGAAAAATATGGAACTTTGATGACATTCAAATATGTAGGTACATTACCCCCTTACAATTTTGTAAATCTTGTAATTAATACAAAAAACATTTAAGATGTTTTTAATCGACGACATACTGCTGGCACCACTGAAAGGGGTCATTTTTATTGGAAAGAAGATCAATGATGTGATTGAAAAAGAAATGTCTGATGAAGGATCAATCAAAGAAAGGCTGATGGGACTGCAGTTAAAATTTGAGATGGATGAAATCAGTGAGGAAGAGTACGATCAGAGGGAGGATGAATTACTGAAATTACTTGAAAAAATCAGGAAAGAAAAGCAGGGTTAACGGATATCAGATATCAGATATCAGATGGCAGATGGCAGATAACAATAAAAAAAGGAGGAAACAATGAGCGCTTTTAAATGTCCGAAATGCGGAAAATTAACAGGAGGTAACGAAAAATTTTGTAATGAATGTGGTCAGGCCCTGAACATTACCTGCCCAGAATGCGGAGAGTCCTGGAGGTTCATGTTCGATTACAAATTTTGTCCTGGTTGCGGGCATAATATGAAAAAACAAAATGCGGCCAAATCAGCGCGTGAAGACAAATAGGGTTACGCGTTCACGTTGAAGATAAATAAATATTAAGGAGAAAGAGAAATGAGCCAAATAATTGAAGTTAAAAAATCAGTGGTTAAGTTCTTAAAAGAGAACATTGCCTGTTATGATGTGACAGTCATAAAAATCGAGAAAATCCAGGACATCTGGAACTCAATTGCAGAAGTGTATGAAGATGATTCCTTTTTAAAATCAATGAACCTGCCGCCAAAAAAAGTCAGGCTGTTCTATTCAGTAAAAATGGACGGAAAACTTGAAATTACATCCTTTGAACGGCTTAATTCCTTCGAAGGGATGGATAGCGCATCTCAATAATTTCATCTGCCAAAGAAGCAAACATTATGATCAATGATCTGATATATGTTTACTGCATCTCAAACAGCCCCCCGGAACTGAGTAAGAACGCTTTGTTCGCAGGCTTACAACATATTCCCTTCCACGGCTTAAACGTGGTAATCAGATTGGTATCCGAAAGCGAATTCTCGGAAGAAAATCTTAAAAAAAATCTTACTGATCTTGCATGGCTTGATTCGTATGCGAGGGAACATATCAGGATTATCAGCCTTCTTATGGAAGATTGCACTGTTATCCCTTTCAATTTTGGCACTATTTATAATTCACAGGATAGTTTATTGAGATTTTTAGAAGATTATTACGATTCATTAATCGAAAAAATTGAATATATAAGTGGCAAGGAAGAATGGGGGATTAAGATGTATTTCAACCGCACCATGCTAATCGAGCAGATTGATGAACTGAGCATGGAAGCAGCTGATCTGGAAAAGCAGATCATGGCCAGTTCACCGGGCAAAGCCTTTTTATTGAGGAGAAAGAAATCAGAACTGATCGAGAGCGAAATGAACCGACTTACCAAAAGCTATGGTCAGGATTATTTTAACCAGTTAAAAAAAATCAGCGAAGCCACTATGCTTAACAACCTGCTTCCAAAAGAACTTACCGGAAGAGACGACACCATGATCCTTAATGCTTCTTTCCTGTTATATAAAGACAAAGCCAGCGACTTCACGGCTACACTCAATTTCCTCAGGGAAAAATGTGTCGGCTTCGGTTTTGACATTGAATTTACCGGACCCTGGCCCCCATTCAGTTTTATTTCCATCAAAGAAAAAGTCTAATGCACGATAATGTAATCGACCGGTCAAAAGATTTAACTATTCTTGAGCTTTTAGACAGGGTTCTGAACAAAGGGGTCATCCTTACAGGAGACATTGTTATATCTGTAGCAGATGTAGACTTGATATACCTTGGGGTAAAACTGATGCTAAGCTCTGTTGAGACTATGGAGCAATTAAAATCCGGGCAGGCGATAATAAAGAAATAGGTATGGAATTTTTGATTTATGCTCTATTATCGGTAAAAAATAATTCCGGGAAATTAAAGCCGCTGTTAGCTGGCATAAAGGGAATCTTTGGTGAATCCCTGTTCGCTGTTCATTTTGATACGGTTGCAGCGATTGTGGGTGAGATAAAAAAAGTTGATCTGACTACCGATCGTACCCGGGCAATTGAATATGCCGGAGTGATAGAAAGTTTGACTCACCAATTCACTCTATTGCCCATGCGATACGGCTCTATGATGGAATCGACCGAAGCGATTGTTAACATGTTCGAAAGGAACCACAATGAAATCTTGCAAAACCTTGAAAAAGTTGAAGATAAATTTGAATTCGGATTAAAAGTATTTTGTGATTCTGAAAAAATAAAAGCAGAGGTTAGAGCAAAATCAGAGGCGAGTGTCAAACAATCTTCCAACCCCGAATTGGAAATTAAACATTCTGTATACCTCGATTACGTGAATCAAAAGCTTAAAGAGCACAGGCTGGAGGAATTGCTGATGAGTTATGTCGATTCCGTCATTGCAGAGATAAAACTTACTTTAGCCCAATTGAATACATTTGATAAATACAGAAAAATGGGAACCGAGAAGAATATCATTGATGCCGTTTTTCTGCTGGAAAAAGATAAAAAAGATGAAGTGTTGACTATGATTGAAGGATTAAAAGACAAATATCCCGGGCTTAATTTCATATTGACCGGCCCCTGGCCTCCTTACAGCTTTGTCGACATCACCTTAATATAAACCACGGATGAGTGAAAATAAAATATTATTTAACACTGGATCGCTTGATGAACTTTCTGAGGAGATCGGAAAAATAACCCCGCCTGAAGAATCCAGGTTAAAGCTCACCCCCGCCAATGCAGATTCAGGGCTCGCCAAACTGGTATTAACGTTGGTTGAGCTGATCAGAAAACTGGTTGAAAAGCAAGCCATGCGAAGAGTCGATGGGGGCTCACTAACGGAAGCCGAGATCGAACGCTTAGGCGAAACACTGATGAAGTTAGAGATGAAAATGGAAGAGCTGAAGAAACACTTTAACCTCACCGACCGCGACCTGAATATCAATCTCGGCCCTCTTGGTGAACTGATGTAAAGCCCTGTTTTAAATCTATCTGTCATGAGAACGCTGATCTATGTTCCCATCATTCATTCGATCGCCGATATGGGTTCTATGGCTGAAGAACTCAGAAATATCAGCGTTTCCGTTTTTGGAGAAAGCGAATGGCAAAAACACATCGATAATGTAGACGGTTATTGGGATACAATAGAAAAATGTTTCCAAAATATTGAAAACACTGTACAGGGATTAAAAATATACCAGGATGGAATGTTTGTTGATGGGGAAGCCGCACTGAAGATCCTTGAAGAAGGTGTACGTGCAGGAAGTAAAAACTCAGAAATCATCTCAAAACTTACTGATCGGGGTGCGATACTGATGAAGACCGAAAATTTCAACATGGTCAAGGCTGAATACGATGGACTTCAATCTGTCATCAAATCAAAGAACAAAGCATTAAAGCTCATTCTGCTGTTCAAATATAAAATATCAAAACCTTTTTTCTTAATCCGGCGCGACAGATATATTGCTCATACGATAGCCGAAACACTTGGGGAGAGCGAAACAGGGTTGCTTTTCATCGGTGCATCTCACAAAATCATGAAAAGATTGCCAAAAGACATTAAAGTGATTGATCTGAACCACTGGCAGCGTCAGGCAACTTCCCCGGAAATTACATAATTGCAAACCTGACCTTATCATTGTATATTTGCACAAAATAATGAAAATGGATTTTACTAAAATTGTCTCTATTTCCGGGAAAAGTGGCTTGTTCAAAGTTGTTTCCCAGAGCAAGAACGCGGTGATCGTGGAGAGTCTTACTGATCAGAAACGTTTCCCTGCTTTTGGTCATGAAAAGATGAGTTCCCTTGGTGAAATCAGTGTGTTTACTACAGGCGAGGATCTCCCGCTGAAAGACATTCTGAAAGCATTCCATGTAAAGCTCGAAGGGAAGTCAGCCCCTGATCCGAAATCAAACAATACTGTATTACTGAATTTTTTTCAGGAGATGGTTCCCGATTTCGACCAGGAAAGAGTTTACATTTCAGACATCCGCAAGATGATTAGCTGGTATAATATGCTGCTTGACCAGAATCTCCTTGATTTCACTGAACCTGCCGAGGAAAAGCCCGCCGAAACCGAGCCCGTTGCACCTGAAGCTGTTTCCCCTGTTTCTGAAATCAGCGGGTCAACTGAAGCCACTGCAGGACCCGAGGCCAGTTAAAACTTTCATTTCGTCGGCTGATGAAAAAATTCGCGCATGATTTCTTAGTTGTCGGAAACACCAGACTTAATTTACGTCATTTTATTTTAGAATTGCAGGCGCCTATGCCACTGCCCGAAATTTTTCCCGGTCAGTTCGTGCAGGCGCTTGTTCATAATTCCCCGGCCACTTTTCTCAGGAGGCCTTTTTCAATTCACTTCGTTGATTATGCAGCAAATACTCTCAGCCTGCTCGTTCAGGCAAGAGGCGAAGGCACGCTGCATCTTGGAATGCTGAAACCCGGCGACAGCCTGAACCTGGTTTATCCCCTGGGAAACTCCTTCTCAATTCCTTCATCAGGAAACGTTCTGCTCGTTGGCGGAGGCGCCGGTGTGGCGCCCCTGATGTTTATGGGGGATTATCTGAACAAGAAAAATATCAGGCCTGATTTTCTTGTTGGATTTCGTACTGCGGATGAGGTGTCACAGATTGATGAATATTCGAAGTACGGCAAGGTTTTTCTCAGCACCGACGATGGCAGCATGGGCGAAAAAGGATTTGTAACACAACATAGTGTTTTCACTACCTCACCCCTCGCCTACCAACGGATCTGTTGTTGCGGCCCCGATGCCATGATGCATGCAGTTGCAAAATTGGCAAAAGAGAAAGGAGTTGCCTGCGAAGTTTCACTTGAAAACATGATGGCCTGCGGCTATGGAGTTTGCTTGTGTTGCATTACCCCAACCGACAAAGGGAACGAGAGAGTATGCCTTGAAGGGCCGGTGTTTGACACGAGAAAACTGAAATGGGAACTATGAATTACGATGTACGATGTACGATGTACGATGTACGATGTACGATGTACGATGTACGATGTACGATGTACGATGTACGATGTACGATGTACGATGTACGAATAACGACTTCGCCATTTCGCCATTTCACCATTTCGCCATTTCACCATTTCACCATTTAACCTTCCATGTCTGATCTATCCATAAATATCGCCGGAATCGATTTCAAGAACCCAGTTAGCACTGCTTCCGGCTGCTTCGGTTACGGCGAAGAGTTCAAAGATTTTTACGACCTCGGCCTGCTTGGAGGTATCTTCGTGAAAGCAGTCACCGGTTCTAACCGAGATGGGAATAAAACTCCCAGAATGGCTGAAACGGCTTCCGGAATGCTCAATTCTGTGGGGCTGCAAAACAAAGGGGTTGACCATTTCTGCAAGCATATCTACCCCCGTTTAAAAAACTTCGACACACAAATCATCGTCAATGTTTCCGGTTCAACCATTGAAGAATACGTGGAAGTCGCTTCAAGGATCAACGAACTGGAAGGTATTCCTGCAATAGAGTTGAACATCTCCTGCCCCAACGTGAAGGAAGGAGGGATGGCGTTTGGAGTTGTCCCATCCACTGCAACCGAAGTCACACGGGCTGTGCGCGATGTGTATAAAAAAGTACTCATGGTGAAACTTTCACCCAACGTTACCAGCATCACCGAAATGGCAAAGGCTGTCGTTGACGGGGGTGCCGATGTGCTGACCCTGATCAATACCCTTCTGGGAATGGCCATCAATGCAGAAACTCAGAAGCCTGTCATTGCGACTACTACCGGCGGTTTATCAGGCCCGGCGATCAAACCCGTAGCTCTTCGTATGGTTTGGCAGGTATACAATGCAGTAAAAATTCCCATCGTGGGCTTAGGCGGTATCATGAATGCCACGGATGCTATCGAATTCATGCTGGCAGGGGCATCAGTAATCCAGGTAGGCACTGCAAACTTTATCGATCCCATGGTAGCGCCTAAAATCGTTGAAGGCATCAATGAATACCTCGACCGTCACAACATTGCCGCGGCCCGCGATATTATCGGGGCATTGAAAAAACCCTAGAAGATATTCACCTCTTTTCCAAGAGTGATACCAAACTTCTTCTTTACAGATTTAATAATTTTCTCTGCCAGGGCGAGTATCTCCTCGCCAGTGGCATTGCCATAATTGATTAAAACCAGTGGCTGGTGTTCATGCACACCTGCATCGCCGAAACGTTTGCCTTTAAATCCGCATTGTTCGATAAGCCAGGCGCCTGGAACCTTAATGGCTTCGCCACTCCGGAACGTGGGCATCAGCGGGTAGGCAGTTATTAACCGATCGTACTCATCCGCAGAGATCACAGGATTCATAAAAAAACTGCCGGCATTGCCCATTATTGCCGGATCGGGAAGCTTACGGCTGCGTATCTTAATAATAATATCTCTTACGGAGGATATCGTAACGTCTCTGATCCCGGCATTCACGAGTTCCTTGCGGATATCACCATAATCAAGTTTCAGCACGGGTTGTTTATCGAGTTTCAGACAGATGCTGTTAATTACGAAGCGGTTTTTTTCCCGTGTTTTAAAAATGCTGCCGCGGTACCCGAATTCACAGTCGGCCGGCCTGAACGAGCGGTAATGCCGGGAAATCACATCAGCGACTTCCACCGAATACAACACATCTTTAAATTCCACGCCATAGGCACCGATATTCTGTACCGGGCCGGCACCGGCACTACCAGGTATCATCGAAAGATTCTCTATCCCGCCCCAGCCGTGCTCTACGGCGTATTTCACCACATCGTCCCATACTTCGCCTGCGGCTATCTTCAGATAAACATGCTGTTCATCGTCCATCAGTTTTACAATGCCTTTGCTCCGGATACAGGCCACGCTGCCTTCGAAATCCTTTGTAAACAACACGTTGCTGCCGCCTCCGAGGATGAGCACGGGTATGCGCTCAGGGGTAAGAGAGCTGTAGAATTCAGCGATATCATTATCGGAATACAGTTCGGCAAAATACCGTGCTTTCACGTCAATGCCAAAGGTATTATAGGGTTTCAGGGAGATGTTTTCTAAGACTTGCATGTATCAAAAGTAAAAAAATTAACTTTGCTATGTTAACCTGAAAGGAATAAACTGATGAAGAAAGCCATTGTGGCGGTCACCAACGACCTTACTACCGACCAAAGGGTTCACAGAACCTGCATGGCGCTAAGCAAAGCCGGATATGAAACGCTACTTGTGGGAAGGCAACGGAAAAACAGTCTTCCTCTTGCTTCACGACCTTACAGTATGCACCGTATGAAACTGAGTTTCGACAAAGGTCCGATGTTTTATGCAAACTATAATCTCTGTCTGTTCTTTTTGCTGATGTTTCGCCGTGCGGAACTCATCGTGTCGAACGACACTGATACTATTGCCGGTTGCTATACAGCATGGAAGTTGAAAAGAATATTCGCCTGTAAAGTTAAGCTGCTACACGACTGCCATGAGTATTTCAGGGGGGTTCCCGAGCTGGTTGGGCGGAAACTCACGACACGAGTCTGGAAAACCATTGAAGACTTCACGTTTCGCAAACCCGATGCGGTAATTGCTGTGAACCATAGTATTGCCAGCTTATACCAGGAAGAATACGGTGTGCCCGTGACCGTGATCAGGAACGTGCCCTTCAGACAACAAACCCAACAACCGGCCGACAAGTCGAAGTTCGGCATAGAACCCGGCCAGAAAGTCATCCTTTACCAGGGTGCGGTAAATGTGGGCCGCGGACTGGAGGAAGCCATCCAGGCTATGAAATTCCTGAGAACTGATGCAAAGCTTATTATTGCCGGAACAGGTGATGTTTTTGATACGATCAGGCAATTTGCCTCTGATCAGAAAGTAGGCGCCAGAGTGGTTTTCCTGGGACAGCTTCCTTTCGGGGAACTTCCTCCCATAACCATGATAGCCGACCTGGGTTTATCTATAGAAAAAGATGTAAGCCTGAATTATCACTTTTCTCTTCCTAACAAGTTCATGGATTATATCCAGGCAGGTGTGCCCGTATTGATATCACCTTTTCCCGAGATGAAAGCCGTGCTGGATAAATATTTCATCGGTGAGACTATCGAAAATCACGACCCTCAGCATCTGGCCTCAAGGATCGATGCCATGCTGATGAATACAGAAAGGATGGAGCTATACAAACAAAACCTTCAACTGGCGGCTGAAGAGCTCTGCTGGGAAAACGAGGAAAAGATTCTCCTGGATGTATTGAAGCAATTAAACGCAAGCTGATGGATCTGCATCTTCACATCATTGCCTTTGATATTCCTTATCCTCCCGATTACGGGGGAGTGATCGATGTTTATTATAAAATCAAAACCCTGTGCGAAGCCGGTATAAAAATTCATTTGCATTGCTTCGAATATAACCGCAAGCCTGAGAAGAAACTTGAAGAACTTTGTTTCAGTGTTAACTACTACCCCCGTAAGAGCGGAATAAAAACCCATCTGAGCCTCAAGCCTTATATCGTGGGCAGCAGGATCTCGGCGGAACTTGAGAAAAATCTTTTAAAAGACCGGTATCCTATACTGTTTGAAGGACTGCATACCTGCCATCCGTTAAAGGACAGCCGGTTTGCAAAACGTTACAAAATTTACCGCGAAAGCAATATAGAGCATCAGTATTACTTCCATTTATTCAAAGCAGGTAAAGGATTAAAAAATAAATTGTTTTTCTTCATAGAAAGCCTTCGTCTGAAGCGGTTCCAGCAATACCTTAGGCATGCCGATCTCATGCTGGTTGTTTCGGAGGAGGACAGGAAGTACCTGAAAAAAAAATTCCCTTCGAAACGGATTGAGTACATGCCCAGTTTTCACAAGGAAGACGGGATCTTCATGAAGGAAGGCAGCGGTCGTTTTGCCTTATACCACGGTAAACTCAGCGTTCCCGAGAATGCACAGGCAGCGAAGTATCTTATTGAAAAAGTATGGGATCCTTCAATGCCCGAGCTGGTTATCGCCGGTCAGAATCCCGATCCCATGATTTCGGCCATGGCCAGAAGAAGAAAGAACATACGTATCATCGCAAATCCATCCGAAGAAAAGATGTTCGACCTGATCCGCGATGCCCATCTGCATATCATGGTGACCTTCCAGCCCACGGGCTTAAAGCTGAAGCTGCTGAATGCCCTGTACAACGGCAGGTTCTGTCTTGTGAACGAGGCCATGGTCACCGGCACTCAGCTTTCATCTCTCTGCCTTATCGGAAACAGCCCGGAAGAATTGCGAGAGAAGGCAATGAGCTGTTTTGAAGAAAAATTCACGGAAGAGATGATACAGGCCAGGCTGATTCACCTCAATGCTACTTATTCAAATAAAAAAAATTGCAAAGAACTTCAGGATGTTTTAATTTTACACTATGAAAAAAATATTAGTACCCGTTGATTTCTCGCAGCATACCGACATCACATGCCAGTATGCCCTGGAACTTGCAGCCACTTATGGGGCCGAGCTGAAACTGTTCCATACGTATTTTGACCAGATCATTCTGACTGATACGAGTTTTCCCGACACCCTCGATATGGCTACTATGTATAATGAGCAGCTGATGAGGGAGATCTATAAACAGTCGGAAGTCAGCATGAAAGAACTTCATGAAAAGCTTGAAACTCGCATCAGAGACAAGGGTCTTGAAAACGTCAGTATCTCAACACATGTGAGTGGTGGCGAAGTAGAGCATGAGCTGATGGAGATGTATAATGAATTCAAACCCGATCTCATAGTCACGGGCACAACGGGAAAAGGCAATAACCTGAATGTATGGGGGAAAGTCTCAACTTATATTATCGACCATGTAAAGGTCCCGGTTTTTACGATCCCGGTTTTGAAAAACTTTAAAGGCTTTGAAAACGTAATGTTCGCCGCAGACCTTTCTGAAGGCAACCGTCAATCGATAACTACCCTGCTGGAACTGTTCAGACCATTCCGGAACCAGGTTCACGCGGTACATTTCTGCCATACATCAAAACTGGCCGAGGCAGAGGAAAAGATGAAGGCTCTGCAGTCGGGTTTCGCAAAGGAAGCCTCGGAAGGCAGAATACATTTCAATATTATTGAGATCGGAGGTGAGAACCAGGAGACGATTGATCAATATGTAAAAGGCAAGCTCATCAACCTTATCGCTTTCCAGCCTCACAAGCGTTCGTTGGTTTATATGGTATTTACCCGGAACATTACAAAAAAGAACCTCTTTGCAACAAATGTACCCCTGCTTGCATTGCCGGCTGCGAGAGTTTAATTTACCCTTACCAGCTTAAAATTTTCATATTTGTATACCGACCAGCGGCGATTCTCGAAACCGTTGCTGTTATTATTGCCCGACCTCACAAACTCAAAACTTGTTTGAGAGGTATTTAGCCTGAAATCAGTTATACACTTCGGTAACTGTTTTCCGAACTTCATCAAAGCCGACAGAAAGTAAAACCCCACATCGAAACCCTGAAAGGCCAGTGGTTCGGGATCGGTTTTGTACTGTTGCTGGAAACGAAGTATGATATTTTTCACTCCGGCGTCGGAATAATTGACGAAAGCAGGAGAAACCAGGTGGGTATTAAGGCCATTCAGGAAATCTGTTTCCAGACCTTCAATTTTCTCCCATCCAGGAAGCCCGACCAGGCTAATTTTATAATCGTTACGCAACTCGTAGAACCTTCGCATCAGGTCGAGGGCATACACATTATTGTCGGTAAAAGCAACAATCACGTTTTCCTTTGTTTTAGAAAGTTTGCCAATAGCAACATCCTGCCCTTCGGCCAGAACAACGTTCAGATTCCTTTCCAGACATTCCTTTTTGAGCCTTTCTGCAATATCCCTATCCTTGTATTGACCGTTTCTGATGATCAATATCTGCCCCCGGTACATGCTCTTCTGAATATAATCGGCAAGGACTTCGAGCATTGAAGCACGTGAAGGGTTTGCTTTGAACACCATATCGTTGTTGATGAGGATCTCCCCACGTTCACTGATTGGGTTAACGATGGGGATATGTTTTTCATGGGCGAATTTTGCAACCATCTGAAAATTCTTGTTGAATAGCAGCCCAATGATCAGGTCGGCCGATCTGACTTCAGGTTTCTTCAGCAACTGCGAGGTTTTAAGGCTGTCCTTGCTCAGATCATAAACATTCAGCGTAAGATGCAGTCCCTGTTTCTGAAGCGAATCCACCGCCAGCCTGAAGCCTTCATAAAACGGCAGATATTTCAATGAGTTCCAGTTTAACACAGCTTCTTCCGTGGCAGTTTCAGGATTCATTGCAGTTACCTCGTCCAGGTAAAGAGGCAGCATCAGAACGACCTTGTAATGCCTCTTGCAGGCGGCAGTGTCTGAACCGCAGGGGATGTCAGAAACTGGAGATCTGCCATCTGTTATCTGAGATCTGCCATCTGTTATCTGAGATCCGCCATCTGTTATCTGAGATCTGCCATCTGATATCCGAGATCTGCTATCTGAAATCTTCTTCACGGGAATCTCCTCTTTTTTCTGGACAGAAAAAGGGATATACAATTTTTGTCCGGCTTTCAGACCTTCCTTCACAACAGGGTTCTCTGCAATAATATCATTTACCTCAACTCCATAAGATTTGGAGATCATGTATAAGGTTTGACCTTTCTTAACGGTATGAATATAATACGACTTGCCGTCCTTTTCCTCAACTACACTCGAGTGAATGGCTTTGAGCTGTTCCTGGTATGACTGGGCGTACAGGCTTAGCGTCGTTGTAAAAAAGGCAAGAATAAAAAATACTCTATTCATCTTTCAGAAATTATATTATCCGCCATCTGCTATCTGCCATCTGAGATCACTCCCACTCTATCGTTGCCGGCGGTTTCGAAGAGATATCATAAACCACCCTGTTAACTCCTTTAACTTTATTAATGATTTCATTGCTCACTTTCGCCAGGAATTCATGCGGGAGGTGAGCCCAGTCGGCCGTCATCCCGTCTGTGGAAGTCACGGCGCGTAAAGCTACAACATTTTCATACGTCCTCTCATCGCCCATCACACCTACCGACTGTACCGGAAGCAACACTGCAAAAGCCTGCCATACCTGGTGGTAGAGATCATGTTTACGCAGGCCGGAGATAAATATATCATCTACCTCTTGCAGTAAACGTACCTTTTCATATGTAAGGTCGCTGATGATACGCACGGCCATCCCCGGTCCAGGGAAAGGATGCCGATTGATAAATTCCGGTTCAAGACCCAGTTTCAGCCCAACCCTTCGTACCTCATCCTTAAACAAACTGTTAAGAGGTTCCACGATTTTCAGCTTCATGTGATCAGGGAGTCCCCCAACATTATGATGCGATTTGATGGTAGCCGAAGGGCCTTTCACAGAGCGAGACTCGATCACGTCGGGATATATGGTACCCTGGGCCAGCCAGGAGATATCTTTTAATTTATGGGCTTCCTCATCGAACACTTCAATGAATATCCGGCCAATAATTTTTCGTTTTTTCTCCGGATCAAAAACCCCTGCAAGCGCATCGAGAAAGCGGTCTGATGCATCGACTCCTATTACGTTCAGATCAAGTTTTTTATAGCGCTCAAGGACCTTCTGGAATTCGTTTTTCCGCAGTAATCCGTTATCAACAAAAATGCAATACAGGTTCTTATGGATAGCCCGGTTGAGCAGCATGGCCGTAACCGAAGAATCAACACCCCCGCTAAGACCAAGCACCACCCGGTCGTTCCCGAGTTTTGACTGGAGATCCTTAACCGTAGTTTCAATAAAAGATTCCGGGGTCCAGTCCTGGGTACATCCGCAGATATTTACAATAAAATTTTTGAGTAAATGCAGGCCTTCAGTGGTATGGTACACTTCGGGATGAAACTGAATTCCATAACTTTCTTCACCTTCAATTTTGTACGCGGCGTATTCCACATCGGTAGTAGAGCCAGTGATTTTAAAACCTGCCGGAGCCTTCAGGATGGTATCGGCATGTGACATCCAAACCTGGGAACCTTTAGCCATGCCCTGCAGCAGCCGGCATTCCTGGTCAATAAAGCCCAGGTTGGCGCGGCCGTATTCACGGATTTTCGAAGGAGCCACCTCGCCACCCGAAGAGTGTACCAGAAACTGAGCGCCGTAGCAAACACCCAGAACAGGCAGCATGCCTTTGATCCCCTTAAGGTCGGGAAAAGGGGCGTTTTGGTCGCGCACCGAAAAGGGACTGCCCGAAAGGATAACACCTTTTAAACCGGGAATATCCCTGGGGAAGTTGTTATACGGGTGAATGTCGCAGTATACATTCAGTTCCCTCACCCTGCGTGCAATAAGCTGGGTGTACTGTGATCCGAAATCGAGGATAAGGATGGTTTCTTGCATGCTGCAAATTTAAGCAAATCAGCGGACGAGTGTAGCGTCATAGCTGCTTTTATTGCCAACAGCATCGGTTACGACCAGGTGAAAATTATTTTTCCCTTTAGGCATATGTTCATCGATTATGTATGAAAGCAGGCTGTTCTTGGCATCGTAATCCATGAGAACCCACTTCCCATTCATAGTTCCACGGTACGACTTGATCCCCGAGAGGTTATCGGAGATCTTGAACATAAGACTGTTCATTCTGCTGACGATCTTCCCTGATTTCAAATTCACCGGCCTGATCACGGGGGGATCGGTATCAACAGCAATACTGTAATCTCCAAAATCCTTCACCTGGGTTTTCAGGAAACCGTTTTCCCAGCTGCCGCCTTTGGCATAAAACTTATGACCGTCAACAGCCACGATAAGAGCCTTATCCATAAGATCCTTCGGAATAGAAGTTGGCTTTATCGCCAGGCTGCAGTTGACATGCAGTGGAGTGTATTCGTTCTGTAAATGGTGGATCCTGGCATAAGTCCCGGGAATCGGTGCATCCGAGAGATATTCAAAATCCAGGTCCTCATAAAGAGCTTCCCTGGGCAGATCCATCATTACATCGGTCCTTGCAAAATGATTCTCCTCGCCACATCGCATGATCTGAACACCATGCTGTGTTTTTGTTTCAGGACGACGCCCGGGGGGCGGATGGCTTTTTACCCAGAACACAAGACGAGAAGAGTTTGCAAACAGGTCACTCACCGTATAGACTACTTTATGTGCCTTGTTGTCGCTGAAATTGACGATACCGCGGTTTTTGATTTTTCCGTAAATATCGTTTTTATTGTTCGGGGCCACGTACGAGCGTTGAATCTTGCGGTTGGACTGAATGAGAAGGGGATAATCAAGCAGGCTGTTCACATAGCGGGTGTTGGCAAAAGCAAACTTTTCGAGATGATGTGAATAGATCTGCTCGTTATCAACAGACAGTGATAGTGAAGGTACCCCGTTCTTCATCCCTGAATTATCGGAGAAATCGGTGGTTTCCAGGCCGAAGATAATATTTCCCGAAACCTTGATCGTGTCTGTGGTTTTAACAGAATAAGTCCCACCACTCCCGGTCACCGGAAGCATCATGGCTTTATCTGCAAAGTTTACCAGAGCCATGGCATCAAAGGGATAGATCTTTAAGGCGGTGATTTTTGGAGGAGTATTATCAGGAACATCGAAACCAAACTCCAGAGGGTTGATCACTTCCTGGCTGCCCGATACCCTTATCTCGAAATGCAGGTGAGGGCCTCCCGAAGCACCCGAATTTCCGGAATAAGCAATGATGTCGCCCTTTTTCACCTTAAGTAAACCCTCGGAAACCTGCATATCCAGCACAAAAGACTCCTTTTCGTATTGTTGATTTTTTATCCACTGGCCTATGGCCCCGTTGAATCTCAGCAGATGCCCGTAAACCGTGGTATAGCCATTGGTATGAGTAAGGTAAAGCGCTTTACCGAACCCGGCCTGATTAATAAATACTCTTGAAATATAACCATCGGCAACAGCTCTTATGGGCTTGCCAACTTCACCCCCGGTGCGAATATCTATACCCGAATGGAAATGGTTTCTTCGAAGCTCGCCGAAAGAACCTGAAAGGGAAATAGGAAAATCTACAGGTGACCGAAAATAGTTCCGGGGGTATTTGCCTGAATCCACTCCTGTGTTGGCCGGCAGCAGGACCATCCAGGAAAGAATCGCAGTTATAATAAATTTAATCATCTGTTATCTGTTATCTGTTATCTGTTATCTCTAACGAATTGGTAAAAACGAAAAATTCTTCGAATACAGCATCATCTGTGTTACAAAGTCATCGGGATAGGAAATAACAACATTTTCAATCGTATTGCCTTTCATCACCAGCTCATAAGCCGGGTTGAGAAACCCTGAATAAGGGGCTATGTTCAGCTTCTTAAAGCGCTCCAGCACCTCCTTGTGCAGTTCCTGGTCAACCTTAACAGCATAAATCTCGACGAGTTCTTTTGCAGCTTCATAATCCCCTTCGGAAGTTATCCTCTGAATCTCCCTGAGCAGTTCGCCAAACAAAGTACGCAGGCCCTTATAGTCGTTAATTCTGAAATATGTTTTATCGTCGCGGGTAAATTTTTCAACAATTTTTTTATCCTTTCCTTTTTCATATACCCAATGGGCAATCAGCGAACGGTCGCGCATATGCGACTCCGCCAGATCCTTGCCGGGCTTGACACGCACCAGCTGGGTCATCAAGCCATTCCGCATAAAGGAGTCGTATTCGGCTTCCCCTGCTTTCATCGATTTCAGTAGTCCAAGTTCCTCCATTTTCGGGTCCAGAATATAATATAAAGCAAACAGATCGGCACGTGACTCTTCTATCGTTGCATGGTAGTTTTTAAGCATATCGTTAGTTACACCTGGTTTGAGCTGTCCCGAAGCATGTCCCAGACATTCGTGCATATCGGTGGTAAGACTTGATGCGGCATACCCAAATTCCTTTATCCGGGCGATCTCATCCGGCGAAGCCGCAAATTCTTCAATAAAACCATTGCCTAAGGCTGCCTGGTCATATGCAAAAGTAATGTTGTCGATGGTCACCGACTTCGATCCGTGTTCAGAACGTATCCAGTTCGCATTCGGCAGGTTGATGCCAATCGGCGTTGTGGGGTCGCATTCTCCTCCAAGCTGGGCCATCGTGATGACCTTGGCAGTTACACCTTTCACTTCTTTCTTTTTATACTGCGGATCAGTAGGCGAGTTGGTCTCAAAGCAAAGGGCATTGTCGCTGATAATTTTAGTACGCTTGGTAGCCTCGATGTCTTTGAAATTCACAACCGATTCCCATGTTGCTTTCATAGCCATGGGATCTCCATAGGATTCGATAAAGCCGTTCACGAAATCCACGAGTGCATCCAGGTCGTTAACCCAAAGAACATTATATTCATCCCATGCAACAAGGCTTCCTGTGTTGTAGTATTCTATCAGCTTCCCCAGCGAAGCCTTCTGTTCGGGAGTTTCTGTTACATCGACAGCCTGATTGAGCCAATAAACTATCTTTTCGATAGCGGGTGAATACAGTCCGCCTACCATATACTGCAATTCCTTAACTCTCCCGTTTTCCTTAAGCAGCTTTGAATTAAGTCCATACGAGATCCTCGTATCTTTTTTTGCTTCCTTATCAGCCTCCTTAAGCTTTATGTAAAAATCTTCCGCTTCCTTCTGGTTCACACCCTCGTAAAAGTTGCATGCCGAAGCAAGCACAAGGTCTTTCGAAGGGTCCAGTGACAGACGTTTGGGGGCTACTGAAGTGTCGAAGATAATTTTTGCAACCACATCGGTAAACTGTTCAATGGTCTGACCTTTTTCAAGCGGCAGGGTTTCAGCGCCGGTCGCTTTCACAGCCGAGATGAAGAAATCCTTTGAGAACTCAGGCTGGGTCTTATCAGTTGAATAATGATGGTGGAGCCCGTTATTAAACCAAAGCTCCTTGAGATACAAGGTAAAATTATTGAAATCTGCGGATGAGCGATCTCCTTTAAAACCTTCATAAATGGTTTCGCAGGTTTTTCGAATAAGCAAATTGTATTTACAGTGCTGGTCGTAGGTGATATCTCTTCCACAAAGTGCCGCCTGGCTAAGGAAATAAATCAATTTTTTCTGTTTCAGGCTTAGGCTGTCGAAACCCGGTACCTGGTATCTCAGGATCTTTGCCTCGCCGAATTGCTCGGTGAGGAATTTAAATTTCTCCTGGTTTGAATTTTCGGTTTTATTTTGTCTGCCGTACGACTTCATACTAACTGCACCTTGTGGCCCCGAGCCGTTTATTCTGGCCATCCCGTGCTAATGGTCCCGTTTTTAATCCCAGTTTCGATAGTGCTGATGGCCTGCCTTACGCTGTCGGGGATCTGGAGATCATAATTATGAAATGGCGCCATGCCTACGCCTCCGTTGCTAAGGGTTCCATATATGACAGTTCCCCCGGCGAACTTATTGTAATAATAGTTCCTGAGAATGTCGTATGTAAAGCTGCTTAACCCTTTCATGCAAGAAGTGAGCAGAATCCCACTTACTTCGGGGATTGAATAATATTGGTCCGCATCCACGCCGATAGCCCATTTCCCGGCTTGCTTTATTTTGTACAGAGCCCCGTTACCCGTTTTCCCGGCAAAGGCAAAAATAGTATGGGCATTATTTTTCAGCAAGCTATCGGCCAGCCTTACACCCTGCAAGGAATCGTTGAAAGAATTTGCAAAATAGCCCATAACCTGAACATTTTTCTTGTATAGGGAATTAAAATACGATACTCCATGAGTATAACTCACCGAAAACTGACGAATATTTGGGATTTCCGGTCCGGCCACAAAGCCTACACGTGCGTCTGTCTGGTTCTGTTTCAGAGCCCACCAGGCTGCAAGAAAACCGCAGGGAAAAGAACTCTGATCAACATCAAAGGAGGCACATAACAAATTGGAAGGAGGTGAGGCCATCGTATAATCAATGATCACAAAACTAGTCCCCTGATGGGAACCGGCAGCAGTGATCGTTGCCTGCGAAGCATCGAAGCCGACTGTGATGATCATTTCAAAACTATTTGCAATAAAATAGTTGATGTTCGAGGTAATATCTTCTGCCGACATACTTTCGCGGGCCTGACAATACATCGGAAAATCAATGGCCGCAAGCTTAAAACCAGAAAGAATATTCTGGTTAAATCCTGCATCGGAGAAGCCACCGATTCCACTTACCAACCCTATCCTGAGAATATGCTGGGGATTCGGATCAGCCACCTTAAGACATGATGACAAAAAAACAACAGTGATCAGCATAATGCAAAACCATGCAAAAAATAATCTTTTCATCTAACACAGTGTTTCAAACTGAAATCATCGTGCAATGTAGTAATAAAAAGCTTATTACCCGGCAAACTTCATGGCATCTTTCTCTAAAACCAAGAATCCTTTATATTATTAAATATGATTTTATTGAATAAAGGAAAAATGTTTTTAAATTTGCCAGCTTTTCCCAAAAGACTTGAAAATATAGAGACTTTTCTCACCTCTGAATATCTATTAATTTAATTCTGAACAGAATGAAAATATCACTGCTTGAAGCATTGTCAATCATCATGATCTTGGTGGCGACGTCGTGCCATCACAGCGCTGACCTTACCGTCGCACCTCCGATGCCTCACCAGCCGGGCCCGACTTTCCTTTGCTCCCACGACACAATTTATTTCCAGAATTTCGTACTGCCCGTGATTCTCTCGGGCTGCGCCAAGACAGGATGCCATGATGACGCATCGCATAAAAAAAATTATGTGCTCGACAATTATTCTGGTATTTTGAAGCTTGTAGTTCCTTTTGATCCCCAAAGCAGTAAACTGTATACTGTGCTTTTCAGCAATCCCGAGAAAAGGATGCCAATTAATTCTCCGTTTAACATGGAGCAGAAAAGCATTATTTACTGGTGGATCAAACAGGGAGCATACAATAACAAATGCGATTCGGCCGGATGTGATTCAGCGAATGTAACTTACACCACAACCATATACCCTATCACACAGGCCTGGTGCGTTGGCTGTCACGGTGGTTCCAAACCAGCCAACGGCATAAGCCTGGAGACTTATGAGCAGGTTGTTGCATGTGCAAACAGCAACAGGCTGATGGGCTCACTGCGGCATGATGCAGGGTTTTATCCTATGCCGAAAGGAGGCGAGTCGCTTTCGCCCTGCGATATTGACTTGTTTCAGAAATGGATAAACATTGGTAAACCATAATAAAAAAGAAAACAAAAACAGATGAAAAAAATTGTAAATGGTATTTTCATTTTGGCATCTTTACTATTATTATTCCCTGCATGCTATAATGACAATGAGTATGACCTATACCCCTTCGCCGGGACCGAATGCGATAGTTCCAATGTTACATATTCCAAGTCTATTGCGCCAATCATGGCAGCTGACTGCAATGTATGTCATTCGGCTGCGATTGCATCCAGCGGTTTTATTACCGACAATTATCCCGACCTGAGCACCCTGGCACTGAATGGGATGCTCTGGGGTGGTGTAAATTGGGATGAAGGGTTTAGTCCGATGCCAAAGGGAGGCCGCAAATTATCGCCCTGTGACCTGGCCAAAATAAAGAAATGGATCAATCAGGGAGCTCCCAACAATTAAAAGTACAGCTATGAAGAACCTCTTATACAGTACCATTTTCATTTTCCTGGCACTATTCACAGGCACGGCCAATGCCCAGGAAGACATGATGAATCTTTTGAACAAGCAGGACAAGCCTGCAATCGATTACACAACAGCCACTTTTAAGACAACAAAAGTGGTGGTTGGGGAGTCATCTGAGAATCCTCCCACGGGTAACATGCTGTTTCTGATCACCCATCATTTCGGGGCTCTGAATACTGGCTACGAGAACCTTTTCGGTTTAAAGCAAGCCACAATCCGCCTTGGACTTGAGTATGGCGTTACTGACTGGCTGGGGTTTGGAGTTGGATTAAATACGCTGCAGAATACCTGGGACGGATTTCTCAAGATCAAGGCCCTCCGTCAGAGCAAAGGGGCAAGACGGATGCCTCTGACTTTAACTATTTTTGGAAGCACAGCTATTTACACCACTAAATGGTCGGATCCATCGCGAAAAAATTATTTTACCTCAAGAATATCCTATGCGTCGCAGCTTATTATTGCCCGTAAATTCGGTGAACGATTTTCGTTTCAGCTTGCTCCCACTTATGTTCATGTCAATCTTGTAGCTACTCCCGATGACCATAATAATATTTTTGCTTTAGGCGCCGGGGGGCGTTTTAAGATCACGCAAAGGGTTTCTATTAATGCCGAATATTATTACCTCTTCCCGAACCAGATCAAATCGACACCGGCGTATAGTTCGTTTTCCGCAGGAATTGACATTGAAACCGGAGGCCATGTATTCCAGATATTCCTTACGAATGCGATGGGTGAAAACCTCGAAACCATTATCACACAAACCACGGGCACCTGGTTTAACGGCAACATCTTCCTGGGATTCAATATCTCAAGAATATTTACTATTGTCAAGCCAAAGCAATTCAGAAAAACGGAATAATTTACAAACTCTTTTTTCTGGCAAACGGCAATCACAAACCTAATAACCAATAACATTAAACTAATGAAAACCTGGATTAAGATCGTTTCAGGGCTGTTCCTTACCGGTATTATCGCGGCCATCCTTGTATATTTCTTCGTCTATAACAAGCCCCATCCCGATTTTGAAAAAATGGATGCAGCCTATACCCTTACTGCTGAAGATTTTTACAAGACATATGTTACAAATAAAGCCGAAGCCGGGAACAAATACAACGGCAAGGTTATTGCAGTAACCGGAAAGCTTACCAAAACCGAGACATCCGATTCCCTTACCGTCTGTGTTTTTGTTTTCAACAACGGAATGTTTGGTGATGAGGGACTGCGATGCACTATGCTGCCCGGTTATGGGGATCAGGTAAGAAAGCTTCAACCCGGTTCAGAGGTAAATCTCAAGGGATTCTGCACCGGTTTTAACGACACCGATGTAGTTCTGGATAAATGTTCAATTGTAAAAAAATAATCAAATCAAATACAGATGAAAAAACTTATTATTTTGATTGGCTGCATGCTGTTTCTCTCATTCACAGTAAGTGCCCAGAAATTTATCACAAAAACAGGCCATATAAAATTCTTCTCAGAAAGTCCACTGGAAAAGATCGAAGCCCATAACCGCCAGGTTAATGCAGCGCTTGACGTTGCCACTGGTGATTTTGTGTTTAAAGTTTTATTGAAATCCTTCGAATTTGAAAAAGCCCTGATGCAGGAACATTTCAACGAAAATTATGTTGAATCTGATAAATTCCCCAATGCCACATTCATGGGCAAAGTAATTAACATCAAAGATGTCAACATTGGTAAAGACGGAGTATATGATGTGGTTGTGGAAGGCAAACTTACTATTCATGGCGTTACACAGCAAATCAGTCAAAAAGGCAGCTTTGAAGTGAAACAGGGAAAAATTGCCGTGAAAGCGAAGTTTAGTATCCTGCTGTCTGACTATGGCATTAAAATTCCCGCTGCAGTAGCTAATAATATTTCAAAATCGGTCGAGACCTCCATCGACGCAAACCTTGATTTATTCAACCAGACTTCCAGGTAAAAAAAAAGAGTCCGGATAAACCAGACTCTTTTTTAGGTTGTTACCAAAAAATTACTATTTGGCTTTTTTAGGAGCTTTAGCTTTCTTGATCAGGCCTTTTTTCAGTGAATCCTGATGTGCAACAGAATCAGCAACTTTTTTCTGAGCTGCCTGAACCAAAGCGATTGAATCAGCAATTTTCTGCTGTGCAGCCTGAACCAGTGCCATTGAATCAGCAACCTTGGTAGAGTCAGCAACTCTCTTTTCTTCGATTTCTTTTGCGCTGGGGCCGCATGATGTTACGAACGCAACAGCACCGATAACTAAAAGTAATGCAAGTTTTCTCATTTGTTTATTGATTTTTAAATTCGGATGCAAAGATAATAAGTTATTTTAACATTTATTAACTTTTAAACATTTTCTTTTTATAAAGATTGAATTGAGCCTGTCAAAAAGTAATTTTGATGCGTAAAATCATTTCATGTACGAGATCTACCTTCTGAACGACCT
>CAIWXI010000020.1 GCA_903916595.1 uncultured Bacteroidales bacterium | reverse complement strand
ATCATGAACCGTATTGGCGACCTGGGTTTCCTGCTGGGGATGTTCCTGATCTTTTTTACGTTTGGAAGTTTTACATACAGCCAGGTATTTTCAAAGGCTGCGGTCATGGCCCCGGGTTCCGGGTCCCTGGTTGCGATCACCCTTCTGCTGTTCATAGGTGCGGTAGGTAAAAGCGCCCAGATCCCGCTCTACACCTGGCTTCCCGATGCCATGGCTGGTCCCACTCCAGTGTCCGCTCTGATCCATGCGGCGACCATGGTTACGGCGGGAGTTTACATGGTGGCCCGTTCTTCGGTATTATATGTACTTGCGCCTGAAACGATGCAGATCATGGGCATCACAGCCATGGCCACAATGCTTCTGGCAGCCGTCATCGCCATCTTCCAGAATGACATCAAAAAAATACTTGCCTATTCGACCATCAGCCAGTTGGGGTATATGTTCCTTGCGCTCAGCGTGGGGGCATTCACAGGAGCGATGTTCCACCTGATGACCCATGCTTTCTTCAAAGCCTTATTATTCCTGGGCGCCGGCAGTGTGATCCATGCCCTGGAAGGAGAGCAGGATATCATGAAGATGGGCGGACTGCGGAAGTCGTTGCCCAAAACTTACTGGACCTTCCTGATCGGCACACTCGCAATTGCAGGATTACCGCCGCTTTCGGGATTCTTTTCAAAAGACGAAATATTGTCGGCCGTCTTCAGTAACGGATTGCCCATGTGGATACTGGCTGTTTCAGTTACCATGATGACCGCTTTCTATATGTTCCGCCTGCTCTTTCTCACTTTCTTCGGAACAAACCGCAGTTCTCATCCGCAGTCAAGAAAAATTCATGAATCCCCGTCGGTGATGACAATTCCCCTGATGGTACTTGCCTTCCTGGCATTCTTCGGGGGCTTGCTGAATATTCCCGGGATCATGGGCGGCAGTGAGAGGCTGAAAGAATTTCTCGCCCCGGTATTTGCCGACGCGAACCGGCTGCAGCAATTTCAAATGAATCACGTTTCGGCCAGACTGGAGTGGAGCAACATTAGCACTGTTATTTTTCTGGTGCTGATGGTGGCATGGATGGCGTTTAGAAGGTACGGGATACGGGATGCAGATCACGTGCCACGTGCCACGTCCCACGTGCCACGTGACTCGTCCCACGTGCCACGTCCCACGTCCCACGTGCCACTTGCCACGCGACACTTTTTTACACGACTGGCCGAAAATAAGTTCTACGTTGACGAAATCTACGATGCAGTGTTCGTGAAGCCTGCGCTCTGGCTTTCGGATGCATTGCATAAGTTTGTCGAGGTAAGGTTCATCGACCGTATTGTTGATGGAACGGGGATTCTCGTTGTGAGATTCAGCAACCTCATGCGTTATCTGCAGGCCGGGCACGTGGGGGCTTACCTGTTTTTCATGATCATCGGGATAATCCTGATACTTTTTTTTAATATCATTCTCTGATGCTGACTCTGATACTGATCGTATTGCCATTGCTGGTCTCCGTAGGCCTCTTCTTCGTGAAAGACGAGAAGGGCGTGCGCTACCTGGCGCTGTCGGCGGCTTTGGTTGAGTTCGGCATCTCCATTGCGGCGCTGGTCCAGTATTTCCTGTATTGTCATTGCCAGCTTTTGTTCCGTTTCGACTGGCTTTCCGATTATGGCATTACCCTGAAGTTCGGCATGGACGGACTGAGCATGCTTATGACATTGCTTACGACCTTCCTGGTCCCGATAATCATTTATGTTTCCTTTGGACAGAAAATTTCGCGGCCCTCATCCTTTTACAGCCTGATCATGCTTATGCAGGCCGCACTGATAGGGGTGTTTACTGCCTTTGACGGGATGATGTTTTATATCTTCTGGGAGCTGAGCCTGATCCCTGCCTATTTCATAGCAGGTTACTGGGGAGGGGAAAACCGCATCCGCATAACATTAAAATTCTTTGCGTACACCTTTACGGGAAGTCTGCTGATGCTGGTTGCCTTGATTTACCTGTATTTCAGGACGCCACTGCCGCATTCCTTCGACCATATCTGGCTTTACGCGAGCATCCTCACTCCGGCCGAGCAGGTATGGGTGTTCCTGGCGTTCTTCATCGCCTTTGCCATCAAGGTTCCTATTTTCCCATTCCACACCTGGCAACCCGATACCTATGTGACAGCGCCCTATCCGGGAAGCATGCTGCTGGGCGGACTGATGTCGAAGATGGGGCTGTTCGGGATGATACGATGGATGGTCCCGATTACTTACGGTGTGCTTAACCAGACCAACGGACTGTTTGTCATATTCCCTGTTATCGGGATCGTGTATGCTTCACTGATTGCCATCAGGCAGGATGACCTGAAGCGGCTGGTGGCCTATTCCTCAATTGCGCACCTCGGACTCGTTGCAGCCGGGGTTATGGTACTTAATGCCCAGGCCATGCAGGGAGCCATGATTCAGATGGTTTCTCACGGGATCAATATTGTGGGGCTTTTTATTATCATTCAGTATATCGAAGTGCGGACTAAAACCAGCAGCATTGCGGCGCTTGGCGGGATTGCACTGAAAGCCCCGAGGCTGGCGGTGTTTTTCATGATCATTTTGCTGGGGAGCATTGCGCTGCCTTTGACAAATGGTTTTGTGGGAGAGTTCCTGATCCTGCTGGGCTTGTTTAAATCTAATGCAGTATTTGCTGCAGTTTCAGGACTTACAATCATTTTCGGGGCGGTATACATGCTGTGGATGTACCAAAGGGTGATGCTCGGAAATACCAATGAAGTGACTGAGAACTTCACCGACCTGGACTGGAAGGAAATGATACCTTTGATCGCGATTGTGATCATAGTGATATGGATTGGAGTTGCGCCGGGGATGTTTTTGAAGCTGGCGGAGAATGGCGTTGAACAGATAATAGGAATTGTAAGATGATGTACGATGTACGATTTACGATGTACGATTCACGTGTCACGTGTCACGTATCACAAATCACGTACCACGTGTCACGAGAAAGATGAATAGTATAATATCGTTATCGGTCCTGGGTGTGCTGGTTCTTTTTCTCGGAATCCTGAAGAAGAAGACATGGCTGCTGCCGGTCATACTGGTGGGCCTGCTGGTATCGCTTGTGATAACTGTACTTAACTGGAACATGAACCGCAACCTGTTCAATTCGATGCTCATCATCGACAATACTGGCATTGCCTTCAGCGCGGTGATGATCTTTTCGACTTTCCTTATCTTCATGATCGCTTCACAGTACTACAGCAAAGTGACGCGCCCTCTCGACGATATTTACGCCATCATGATCTTTGCCCTGGTGGGAGCCGTGCTGATGAGTTATTACGGCAACCTGATCATGCTGTTCATCGGCATTGAAACACTCTCGATTGCCTTGTATGTGCTTGCCGGGAGCCACAAAGAAGCGATCACATCCAACGAAGCCACGCTCAAGTACTTTCTGCTGGGCTCGTTCATGTCGGGGTTCCTGTTGTTCGGCATAGCCCTCATTTACGGTTCCAGCGGCTCCTTTGACCTGTATAAGATACATTATTTTGTGGCGGAGCATGCAGCCATGGGATTGCCCCCCATGTTCAAGGCCGGACTTTTCCTGCTTATCATAGGACTTTCATTTAAAATAGCCATTGCGCCCTTTCATTTCTGGGCTCCAGATGTATATGAAGGCACACCAACGCTGCTTACGGCTTTCATGGCGACAGTAGTTAAAACCGCCAGCGTCGTGGCCATGTATCGTTTCTTCAGCATCACATTCTTCGGGATCCACGGGGTTTGGGAGATGACTGTTGCGATCCTTGCAGGGATCACCATTGTGATCGGTAATGTCACCGGTATTTACCAGCCAAACCTGAAGAGGATGCTTGCTTATTCAAGCATTTCACATTCGGGGTATATGATGCTGGCCATGGTTGCCTTCTCAACAAGAACAGGCAATGCACTTTTATTTTATTCCGTTTCGTATTCAGTAGCAACCATTGCAGCCTTTGCGATCCTTATTCTGGTGAGGGAATCGAGAGGGAATGATTACTTCGGATCCTTCAACGGGTTGGGTAAAAACAATCGCATAGAAGCCTTTACCCTGGCGGTGTCCATGCTCTCGCTTACCGGAATTCCGCCATTGGCTGGGTTTATCGGAAAGTATTTTCTTTTTGCAGCCGCCATTGAGCAGGGTTGGCTTTGGCTGGTCATCATTGCCATTGCAGGTTCGGCTGTAAGTGTAGGTTATTACTTCAAACCCATCATCGCCATGTATTTCAGGGAAGACCAGGGAACCCTCCTTCAGTCGGGTCCATCCTATAAGGCACACATTCTTTTCCTCACCCTGCTGACCATACTGCTGGGATTTCTACCCTTCCTTCTGAGCGGGTTAATATAGCTTCTCCCTCAGTTCCCTCACCCTTTCGTCAGTCACGTAGTCATCGTATTCCATGCGTTTGTCGATCATTCCTTTGGGGGAGATCTCGATGATGCGGTTGCATACGGTCTGGATGAAGGCATGGTCGTGCGAAGACATCAGCAGGTTGCCTTTGAACTTCATCAGCGTATTGTTGAAGGCCTGTATCGATTCCAGGTCGAGGTGGTTGGTGGGGGTGTCGAGCATCATCACATTGGCATTGCGTATCATCATACGGGCGATCATACAGCGAACTTTTTCGCCGCCCGAAAGTACATTGGCCTTTTTAAAGATCTCCTCGCCCGAGAACAGCATTTTGCCAAGGTATCCGCGCAGATAATTGTCGGTAGTATCCTTTGAAAACTGCCCCAGCCATTCCATCAGATTCATATCGGTCTGGAATAGTTTTTCGTATTCAAGGGGCAGGTAGACTTTGGTAATGGTCTGCCCCCAGATAAAGGTCCCGGCATCGGGCTTCTCATGGCCCTTGAGGATTTCAAACAGCGCAGTCATGGCACGTGGATCGCGGGATAGAAAGATCACCTTGTCGTCTTTCTGCATGGTAAAGCTGACCTTTTTAAACAGCAGGGAGCCATCAATTGTTTTGCTCAGGTCGTGTACTTCGAGGATGGTATTTCCCGGTTCCCGGTCAGGGGTGAAAATGATACCCGGGTATTTGCGGGTGGATGGCTTTATCTCCTCGATATTGAGCTTCTCGATCATTTTCTTGCGGCTGGTCGTTTGTTTCGACTTGGATGCATTGGCGCTGAAACGCCTTATGAAATCCTGGAGTTCGGCTTTGCGTTCTTCCGCTTTTTTATTCGCCGTCAGTTGCTGACGAAGCGCCAGCTGGCTCGATTCATACCAGAAGCTGTAATTCCCCGGGAACTGCTGAACTCTTCCGAAATCTATGTCGATGATATGGGTACAGATGGAATCGAGGAAGTGGCGGTCGTGGGAAACTACCAGAACGGTATTGTCGAAGTTGGCAAGATAGCTCTCCAGCCAGTTCACGGTATCAAGGTCCAGATCGTTGGTAGGCTCATCGAGAAGGAGGTTGTCTGGTTT
>CAIWXI010000019.1 GCA_903916595.1 uncultured Bacteroidales bacterium | reverse complement strand
GCCTTTTTCGGAGGTGGTCATTTCTCGGTCTTTAAGGGAAAGCCCTGGCTATTGGTCAGGAAATTCTTGATCAGATAGGCAATGCCTGCGGCCAGTCCGGTTAACAGGATGGGTTGGAAGAATGCCCAGGTGAAAGTCATTGTTCCGGCCTGGAGTGCCTGGTAAACTGCTGTGAGGATTGCACCGATGACGGCAACTAGGAGACCTTTGAGGAGGTCCATCCAATTTAGGGTTAAGAAGCTTGAGTTCATGGCTATACGAATTACGAGTTACGAATTACGAATGCATTATTTGGGGTCTCGGAGATAGATCTGAATTTCGTCGATCTTTTTGAGGATCTCCCGGGTATCGGATTTGATGTCGGAGCGGAGAGTTTCGATTTCGCGACTGTTATCGGACTTGTGGAAAACCAGATCCTGTTTGAGGTTGGTGAGTTCGACATTGATTTCGGCCAGACGGATTTCCATATGCACCCAAACTGAAATAATGGCCACGAGAAATGTAAGCAGGCTGATTGCCTGGGGAAGTGGGAGACCGAATATTTTCCATTCTTTCATCATACAACTGATTATGCGCCATAGAAGGCGACTTCGACCATTTCAACATAGGCTACCCAGCGAATCACTTTTTCGGCTTCGCCGGTGACGGTAATTCCAAGGGCACCATGCGTTGTATCGGCAGCAACGTTGACATCCCAGGCAGAGACGCTTTCGGCAATTACGGTTTTTGTTACGGACCCGATGAGGGCCGTGGAGGCGGAGGTTGCATCTTTCTTGATGAGGCCTTTGAACTCATAGGCAGCGCCTTCGGAATTATCGTCTGAAGCTGCTACCACCATGATGCGGAAAGCATTCATCTTATTATTCATGAGGATGACATGCTGATCTTCGCCCACGAGCAGGGCCAATGGTGCGGCATCTTCGGTGCTGACCCGGGCAATTATGTTCGTGTACTGGGCTTCACCAATTTCGCCGGGGTTGCTGAACCCGCAGGAAGCCTTGGCATGCTGATAGATATTGTAGGTTTTTGCGTTGCAGCCTTCGGCATGGGAATAATCGGCGGCACATTCATTTAGGGTCCCTTCGGCATGCCCGCCAACGCCTGAAACAATATTGCCATCTCCTTCGGCAAAGGCCATTTCGGCGGAAATCACATGGCTGGAACCATAGGCCGTGGACTTATTGCCACTTACCTCATGTTGATCACCAAAGGCCGAGCTGTGATCACCAGTAATTTCGTTATGCTCACCGGAAACCAGGCAAAACTGGCCACTGACCTCATTATGGGATCCTGCAGCAGCCATGGAATTTGCACCGGACACCTGATTATGCTGTCCGCCGGCAATGAATGAACCGGCCCCACTTGCTACCCTGGTAACCGCTTCACGGACGAACTGGAAATCGGTTGCATTGGCTCCACGCGCATTGCCAACCAGGGCTCCGGCTGATAAGGTTCCCTGTACCGCTTTAGAACATGTGGAAAGATCCTGATCGCCGGTATTGTTCCCGGAAACCGCGGCTAAGGCCGTTGCATTGGCGTGGGTATGATCACTGGCATTGGAATGCTTCTTTAAGATAGCATCATCATAATCGGCTTGGAGCCCAAGAATGGCCTTAACGGCCGGGCCAGTGCTTGCCAGGAAATTGAGAATGCCGAGGCTGTCGAGCCAGGCACGGATGATACCGGTCCTTGGACGTTCAGGAGCTGACTCCTGCTTTGTAAAATCACGATAGTTTGTACTGCCGCGATTTTGTTGACCCATGAGGAAATATTTTGAACTACCCATATGAAGTGATTTACGATTTACGAAGCCCGAATTACGATTTCATTTACGATGGACGATTTACGAATTATGGATGCAGGATGCAAGATGGATTATCAGGTCATTATGACATACATTTTATCCAGAGAACCGGTTTTGGCTTCGCCTACGTCCATGGAAAACTGAATCCAGGTGGTGAGGAGGTCGGCCACGTTAAGAGTCATGGAGGTAAAGTCTTTGTCGAGGGTGATGGTGATTGGTGCATCATCCTCATTGACGCAGGCATCAAAATTGAACCCATCGAGGCTCTGGTTCATAGCCAAGACGATATCAGCATCCAGACCGGAATAGACGAACTGGATCGTCAATTTGGTGGCGCCATTCGGGATCTGGATATACGGAGTGCTGGCATTCCCGGCTGAAACGGGAAGCGAGCATTGAATCATTCGGCGGGCAAGAGACATGGTGATGAGATTTAGGATGTTTGATTTGTTGCAAGATGCAGGATGCAGGATAAGGTTTTGATTTATGATGTGATTCTGAAACCGGAGACTCTTTTGGAGGTTGGGGCTGTGTATAATGGATAATTCTGTGTGATTACATATTCCTGCAGGAGGGTCTGTTTGGAACGGGCAATGGAAAGGACTTCCTGCATGGTGTCGCGGCGGTGGTCCCTTGGGAGCAATACTGCGGTGGAGATTTCAACCAGGGCCGGTGATAATGAAGGATCGGCGCCGGGGGTGTACTGGGCTGTTTCGAGGAGCTGCTGGTTGAGCATGGCATATTTGACGAAGAAAGCCAGGCAGGGCTTTATATACGAGGTAATCAGAGTTGAGTAATCTTCGGGGTTTGTAACGACATCGTTGTACAAGGCAGCAGTCAATACGGGTTTTACGTACCTGAGTTCGGCAGTTTGGATGACTTCGGATTTGATCATCGTGGGGTCGAGCTCGGTGACGTAGGCGAGGGCGATGACTTCCGATGAGGAGATGAGAGACATGGGTTATGAATATCGAATATTGAACATTGAATTTTGAATGTTGAAGTGTTTAAATATCACATATTTAGAGTATCTGAGGAGGGGTATATGTTTTTCAATTGCAGGACCAGGAGTTTTTGGACTGGGTCGGTTTTGTCGTAGTCGAGGCCGGTGTCGCGGCGGATTTCCCAAACATATTTCATGGGGTTGATGCGGGAGATGGGCGGGGTGTTGATGAATTCGAAGTCTTTGAATTGGAGGTTGCAGTCGGAAAGTGAGGTTTCGAGGGATTGGATGAAGACTTCCTGGATGGGGTGGATGACGGTGGAAATGGCGATGTCGTACTCATTGAGGATGCGGCCGGAATCGAAGCCGGCTTTTTCGTCGGAGTAGGGAGTTAATGTACGGAACCAGTTGTGAATGGTGATGAGGGAGATTTCGGACTGCTTATGCAAACTGGTCCAGTTGTCTTCCTTGTCACGGTTAAAGGAGATGAACTTGGCTTCCTGGGAACTGATGCCGGGCCCAAGATCGGAAAGATACTGAATGATGATTTCGTTGGCCTTTGAACTAAGGGCGCCTTTGTATTGCTGAAACATGGCATCCAGTTCATCGGCTGCTTCATCGGAGTTAACACCGGGGATCACCAATAATCCGGGAGTAGCGAAAGAAGATTCCAGGCGGGTTTGATTCCAGATGTTGGTTAGACCCGAGATGATGACATTACGAATCCCGGCGAAATAGGACGGAATGCCATAGTAAAAGAATTCCGGTTCATAATCCTTGATCTGAACAATGGAATGCAGCAATCCGTCGGGGCCTTTTGAAAATTCAGGGAAGAGAGCCAGGGTTTGCAGATCCTTGTCATCCTTGCCCTTGAACAAATCCCAGCAGGGATGGATCAGGACCTGCTTGCCATCGACATGCAAGCGTACCCGGGAAGCATCCTGATGGTAAACAAAAACAAAAGACCTTTTAGAATTGGAAACCAGCTCATAGTAACAGTTTCCGAAAGTGAGGTAATCGAAACAGAGCTTCTTTAAGGTGTATAAAAACGGTTCCCGGATATTATTGGAAAGGTTGATAAACCGTGAGGTTGCAGGATCGGAAGACTGGATACCCTGGCCAATGATGTAGTTGGTTTTAGAATTCAGGATGGCCCGGTGAACAGGAACCTCCCGGGCCAGCTTGATCAACTGACGGGGGAGGGCGTTATCATCCCCAAAGGGAATATAATCCTGATAATTCGTCCGCGAAGCGATATAATCCGTATCAAACAAATCAAGGACAGGAGCATAGGAGAATTCGTAGAGACGGGGGGAAGGTGACATTGGATTTACGATTTACGTTCGGCGCAGCCGTAATGAGCACTATTAAAAATTAACAATATTGCGAATAACCCCGATTTACGATTTCATGTACGATGGACGATGGACGACTGTTTAGTCGCCGAAGCCGGCAAGCATAAGGAGTTCGGAGTGGAGATATGCGGTTTGGGCTTTGTACTGGACCCGGTAGCGGCGCATCTGGAGATCGGGATTGTACCAGGACTCGATATCCTGTGGATCCATGAGTCCGTCGGTAGCAAAGATTAGATTCTGCTGGGTGGTAAAGAGAGCACGGTGAGGCTGAATGCCATTCTGGTAGGTGGCGATCCAGGTATCCCAGTCGGGACGGATGAGAACCGGATATCCTTCATATGAAGGAACATTCACACCATTGAGCATCATGGTGAGCGGAAGATCACCGGTCTTGTTCTTGATCGTATGGACCAGGTCCCTCCACATAGAACGAGTTACCATAAACACCAGAGGAAATTCAAACATTTCGGGACGGGCCGTATCGATCATTTCTTCGAGAGTTGCATCGGCCTCGCCTGAAGCCAGAGCCCCTGCCTTAACGGCAGCAACAGTTCCGGAAGCTGCAAAAGAACCCCCGCTGTTAGCCACGGCAGTAAACGTGAAAGACTGGCCTTTATATCGGCTGACCACCTTAATCTGGGCGCCGGAAGGATTGGTCACAATGACGCCGTTGATCCCTGCACGAGCTTCAATGGTGGCTTTATGAGCGGCAAGCCAGGCAACAACAGTAGCTGTAGCGCTGGAGCCATAAGCCTGAGTATACTCCACGCCATTGATCGTAACGGTAATCAAGGTATCCGTTGCGCCATAAGTATAGGTGAGAATCTTCTCGGCCTTTACCGCAGAAGTAGCTGAATCAACACCCACATGCTGGTCAGAAGGAATGATGCCGGCATAGAGATTGGCCAGAAAATGCGAAAGAAAACCGGTATAGCCCGAGAAATTGGTATCGACCGTGCCGGTGGGGATTCCCGAAGACAAAGTTTCCTGAACCGGATTGCCGAAGAACATCTGGCGGATCAGGTCCTGCTGACCGGCCTGGGCAATGATCGGCAACATGATCTTATTCCAGATATCGGGCTCCTTCATCCGCTCGATATCATCCTCCTTATAGCCGGTAGCCAGCAGTTGCTCCACGATGGAACCCCAGAAAGCCCTGGCATTCTGCTCGAACTCCATGGCCATGGGCGCCACGGTGATGGACTGGGTAGAAAGGGCAAAGGTGCCGGTAGGAGTGAAACCAGGAGCTGCTTTAGGCTTGGTAATAAACGAAGGACGGGAGATCTTATTCAGGAGCTCGGTGCCCTTGACGTCGGTGCGGACCGTGATGGCGCCCCGGATGTCTTCGCCCATGAAGAAGGGACTGACGAAAAATTCACGGATGGATTGCTTGGTGAAAGCGGGGCTGATGGCGTGAGAGAAGATGTTTGACATGGCAAATAAGAATTACGAGTTACGAATTACGAATTATGTACGATTTACGATGTACGATGTACGATTTAAGGATGCGGGATGCATGATGAGTTGTTACTTTTTGAGTTTGTCTTTGAGGTGGATGGGCATTTCCTTGAGGAGCTGCTTGCCGAAGGTTTCTTCGGTGGGGCCGACTTTGAGCTGGGGATCGGCTCCTTCAACGGTGGCTGGCCGGGCTTTGAGCTGGTCCTGAAGGGTAGTGATCTGTTCCTGGAGTGCAGAGAGCTGCTTCTGGTGATCAGTTTCCAGAGTTGAAATCTGTTTCTGATAGTCGGCTTCAAGCTGTTCAACGGTCTGATTATAATCCTTGAGAGCATCGGCATTGGCTCCATCCGGAGCCGGGTTCAGGAGGTTTTTAAGCCTCTGGAAAAGTTCCTTTTTCATGGTGTTGTTGTTTGAAAAATATTTAAGCATGAATTCAATGATGGTGTCGGGCTTTTTGGCAATGAGCCATGCAATGGCCGGATTCTCATCGAGGAAACGGGTAGCCTGATAGGAGAAGGAATCCACAGCGAAGAGAGAGTTCGTTGCGGCAGGATCATCCACCAGGTCGGTGGCCAGAAGATCCTCGATGCGGGTGGCAGGGTATTCATCGTTGGTGATAACCGGTTCGCCCGGGATAAAGGCAATTGAAGCCCCGAACATATCCGGGTTGTTTTTGGCCATCTTCAGGATATACGCATGGAGGTTTCCGGAAGGAGATTCCTTACAGACCTCATCGAGATGCAGATCACCATAAACCTTGTCACCCTCGACCTTGAAACTCTTAAAGCGACCGATGTAAGTGCCAAAAGAAGAGCTGCACATATTAGGATGACCAAAGCGGGCCTTGATCCCATTCTCCTTTTCGTTGCCCAGCTTTTCGATCTGGGCCAGGGTAATGGCATCTATCTGCTCGAAATAGGATTTCACCTTACCGACCTGGGCGACAATGACCTTATGAAGAGTACCGGTAGCTTCGTCGACACTGGCTACAGAAAAAGCGATGGGAGGAGTTGAAAAAGACTTCATACCGAGTGTGGGAAATTGATAACCACAAACATACAACTGACTTAAAGTAATTGTTTAGTACATGTTGGCAAAAAGTTGCATGATAGCTTGTTATAATACCAATTCATTCATATTTTTGTAAGAAATGGCTATATGAATCAGGAAACTGAAAAGGTGATTGTTGACCTGAGAGAACGTTGCGGAATCGAAGTGGAACAACTCGTGGTTAGAGGATTACTCCCTGTGAGCCAGGCGAAAAAATGGCTGGTAAAGGAACTCTATTTTGCCTATGCCAGGGAGGGAAAAACCCTGGAAAAAGGAGGGATGACTTATACTCAAATCAAGAATGAATTGAGTGATAGTTATGGGGTATCGATAAGTACGATTGAAAAGCTGGTTTACAGGAAATCATGAAAGATGTTGAGCCGTTATAAATACGTCCAACAAATGAAGAAATCTGCATATAATATTCTGAAATATACTGAAATCCGTTACCATGGAATCGAAAACAAGTGCCCGGCATAAATTCAAACCCGGGGAGGGAGGAAGACCCAAAGGATCGCCCAACAAGATCACATCAGAACAAAAAGAACGTATCGAATGGGTGCTTGATTTGCTGGATGAGACCCTTGAGGACAGCATCAGGAAGCTGAAACCAAAAGACCAGGTTGATCTATGGATGAACCTGCAGGAATATATACGGCCAAAGCTCCAGCGGATGAATGTTGACCTGGGCCCGGCCGAGGATAAACTCACCAAGATCACCTTTGAAGTCATCCAGAGCGCAATGCTTGCCGACGGAACCGTTAAATCATTACCCCTTGGAAAAGACCATCAAGGTATCGACCGTATTCCGGAAAAACTATGAAGCCGGGACCAAGATCGTCGTGAACCAGGGCGGGAGCCGGTCGGGAAAGACCTTCTCAATCTTGCAACTGCTCATCCTGGTGAAGGCCTTCGAAGGGACCGATATGGTATTTTCGATCGTAAGGCGGAGCATGCCGGCTTTAAAAGCATCGGCCATGAGGGACTTCTTCGAGATCCTCAGGATGGCCGATTTGTATGATGAACGCAGCCACAATAAAACCGAGAACACCTACCAGCTGAACGGGAACCTGTTCGAGTTCATGAGCCTGGACCAACCTCAGAAGAAACGAGGCGCCAAACGGGCCTACCTGTTCATCAATGAAGCCAATGAACTCAGCCTGGAAGACTGGGTGCAGCTTTCCCTACGAACCGAGAAACAAATCTTCCTGGACTTTAACCCTTCCATGGATGAACACTGGATCTATGACATCGTGATCCCCCGGAAAGACTGCACCTTCATCCATTCGACCTACTTAGACAATATCCAATTTTTACCTCCTGAACAGGTGAAGGAAATCGAAAACCTGAAACAGGTTGATGAGAATTACTGGAGGATCTATGGTCTGGGAGAGATCGGTCAGATCACCGGACTGATCTTCACCAACTGGCGGACCGTTGACCAGTGGCCGGAATCCTGCAAGTGGATCAGCTACGGGATGGATTTTGGGTTCTCCAACGATCCGACCACCCTAGTCAAAGTAGGATTAAGCTCTGGCGACCTCTTTATTGATGAGCTGATTTACTCCCGGGGACTTACCAATACAGACATCTGCAAATGGATGAACCAGATCGGCATCACTAAGGCCGATGAGATCATTGCCGATAACCAGCCTAAATGCATTTACGAGATCAGGCAGGAAGGGTTTAACATCAAACCGACATTCAAAGGTCCGGATTCAATCCTGGCCGGGATTGATATCCTGAAACGTTATCCCATGAGGATCACCAAACGATCGGTTAACCTGATCAGGGAATTGAAAAACTACAAATGGAAGGAAGATGCGTCCGGAAAACCCCTGAATGCTCCGGTGGACCGGTTCAATCATGCCATTGATGGAATCCGATATGCCTGCATGGGAAGGCTGTTTATGGGGAATCGGCTGATCAAGACGTCGAGGCACCTCAGGTGAGCAGGAATAAGGGAGCCGGGATCGGGGATCAGGATTCAGGCCTGATTTTCATTTAATGGAAGCCCGTCAACTGCTCACCGACAAAAATCGGCAAATAAGAATGCAAGATTTCGGCAAATGAGTTTGCATGGGGGATCCTCCGGACTTCTTACTCTCATTTATACCACAAACACGGCATGTTATGAACCCGCCACGTTATGAAGCCCGAGGAACGAGGGCGAATAAGGTGGCAATGCTGGCTGGCAAACCGAGAATTTAAGTATACCAAGCGGCGTTTTTCACGCGGCTTGGTAGGGTGATCGGTTGGCTTACCTGGTCACTTCATGAACGCGAAGTATGAGCGTGAAATGAGGTGACCTGATTGATTGTGGGCTGAGGAATGCAAATACGCCAACCGGCGTTGTTTTCAACGCGGGTTGGTGAGGAGTCCGGATGGGGGACCTGCCGGAATTGCGGGTGATGATTGCTACGAAGGGCTCTCGTCCGGCCCGTCAAAGCCAGAGGCAGGGCATTTGCCGGTTTTTGAGACCGGGGAAATGTCAAATTAGGTGCGTTAAGCAATACCGGAATTAACCGAAAAATGAAGCAGGGACTGAGATGGTTGCACGGCAGCCTTTTTGCTGCGGTGTAAGCTCGAAAGGACCTGCGGTGGGGGAGTGGAGGGCTTGCATGGTAGCGAAGTGGAGCGTCCGGCGCGAAGCGCCGGGTGTGTAACGAAGCGGACATTGAAGCCCGGAACGACCAATTGGTGCCGGCAGGTATTGGTTAATGCACCTTTACCGAGGCAAAAATGCGCTGCCGATATTCTTGTGCGTCGAACTCAATTTTACTCGTATTGCCAGCCGGATGAGCACCCTCCAAATCTTCTCGTGATGCTAACGGGGATATTTAACATAATGTGGTTATAGGACTGACGCAGGTAGAATCCAATGCCGCCAAATGGCCAGGCAAACGCGGCGGGCAGGGTTCACTTTAAAAATCGAACAGAGGCGGCAGCCCATTGCGGTTGCCGTATATTTGACGGCGTTGATCAAAGCCGGGATAGGCCAGCAGCGGTAGTACTATAACATCATGTTATGTTAATATAGACCCGGACACGTTGTACTGATGGAAGGAAAATGCTTGTTGCTTGGGCTGGCTGGCGTGCTATGCAGGCTGGGCAAATGGGCGCGTTGGATTTCACCGTATAAACTTGCCCGAAGTGCTTGATTAACATCGTTGCCGGAACAGATCTTGCAAATCGACAATTTATACACCGGGTGCGAGGTACGATGCACCGGGTGTATACCGATTGTAAGAACCCGGAGCAAAGGCTAAGCCTGAACGAATGAGCGGTGAAGCAGTGAGGAGCTTGCGACGAAACGGAGCGGAACCGCCGAATGAGTGAATGGATTAGCGGTTGCGGAGGGAGTATGTTGCTTGAAGGTTATATCTTGTTTTATTCTTTGCTTATTTATTGAAGTGGGAGTGTATTGTCGCCAATAATAAGGCTTGGGTGAATGGTTTTGATATATAATCATTGCATCCTGCATCAATTGCCTTTTCCCGGTCACCACTTAGTCCAAAGGCCGTTTGTGCAATAATAATCACATCTTTGTTGAATTGGCGGATTTGTTTTGTGGCTTCATATCCGTCCATGTCGGGCATTTTAACATCCATCAGAATCAAATCAATATCAGGATTGTTGCGGCATGCTTCAACGGCTGCAACCCCGGTTCTTACTTTTAACAATTCTTTGCTAAATATTTTTACTGCTCTTGAAATCAGCATTTGCGAGTCTTCATCGTCTTCGGCAATCAATATTTTCAGATTATTAATTTGATTCTCTTCTACAACTGCGGGAACAGCATCTTTTATGATATTTTTCTCTTGGGACTCAGGATTGTAAGGTATTGTAAAATAAAATATGGAACCTTTACCTAATTCACTTTCTACCCGGATTTTACCACCAAGCATTTCAGTATAAGCTTTTGAGATTGATAAGCCCAATCCGGTTCCTGCATCATTGCGGTTAAACGAATAACTACCTTGTCTGAACCTTTCAAAAATGATTTCCTTCTGTTCCTCATGAATACCTGTACCTGTATCTTTTACAAAGAATTCAAGGTATTTGCCTTTTTTCTCATATCCAAATTCAATGGAGCCTGCCTCGGTAAATTTAATGGCATTCTTAATAAGGTTGGTAAGAATGGAAGTGAGTTTCTCGCGGTCGGTTATAATTATGGCTTCATTTGCCGGTAAAGAATTTTTGTATAAAAGTTGTATTCCTTTTTGCTCAGCTTCTGGCCTGAAGAAGGAATAAAGGTATTCGATTTTCTCGTTCAAATTCGACTCTGAAACAGAAATTTCCAAAATGCCCGATTCTATTTTTGAGATACTCACGATGTCGGTGACAATATTGAGCAAACGGGTGCTGCTTTTCTCAATGATGCTGATATACTTTTTCTGCTCTTCAATTGCTAAATCCGGTTCTTTAAGCAGATTGGCAAAACCAAGAATGCCATTCATCGGAGTACGGATTTCGTGGCTCATATTGCAAAGGAAAGCAGATTTGAGGCGGTCACTTTCCTGGGCGTGTTCCATGGCGATGATTAACTCTTGCTCTGCCTGTTTACGCCTGGTAATATCATCTATACTCGATAAAATATAATTATCGTTGTTAATATGAATAATTTGGGCTGATAACAATCCTATAATTACTTCACCGTTTTTCTTTTTAAATTTGAACTCTTGTGCAATAATCTTCCCACCTCCCATTAGGTTCCTTACCACACTTTCGCGGTCTTCCTTGTCAACCCACAAAGCCATTTCAATCGAAGTACTATTTAACGTATCTTCGGGAGCGTAACCCGTTAGGGTAAAGAAAGCTTCGTTAACCTCGATAAACCGGCCGTCCTTCGGCCGAGTTATGATAATTGCATAAGGAGAAGTCTTAAATGCAATAGAAAATTTTTCCTCACTCTCCCTTATGTCTTCCTCCGCCTTCATACGTGAAATTGCATATTGAATAGTTTTTTCAAGCAGGGAGCTGGTTAAATTCTGCTTTGAAATGTAATCCTGCGCCCCTTCTTTAATAAGTGATATTGCTAATTCCATATCCTGCAGTCCGCTTACTAAAACAACAGGAATATTATTAGCGAATTTCATTACGGTATCGTAGGTCTGTTTTCCTGTGCTGTCGGGCAAATTAAGGTCAAGCAGAATGAGAATAAGATTACGTTTCCTGATTAGATCGCATCCGTCTTTCAACGTTCCAGCAATAATAAGCTGGTAATTAAAGGAAGTTATTTCTTTCCACATCTCTTTAATTAACCTGCTATCGCCGGGATTATCCTCAATCAGGAGCAGTGTTTGTTCTTCTGAATTATTCATTCTTTGGAAATTTAACTACGGTGAGCCAGAAATTTTCAATTGATTTTACCACTTCAAAGAATTTATTCAGCTCAATCGGCTTGACTAAAAAACAATTTGCATGTAAATTATATGACCTGATGATATCTTCTTCGGCTTTGGAGATGGTAAGAATAATAACAGGTATGCTTTTCAGATTATCATCAGCTTTAATTTCCGCCAGCACTTCCTGCCCATTCTTTTTTGGAAGGTTAAGGTCGAGAAGGATAAGGTCGGGACGTGGGGCATTTTGGTATTGATTTCTTTTGAAAAGAAAATCAGTTGCCTCTGCTCCGTCAGAAATAACACGAAGTTTGTTGTTTATTTTCCCCTCTTTTAATGCTTCCTGCGTAAGTCGTATATCGCCAGGATTGTCTTCGATTAAAAGAATTTCAACAATTTTTAGATTTTCCATGATTGATTCCTTGATTTAAATTTATACCGGTATTGTAAAATAAAAAGTGGTTCCTTCATTTTCTTTAGATTCAATCCAAATTGTTCCGCCATGCCTTTCAACAATGCGTTTGCAAATGGATAATCCTATTCCGGTTCCGGGATAATCCTTTACTGAATGTAATCGCTGAAAAATGATAAAAACCCTGTCGCTATATTGCATGTCGATTCCTATTCCATTATCTGCTACAGAAAATTGATACATGTTTTTCTGCTTAGTACAGGAGATATGTATTTTGGGCAATTCCGTTTTCTTTCTAAACTTAATGGCATTTTCAATAAGGTTCTGAAATACCCTCAAAATTTGCGATTCATCGGCTGGCACTACCGGCAAATCATTGTTAGTTATTAGTGCAGTATTCTCATCTATCAATGTCTTTAGATTAAGAATAACCTGCCCCAAGATAGTTGAAGTGTCAACTTGCAAAAAAGACTTTGCCCGGGTGTTTACCCTCGAAAACTCAAGTAAATCGATGAGGAGTGTTTGCATACGTAATGCTCCATCCACGGCAAAGTGAATATAATCGTTTGCATCCTGATCTAATTTATCCTTATACCTGCGTTCGAGCAGTTGCGTGTAGCTCGAAATCATGCGCAGAGGTTCCTGAAGGTCGTGTGAAGCTGTAAATGCAAATTGTTCAAGGTCCTTATTGGAACAGCTTAACTCGAATGTTCGCTGCTTTATTGTTTCTTCAAGATCAAGGTTCGCTTCAACAAGCTGTTTGTTTTTAAGGGCAATTTCGCTGTTTTGCGATTGGATTCTCCAGTAAGCATCTTTTAACTCAGCAAGGGTGGACAGCAGTATTTGTTCGTCAGCAACAATTTTTATTTTTTCATCTTTTTTCAATATAAAGGATGCTTCGCTTACAAAGACCCTTATTGGTTTGGCAATGCTTTGCGAAATATACCAGATAAAGAATAAAACAAAAAGGGTCGAAACAATAAGCAGGATAATTGCTGTATATTTTGAAGAGTTTTCGATTACGATAACTCTGTTGAAAGTACTTTCAGCTTTGTGATTTGCAAAATCGGAGAGTATAGTGAGGTAATAAACTAAGCTGTCGAATTTTACCCTGGCATTACTTTTTATTAAGGTTTGAATGCTGTCTGTTTTGTTTTGTTTTTTTAACCGGTAGATTTTCTTGAAGCAGTTGTCCCAGGCTGTGTAGGATGCAATGGCGCTGTCGACTGATGCTTTATTGCCCAGGTATTTCGTCGAAACAATTTTGAAACACTCCTTTATGAATTTATCTTTGCTGTCAATTAAGACTTTCACACTATCGAGCTCGCTGAGGTTATCAATGTATCTAATGTTTCTTAAAAGGTTTTGATTCTGATAAATTTCGGATTTCATATCCCTTATGGTATTGCTTATCTGGTAGGGATGCATGTATAATAGATTCGTTTGCTTGCCAATGTAATTCAGTTGCATGATTAAGTAAATTACTACCAACAGCATGACCGCAAACACGAACAAAAAGGCTATGCGGATCCTTGATTGAATATTAAATTTTATCATACTCTGGGAGTTTATGCCGGTGTTGTAAAATAAAAAGTGGTTCCTTCATTTTCTTTAGATTCAAACCAAATTGTTCCACGATGCCTTTCAACAATGCGTTTGCAAATGGATAGCCCTATTCCGGTTCCGGGATAATCCTTTACTGAATGTAATCGCTGAAAAATGATAAAAACCCTGTCGTGATATTGCATGTCGATTCCTATTCCATTATCTGCTACCGAAAATTGATACATGTTTTTCTGCTTAGTACATGAGATATGTATTTTGGGCAATTCCGTTTTTTTTCTAAACTTAATGGCATTTTCAATAAGGTTCTGAAATACACTCAAAATTTGCGATTCATGGGCTGTCACAACCGGCAAATCATTGTTGGTTATTAGTGCGGCATTCTCGCCTATCAATAGTTGCAGATTGGAAATAACCTGCCCCAAAATAGCTGAAGTGTCAACTTGCTTAAAATCTTTTGGAAGGATGCTTATTCTCGAAAATTCCAACAAATCAATGAGGAGTGTTTGCAGACGAAGTGCTCCATCCACAGCAAATTGAATATAATCGTTTGCATCCTGGTCTAATTTATCCTTATACTTGTGTTCGAGCAGTTGGGTGTAGCTCGAAATCATCCGAAGAGGTTCCTGAAGATCATGTGCGGCCACATAAGCAAATTGTTCAAGTTCTATATTAGCACTTTTTAATTCTTGAGCACGTTTTGCTTTTTCCTCGTTTTGAAATACAAGTTCTTTATTAGCAATGACCAGCTCGGCTGCACGTTTTGCTTTTTCCTCGGTCTCAAACTTAAGCTCTAAATTAGCAAGGATTAGCTCGGCTGCACGTTTTCCTTTCTCTTCAACTAGAAAAGAAATTTCCTGAAGAGCCAAGGCTAACTCGATTCCACGTTGTTTGTTTGAAGCATTTAACAAATCCAGCTCGTGCTGAATTTGCTCTAACTCTTCTATAAGTTGTTCTTTGGTTTTGTCTTGATTGCTCATAATAATAATATTCCTTAAAAACGCTGAATGTTTATATCAGATTCTTTTTAGCATTGGCTATAATATGGGGGTAATTGGTCGCAACAACCCATGCATGATGCCTCCATGGTTCTGGTCGAGATGCTGTATTATTAGGAATGCCATGCCGCTATCTTTGGGCATGTTTTTGAAGAAAAGTTCCGGTGTTTCCAGCCCACCGGCCGATGCGCCGATGCCCACGATGGGAAACTGTTTTACTTCATTGGGGGGGGGGGGGGCTGATACTGAGTCATTTACCATTTTTTTTGATGTTAATTGCCGGGTACTCATGGAGAAAAAATTTGGAATTTGCGTTCTGATTTTTCGGCTTAATGAGGTAATGTCAGGTAAAGGTCAGATATAAATCAAAGAATTGGATACAACGGTTTTAAATCAAATTATCAAAGGATTAATACCCAAAGATACATCATTCTTTTCGTTTTTATTCTCCAAAGCCCAAATACTTGGGGTGCAAGTATGACTATTTCGTAAAATAGCACCATGGTCAGCACAATTTACTCAGATCGAGTAATGGAAGGAATCATTATACCAGTCATAAAACTGATCAAATGTACGTATGAGGAGATAGATACCGCCGGCTTTTTCAATTTCGGATTGATATTTTGCCTGGGCCGAGCTCTGGCGATCTTTGCCGTATTTGATTTCGATTTTGACGGATTTGCCCCGGATGGTAGCGGAGATGTCGGCGGAGCCTTTGGTCATGGCTGAGGGGATGTATTTGACTGATCCGATCTGTTTGCGGTGGCCGAGGATATCGGTATAAGTTTTTCGGGTGTTGATGATGCGGCCGGTGACTGAGATTCGTTCGGCCTGGCCGCCTGATAAAAGTATGAATTTGATGACTGATTTGGTGAGCTCGTTGGCTGAGTTGGCTTTGATGGGTTTACAATGGAGGTATTCGGGAGGAATATCGGGATACTTCTTCCTGAGGTATTCCCGGTTCATTTCGTTGAGGATCTGGATGGGGGTAGGCATGATTTCTCACATTTTCACAAAACTTAATTTCTTTGTGATGGGATTAACTTATTGATATTTATTTGCTTATGTGGTTTCTCACAATCTCACGGAATTTTTGGGGAAACTTCTTATAATTTTCCTTTGCCTTGTTTACTGTATACTATATAGATTACTATTATTCTTTATATTTTGTGAGAAAGTAATATATTATATTAATATACAGATATTTATGTCCTCACAAAATGTCTCACAATGGTTTCTTTTTATCCTCTTGATTCGTGAGAATGTGAGTTTGTTAAAAGGGGAGTTCATCGACGAGGCTTTTGAGGTTTTCGGCATTCAACATGGTTTTCTTGATGAGATAGGGTCTTCCTGTTTTGGGTGGATCGTTGACAAATGGATTGAAATAGATGGAGTCGGGGACCGGGATGAGGTTGAATTCATTCTTGAGAACGGTCCTGATATAGGGTAGGTCGATCCTAGGATCATTGGCAAAGAATTTGCTTTTAATGGATTTGACGTCGGCATAGAATTCATCCTGGGCACGGAATTCATTCATAAACATATCTTCGAACAGCATTACCAGGGCTTTATAGAGGCTGGATTTCGATTCTTTTTTAACGTCGAGAAGGGAAGTGTTTGACAATTCGGCTGGGGTGAAGCCAGAGCGATCCCTAGAGAAGTCGACTGGGGGCAGTGTGGTCAAATAATTCAGGAATGCCGGGATTTCCTTTACCATATCGGCCTCGATATTGTGGTTGGTAATGGATGGGATACTGACTTTGCGGATAAAAAACCTGATTTCTTCTTCGTCGATACGGGCGAATTTGTCTTCGTTATTGGAGGTAAGGATGATCTTGCCGAAGAATGGCATGCGGTACTGGCTGACGAATTTCTGGTTTACGGAGATGAACTTTTGTGTGGCCAGAGATTTAAGTTTTTCAACGGTTATGGCTTTCTCGATGAAGGTTTCCTCGACGGCAATGATGTTGCTGCTGGCATAGGTTGAATTGAAGCCGTTGATTAGGTCGTCGGGAGAAATGATGGCCATATTATCTCCAAATATCATGCTGAGCCAGTTCACAAAGGTGGTCTTGCCGGTCTGCCGTTCACGGCTGACCATGACCAGGATGGGCATCAGCCGATCAGGATGGAGGTAGAGGACCTGCAGGTACCTGAGGCCTAGTTCATATTGTTCACCGAATATATGGCGGATCAGAACTTCGGTCCAGTCCCAACTACCAGGCGTTGGCTTATGTGTGAATGGACGATACAGATTATAGCAGTTATTGACGATGGGGGAGAAATTCAGGTTGTCGGGAAGGATGGTAAAATCATCGAAATGGGCAATCTTATCCAGGATTGCTTTGCCATGATCCTGTTTGATTGCATCTATTTTCCATGGTTTGAGTTCTGCCCTGTTGAGTCCAAAACGGTCGGTCTTCTTAATTTTCTTGAAATAATCGACTCCGATCCTGATATAGGGTATTTCCTCATCAAAATACTTCTGCTGGATCCAGGAGATGGCTGAACTATAGGAATCATGAAACCTTAACCTGACCAGAATCTGGAAAGGAGTATAATAACAATCATTGAGGAAAGGCGGAGCAGAAGAGCTGAATACATAAAGAGAATTATGTTTCTTGCCCCAGGTGGCTGAATGCTCATTGCCCTGCTTGCCTGGGCGTTTCCAGAATTCAATGCATTCATTTTCATCGGTCCGCAGTTTTACCCAGCCTTTTTCCTCCAGGAGCTTTTTGGCATAAGCGGAGCAGTTCCAGTTGAAGTAACTGACGGGGTCGGTGTTGTCGAAGTGAAGGGCGGGAGGAAGGACGGAGGGAAGAGCGTGAGGAAAATCGCAAATAAGTTCGTGATGGAGGACGGGAGTGAAGGTTTTGGCGAGGGTTATCAGGTAATTGCGTTCGTCGTGGGTGATTGTTGGGATGGAATTGATTGAGCCGCTGAGGATGGTGTAGTTGGGGGAGGGATAGACCACTGTATATCCTCCTTCGCCGCGGGTTTCGATCATGGATTCTCCGGAGGGCCAGTTTGCTAATTTGCGGTTGCCTTCATAGATGCCGGTTTCGTAACGGTAGAGGATATGATATCCGCCCCGTGGTGAACGCTCGATGGGGGGATGATAGCGGGAAAGAATACTCTTCACCCCTTCATCGGAAATGAAGCGGTTGTAAATTGCATCGATATCATTCTCATGGGAATCGAAATCCATGACCTCCAGTCCGCCTGAAACAGAGCCGGAAATAAGGGCCAGTCCCCAGGCCTGTATAAACAGTTGATCGCAATCCTCAAAATCGGGCAGGGCCTTCTGATACCTTTCCCATTTCAGCGTTGCCCGTTTATCGGCATTCACCGGGATAACAGACAATCCGGCCAGCAGATACTCTTCGGCAATCTCACGGATGGTTGGGGCTGGAGAATCTCTGATCATATACAAAGATTTAAAGTGGTTGAAGAATCATGATCATACGACAAGAATCAGAATGGAAGATCATCTTCTGGGGCTTCATGCGGGCCGGGATAGGATGATTGAGGAGCTGAATGGACTGACTTCATCGCGGGAGTCATGAGGTGATCGTTAAGCTGAGACTCAGTCGGCTTTTGATAATCATTGATTTGTTTTTCCTCGATATACCCGGCGATCCTGATCTTTCCGGAATCGGTGAACCGGGCCCAGGCGGATAGGCGGATATCCATCCCTTTGAACTTCGCTTCACCGAAGAAATCGGGGGAGTTCTCTTTTTTCTTGAATTCAGGATCCACTTTAATGAGGCTGAAGGTGCCTTCTTTTGTTTCAAATTTGTCGGACATGGGATTGGGGATTAGGGGTTGGGGGTTAGGGATTGAAGGAATGAAGGATTGAAGGATTGAAGGGTTTAGTTTAAAAAGGATGTTTGGACAGGTATACTTCGAGTCCTTTGTCGGCGATCCATACTGAAGAATTGGGTGCGATTGTTTGTACCGATTTTTTAAACAGTTGTGCATTGGAATTGGCGCTGCTCAGATGCAGAAGGACGATATTGCGGACCTGCCGCAAATCGTTTGCCTGGAGGAATCCCAGGCAAGTATCAAGGCTCATATGCCGGCCCACAGCCCGGTCGCTGGTAAGGATAGTATCCTCATAATTGGCCTCAATAAGGATATGATTGAGGTTATTGAACTTGTGGGAGATATAGGCTGCATCTGTCACGAACAGAATGGAACCTGAAAACGGATGATTGATCAGGAAGCCAAACGTGGGAACATCATGAGGTACCGGGAAGGGGATGACTTTGAATTCACCGATCCGGATTATGGTATTGGACTGGATTGGATGGACACGGTGGCCTGAGATGCCAGCGGCCTGAATGGTTTCGTTTGATGTATAAATGTCAATACCTGCTTTGAGATAGTCAGCGGCATACTTGCAATGATCGCCATGGGCATGGGTTATGAAACATCCTATGACCTTCCGCAGATCATAATTCAGGGCTTTTTTGACATCATTTAAGCGGATACCGGCCTCGATGATGAGGATCTCGAAAAAGGATTCGAGGAGATAGCAGTTTCCTGCAGATTCGCTGCCGAGGACTTTGAGTGTCATCAGAAACCGGGTTCTTTGGGTGAAACTTCTTTTTTCCACTCACGCTTGGATTCAGGTTTGGGCGAAGTGGCTGGCGAAGGTGGATCGAGAGGTTCAATGGTGGCCTCTGCAGGTTCCTCTTCGGGAATATCGATGAGTTCACCCTGGTTGGCCCCGGCTTCGATCTCTGCTTTTACCCTGCCAATCCGACCGTCTTCACCCGGTTCCATCAGCACGGAATCATCGCTGGCTGCAATCAGCAGTTTGCAGGCCCGGTTAATGACGGTTTTCTTGGCCATTTCGCCGGGGAAGTTGGTATGAGCAGGGCTTTTTCCTTTGGTGGGACCCTGTTCCCAGGACTTCTGGATCTGGGCCATGGTCATGATCTCGGTATTCACTGATCCGTCGTCGAAGGTTACCACCGCATAAGCCCCTATGATCTTTGAATCGTCGAGGTTTTCCATACGCTGGGTATGGGAAGTGATCTTTTTCATACCGGTGGTTGTGTCAATGGCGAATTCAAACACATCCCCCTTGTAAATGACCCCGGCATAAATGTTCTTCATGGTGCTATACCTGCGGGCCAGGGCTATACTTCCGGCATATTCCCTCTGCAAGGTCAGTTTATTGCCATACAGAATGAAGCTGCACTGGCGTTTGGCCGGGTTGAGTCCCTGAACGACCATGTTGAATAAGGAATTCGCGATGGAATCGGGGGTTGATGACTGAAGGACCGGGAGGTTTGCTTTGTCTTTCATGTCCTGCAGGATGAGCCAGGCTGAGCGGAGAGCATTTTCGGCGCTGTAATCGGGAGGAAGGGCGATGCCGCCGATTTCTTTGAGGCTGTTGACCTTGGTGAGGACCTTTTCTACCATGGGCTGCTCAAACTTTTTTAATGTTGTTTCGGTTGACATAGGAGTTGGTTTTTGAATATCGAATATTGAACATTGAATGATGAATGTTGAATGAAGGGGATGAATATCGAATATTGAATATTGAATGATGAATGTCGAATTGTATTTATTTTATTATCAGGGTTTTGTCATTACTCACTATGAGGTTTATGAGTTGGGATTCGGTGTGTGGAATTTCATTCGTGGATTCGCGGTTGTCGATCCAGATGGGGGCGGTGATGTTGTAATGTTTGCTGAGGGTGTTGATAATGTCGATGCCGGCCTGGATCTTGCCGGCGCTGTTGACATCGGAATAGGGAACTCCGTCGACCATGCAATCACAACATTCTTCAATGCCACCATTGATGAGGGTATTGAACATCCTGAACTTAACCAGGCTGAATTTGCCGTTCACCCGGGATTCAACCAGATCCATATTACAGCGGGTATACGCATCCATGGCAAACTCTTGCTTTTCAAGATCGCTGATCTGGGCGGCCAGGGATTTTTCGGAGGACATCAGTTCATTGATCCTGGTTTTACCCCGTTTGATCACATCCTCATGGCCCAGGATTACCTGAAGTTGATAGATTTCGGACTGCAGAGCGGACTTTTGCTGTTTGAGAGATTCAATATCCAGCTTTGGAGATTCGAGGATCTGCAATTCAAGTTTTGCTATCTGCTGACGGATTTCGACGAGCTGAGGGATGGAATCGGGATCAGGATCCCGGGGAGCCGGCAGAGTTTCGGATTCGGAGAGTTGTTGGGACAGTGATTCAAGTGATGCTGAAAGTTTGTCGATTTCGGCTTTAGTAGTTTCGATATCGGCAATTATTTCGCCAAGTGTTACAGAAAGCCTGCGGCCACGGGAGGTGATATCCGCCAGCCGTTTTGAATTATTTTCGGTGAAGGCCTGAATCAATTGTGCCGATTTTTCGGTTATGGATTCAGGATCAAGGGCACGTTTGCAGGTTGGACAGATAAATTCATTTTCGCTGAAGGTGAGTTCGGCGGTACTGACCACGTTCCACTCGGTCCGGAGTTCTGAGATTTCAGCTTCAAGGGCCGATTTGGATTGTGCCAATATATCAAGAGCATGCTGTTCATCTTTAAGCTGGCGAGACACAACAGAATGCTTTTGTTTCAGATCGTTGAGCTTCAGCATGTGTTCATTGCGGGCCTTCTGCAGTCTGGATTTCTCTGCGAACTGCATTGAATTCATAGTTTCGCGGAGTTTGAACACCTGGTTCTGGATGCTCTGGATCTCTTCAGCCTTTTCCTTGTAAGCCATGACCTGGTCGGTGATCGTATTCTCTACATCGAGCAAGGCAGCCTGCTTTTTGGAAATGTCCGCTCTGACAGATTCGAAGTCGACGGGCTGAGGCAAACCTTTGGTGACTTCATCGATGCGGGAAGGGATCGTCTTTAACTCATCGCTGAGCTTCTTTTTACGAACCGCAATCTCCTTACAGAAATCGGCCAGGCCCTTGCCCGAATTAAGGATGGCTGTAATATCCCTGACCTGGTCCTTATCCATCATGCCCAGCACTTCCTTATCACTGATCTCACCGGCAATCAGGATCAGCACCTGTCTGCGGTCCTGCCACTTCATGGAATTGAAATACAGAGTAGAAGTAAGCAGCTTGAATAATCCTTCATTGATGAGATTATCAATCTTTGACTTGTACTCACCAGCCTGCAGGGGGACACCGTTCCACCAGAACAGAGTTTCGTGACCTGTAAGCTCCGATTGCTCAGCGCCCCGGCGACGGGTCCACTTTTCCTGGTAGACCCGTTTAAGGGTCGTCAAATTGCCATCCGCAGACAATATCCCTTCAACCATATGGTCCAGCATAGGAATTGCCTTGCCGGTTTCGTCCAGGGTTTTAATGTTAAAGTCCTTTGCATCGTGAGAATCTTTGCCGAACAGCAACCAGGTAAAGGCATCGAAGACGGTTGATTTGCCGGTACCGTTATCGCCATGGATATTGGTTATGGCATTCAGTTCAATGGTGAGCTGGCGGATGCCTTTGAAGTTTGTGAGGGTGAGTTGGTGGAGATGGATGTTCATGGGAAATGGGGATTGGGGACTGGGAACTGGGTACTGGGGACTGGGAACTGGGTACTGGGGACTGGGTACTGGGTACTGGGCGTTAGTAATTATCGAACGAGGCTGGCGATGGCGTTGGCTTTGATCTCATCGACTGTGGAACGCCTTGCTGATTTAACCCAGGCGAGGAGTTCCACCTTTGAGAAATACAAGCGGCCCCGGCGTTTCATGCAGGGAATGGCCCGCTGGTGGACATATCCGTATACCGTTGGCACTGTCACGGACAGCAGTTCGGCAGCCGATTCGATGGTGAGGAGTTCATCCTTAACCGGATCACTGGAGGCAATAAGAGATTCCTTTAATGCTTTACGGACCTGGTTAAGGACCAGGGTTTCAAGCTCGGTAAGGGAAAGGGGGGAGAGAATAAAGTCTTGCATTGCTGATTTGATTTAAAACCAGCAGCAAATAAAATACAAAAAAAAGCGAAAAGTTCAAATTGCCTTCGCCTGATTTGCCGATCAGCAAACGAGGCAAACCAGGCAATCGATAACCAGTGCGTCGACCAGTAAGGCCAGAAAAGGGATGATGGAAACTATGATGGTCTTTTTCAGTTCGTTGAACAGATAGGAAAATTCCTTGGGGGAAGGATTAACATGCGTGATGGTTGAAGAACTGATATTCTCGGTTTTGAACGTATTCGTGCAGATGGACTGGATTTCGGAGATGGTAAATTTAGCTTTCTTGCAAAAGCCATAAATAGCAAGCCATTTCACCAGACTTACCACGATCAACTTCCAGCCGGGCCGGTAATCGTGCCAGGTACCACTGCCTGTGCAAAATCCTTTATCCTGAAGCTTGGCCATGACCTGCTGATAGTCCGATACGTTATTGAAGGCTTCAAGAAGGGTGTTAAAGGCGGGTTTCTTTTTCCTGCTTGAATAGGAGGTTAAGGATTTGGGATTGAGAAATCCGATGGCAGGAGCTGTTGCAGGGAACGTAAGGTTATGCATCATTTTCACAAGGTAACCTTCAACAATATGCCTTAATTCGGGGCTGAAATTCTGAGGGTTCTCATGAAATCTTTGAAAGGTAGATGAAAGCCAGGTTAAGGAATCGCCACCCCGATGAATGTAAGCATCGAGCAGGTTCTGTAAAATCGCAATAATGATTTCCTCATTGACAAAGATCTGATTAAGGCCGGTGTATAATGAAGAAAGATCAATGGTATCAAGCTGTTTAACGTGATCATCGGATAATTCAAGTTCGGGATAGTATTTCAACAGCTCCTTTACCGGCAGGTTTTTATCCTGGACCGATATGGTGTGATCAAGATTCATCAGTAACCCATACCTGGGCACATATTCGGCGACCTTCATAACAAGAATGGATTTGTTTATTCCGGCCAAGATGACCACCCCCGTGAATGGGGGAACAAACAAATTTATGATGAAAGACCGAGGACTCTCTGTTGATAAAAATTATTATTCGTAAGGTTTTCAACAACAGAGCACCCTAAAAAATAATCATTACCGTGCTGGTAATAACCAGCTTGGTAAGGTTATTAACATATGACAGGCTGTTAATCGCCGGAAGAGTGATGGAAGGTTTTTACCGGAATTCTTAAATATCGGTTTCGGGCAGTAACATATTGGCCCACTTCTTTTTTTCTTCGTCCTCGAAATTGGCCAGGTAGTTCTGGGTGGTCTGCTTGTTACGGTGGCCCAGGGATTCGCTGATGAACTCTATTGAGGCGCCGGAACGCTTTAGAACTGTAGCGAATGAATGCCGGGCCGTGTATGTGGTAGCCCGGGCAATCTTGAGCTCGCTGCAGATATTCGTCATGTTTTTATTGATGGTTTGCACCGCCTGCTGGATGGCCCGGTACTCATCCTCCGGCGTCATGTCTTTAGTGAGGATGGGAAATATATACTGATCGCTGGTGCCCGGCTTATTGCCATGCAGGTCGATGATGCGGCCGATTTGTTTGGTAATCATGATGTCGATGGTTGTTTCCTCATCGACCGATTCGGCCGTTTT
>CAIWXI010000018.1 GCA_903916595.1 uncultured Bacteroidales bacterium | reverse complement strand
TCGATCTGCTCTTTTCCTGTTTTCCGCACTTTTAAAATAAGTGCTCTGAACCCCTTGATTTTATTGAGATGGGTTTTGTAAATGGGTGTCCCGATAGTATATTTGTGCATGTTTTTAAGAGAAAAGAAAAATTCATCGGGCAGTGTTTCAATTCAAATTATTTCGAAATCCTCCGGGAAGTACAAAGTTGTTAAAACAATTGGGAGTAGTAGTAACGAACAAGAAACACTTAGATTAACCTATTTAGGCAAACAAGAAATAGAAAGAATATCCTGTCAGCCGAAATTGTTTGTCAGTGAAAATGACACGATAGTTGATCAAGTATTTTCAACCTTGAATAATGCAAATATCAGGACTGTTGGCCCAGAAATCATTTTCGGCAAAATATACGATAATAAAGGCTACAACAAATACTTGAAATTAACAGGCGATGTATCCATTGAGATTGATTATGAAAAGTTCAACAATGATCAGTCCTGGGATGGGCTTAAAGGATATATCTCGAACACAAATCTCAAAGATAAACAGGTGATCGAAAACTATAAAAACTTATGGTTTATCGAAAAGGCATTTAGAATGTCGAAAACAGACTTGAGAATACGTCCTATTTATCACAGGCTTAAACAAAGAATCGAAGCCCATATCTGCATATCATTTACAGCGTATTGCATCTACAAAGAACTGGAAAGAGTTCTTTACAAAGAAAAATCAGCATTATCCTTAAAAAAATCAGCAGAATTAACGCATAATATGTATCAAATTACATATACGTTACCTGAATCAAAACACACCAAATCGAAACTTCTAAAAATGGATGATCAACAAGCTGAATTATTCCAAATCATCCAAAAAAACTTTTAGGGTGTCCCAACGCTGAAAACAGGCGACGATATACCAGAAGACCGACATCAGGGTCAGCGGCACGGCCACCGAACTCATCGAGCTCAGATCCACTCCACCGGGTGTATATACCGTCGTATTTACAAGCAGCGACTGCAGAGTCATCCGCAAGATCATCATAAGTAATTAACAACAATCAGAATAAAGCAGGCAGAAAGGGAAACCTCTCTGCCTGCTTTTTATTCTCAAACCACAATACCATTCAGGCAATGAACAGCAGCGACGCCGCCCGTGAAGACGCCCGTGAAGATGAGTTTTGGAAGTAGTTGCAATCAGTAGGGCATCAGTGAGTCTGGCATCCTTTTTTGGCAAATCTTGGATTTATGAATAATGCAGGCTGGAAACACCAACTATCTTTGCATAATAAAGCAGATGCAAAAATTTCAAACCAGATTTTTAGAAGAAGCCGACAAATTCATTTCAAAACTTGAAAGCAATACAGCCATCCGCCAGAACACAAACCTTATTAAAGTGAGCATCTTCAACGAATTTTCTCAGGTTGTGCTGCAGGCCGATAACCTGAAATCGGGGAAACTGGATGTGAGTAATTTACTGCCGGGGGTATACATTGTTTGTATTTCCTCAGATTCGGGCAAATACTACGCTAAACTTATAAAGCAATAAGCAGCACTGATAGGCCGTTTCCATCAGAAAACCAGTCAGCATTTGATTTCACATTGCCTTATTATCCTAAAAAATCAAGGGAAATATGAAAATCACCACGATGCTGTAGATGAAATATACCGGCAGATAGCGGTTGATATTCCGCTCCATGCGATCCAGCGGTTTTCCCCTGAAACCTCCAAGGTAAAGATCCGGCAAAACAAGCAGCAGGTTGACCATTATCAGAATGTTGGAAACGAATACAACGGTTCGGTTTGGGGTAAAGCCTTCCGACAACCGGGTAATGATGGCAGAAAGGGCAAACAGATCGATCAGCAAAGTAACCAAAGCCAGAAGGAACAGCAGTATGACGTTCAGTTTTCGAATCTCTGATTTATCGAGTTCGGAAAGGGAGAAAACAATAATTGCCATTACGCCCAGCAGCAGAAAATTGAATATCATCAGTAATTCACGGTTTTTCGACAGGCTGATCCCTGAGACGGCGATAGCCACCAGGTAAATACTTGCTGAAAGCAGAACCAATGGAGTAAATACCCTCGCTATTACCGGTGTTATTCTGTCGGTAATTCCCGGATACAGGTCAATAAGCCAGGCCGCGATCAGCGGGAGAATAGCCACACCTACTACAGCCACGTTTTGCATGTAGAATTTTTCGATTTTCATCCCAATGATTTCAAAAAGAACGATGGTCATGCCCGACAAAATCGCACCGGTAATTGCCAGTAATCCGGTCATGATGACCAGTTCCCCGCAATAACGGATAAATCCGGAGACTTTGCGGGTGTTTTTGAATTCGAATGAGATCCAGGCCAGGGCGAAGATGAATCCCATGAACAGCGGGGCATGAATAAGGGCCAGAGTGGATGTATCGGTCAGTGTTCGGGGAAGAAGGTTTATAAAGATGGCAAGCCCTGAGGTGGGAAGGGCAAGAAGCAGAATGTTCTTCCAGCCTCTGATCCTGTTTTTGACGATGAACCACGATGCAAGGGCGGCAAAAATAAGGACACAAAGATTACGCATGTAAAAATTCTCCAGGTTCAGGCTCTTGATGAACAGAGGCAATCGTACCAGCAAGGCTGTAATGACGGAAATTACAGCAACAATTACAAATCCGTTTTTCATGGCCGGTTGCTGATGGATTTGATCCGTGTTTTTAAGTCTGATTTCCCAGAATTTTACAAGATCGCTTTCGATCCCATTGGTGGCTTCACTGAAATCGCGTAAAAAGGCAGTCTTATCCTTTCTGAACAGCATTTCAAGCATTTCGGGGTCGTGGATGTTTTGAATGATCTGTTCTTTCATAGCCAGAGTTTATTGCGCAGCTGTTGATCTCATCTGAAGACTTTTCTGAAAAATCAAAGATACTGATTATTTGAGCTATCTGATTTATCCTGACACGGGATCGTCCCGCATCTGCCCTTGTAAGGTTTATCCTACAAAAAATCGAGTTATCCCTTACACACAATTATTCTTTAACCTACAAACAATTCGTTTTCGGAATGATATATTTACCAAATTAAAATAACTGTTTGTGATAAGGGTAATTTTGGCCGATGATTCTGATCTTATCCTCAAGCGTATGCAGCAAATGCTCAGGATCAATCCGCTTATTCATCCGAGAATTACCGTAAGCTGGCAATCAGTTACGGCGCCGATTATTTCTTTTCCAAAGTTGATAATTTCGAAAAAATTTCTCCCGTAGTTAATGGATTAGCCGAAACAGTTGCAGTATGAAACAGTTTACTCACTTCCGCCTGGCTTTGATTTTCTCCTTTTTATTTTTCATAAGCAGTCTTACACAGGCTGCGGACCAGGTTGTCACAACCAATGCCAATTCCGGTGCAGGTAGTCTCAGGCAGGCTATTACTGATGTTACGGATGGCGGGAGCATTACTTTCAACTTGTCCGCAGGTAACAAAACAATTACAATTGCTTCGGAGATTGCAATAACCAAAGCCATGACCATTAACGGGGCCAACACTTCCGGCAGTGGTGTGGTTGTTACAGTTAAAGTTACCACTCCTGGTACTTCGGCCTGGAGGTTGCTCACCATTACAGCCTCAGGTAGTACAATCAACATACAAAATATGACTATGCTGGGAGGGAGTACCGGAGGAGATTACGGGGGAGTCATAAGAATAAATTCCGGGGCCACAGTGAATCTCAGCAGTATCACCATGTCGAACGGCAAGTCAAATTACGGAGGAGGCGTGTTTTTGACAGGATCCACTACAATTCTGAATGTTTCAAATTCAACTCTAAGCAATAATATTACTACCGGTTTTCATGGTGGCTGGGTTTACAACGAAGGGAGCTATGTTGAAGTGAACTCATGTACTTTCAGCGGAAATACGGGAGTATGCGGGGGGGCGATATTCAATGCCACCGGTGGAGCACGTTTGGTTATCAACTCCTGTGAATTTACCAGTAATAGTGGCAACGGAGGTGCTGTTTATAATGAAGGAACTGTAACGATAAACGGTTCAACAATCAACGGAAATTCTTCAACCGGCGACGGAGGCGGATTGCTGAGTTGGGGAACCATGACGATCTCCTCGTCGACAATCAGCGGAAACAGTTGTGCAGGTAATGGAGGAGGTGGAGTATTCAGCGGAGGCACTCTTATCATAACATCATCGACCATCAGCGGAAATTCAGTTACCGGAGCCAATGGGGGTGGGATAAACAATTGGGCCGGGAATTCATATCTTCTGAACACCATAATAATCAATAATACGGCAGCTTCCGGGAACGACATCAGAGTAAATGCCGGGGCTTTATACGCTTATTATTCCTGGTATAACGGCACTTCGGGCACGATCTCAACCCAGGCAACTGCACCAAATGTTACTACGGCCTATGTTTCGGGAAACCTTAGCGCGCTAGCCAACAATGGAGGGAATACCAGAACTATGGCGGTCAGTGCTACTGCCCCGGCAGCGGGAGCAGGGGCATTTGCTTACTATAATGCCACTGATGGTTATTACTTCCTCGATAACCAGGGGACCCCGGTTTCGCATAAGCTAATCTCCTGGGCCACGAGCCCAACAGTTGTTGCGGCAGATAAGATAACCACAGATCAACGAGGGGCCTCCATTTTTCCCCAACCTACAATCGGTGCGTATTACAATATTCCTGTTCATGTAAGTGCTACAATAGGGACAGCATCTGGAGACTATTATACTTTACAAGCTGCGTTCGCCGCCATCAATGCCGGGACCCACAAGGGGGTGATTACTATTTACATCAATGGCAGCACGACCGAAACTTCATCGGCTGTGCTGAATGCCAGCTCAGGAAGTGCAAGCTATGCCTCGGTGAATATTTACCCGACTGTTAGCGGACTGACGATCAGCGGAAACCTGGGCAGTCCGCTGATCGATTTTAACGGTGCCGATAATGTTACAATAGACGGGCGTGTAGGAGCGGCTGGAAGCAGTGTTGATTTGACTATCAGTAATAACAGTATTGGCGGTGGTACAACCAGCACCATCAGATTCAACAACGATGCCACAGCTAACACTGTGAAATATTGTCTTATTAAAGGATCTTCAACCGGAGGGAATTCAGGCATTCTCTACTTCGGCACAACAACTGTCTCCTTCGGAAATAGTAATAATCTTATTGATAATAATCAGATTACTAATGCTGGCTCAAGACCCATAAATACACTTTATTCCAATGGCAGCGCCACGGCCTCCAATGTTTCAAACACTGTCAGCAATAATAGCTTTTACAATTTCCTGAGTAATTCGGGCAGTAACACTTGTGGTATTCTTCTTGGGATTGACAAGCAAACGGATGGATACAATAGTTCCTGGACCATTACAGGAAACAGTTTTTATGAAACAACAACATTTGCACCTAATGCCGGAGGGGAATACAGGATTATTGCCATCCGTTCCTATGTCGGAAGTCCATATGGAGACAATTTCACCGTGTCAAACAATTACATCGGCGGAAGTGGTCCCGGATGTACCGGTACATTTTACAAGTCGAACGGAAATAATTATTTCTGGGGGATAGAATTTCATGTCGGTTCTGCAAATGCCAGCAGCGTTCAGGGGAATGTCATTAAGAACATGAAGTATATCAACACCTCCATTGCAGACTGGTGGGGAATATATGTGGATTACGGCGCTGTGAATATTGGCACTGTTTCGCCGAATTATATTGGTTCTGCAAGCGATACAGGATCCATTTTTTACTCTTGCGCAGGGGCCGGATCACGCTTTCTTGCAGTCCACCTCCAGGGAGATGCAACCAATTTTCAGAACAACGTCATCGGATCCATTACAGTCGCGAATCAAAATTCTGCCTATAGTACAAGTTTTTGGGGGATTCATGCACAGCCCAGATCCGGTACAAATATTATCAGCAATAATACCATTGGCAGCGCCACTGTAGCCAACAGCATCAAAGCGACTTCGCCTTCTACCAGTAACGCCCAGGTGGTAATCGGATATTACAATCAGGACAATCAACCTATCACTTTAAATAATAACACAATAGCCAATCTTACTAATGGAACTACTAATACCACAGCGACTACCCAGGGGACAATTTACGGAATCTATAGTCCTGCTGGTCAGAATATACTAACCGGAAATTCAATTCATGATCTGACCATAGCGAATGCGAATAATTATACAGGGCCAAGTGGAAGTACCAACTCTCTCTCTGCTGGTGGAATAGTAATGTCATCCGCTTATGGTGTCAGTCATTCGATTTCAGGAAACACAGTTTACAATATTTCCAATACTTATTCTTCCTTTACCGGTCATGTTGCCGGATTATACTATTATGGAAGTTCCACAGCCAGCAACATTTCAGGAAATTTTATATACGGACTGACTGTTAGCAGCAGTACAGCGACCATAAGCGGCATTAAAATTGCCAATGGGAATGCGACATTTTCGAACAATATTGTGACCCTGGGAGGTAACACGACCACAAACCTTTACGGGATCTATGAAGCGGGAGCTTCGGGCAATACAAGCAATATTTATTTCAATACTGTTTACCTGAACGGATCTCCTTCCTCGGGATCTCTTAACAGTGCTTGCTTGTATAACGCCAACAATCAAAGCACCCGAAATTTCAGGAACAATATCCTCAACAATGCCAGGTCGGGCAATGGCACACATTATGGTATCTGTTTTGTAAATGCCGGCGGAAACCTGACCTGCGATTTCAACGATTACTATGTCTCCGGAACAGGGGGCACACTGGGCTATTACAGTACGGCAAAAAGCTCCTTGCCTATCGTAACCGGGGTGGCCGGCAACGATGGCAGCAGTAAGTCAGTACTTCCAGGTTTTGCGACTCCGGGAGGGACTGCGGCTGCAGATTACTTACCTTCAGAACTCACCCTGACCGGAGCATGTAACACAGGTATCACAACCAGCTACACAGGTGCCACCAGGGCTTATAACTCCATGGGGGCATACGAATACAACATCACTCCCATCATTGCAGTAACAGCCAGCCTCGGAACAGCCTTTTCGTGTTATACAACCATGAAGGAAGCTTTTGACGCAATCAACGCAGGAACACACAAAGGGGTGATCACCGTTAAACTTTCAGGAAATACCATTGAGACTGTAACTGCCACACTGAACGCCAGCCTATCGGGAAGTGCAAATTATACGGCGATCAGCATTTATCCTACAACCACCGGATTATCCATCAGCGGGAATGTTGACTGGTCACCGCTCATCGATCTCAACGGTGCGGATAATGTGACTATTGATGGACGGGTCAATGAAACGGGTAGTACCGTCAGTCTTGTAATCAGCAATGCAAACACTCTCGCCAATAGTAATATATCTACAATCAGGTTCAACAATGATGCCACTTATAACACCATCAAATACTGTAAAATCAAGGGGTCTACAACAACCGGTGACCAGGGAATAATATCCTTTAAAAATGTGGCAACTACGACCGGAAACAGTAATAATACTATTGAATATAATGAAATCACCAATGCAGGAGGAAACAGGCCCCGGAATGCACTGTTTTCCTGTGGAAATAGTGAAGCTGTCCCGAACAGTTCAAACACTGTGAGGAACAACAATATTTATGATGTATTAAATCTCAACCAGAATTATACCAAAGCGATTGCCCTTTACACTTCAAATGATCAGAGTCCTAACAACAGCTATAATACGGGCTGGACGATAAGCGGAAACAGCTTTTATGATACGCAAGACGTCTCCGCCTCTGGTTCTAACGGAGACGTTAAGTTTATCTTTGTCTGGGCCGATCAGGGCAGCGGTTTCACTATTAACAATAATTATATCGGGGGAAGCGCCGCGCTATGCAGCGGAACATGGACCAAAGCAACCGGGAATAATGAAGTTAGAGTAATCTGGATTAACGCCAAGCAGGCCGGAGCAACGAATTATCTCCAGGGAAACACGATCAAAAATTTCAACCTGACCAACTCGGGAGCTACTTCCTGGGTTGGAATTTACTTTAACGCTGGCGACAATAATGTTTCAAACAACTGCATTGGTGCATCTACAGGCACAGGTTCCATTATTTATACCAATGGCGCAACCGGCGGATCGTTTACAGGATACAATCAAGGCGTTTATTGTTCCTCAACCTGCGACAATAATACCATTGGATCCATTACTGTTGCAAACAGCAATCAGGCTTATGCAACAAATTTTATTGGTATTTGGGTTTCGCCCGCCTGCGGTTCAGGTACTACCAGCAATAACCTTGTAGGAAGTACTACCACCCCAAACAGTATCAATGCAACTTCTGCTTCCACCTCAAATGCCCAGACCATGGAGGGAATAAGAATTCAGGGCGGTACTACTATTAACATCGCAAATAACACGGTAGCCAATCTGATTAACGGAACAACAAATGCTTCAACCTCCACGCAGGGTTATATCTATGGGATCTATCCATTTCAGGGAGTCAACACCATCACCGGAAACACCGTACACGACCTCACCATCGCAAATGCGGATACCGCAAGAGGTCCTATCAATACCTCCGGCAATCCCACCCTTTCACTTTCTGCCGGCGGGATAGTCGCTCCAATTTTTAGCGGCGGTACCCAGACCATTTCAGGTAACACTATTTATAATATTTCAAATACAAATAGCTCTTTTGCCGGAACCATTGCAGGCTTATATTATTTTGGGAGGGGGTCGTCGAATCCTAATACGATTTCTAAAAATTTCATCTATAATCTTTCAGTCGCATCGGGCAGTTCCGGAAAGATCTATGGGATCGATATTGCCTCAGGTCCCACGACTTGTTCAAACAATATCATAACACTTGGAGGAACAACAAATACAACCCTCTACGGAATTTATGAGTCGGGAACAACATGGGATTTTGGTTATAATCAAGGCTATAATAATAATATTTATTTTAACACTGTTTACCTCGGAGGCTCAACCTCAGGTACATCTAACAGTTACTGTTTGTACAGCAGGCTGACCTCCAATACCAGGGATTTCAGAAACAATATATTCGACAATGCCCGCTCCAACAGCGGGGGATCCGGTACCCATTATGCCACTTATTTTGTGGGCACCGGCGGAACCCTTACCTGCGATTTTAATGATTACTATGTCTCCGGGACAGGGGGCATGCTGGGCTTTTTCGGTTCAGCGAAAAGCTCCCTGCCCATCGTGACCGGGGCGACCGGAAACGATGCAAGCAGCAAGTCAGCACTTCCCATTTTTGCGAACCCCGGCGGGACTGCGGCTACAGATTACTTGCCTTCTGAACTCTCCCTGGCGGGAGCATGTAACACAGGTATCACAACCAGCTACACAGGCACTGCAAGAGTTTACAACTCCATGGGGGCTTTTGATTACAGCATCACACCTATCGTCGCAGTAAGAGCCAGCCTCGGAGCAACCTTTGGGTGTTATACAACCATGAAGGAAGCTTTTGACGCAATCAACGCAGGAACGCACAAAGGTGTTATCACCGTTGAACTTTCCGGAAATACCATAGAATCTGCAAGCGCCGTGCTGTATCAAAGCGGGTATCAAGGTAACAGTAGTTACACATCCATCAACATATATCCTACAATCACCGGATTATCCATTAGCGGGAATGTGGGTTATAACCCGCTCATCGACCTCAACGGAGCTGATAATGTGACTTTTGACGGACGGGTAAATGCCACAGGCAACACCATAAGTCTGGTGATCAGTAATTCCAGTACATTGAACTCAGCCGGGACTTCAACCATACGATTCATTAACGATGCCTCGAATAACACAATTCAATATTGTAAAATACAGGGTTCTGCCACGTATGCCTATTCGGGGATCCTTTTCTTCAGCACCTGCAGTTCTACAACCGGCAATAGTTCCAACACAATCGACCATAATGAGATCACCTGTGCCGCAGATGCATCAAGACCGCTTAACGCAATTTATTCCCAAGGCAATAGCAACACGAATGCAAACATTTCGAATACCATAAGTAACAACAGTTTCTATAATTTTCTGAGTCGCGGCACTACATCGAATGGAATTTACCTTTCGATTTTCACCAGCGGGTGGACCATTTCCGGAAACAGCTTTTATGAAACATCTTCTTTCATTCCAACGGCCACCGTTGCTTACTACATCATTTACATAAACAATACCTCTGGTACCAATTTCACGGTTTCTAACAATTATATTGGGGGAAGTGGCCCGGCCTGTTCCGGTACCTGGACCAAAACCAACGCTTTCGACAATACATTCTATTCCATCTATATCAATGCAGGAACGGGAACGGCAAGCAATGTCAGGGGTAACACCATCAGTAACTTTGCCTATTCCAACTCTTCATCTGCAAAGTGGTACGGAATATATCATAACGCTGGTGACGTGAACATCGGGACCCCTTCGGGTTCGGGCAACACCATCGGTCAATCCACCGGCACAGGTTCCATTACTTTTACGGGCAGCGCAACAGGAGCTGAATTATACGGAATTTATTTAAACTCAACGGGCATTTCCGACGTTGAGAACAATGTCATTGGTTCGGTAACCGTGTCTAACAGTTCAGCGAATGCCACGAATTTCTACGGAATTTACAAGGCATCCGTTGGTGGAACGACCACAATCAGTAATAATACTGTTGGAAGTACTGAGACATCCAATAGCATCAATGCGAGCTCATTGTCAAGCGGAGCAGCACAGTCGGTGTGGGGAATATATTCGGGCGGCACCGGCACTGTAAACATTTCCGGGAATACTGTTTCAAAATTAACAAACGGAACAACCAATTCAACGGCAGGAACTGCCGGAATAATAAACGGCATATACATTTCAAGCGGGACGAATTCAATAACAACCAATACAATCCGCGACTTAACCATAGCAAATGCCAATAACCTGTCAACCTATCAGGCATCGGTTGGCGGAATCGTTTTTTATAACACTGCCGCAGCCGCACAAACCATTACGGGCAACACCATTTACAATTTATCAAATACCTATGCCTCATTTGCAGGTAATGTGATTGGATTGTATTATTATGGACCGATTACGGGCAGCACAGTTTCGAGGAACTTCATACACAGTTTGTCGGTCACTGGGGCCAGCAGCACAACGGCAAACATCTACGGAATAAATATACTTGCAGGTGCAACCACTTACTCCAACAACATCATCAGCCTGGGCGGGAACACCAAAACCACGATCTACGGGATTTACGAAACAGGGGCAGCCGGGACTAACAACAACTTGTATTTTAATACCGTATATCTCGGCGGGCCCCTTGCATCGGGCAGTACCAATAAATCCTACGCCCTCTATTCCGCAGTCACATCAAATACGAGGAACTTCAGGAATAACATCTTCAGCAATGCACGTTCAACAGCGGGAGGATCATATCTCCATTATGCTACCTGGTTCAACTATGCAATTAGTACCGGGCTAACGATGAGTAATAATGACTATTATGCTTCAGGCACAGGAGGTGTGTTGGGTTATTACAACACGGCGAATGTGACCTCTGTGCCGCTGATCAGCGGATTGGATGCCAACAGCAAATCGGTTGACCCGGGCTTTGCCACCTCCGGAGGGACCAACGCCATCAATTACCTTCCTTCCAATACCAAATTATGTGCTGCTGCAGGAACCGGCATCAACATCGATTATGCAGGAACTCCCCGCAGTCTTACTCTTCCCTCCATGGGTGCCTATGAATATACGGTTGATCCCAATATTACAGTTACTGCAACATCAGGTACACTGACCGGAGGGTATTCAACTTTGAAAGCCGCCTTCGATGAAATAAATGCCGGGACCCACCAGGGGACGATTACCATAAAGATCAACGGCAGCACCACAGAATCGGCAGCAGCGGTATTGAATGCCAGCAGTTCACCCGCCAGTTATACTACGGTTAATATCTATCCTACAGTTACCGGACTTAGCATTAGCGGTAGCCTGCCAACTCCTCTGATCGACCTCAATGGTGCCGACAATGTAACCATCGACGGGAGGGTAAATGCCACCGGAAGCACGTCCGACCTGATCATCACCAATACCAGTACTTTATCAACAGCTGGTACCTCCACAATACGGTTTATCAATGATGCGACCAGTAATATCATAAAATACTGTAAAATAAAAGGTTCATCAACCGATGCATCAGCCGGCATCATTTTCTTCAGTACAGCCGGAACTGGGACCGGCAACGATGGCAACCTCATTGACAATAACGACATCACCTGCGCTGCCGATGCCAACCGCCCCTTGAATGCAATTTTTTCGCTTGGAACATCTGCAAAGGATAACAGCGGTAATACGATTAGCAATAACAATATCTATGATTTTTTGAACAGAGGCACGGTGTCTTATGGCATATATATCTGGAATTACAATACGACCTGGTCCATCACGGGTAACAGTTTATACGAAACGGCTTCATTTGTGCCAACAACTAATGTGTCTTACAGCGGTATAAAAATCCTCTGCGCATCGGGAACCGGATTTACTGTAAGCAATAATTTTATCGGCGGACAATCATCCTCATGCGGTGGTGGCGCCTGGACAAAAACAACCGCTTCTTACAATAGTTTTTCAGCAATCGAACTGAATGTGGGCACAGGAACGGCCACCAGCGTACAGGGCAATACCATCCGGAACTTCACTTATGCAAACTCCACAGGTGCATCCTGGTATGGAATAGTGGTCAATGCTGGTGATGTAAATATCGGAACTGTTACAGCCAACACAATTGGCGCTGCAACAGGGAATGGTTCTGTGACTTTGACCAATAGTGGCTACGGTGGCTCGTTTTATGGAATAGCCATTGGAGGCACGGGTACAACAAATACGCAGAATAACATTATCGGGTCGATCACTGTCGGCAACTCTTCGGGAAATAATTCCACAAATTTTTATGGAATTTATATGATAGGAACCGGAACAGCGACCATCAACGCGAACACCATCGGAAGTAACACTACAGCAAACAGCATCCATGCAAGTTCCACTTCAACATCCTATGCGCAAACGGTTTACGGGATTTACAGTTCAGGAAGCGGAACGGTTTCAATAAGCGGCAATACCATCTCGAAACTTACCAACGGCACAACCAATTCAACGGTGTTAACCACCGGACTGATCAACGGAATTACCACAACTAACGGCACCAATACCATTTCAGGTAACACCGTGACAGACCTTACCATCTCAAATACAAATACCGCTTCAGACTATACCGCACCAGTGGGAGGGATTGTACTTAACTACACAACAGCTGCAGTCCAGAGCATTACGGGCAATACGATTTATAATTTATCGAATACCTACGCTTCATTTGCCGGCAGTATCATCGGATTGTATTATAACGGATCGACCACGGTCAGCGATGTTTCGGAGAACTTTATTTATGGTTTGTCGGTCACCGGGGCGAGCAGCACGACTGCAAATATTTACGGCATCAAGATCAATGCCGGCGCAACAACCTACGCCAACAACATCATCAGCCTGGGCGGGAACACCAAAACCACGATCTACGGGATTTACGAAACAGGGGCGGCCGGGACTAACAACAACTTGTATTTTAATACCGTATATCTCAGCGGAACCCTTGCATCGGGAAGCGCCAATTTGTCCTACGCCCTCTATTCCGCAGTCACATCAAATACCAGGAATTTCAGGAACAATATCTTCAGTAATGCCAGATCAACGACCGGAGGATCAAGCAAGCATTATGCCATGTATATTTTAAACACAGGCGGAACTATAACCAGCGATTACAATGATTATTATGTTTCAGGTACCGGGGGTGTTCTTGGATTTTATGGAGGCGTTATGACGGTTCTCCCTATTGTGACCAGTCAGGATGCCAACAGCAAGTCGGTTGATCCGGGTTTTGCCAGTGCAGGAGGTACCACAGCAGCCAATTACCTGCCTTCAAATACCAGCTTACGTGCAGTTACAGGGAGCGGAATCACAAGCGATTATACAAACACCATCCGCAGTGTGACCCTTCCCTCCATGGGTGCCTATGAATATACGGTCTATCCCATTATCAGTATCACTGCAACATCAGGCACACTAACCGGAGGGTATGCAACATTGAAAGCTGCCTTTGATGCCATCAATGCAGGAACCCACAAGGGAGTGATCGCGGTTAAGATCAACAGCAGTACGACCGAAACGCTTGCAGCTGTGCTGAATGCAAGCAGCTCACCCTCGAGCTATACATCGGTGAACGTTTATCCCACGGTCACAGGACTTTCGGTGACCGGTAATCTGACCACCCCTTTGATCGACTTGAACGGGGCCGACAATGTGACCATCGACGGCAGGGTGAATGCCACGGGAAGTACAAAAGACCTCGTCATCACCAATACCAGCACCTCGGCAACAGCCGGAACCTCGACGATACGGTTTATCAATGATGCCAGCAGCAACACGGTCAAATACTGTACGATAAAGGGTTCGGAGATGGTTTCAAACAGTCCGACAACAGGCAGTGGAATCATTTTTTTCAGCACCGGAACATCAACAGGCAACGATGGCAATTTAATCGACAACAACAATATGACCAATGCCGCTGATGCGAACCGCCCCATCAATGCAGTTTTTTCGCTTGGGACATCCGCCATGGAAAACAGCAGCAATACCATCAGCAATAATTATATCTACGATTTTCTGAACAAGGCAAACTCCTCATCCGCCATCTATATTAAGGACAATTCTACAGCCTGGACCATCACGGGGAACAGTTTGTATGAAACGGCATCATTTGCAGCCACGGGAATCAGTGCAAATTATTACCTGATCTTAATAAATACCGGAGATTCGTATACGATCTCTTCAAATTATATCGGCGGCAGCGGCCCCTCCTGTTCGGGTACCTTTACAAGGTCAGGAAATTTTAACAATAATTTCTCCGCCATTCTTGCTTATTCAAGCATTGCTGGAGCCCCCAGCGAGATACAAGGCAATACCATCAAAAACATTAGCTGGACTGTTCAGAACTCCACCTGGACCGGCATAGAGGTTGCAGGATCCCTGGCAGCCAACATCGGAACCACATCAGGAAACACGATTGGCGCATCTACCGGAAACGGTTCCATTGCATTCTCGCAAAATACCAGTAATTCATCATGGGGGTTGTATGCCGTGCTCGCTACGTCATCGGAAAATGTGGTGATCCGGAACAACACCATTGGAGCCATCACCACAAACCACACAAATACAACCTATCCTACCTCAATTTACGGAATTTACAGTTCCGGAGCCGGAACCCGGACCATCAGTGCCAACACCATTGGCAGCACCGATGCAGGCACCAGCAATAGCATATACGCTGCGTCCCCTTCCACTGCTGCACCACAAAATGTATACGGAATATACAGCGCAGGAAGCGGAACCGTTTCAATTAGCGGAAACACCCTATCAAAGCTCACCAATGGCTCCACAAACACGAATATTACAGATTACGGTTTGATCAATGGAATAACCACCACAAGCGGCATCAATACGATCTCTGACAATACAGTCAGGGACCTGAAAAACGGGAACGCAAACTACTCAACTGATTACAGGGCAACTGTGACCGGCATCTGCCAGACCAGCACAACGGCCGGACAGACAATTTCGGGAAATGTGATCTATAATCTCAGCAATACATTTACTACGCCCTGGGGAAAGGTTTGCGGATTATTATACAGCGGCGGGACCAGTGGGACCAATCTGGTCAGCAAGAATTTTATTCATAGTCTGAGTTTTACCAATCCGAATACCAATTCCATCATCATCGGCTTGGATTGTCCGCAAGGCTCAGCCACCTATTCCAACAATATTATTTCATTAGGGTTCAGCTCTGACATATACATGCTGGGCATATATGAAAACTGTGCTGCCACATACAATACCAATTTTTATTTTAACACTGTGTACCTTTCGGGCAATGCTGGTACTGGGACTGTGCCAACGAGCGCATTCAAGTCAGACAGCTATGGCAATACCAAGAGCCTCCGGAACAATATTTTCGTAAACAGCCGTATAGGCACCACTGCATACAAACAATCTGCCATCAGACTTGCAGGAATAACAGGAGTGACCATTGACTACAACGATTATTATGCGCCAATCACAGGTGGTGTGATCGGACAATCCGGTTCGAACAATTATTCGACACTTTTGGCCTGGCGGACCTTTACCGGCCAGGATTCGTATAGCCAAAACACAAATCCATCATTCGCTTCGGCTGGCGGGACCCTCCCTGAGAATTACAAACCCACGGTGTCTACCCTGAATGGTGTTAGCGGAACAGGTACACTAACTGACTATGCCAATGTGACGCGAAGCCTTACAGCACCGACCATGGGGGCCTATGAAGTGATAAGTCCGGTTACGGTGTCTGCCACATTGGGAACAACCTCAGGTTCTTACGAAACCTTAAAATCCGCCTTCGATGCCATCAATGGTGGAAGTCACCAGGGAGTGATCACGGTAAAGATCAACAGCAGCACAACTGAAGCGGCAGCAGCGGTATTGAATGCCAGCAGCTCACCTTCGAGTTATACTTCGGTGAATATTTATCCTACCGCTACGGGCTTATCGGTCAGCGGGAACCTCGCAGCCCCACTGATCGACCTGAACGGGGCCGACAATGTGACTATTGATGGAAGGGTAAATGCAACAGGATCGTCAAAAGATCTGACAGTTTCGAACACAAATAATTCAACTACCAACGGAACATCAACGATACGGTTCATCAATGACGCCTGCAGCAATAGTGTTAAATACTGTAACCTGAAGGGATCTTCCCTATCATTTGCAATACCTGATGCAGGCGGACTTCTCTATTTCTCAACCGGGATCACCGCAGGTAACAGCAATAACACCATCGATCACAACAACATTACCAATGCCGTAAACCGTCCGAAATATGCTATCTTATCATGCGGCACAGCCGGGGCAGTCAACAGCGGCAATACCATCAGCAACAACAATATTTACGATGTTCTTTACCTGAGCGGCAACTCATCCTGCATATATTTTTATAATTACAACTCTGCATGGACCATCAGCGGCAACAGCTTCTACGAAACTGCCTTCGTTCCCACCGGCACCCATGCATATAAAGTTATCGAAATCGAAGCAAGCACCGGTGACAATATCACCGGAAATTACATAGGGGGCAGTTCGGAACTTTGCGGTGGCACATGGACAAAGCCAGGGACCTATGCTAATACTTTTTTTGGTATTCTTGACAATGCCCAGACTTACGCCGGGCTTACCAATATCCAGGGAAACACCATTTCGCATTTCAATTGGACAAACATGTCCTCCTTCTTTAAATCGATTTCGGTATCCAATGGTAATTTCAATATCGGTACTGTAACCGGCAATATAATCGGGGCTGCCACCGGTTTGGACGCAATTCAATGTACAAGCTATACCAATGGAGAGACATTTTACGGGATAGATATTGCCTGGACATCAGGCACGGTAGATTGTCAGAAAAACACTATCGGTTCAGTTACTGTCGGCAATTTTTCATCAAGCTTGTCCACCAATTTTTGTGGCATTAACAATGGTGCAGGTGGAACCATAACCATCAGTAACAACCTCATTGGCAGTGGCACTACCGCAAACAGCATCAATGCCACCGCCCTAGCCACAAACAACCCAGCCACCCAGAATGTTTGGGGAATTTTATCGAGTTGCAGCGGAACAAACCTGATTTCGGGCAACACCATCGCGAACCTGAAAAATTCCGCATCTCTTTCATGGTATGGTCAGATTATCGGCATCACGACATCCATGGGCGTAAATACAATTACTAATAACACCATCCGGGATTTAACCATTGCCAATAACAATGTATTTTCTAATTATTTGTCATCGATCCTCGGCATCTGCAACCAAAGCACTACTGCTGCCCATACCATAACCGGAAACACGATCTATAATTTATCGAACACTCATGCGAGTTTTGGCGGAAATGTGATCGGGCTGTATTACCAGGGCTCCACAACACTGAGTACGGTTTCGGGGAACTTCATCCATAGTTTGTCGGTATCGGGAACCAGTACTGCCGCATCATTATACGGGATCAAAATTTATAATGGAGCCACAACCTGGTCCAATAACATCATCAGCCTGGGCGGAAACACCGCTACCACCGTCTACGGGATTTACGAAACAGGGACAGCCTCAAACAACAACAGCCTTTATTATAATACGGTTTATATCAGCGGAACTCTTGCATCGGGAAGCACCAATAAATCTTACGCCCTGTATTCCGCAGTCACCACAAACACAAGGAATTTCAGAAACAACATCTTCAGCAATGCCCGTTCAACAACATCAGGGGCAAGCCTGCATTATGCAGCCTGGTTTAATTATGCTGTGAGCACCAATCTGACTCTTGATAACAATGATTATTATGCGCCGGGCACAGGAGGCGTGTTAGGCTATTACAACTCTGCGGATGTGACCTCTCTTCCCTTAATCAGCGGACAAGATGCAAGCAGCAAGAATCTGAACCCTGTCTTTGCAAGTGCCGGGGGAACATTAGCCGCTAATTATCTTCCGTCAGCTCTGGGCCTGTTCGCAGCAACCGGGACGGGCGTTACAACTGATTACGCCAGCGTTATAAGAAGTTTGACAACCCCTTCGATGGGGGCCTGGGAATACAATGCAAATCCTCCGGTAACGGTAACATGTACATCGGGAACCTCTCCTGCATATTATTCAAACTTAAAAGCCGCTTTCGACGCCATCAATGCCGGGACCCACCAGGGCGCCATCACCGTAATGATCAACCAAAACACGACCGAGACAGCTGCGGCCGTGTTGAATGCAAGTGGAAACGGGAGTGCATTGTACACATCGGTCAATATGTACCCGACGACAACAGGACTCAGCATCAGCGGCGATCTTGCAACTCCTTTGATTGACATGAACGGGGCCGACAACGTGACCATCGACGGGAGGGTGAATGCCACTGGCAGTACAAAGGACCTGGTCATCACAAATACCAGCACATCCACTACTGCAGGGACCTCAACCATACGCTTCATCAACGATGCCTGCACCAATACCGTTAAATACTGTACGCTTACAGGTTCGCAAACGGTTGTAAACGTGCCGGGATCAGGTAGCGGGATCGTCTTTTTCAGTACCGGAACAAGCACCGGTAACGACAACAACCTGATCGATCATAACAATTTTACCAATGCCGCCTCCAACCGGCCCCTGAATGCAATCTTTTCACTCGGAACATCCGGTATGGAAAACAGCGGCATTACGATAAGCAATAATGACATCTACGATTTTCTGAATAACGATGCCATGTTTTCAACCGGCATTTGTCTCAGGAATTATAATACCGCCTGGACCGTCTCGGGAAACAGTTTTTATGAAACGACGTCCTTTGCGGCAACAGCAGGAACTGCAGGTTTTTACAGTATTTATCTGGGATGGGGTAGCGGGCATACGGTTTCATTCAATCACATCGGTGGGAGTGGCACTGACTGCTCAGGCATATGGATATTTAACGGCGATAATCAACATGATTTCGGCGGCATCCGTATAGATTCACCTTCCATCGGAACCGCCTGCGAGATCCAGGGCAACACCATAAAGAGTGTCAGCTGGACAGGTGGTTACGGTAGCTTTAGCGGGATCAGCCTTGGCGGATCCGTTGCAGCAAACATCGGAACGACTACGGCGAATTTGATAGGCGCCGCTACAGGCAACGGATCTGTTACGTTCACATTAAATACTACTTTCACGAGTCAGACGTGTTACGGGATAGCCACAACTTCATCAGGGACAGTCGTGATACAAAGTAATACCGTGGGTGCCATCACTACGAACAATTTAAACACAGACTATCCCGCCAACTTCTGCGGAATTTTTTGCGGAGGCAGCGGAAACAGAACCATCAGCTCAAACACGATCGGCAGTACCGACGCAGGTACCAGCAACAGCATAAATGCGATTTCCCCTTCCGGCAGTAATGTTCAATCAGTATACGGAATACAAAGTTACTGCAGCGGCACGGTGTCGTTTACGGGAAACACCATCGCAAAACTGACCAACGGAACAACCAATTCAGCTGTTGACTATCCTGGAACCGTTCATGGTATTTTTCTGTCGGCCGGCACCAATACTGTTTCAAACAATATCATCAGGGATCTCACAATTGCCAATGCCAATACCGCCTCAACCCAGTCTGCTTCAGTGGTTGGGATCTCGCTGAACAACACAACGGCTGCAGTCCAGACCATTACTGGAAACACCATTTACAATTTGTCGAATACCTATATTTCATTTGCAGGCAATGTCATTGGATTATACTATAATGGATCCACCACAGCCAGCTCGGTTTCAGGGAACTTCATACACAGCCTGTCGGTAGCAGGAGCCAGCAGCACTGCTGCCAGCATTTACGGCATTAAAATCGCTGCCGGAGCAACCACTTACGCCAATAACATTATCAGCCTCGGTGGTAACACTAAAACCACGATCTATGGGGTTTACGAAACAGGGTCATCCGCAAACAACAATAACCTGTATTACAATACGGTTTATCTTGGCGGAACCCTTGCTTCGGGAAGCACCAATAAATCCTACGGACTTTATTCCGCAGTCACAACAAATACAAGGAATTTCAGAAACAATATTTTCAGCAATGCCCGCTCTACCACAGGCGGGTCAAGCCTGCATTATGCAGCATGGTTCAACTATGCAAGCAGCGCCGGGCTTACGCTTGACAATAATGATTATTTTGCGCCAGGCACAGGAGGTGTGTTAGGCTATTATAACACTGCGGATGTTACATCTCTTCCCTTAATCAGCGGTCAGGATGCAAGCAGCAAATCAACGAACCCGGGTTTTGCAAATGCTGGTGGAACATTGGCTTCCGATTACCTTCCTTCTGCCCTGGGATTGATTGCGGTTACAGGGACCGGGATAACTGCGGATTACGGCGGAAATACCAGGAGTGATACCTATCCGTCAATGGGTGCCTGGGAATATATGGTTTCCCCACCTTGTGTTAATCCGACCAATGGAGGTGCGATTGCCGATAACCAAACCGGCTGCAGTCCCTTTGACCCGGCTCTTTTAACCAACACTACCTCTCCCTCGGGTTATACAGGCATCCTCGAGTATAAGTGGCAGAAATCAACCACAAGCAGCAGCGCAGGTTTTACCGACATTGCTTCCAGCAATTCAGCTACCTACGATCCTCCTGCTGGTTTGACCGCAACAACATGGTACAAACGTTTGGCAAGAGTTGATTGCATGGCCGACTGGTCAGGGGCCGTTGAGTCGAATGTGGTGCAGATTACTGTTGACCCTGTTTCAGTTGGCGGTTCCATTGCAGGCGGAACCACGGTTTGTTCAAGCACCAATTCAACGATCCTGACACTTTCGGTACATACCGGCAGCATTGTAAAATGGCAGAAATCCACTGACAATTGGGTAACCCCGGTTGACGTGGCCAATACCACAACCACCCTGGTTGCAACCAACCTCACAGCAACCACTAAATACCGGGCTGTAGTTCAGAGCGGGGTTTGCGCAGAGACCAATTCATCCGATGCTACAATTTCAGTTGATCCCGTTTCAGTGGGCGGTTCAATTGCAGGCGGCACAACGGTTTGCTCAGGAACCAATTCAACGACGCTGACTCTTTCGGGCCATACCGGCAACGTAGTGAAGTGGCAGAAATCCACCGATAACTGGGTTACCCCGGTTGACGTGGCCAATACTACAACCACCCTGATCGCAACTAACCTCACCACGACCACCAAATACCGGGCTGTTGTTCAGAGCGGGGTATGCTCTTCGACAAATTCTTCCGATGCTACGATTTCAGTTGATCCTTTATCAGTAGGCGGTTCGATTGCAGGAGGCACTACCGTTTGCTCAGGAACAAATTCAACCACGCTGACACTTTCGGGACATACCGGCACTGTGGTGAAGTGGCAGAAATCCACCGATAAC
>CAIWXI010000017.1 GCA_903916595.1 uncultured Bacteroidales bacterium | reverse complement strand
GGGGATCTGTGAAAGGTCAGACTGGCCGAGCATAGGATTACTCAGGCTGATGCCGTTCCATTCGACCTGGGTATGGTTTGCAGGAGTTCCCCTGAATGAAGTAGTGGCAAGGCTTCCGGGGCTGTACGATTTAATAAATATGGTGGAAATCTGGGATAGAACGGTCGAAAGATCTGCATCACGGTAAGGGAGCAGAATCAGGGAGTCGAACATTACTTTTTTATACCCGCTGTTATCGGGGACAAGGTTTGCCCTCACCTCCATCTCCTTTAGCTGAAGGGTATCGGTTATGGACTGTGCATTCAGGATGCAAGGATTCTGAAGAATAAGAAAAAAGGGAATCCAGCCGTAAAGGATGTATTTGAAAAAAGTATTAATACTTCAGCAGCTTTTTTATTAGTGGATATAAGGCTCCGTGATAAGTAAAAGTTGCGACGTAAATTCCTGCCGGGAGGTGAGAGATATCAACCGAAGTACTGCCGGTGAATGACGACTGCAACAAGAGTGTCCCCATCTGGTTGGTGATTGTATAATAAACCTGAGCTGAAGTTTCTGAGAAGAATCTGGCCTGATGAGAGCAGGGATTGGGCATTATGCTGATGCATGGCGAGTGGGCGATCTCATCCACCGCCGAAGGGGCGTTATGAACAAGTCCGACCCCGTCAAGGTCAAATCCCCCCGTATCAAAAGGAGTTGGCCATGGATCGTTGATTTTATGGTTCTGCGAATCGTAGTGGGCATAAGCATCCTGAATACATCCGGTAACATCTGTAATCCTTACATGGGTGATATGATGAATATCTGCGCGGGAACTGTCGGCCAGCTGATTCAGGTCGAAAGGTGTTCCATAGAAAAGCCTGTATTTTCCCGCGAGATTATTGATTTTTCTGGTATCCAATGTGTCGAATGTGCCAATTTGCTGGTTTGACTGGGTTAATGAGACCGATGGGAAGCGAACAAAGTTCACCCCGTCGGAACTCACTTCAACATAAGCCAGTTCAAGGAATCCATCACTGAATGAGTTCTCGAAAACAGCGAAGTCCCAGCCAGGGTGGTCTGAAATGACCGTGTCGAAAGTGAGAGTTGCACTTCCGCCGTCGCCCAGACTCAGAACGAGGCCATCGGGCATGTCTATAGCCATATAAACATTCCCGTAAGAAGCCCTGTTTGAGTTGTTATAAACAAAGTTAGTATCTGAAATATTTACAAAACCTCTGTTCACCGTGCAAACTTTAGCCCATCTGTAAAAAACGGAGCTGTCTTTGCTTATTGCGGTAGTCCCTGGTTGTCCGGGAGGCGGAGGATACTGCCCAAATGAAAGCTCAGCGCTCAGGATCAGAAAAATAAATGAACAAAGGAAATTAAACTTGTAGTTCATAGCTGCGAAGATACAAATTACTCTCAATGGAGCACAAGAGGATATCGAATCCGTTTAATTCTTACCTTTACATGCCTATTCATATAGAATACCCATACTATGCCTTCAGGGAAAAAAAGACTCACGGTTCAAATACTGTTCCTCGCGTTCTGTCTGGCGTTGCTGCTGCCCGGGTGTACAAAAAACAAGTATTCATGTGAGAGCAACCGTGTCAGGAGTTTTTCGAAGATCAAAAAAAATAAAAGCAATTATGGCGCGTTATACAGTCCTAAAATGAGACCTGTTCCTAAGAATTACCGGATTAACAACGGGAGGTAAGCAGGCTTCCTGGTTATTTGTCATCCGCAGTTTCAAAAAAACTTTCAGCGCCAGGATAATATAAATTTTCGATGGCTTTATGGGCCGGCACTGTAAAAAAGACCATCAGTGATTCTGCACATAACACGGCTTCATGGTCGAATATCTTCACCTGAATATCAGCCAGATTTCTTCTCATCTGAAGCAGTGATGCCCGGATGGTGAGAACACCCCTGTCGACATAAAGGGGTTTGATATACCGGATTTCGGCTTTCGATGTGACCCCGGCCGATTTTAATTTAACATAAACAAACCAGCTGGCAATTTCATCCATCAGGGTTGCCTGTATACCTCCATGTAAAATGGTCTGGTAACCCTGGAAATGTTTTTTCGGTTCCCAGTGTGAGACAATCTCTTCCCCTTCCTCAATAAAAGTCATATGAAGTCCCAGGGCGTTACCCGGAGAACACCCAAAACAATTGTACCCCTCAAATGAAACAAATGGATTACGGATATTCCGCATCAGAAATTATTTTGGAGGGTTACCCGCTTTAAATTTGGTAACTTTAATAGCTTTCCCGGTCTCGTCATACTCAGTCCATGGACCATCTTTCTGGCCATTCACATATTTACCTGTGAGTTTGGGTTTGCCGTTCCTGTAAAACTCTTTGTACTCTCCGGTAAGTTGGTTTTTTGAGTAGTTTGAGAGGATCTGAAGAGTGTCATTGTCATAAAACGTCTTCTGAGGGCCTTCAAATAGCCCGAGTTTATAATCGTACTCTACCATGGCTTTACCGTTTTTATTGAACCAACGGGAAGCCCCATCTTTCTGGTTTTGAACAAAATAAGATTCCTCCTGTATTTTGCCATTATCGTAATACAAGCGGTAAACCCCGTTTTTCACGCCCTTAAGATAATTCGTTTCAGAAACGGGAAAATCGCCAGACTGAGCATACACAACCTGTTGACCGTTAAGCACGCCGGCGAGATAGGTCTCAAACTGAGTGATCTTTCCTCTGCGGTCAAGCTGTATTGAATAACCATCTTTCTGTCCGTCTTTAAAAGACTCCATCTTCGAAAGAACAGTATTGGAATAAAAGCCTACCCAGGTACCTTCTTTTTTATTCTGACTGTACATACCTTTGTTCAGGATCTCACCTGTTTTCTCTTCCCAATAGCCTGTTCTTAAACCCGTCGCATCGGATCGGTTAAGAGTATCGGCAGGTTTTACCGGGTTGATTTTTACTTGTGCCTGATTCGCAAAAGGGACAAGGCAAAGAAATGCAATCGCGATGAAGATAGTTTTTTTCATAATTTGTTTATTTTGATTATTCCTGGGATGTCATTGCAGCTGCAAAGTTATGATTAATTACTGCTTTTTACAAGATGGCCTGATGGAGTGGCAAAGAGATCAAAATTTTCTGCCGAAGTCACCGTCACTTCAGAAAACGTTCCCGGTATCAAATTATTGCCGGCGACAGGAATCAGAACCTCATTGTCGATTTCCGGGGAATCCCCTTCCGAACGTGCAATATAATAGTCACCTTCGATTCCGTCGACAATCACCTTTAATTCCCGGCCAATCATGGCGGTATTCTTTTTAAGCGAAATCTGCTCCTGTATAGCCATAATCTGGTCTGCCCTCTCCTGTTTAGCCTTACGGCTGATGGTATCACATAGCAGGTAAGCGGGAGTGTCTTCTTCATGGGAGTAGGTAAAAACTCCGAGTCGTTCAAACTCCGTCTCCCTTACAAAATCAAGGAGTTCATCAAATTCTTTCGCGGTCTCCCCGGGATATCCTGCAATGAAACTGCTTCTCAGGGTCACACCCGGAATCTCTTTTCTGAGAGTCTGGATGAGCTCACGGGTCTTGTCTGACGAAAGCCCCCGTTTCATCGACTTAAGGATACGGTTATTGATATGCTGAAGAGGGATGTCGATATACTTGCAGATATTTGAATGATTGCTGATGACGGATGTCAGATCACGCGGAAAGCCGTGAGGGTATGCGTAATGCAGTCTTATCCATACATTTTTGTCGATTTCTGCCAGCTGCCCAAGAAGGCGCCCTATCCTTCTCCTTTTATAGATGTCGAGCCCATAAAATGTAGTATCCTGAGAAATTACGATAATCTCTTTTACACCACTGGAAATGAGTCCTTCGGCTTCTTTTATGATCTCTGCGGATGGCCTTGAAACATGATTCCCGCGTATTCCCGGTATGGCGCAGAACGAACATTTTCGGTCGCAGCCTTCGGCGATCTTCAGGTAAGCATAATGCGAAGGGGTTGAAATCATCCGTTCACCCAGCAGATTGCGGTTATAATGCCC
>CAIWXI010000016.1 GCA_903916595.1 uncultured Bacteroidales bacterium | reverse complement strand
TGTTCTTCCATACCGGAAATCTCCATCAGCATATCTCCAAGTGTCACGTAATCCTCAACCGGCTGGGAAGACCTGTTCTTGCAGTTCCTGGCTCCAAGATAGGTAAATTCCCTCCACTTATTGGCAGTCCGACCCATAAGACCGGCTGCTTCAAGAAGTTCCTGATTATCGAATTTCTGGCCGCTTTCTTTCAGAAATGCACCATAAATATACCGGAACCCGGCTCCGCCTGTTCCAAAATCTTCGCACATCCTGAGAATGCTTCCAAGGTAAAACGCGGCTTTCTGATTGCCATGCTTTTTTGGCCACTTTTTGATGTCTTTAGCCATCACCCTCATGCCTTTGATCCCGACGAGCCAGAAGGGAACTTTTGTCATCTCGTAAACGCTCTTCTTAATTCCCTGCTGAACTCCATATTTGATATCCAGTTCCTTAGGGATAGTGTTGATCCAATACATCTTGCCTTTGGGGGCAAAAGCGCCCTTAGCCCAGCGTACCCTTACCAGATCATCATAAGTAAGTGTCTGCGGAAATTCCATTACCGTATCGCTGATATGATACAGGTTGCCTTCCTTTCCATACACCACCATATTATGCATATTATAATGCTGACGGTACTCCGGAGGAAAGAAAGTCAGGTTGAATACCCCAACCTGGACACCTGTAGGGATACCCTTTTCCAGGTTCCTGTCAAGAACATCCATTGACTCTTTGACATTGTTGAACTTTTTAATCACCGTGGCATCTACACCGAGATATTTCATGGAACGGTGAAACACCGTATTCGGAAGGTTCCTGAACGACATCATCGGGGCGAACATCAGCTTGATAAAAGGAAGGTAAGTGAAATATATCCCTGTCCCAATGCCAAAGGCCATAGGTTCCGACAGATTCATGCCATAAAAATTGAAGAGGTTGGAAGTGGCTCCGCTTTCGCAATGGCCTGCCTGGCGGTGAGTATAATTAATCATCATGGGTTTATTATCCATTTCGTATTTGTTACTGTTTAAAATTCTTTAGCTCGTCAACGCTAATATTAAATGCTTCAGCATATTTTGCAAGAGTCTTATTGGAGAGCCTTTTGAAGAATGCCGGTTTAAAATGAAGCTTAACCTTCCAATATGACACACCAGCCATCATTGATAATCCAAGGGGATCGGCAAGTATTTTTTCCATATAATACACAATCGGGCTGGCTTTTCCTGACAATACTTTTTGACGGGCTTCCTCAGTTCGCTCGTTAAACAAATCCCATGATTGCTCTAAAACCACCCTGTCGGGTTCGCCATGGTACCCTACGGTTTTTTCAAAGTTGCCGTTTTCATTATACGAATACAGCAATTCACGATATTGACCGTAGTCCTTATTTTTATATACGGTGTTTGTGGTTTCGGCTGAGGTTCCCATTTGGTTTCTTTTTAAGTAAAGTCTGCGAAGTTATTAAAAAATCCTTTTACAGATCAATTATCTTATCCGGGCCAGTTTACGGAATATTTTCTCCTCCTTATCGGCGCATTCCCTC
>CAIWXI010000015.1 GCA_903916595.1 uncultured Bacteroidales bacterium | reverse complement strand
TTTATTGTCAGAATATCAGCTTAGCTAACAGATTTATTTAGTAAGCTTCGCATCTTCGAGAATAACTTCGTAAAAGTAACCGGCACCAAAATCCTTATCCAGAGTGACCTTACCTTCAAAGACCACGATGTCGCCTGCCTTGACTGAGTCAAGTGTTGTTATTGTAAGGTCAAAATTTGTGCCATCCTTTGTGCCATCCTGGAGATGAACCCAGTTTTTATTCATGATGCCGGATGAGAATTTAACGACTTCACCACGAATTTTCACCACTTTCCCCTGAAAGGATTTGCGGTTTGAAAAAAGCCCGGCAACGGTGACACCACCTTCAATTTTTTTAACGGAGATCCCTCCGTGTTCAATTGCCGGCTGCTTACCGGTCATGCCCGTCATGCCGGTTTGATCAGCCTGTCCCATCTGACCTGCCTGTCCCGTTTGACCTGCCTGGTTCATCTGGCCGGCATTACCCATCTGAGGCGTGGCTGGTTCTTTGGCCAGAGTAATCGGCTCTGACGAGAAATTCTGAAGGAAAAAAATACTGCGGAAAGTCCTTTTAAGCTCTTTGCTCGTAAATTCACGCATCTCGGAACCTTCTGACCAATAATAGGTCTGACCTTCTTTTACATCCATTTTAGGAGTGGCAATCCAGTAATCACGTCCGTCTGACGAAACTCTGACATAAGTGTAGGCACTGGTCTGTATTACTTCTTCGGCTTTGACCTGATGGGCATTTGGAGCAAGATCGGCATTTTTGTTGTCATTTCCAGGCCCGCAAGAGATCAGAAAGAAAACAATAAGTGAGGTAAAAATTAGGTTTGGGGTAAGGAGTTTCATATCTTTGTATTTTGGTATTTAAGTGCACAAAGCTACTAATTTTCTTTGGTTTTTAATGGACTGTGGTCGTGACATTTGCACATAGGTTGTATATTTTTGTTCTGACAGCTATCGTACTTATAACTTTCGGTCTGATTTTTTTTTACGGATACACCTATTATAAACTTCCGCTGGAAGAACGTTTTTTTAACCAGGGCTATATCCTTTTAAAACCTGGTGGAAACTGGGGTCATGGGTTCGGAATTATCGGATCTGTTTCAATGATTATGGGTATAATTCTCTACATGGTCAGAAAAAGAAGCAGGTTTCTTGCACGGTTTGGTTTACTGAAGCACTGGCTGGAATTCCATATTTTTCTTTGTACGCTGGGGCCTGTTCTGATACTGTTTCATACTTCTTTTAAATTCGGCGGAATTGTTGCTGTAAGCTTCTGGAGTATGGTGGCCGTGTTCCTGAGTGGTGTAGTAGGCAGGTTCATTTATATTCAGATTCCGAGAACAATAGAAGGACGGGAATTGAGTTTAAATGAAGTAAGGGATCTTAAAAGTAATATCGGAACGCTGCTGTCTGAATCTTACAAACTTGATGAGGAAAGCTACAACCTTATTATAAATTCTACTAAAAAGAAAATCGGGGTATATCAGAGTAATATAATTACTCAATTATTCAGGAAGTACTTTGAAGACAGAAGGACAATAAGCAGTGTTAAGTCGGCCTGTAAAAGGAATAATCTTTCCCGTGCCGACAGAAACCGGATTGTAAGCCTGGTAAAACATGACATTACGCTAAACCGAAGAATAGACCGACTTGTTTTGATGCAGAACCTCTTTAAATACTGGCATGTTGCTCATCTCCCGTTTGCCATCGTGATGCTGATAATCATGGTGATCCATGTTGCAGTAACAATAGTTTTGGGATATCGCTGGATCTTTTAATTATGGAAACCCTGTTTGAAAACATACTGATTTATTCAGTCGTCTTTGCCTTTTGCCTTGCTGTGGTGGTTCTCTATCTGCGCAGGCAGAAAAAAAAATCCAATCTGGTAGAGGAAAAGATTCTAAAGGCAAAGCAGGAAGGTTTGTATGAACCGGTATCTCTGCATCCTGTGGTGGATCAGAACACCTGCATACAAACGGGAGCTTGTATTGCAGCCTGTCCCGAAAAAGATATCCTTGGCATTCGCAATGGGAAAGCAACAACAATCAATGCCTCACATTGCGTAGGCCACGGCGCTTGTTTCCATGCCTGTCCCACCGAGGCGATTACACTTTGTATCGGTACTGAAAAGCGTGGTGTTGAGCTACCTCACGTAAATCATAATTTTGAGACCAATATTCCGGGAATTTTTATTGCCGGCGAGCTGGGCGGGATGGGCCTTATTAAAAATGCAGTGGAACAAGGCAGGCAAGCTGTCGAAAATATTATCAGGACAGGCAAAAAGCATCATCAGGCTACTTACGATCTGATTATTGTGGGAGCTGGTCCTGCGGGTATTTCAGCCTCGCTTACTGCAAAAAAGCATAATCTCAAATGCCTTACTCTCGAGCAGGACACCCTGGGAGGAACCGTTTTTTCATTCCCCAGGTCAAAAATCGTGATGACTTCCCCTATGGACCTTCCGTTATACGGCAAACTCAAGCTGTATGAGACCACTAAACCTGAACTTCTCGATTTATGGAAAGATGTCATCAGCAAACATTCCATTCCGTTCAAAGAGAATTCTAAAGTAGAGGCGATCATACCAGAAGAAGATCATTTCAGGGTAGAGACTCTTAGCGGGGATAAGTATACTGCACGTTCCGTTTTGCTTGCTATCGGCAGAAGGGGATCGCCAAGGAAACTTAACATTCCCGGGGAGGAACTTGAAAAAGTGGCGTACCGTTTACTTGAACCCGAGATCATAAGCGGAAAAGACATCATGGTTGTCGGAGGCGGGGATTCGGCCATTGAGACTGCTTTGCTGCTTTCTGATCAGAATAAGGTCATCCTTTCATACAGGGGAGATGCTTTCGGCCGTATCAAGCCAAAGAATAAGGAAAAAATAGAGGAGGCTGCTAAACAGGGCCTGGTTGACCTTAAACTCAATACTAATCTTGTGCTGATTGAACAGGATGAGGTCACCCTTGCAGCAGGAGCATCGGGCGGGAACATCAAGATGAGGAATGACCTGGTATACATTTTTGCAGGCGGGGAACTACCAACACAGTTCCTTGTAAAGATTGGATTGCAGATCACCAAGAAATTCGGAGAAGCCGTTCTGAAGCACCGTTAATATTACCTTTAAGGACCGGATCATTCTATGACATTAATGCAATGAGGAAAATAGTTGTCATTACTTTTATTTTGAGGATCACATTGTCCTGCATTCCTGCTTTTGCCCAGATCTCGCCGGGTAAGCTGGCCGCTGTACATTCTCACCTCGAAGGGATCTCCAATTGCACTCACTGCCATACCCTGGGCGACAAGGTGACCAACGATAAATGCCTGGCATGCCATACGGAACTGAAAGCGCGGGTCGACATAGGCAAAGGCTATCACTCATCAGCAGAAGCGAAAGGAAAAAGCTGCACTTCCTGCCATAGTGATCACCATGGACTTGCCTTCCAGATCATCCGCTTTGATAAAGAAAAATTCAACCATAACCTCACCGGGTTCCCATTATCAGGAGCTCATGCGAAGAAGCAGTGCAAGGACTGTCACAAGCCGGACTTTATTACAAACGGGAAGATCAAAAGCAAGAAGTTTACTTACCTGGGCCTGACAACTTCATGCCTGCCCTGTCACGCAGACTACCATCAGAAGACCATCACCCGGCCCTGCCTCGATTGCCATCTAAGCGACGCATTTAAGCCAGCTTCCAAATTCAATCATGCTTCTACCAAATTTCCTCTTGCAGGGATGCATCAGACGGCTCCCTGTGTGAAATGCCATCCGGTGACCATAACCAACACTGTTAAATTCCAGAAGTTTGCCGGGATTCAGTTCACCCAATGTTCCAACTGCCATACAGATCCCCATCACGGTCAGTTCGGGTTGAATTGTTCAAGCTGCCATTCCGATCTGTCTTTTCATAACATTAAGGGTATAGGCAACTTCGACCATTCGAAAACAAAATATCCGCTGGAGAACAAACACCAGGCTGTTCCCTGCAAATCATGCCACAAGGGGAATGTCACTGACCCATTGAAACATGAACGTTGCCTTGACTGCCACAAGGATTACCATGACGGGCAGTTTACGAAGCAGGGTGTTACGCCCGATTGTTCTGCCTGCCATTCCACGAAAGGATTCCCGGGTGCCTCATTTACTATAGAACAGCATAACGCTGCCGTGTTTAAATTGCAGGGAGCCCACCTGGCCACCCCTTGCTTTGCCTGCCATAAGAAACAGGAAAAATGGAGCTTCAGGCAGATCGGGAAAACATGTGCCGATTGCCATAAAAATATTCATGAGGGTTTTATGGATGCCCGGTTTTATCCTGAAAATAATTGTACTCTTTGCCATAATACTTCACAATGGAAGGAGGTTCACTTTGATCATTCCCAGACTAAATTTGAATTAACCGGGCCCCATGCAACTTTAGGCTGCCGTGCCTGTCATTTTAAGAAGGATGAAGCAGGAGTTGTTCATCAGCAATTCCCGGGTATGCAGGCGAGTTGTTCAAATTGCCATAAAGACAATCACAACAGGCAGTTTGAGGCGAATGGAGTGACAGATTGCCTTCGTTGCCACAATGCAAGCCTTTGGAAGATATCAAATTTTGACCATAATAAAACGGCGTTTAAACTTGACGGGAAGCACCAGAATGTGCCCTGCCAGAAATGCCACAAGCAGATTACTGAACAGAATATAACTTATGTACTGTACAAAATAAAAGAAACGCGATGCGAAAGTTGTCACTGATCATCCTCTTGCTGCCGGTGTTAATGCTACTGACCTTAGGGCTGATGGCGGATAACCCACATGGCAAAGATTTCAAGCTCAGTTGTGATCTTTGCCACAGTTCGAAAGGCTGGGCCTTTGATAAGTCGGTTTACTCTTTCGATCATAACAAGACGGCGATGCCTCTCTCGGGCCAGCACCAGAGGCTTAACTGCAGGCAGTGTCATACGAGTCTGGTGTTTTCGGAAGCAAAAACAGCCTGTGTTGACTGTCACACCGATATGCACAACCAGACCGTGGGCCCCGACTGCCAGAGATGCCATACATCCAAGTCATGGATTGTCGAGAATATTACCGAGATTCATCAGAAAAGCCGTTTTCCTCTCGTAGGACCTCATTATACCGCACAGTGTTCCCAATGCCATCCGTCGGCATCGCTTCTGCGGTTTGAACCCCAGGGAGTAGAGTGTTACGACTGTCATTTCCAGAATTATCTCAGTACGACGAAGCCCAACCATGTTCAGGCGAATTATTCGAAGAACTGCTCGGAATGTCATTCTGTTAACAGCTTTACATGGAGCAACGCGAACATTAATCATGACTTCTTTCCGCTTACCAGCGGTCATTCCGGCATTGTATGCAGCGAATGTCATGTTAACGGGACATCTTCAAAGCCGTCGAAGGAATGTGTTTCCTGTCATCAGTCAAACTACAATTCAACGACCAGCCCAAACCATACAACAGTATCTTTTCCCACAAGCTGCAGTGATTGTCACTCAACAACGCCCGGATGGAAACCGGCAACTTACACTTCACATGACGCCCAGTTCTTTCCGGTTTATTCAGGAAAGCATGCAGGAACCTGGAATACATGCTCCGAATGTCACACTACTCCGGGAAGCCTGAAGACCTTCAGTTGTATTGACTGTCATGATCACAATCAGCCTTCGATGGATAACAAGCATAATAATGTTGGAGGCTATACGTATGCCAGTCTGGCCTGCTATGAATGTCATCCGACAGGAAGTGTAGAAGGCGCTTTCAATCATAATAATTCAACTTTCCCGCTCACAGGGGCTCATATTACAACGCTTTGCAGTAAATGTCATGCCGGCGGTTTTCAGGGAACGCCTACCGATTGTTTCGCCTGCCATCAGCCTGCTTACAACCAGACAACCAATCCCAATCACACAACGGCTCATATTCCAACCAGCTGTATCGACTGTCATACCACGGCAGCCGGCTGGAAGCCGGCAAGCTATGCCATGCATGATGCACAGTATTTCCCGGTCTATACCGGCAAACATGCGGGAACCTGGACTACTTGTGCCGAATGCCATACCACGCCGGGCAATTATAAGACATTCAGCTGCATTGACTGTCACGACCACAACAAGACTGATATGGACAGCAAGCATAACGGGGTTGGCGGATATGTATATGCCAGTCTATACTGTTATGAATGTCATCCCACCGGCAGTGTTCAGGGCAGTTTCAATCATAATAATGGCGGCTTTCCATTAACAGGGGCTCATATTACCACGCCCTGCAGCAGTTGTCACAGCAACGGGTTCGCAGGTACTCCTACAGATTGCTTTGCCTGTCATCAGGCAAATTTCAATGCAACAACAAATCCAAATCATCCGGCACAGAACATACCGAATACCTGTGCTACCTGTCATACCACGGCCCCGGGATGGAAACCGGCGACATTCGGGATACACAGCAGCTACTATCCTTTGACCGGCGCTCATGCTACTATTGCCGGCAACTGCACCCAGTGTCATAACGGAAACTATGTCAATCCGCCGAATACCTGCGTAGGATGCCATCAGGCAAATTACAACAACACCACCAATCCGAACCATAGCTCAATCAGTATTCCGACTACCTGTGCCGATTGTCATACAACTAACCCCGGATGGACACCTGCGACTTTTGCGATACATAACAATTATTATGTATTGCAGGGTGCTCATACTACCCTGGCATGTTCAGCCTGTCATACCGGTAATTACACCAGTGCACCCACGACCTGTTACGGATGCCATCAGGCAAATTACAACAACACGACCAATCCCAACCATGCTGCAGCACAGTTCCCGACCGATTGTGCTTCCTGCCATTCTCAGACTGCATGGACACCAGCCAGTTTCAACCACGACGGACAGTATTTCCCGATATATTCGGGGAAGCATAAGAATAAGTGGGATCTCTGTTCCGACTGTCATCCAAATGCCGGCAGCTTTCAGGAATTCTCATGTATTAACGGTTGTCATTCACAGAGCTCAACGAACAACAACCACAATGGCGTCGCAGGGTATTCTTATAACAGTATAGCATGTTATAATTGTCACCCGACCGGCGGTGGCGGTAAAATGATGAAGGTGCCTGATAATTTCATGCGTAAGGAGTAAGCCATAGATGAGATACCAGCTCCTGATTTTTATTTATGCCCTTATGGGCCTTAGCCTTCAGGGCCAGACTACGGTTTCGGCCGAAGAAGGCAGTGTTTCGTTCATCAGTTCGCAGAGCGTGTATGTCAAGTTTCAGTCCACAGTCAACATCAAAGCAGGTGATACACTTTTTGTGAGGCAGGGTGAACAGCTGATAGCTTCATTGATTGTAAGAGACCTTTCGTCCATTTCGTGTGTTTGTATGCCTGTTTCTTCAAAGACCCCCGCTCTTGGCGACAAGCTGTATCATTATCAGAGGCTTGCATCGGTTCCTGGCAAGGGGGAACCCGCTCCCACATCCGCAGACAATCAAAAAGAGAAAAAACCGGATTCCATCGGTGCAGCCCCTGTGCTCTCGGTTTCGCCAGCAACGGCAGTGACAAAGCCAAAAACCAGCCGGCAGAGTATTCATGGTTTTTTTCAGGTCGCTTCGTATACCGATTTTTCGAACAATTCGGCTACTAATTCACAGCGGATGAAATACACCTTTTCATTCAACGGAAGGAATCTTGGAAATACAAATCTTTCGGCTGAAGTGTATACGTCGTTCAACCACTCAAACCAGAATTGGAGCGAGATACAGAGCAATTTGTTCAATGGGCTCAAGGTGTATGCCTTAAATCTGAATTATGATTTCGGGACGAAGGCAAGCCTGTTGCTGGGTCGCAGGATCAACTCCCGGCTTTCGAATATGGGAGCCAACGACGGCTTACAGTTTGAGCTGAGGTTCAAACCGCTGAGCATTGGCATTATCGCGGGTTTCAGACCCAATTATACCGATTACAGTTTTGACGCCAGCCTGTTCCAGTTGGGGGCTTACCTGTACAATGAGTATAGGTCGAAGAAAGGGCGGACGATGCAAACCACGCTTGCCTTTATTAACCAGACCAATAACTGGAACACCGATCGCAGGTATTTGTATTTGCAGCATGTAAACTCTCTGGCCAAGAATCTGGTCTTTTTTGGTTCTTTTGAGTTGGATCTGTACAAGCTGGCATTTAATCCCACCGACAGTTCCTATACCCCATCCAATACGTTTCACCCCACGAATTTTTACCTTTCGCTGAATTACCGGGTGATCAAGCAGCTTTCGCTTTCATTTTCCTATAGTGCGAGGCAGAATGTGATCTATTACGAGACGTATAAAAGTTTGCTCGACAAGCTTGCCGACCCCCAGACTTTACAGGGATATTCGCTTCAGGCCATGATCAGGCCGGCAAACAAACTGGCTATCGGGCTTACCGGTGCTTACCGTTTTGAGAAGGCCGACCCCAAGCCAAGCAAGAATTTTTATGGTTATATCACTTATACCCAGATTCCGGGGATCAACGTTGCGGCCACGGCTACAGTGACCATACTTCAAACCAGCTACATCAACGGAAGTATATACGGGATAGGGCTTTCGAGGGACCTTGTGGCCGGAAAGCTGTTTGCCGGATTAACTTACCGCTACACCGATTACAAGTATTACAACAGTGAATTTTCGGCTGTGCAGAATGTAGGAGAAGTAAGCCTTAGCTGGAGGATATGGAAGAAATTTTCACTCTCGGTATACTATGAGGGAACTTTTGAGAAATCCGACCAGTACAACCGGGTCTATGCCCAGCTGAACCTGGGGTTCTGATAGCAGGCTCAGCTTTTATCGCCTACGAACTGATCTTCCTTGTTTTTAAACAGTACGTTAAAGGTAGTGAGGCTGCCGTAGATGCGGGTAATATATTGCTGAAGATCCACTTTTTCCTCGTCGGTAAGGTTGCTGGTGTTGATTCGCTGTTCCATCACACGCAAACGATCGCGTACCATCACGATCTTGTGAAAAAAGGCGTCGATCGGGATTTCCTTTTCCTTTAGTCCTGTCTCTCCCGGTATCATCAGGAGTCTGCCTCCCGTCCAGCGGTTTCCGATGGAGACAGTTTCCTGAAGGTCGCTATAACGGCGAAGGACCCTCACCAGGCTTTTTTCAATTTTCTCATACGTGGCCAGATCGGAAGGTGTTTCCACGGCTTCGATGATTTCGAATCCCTCGTATTCCCTTGATATCTGCCGGGTTCCATGTTCGATAAAAGTAATTTCGTACGCATCGGAACGGATCTGTACTACAACTCCTTTTCCGAACTGCGGATGTTTGATTCGGGAGCCGACTCCCAGAAGGTCTTCTGACATAAAATGTGTTTTTAAGAGGCATGAAATTAAGAAAATTTCGGATTGCCTGATGTTTTGTACTGAAAGAATATCAGAACAGTAACAAATTCCCCGGGAGTGTGAGACAGATATCTGGTAGGCCAAGGGTAAGCTTTAAACAATATATGAGGGCCAGCCTCTCCTAGGAATAGCGGTTTTCGGCTGGTAGTGGTTAAGACCTTTCTCTCATCAGGTTCAGCGGCAGATAAGTTTCCGGTCCAACCGGATGGCGGAAGAACAATTGTGTTTATTGCCGATAAAAGCCGGGAGAGGGAGATAAGGTTGAGGTATGCCTTATTTTTTATTTGTACCTGTAATTGTTCGTAATGTAGCTCTGTGAATGGCCCGATTTCATTAACGACAGCCAAAACATCCATACGCACAGGAACCCGGTCACCACCAAACCCATGTAGTTAATCCATAGAGGTAGAACCCAGGTGCCGATCATAATGGATATACCAGTCAAAACCCTGATAAGATGAAGTATGGATACCATGCCGAAGATGAAACCAGCAATCCGCAGTGCAAAGTTCTTTGTTGCCATAGGTAAATACTATGTTTGTCAGTCAAAGATAGTATTTTATTTCACCTTCACCATATTCTTTTTGATTGCTTCTGTCTAAAAACACAAAAGCCCTTTCGCTTTCACGAAAAGGCTTTGTTTTGTCGGGGCGAGAAGACTCGAACTTCCGACCCCTTGCACCCCATGCAA
>CAIWXI010000014.1 GCA_903916595.1 uncultured Bacteroidales bacterium | reverse complement strand
TTAAAAAGAAAAGAAAAGTTTTATGCTGAATTGAATCGAGCATTGACTCTTCCGCAGGAGTCAGAGGGTAATTCACTTTTCCATTGGATCTGAATACAATGTTTTGCGGCTGTAAAGCCCCAATGGAAAAAGTAAAAACCACAAATAATAAAATTTTGCTGATTTTCATAGGGCTTCTCATTTTATTCGGTGGAGGCTGGTGCTCAGAGTTTAAACGGAGCAGAAATAACCTTGTCCGAACTTCCACCCACAAATGCATTGAATTCGCCGGGTTCCCAGTACTTCTTCAGATCGGGATGATAAAAAGCAAGATCGGCGGCAGTTAGTGTAAATGAAACACTAACGGTATCACCTTTCCTGATTAAAAGTTTTTTGAATCCTTTAAGTTCTTTCAGAGGACGGGTAATGCTTCCGACTTTATCCTGTATATATAACTGCACTATCTCTTCACCATCGCGATCCCCGGTATTGGTGACATTTGAGGTAATAGTGATAGTGTTTCCCACGACCACGGCTTTTATGCCCGAATAGCTGAAACTGGTATAACTCAAGCCATATCCAAAGGGATAGAGCGGAGTGTTCGGGCAGTCGAGATACTGGGATACATACTTGTCTTTAGGACCGTCGGGGTTGAATGGTCTTCCTGTGTTTTTGCAATTGTAGAAAACCGGAATCTGCCCTGTGTTTCTGGGGAAGCTCATCGTGATTTTACCTGAAGGATTCACATCCCCGAACAGTACGTCGGCTATTCCGTTACCTGCCTGGGTTCCACCGAACCAGGTTTCGAGGATGGCCGGAGCGATATCGTTCAGGTAGGATATGGCAAGCGGGCGGCCATTGAAAAGAACGACGGCAGTGGGTTTTCCGGTTTTCACAACAGCAGCTGCCAGCTGATTCTGCACGCCGGGAAGTTCAATACTTGTCCTGGAAGCAGCCTCCCCGCTCATTTCCCCGCCTTCTCCAAGAGCAAGAAGAACGAAATCGGCTTCTCCTGCCGCCTTTACAGCCGCATCAATGCCCGAAAGTTCATTGTCGTTGATGGCACAGCCTTTCTCATAAATAACTCTGACCTTGTCGCCGCATTTGTTCCTTATCCCATCAAGCAGGCTGACACATTTTTCCCACTGGCCCGCAGCGATCCAGTTACCCAGCATTTCTTTTTTTGTATCGCCCAGTGGGCCTATAACGGCAATGGTTTTCACGCTTGCAGGAACAGGCAGGGTTTGATGGTCGTTTTTAAGCAGAACACAGCTTTCAGCGACCAGCTTTCTGGCAAAATCGAGACTCTCTTTTGTCATGATCTCGGTTTGCTCCCTCTGTTTGTTACAGAACCGGTATGGGTCATCAAATAAGCCTAATTGAATTTTGGTGGTCAGAATGCGGCGTACAGCTTCATCGATATCTGCAATCTTAACTTTTTTCTCTTTCAGGAGAGCCGGGATGTGTTCTAAAAAAGCGCTTCCCATCATATCCATGTCAACCCCGGAGTTCATTGCGAGAGAAGCAGCATCTTTCACATCTGCAGCATTGCCGTGGTTCACCATCTGGTTGATAGACAGATAATCGGTTACTACGAAACCCCTGAACCCCCATTCTTTTCGAAGCAGGTCGGTGAGCAGCCAGCGATTGGCGGTGGAAGGAACGCCGTTTATCTCGTTGAATGATGTCATAAGCGTGGCTACACCGGCATCAATACAGGCTTTGTATGGAGGCAGATACGTTTCATAAAGGGAAACAGAGGAGATGTCGACAGTATTGTAATCGCGGCCTCCCAGCGGAGCTCCATAAGCTGCGAAATGCTTCACACAGGCCAGAACATGTCTGCCATCGGCATACCCCTTACCCTGAAAACCCCTCACTCTTGCTTCGGCAATCCGGCAGCCAAGCCAGGTGTCTTCCCCGGCTCCTTCAGAAACCCTTCCCCAGCGGGGGTCACGCGCTATATCGACCATGGGTGCGAAAGTCCAGTTAATCCCTTCAGCACTTGCTTCCATGGCTGATATTTGTTCAGCTTTTTCGATGGATAACAGGTCCCAGCTTGCTGCCTGGCCCAGAGGGATCGGAAAAATAGTACGATGGCCATGGATCACATCATATCCAAAAATCAATGGTATTTTTAATCTGGATTCTTCTACTGCCATTTTTTGCAGGGGTTTGACAAAATCCACAGTATAGGCATTTAAAATAGCTCCTACCTTGCCATCCCTTATAAGCTGTTTGTAATTGGAATTGAGGATGGGGCCTGTTACATCCCAGTCCGAAGCAAAAAGGGATAATTGGCCCAGCTTCTCATCCAGGGTCATTTTTGAGAGCAAGGTCTCAATCTTAATGCTGTCTGATGATGAAAGCCTTGAAACAGGTGTTTTTTGGGCCATCGCGGGTTGAAACAGAAGGCAGAGAAGGATTGCCAGACAGAAGAGCTTCAAAGTTCTCGTGTAATGATGCATAAGCATTATTTTTCGTTGAAAAGCGATTTATTTACCGGTTAAACAATTAATAATGGTTCAATATGTAAAACCAAGTTTTTGTAAGGATGACTGAACTTCCGGGCTGCTCATGAAAAGGTTCCAGAGAAGCTGGGAACGATAGTTCTCGATCATGCAGATGATGGGGCCTTCATCGATAGCAAGGTAAGAAGAAGCCCACCAGGCCTGCTCCACATCGAATGCGTCGTAAAAGCCATACTCACCCCAGAGTTTGTCGCCCAGGATATAGTAGAAATGTTTTATGGCATTCATCGATTGCACAGGAGTATATGGCAAAGCTGAGACTGCAGCGGTTGGAGTAATAACTCCCAAATCGTTAGTGGGAGACTGAGCGCTGTAACCCCATGGATTGTCACTGGCAGTAAGGCCCCAGGAGTGAGCGCTGTAACCCGGATAATGCCGTGGATCGGCAACACAATATGAGAAATTGATCATCGACTGGTTCACATTCTGCTCCCAGTAATTTGCATACTGGTCGGAGAGATTACGGGGATCCAGACCAAGAAAGGAATAGTGAGTGAAAAACAAAGGTCCTCCATAGGGTTCCCCCAGAGGTAACTTGTATCCGTAGTAGCTGTTTCCGTTTTTAATACCACCGCTACGGGCATAGCCAATATGATAGACGACTGCTGCCACGGGATGAGTTGTTGAGGTGGCGGCCATGATGTAAGTGATAAGGGTTTCATTATATCCCCTGATCTGCATATTCATCGCCCATCCGTAATTTGGCGACCAGTGCCAGTAAAGGACGTATTGGCCTCTCGCATACCAGTCGTATTCTACTTCGTTTACAAGTGTACTTATCCTGTTTATTAGGTTCTTCTCATTAACAAGAGTAGAATCCAGGTCCTGGCGAATAGTAAAGAGTCCTTCAACCATGTACGAAGTCTCAACGAGGTCCCCCCCATCGTCTTTATCGCTGAATGGCACTACTTTTCCTGTACTTCCGTTCAGCCAGTGAGGCCATGCCCCGTGAAAGCGGTCGCATGTTTCAAGGAATGTAAGGATCTTGTCAAGCCGGGTCAGCCCCTGGTCCCTTGTGATAAAGTTCCTGTGCATTCCTACGACCAGGGCCATCAGTCCGAAACCGGAACCTCCGGTAGTGACAATGTTGCCTGATGTGTTTCTCTCCCGTGCCATGCCGGATGTCGGATCTGCGAATTCATAGAAATAACGGAAGGTCTGAGACTGGACCAGGGTCAATAGTTCTTCATCAGAGATAATAGGGAATTTAGGAGTAGAATCAAGACGGGTGAAAAAGTAGTTGGAAAAACCGGCAAATGAAGACCCGGCCTTCGACTTCAGATCAGGCGACACCGAAAACGTATATTTAGTAAGATCTGTAAGCTGTTTCCCATTGGAGATGCTCACTGTTTTTCGGTCGGACGACAAAGACATTGTAAGAGGAATATTTCCGCTCAGTGAGAACGACGGTTTATAGTTTGATGAATCAAGTTCATCTGAAAACCGGGCCTGTATGCTTATTGTTTTGTAGTCGACATTCTGGAGAACCGGCTGACCATAGAAGTTGAGACTGTTCAGGCTTATCGAAACCAGCTGCATTATACCTCCCGTGGTTGTAAAGAAGTACACGACTCCCGAAAACGTCTCGCCAGATGCACCTTTAATGCCCGTGCCGATCTGCAGTATATAACGGGTGGAATGCGAAAGTGACTGCAACGGCTTTAACCTGATTGTACTGAGGTCTCCCGGAAAGGTGATCTTGCAGACAACCGCAGACTGATCACTTTGTAACAAGCTGATGCCTGTCCTCACCGTGTTCGTATCAAGCTTCTGGTTGAATGAGATCAGTATCGAACTATCTGAAGGCAGGCCGGTATTTTCTGTGCCCGCGTTGAGATAGTTCGCACCGATTTTTACCCATGCAAGCTGGAGCTTACCTGCAGTTGAACTTTCAGAAGTCTTTTTACAGGATGGCGCTATAAAAAGAATTAATAACAAACATAAGGTTGCGGGCCAGGATATTTTCATTAAGGTTTCTCTGAATTATACATCATCTGGATTTCCTGTTCGCTCAATGCTTTGTGGAAGATCCTTACATTGTCGAGCAGCCCTTTGAAATGTTTGTTTGCAGGGTTGTCATATTTTGCCCAATCGTCGGCAATGGTTGGATCGTTTTTATCCTGTATGAACCCAAATACAAACTGTTTGTTTCCCGGGTAACCGTTATACCTGAGTCCATTAGCTGTTGTAATTGGAGGGTCGTACAGATTGTAATCCTGCTGCTTCATCATCTGACTATTAATGTACATGGTAGCAACTTTAGTTGAAGAATTAAAGATGCAGGCGACATTGGCCCATTTTCCGGCCAGGAAATACTGAACCCCACCCGAGGCAGTCAGATCTTTGCAGAAAGTATATCCCTTCCAGCTTGCGGTAGTTTCAGTGCCGTTGAAAAACAGGTCCTGTGATGCAGAAGTAGTGGTACTTAAACTGTATTGTGCAGCAAGTTTGCACCAGCTGTAGTTATCGCCCATCTCAAACTGGAACCCGTACCAGCCGGCTAATCCCATAACGAACTGACCGTGTTTGGTGGTGTCGGCCTTTACCCAGAAGTAAATAGTAAAATCGCTGGTGAGCATCAGCGAGTCGCCCTTGCCGATCTCGATAAGTGTGCTGGTTCCGTTGAATTTACCTGCCATTCCTGCTGCCGGAGTGAAGGATGTTGCATAAGTCATGTCGATTACACCCCCTGGTATCGGGTTATAGTGATTGAGTGCATCGGCTGCGGTATTTTCAAAAGTATAGTATGCGACCATGCCGTCGGGGACAAACGGTCCAGAGGTTGTAAAAGACCGTTTCACGACCGGCAGCGCTTGTCCATCGGTTGAGGAGACAGCTGAAGAGAAATTGAGCGAATACAGAGAACCGGTCCCAAGTCCTGAGGTGGGAACAATGGTCACTATGCTCCCTGTCACAGTGATCGTTAGAGGAATCGATACATTGTCGTACAGCCTGATCAGTGTAATGGCATTATTTACGCTGGCCGGAGTAACCGCCGCATTAAAAATGGCAATAATTGTAGGGTTGGGCGGTACATTGGTTGGTGAAACCGAACCGTTCAGATCAATGTCTCCTGCCGTAATCGAAGTGACATTAAATGCTGCTGTGTCGGAATTCTTTTTACAAGAGGTAATGCCGGAAATTAAGGTTATCACCAGCAGCAATGAACTGATAAAAATTATCTGTTTTTTCATATGTTATGGATTTTAAATTTCATATAATAAAAATGCTAATAGCCCGGATTTTGTGTCAGAGTTCCCTGTGAGATATCAATTTCACTTTGAGGAACAGGCAGGAGATTATTGGTCCCGGCAATAAATCCCAGTGGACCCAGAACAGCTGCTGCCCTTCCGGTCCTGACCAGGTCCCAGAACCTCCATCCTTCCATCCCTAGTTCATGCCTTCGTTCATTAAAAATGAGATCGCGCAGTTCGCTCTGGTTTGTAGTTGTGATGTCGGGTAGAATATGTGTATTTCCCTGGCGTGCTCTTGCCCTGACCATATTCAGGTATATCAACGCTTCGGAGGACTTATTATTTTCATTCAGAGCCTCGGCCGCCATCAGAAGTACGTCGGCATACCTGACAAGCCTCCGGTGGTGGCCCCATTGAGTGGCTGTATTGTCGCCGGGAACCCATACTTTACGGTTGTAGGTCTGGATCTCGATAATTTTTCCGGTGGAATCCTTGGTTACATCAGGCGTTGAAGCATCTCCCATAATCACGATCCCGTCGATGGTGTCTTTAAGGCTGATGACGGTTCCTTTAAAGCGTGGATCTCCAACTTCAAAGGAATTTATAAGGTCGATAGTTGGGCGGTTAAATCCCCATCCCCGGTTTGGGTTTCCTCTTACACCCTGGGTGTTTGCATACTGGTCACCACCTACTTCAGTTCCATCGAACGGAAGAGCTCCTACTTCGAATACCGATTCGGGACCATTATTCCCTAGGACCCCGTTGGCGTTGATGTAAATAGCTTCAAGTGCATACTGGTTTGAATTGATGACCTTCATGGCATACTCTTCGGCCTTAAGAAAATCCTTCCTGAAAAGGTAGAGCCGGGCCAGCATAGCCTGGGCTGCACCCTTTGTTGCTCTTCCCATTTCGGCATTGGTATATTCATTTCGCATCGGGAGGTGACTCTCGGCATAGTTCAGATCAGAAATGCTCAGGTTAAATGTTTCTTCAGCCGAGGATCTTCCAAGCTTAAGAGGAGGAGTGGTTGTGGTCACCAGGGGAACTCCACCCCAGGCACGCACCATATCAAAATAAAACAATCCCCTTAGAAAATGAGCTTCAGCCAGATAACGGGTCACCAGTGCAGTGTCCATCGCGATAAGAGGAACTTTTTCTATCACGATATTAGCGCGCTTGATGCCTACGTAAAGTTGGTTCCACCATCTGTCGAGGCCATCCTGGGTCGTAGTGATCGTGAAATTATCATACGGGCCAACAGTGTTTAACTGGTCTGATGGGTTGCTGCCTTTACGGGCATCATCCGACATGATATCGAGGATGGGGTATCCCCCCGAATGATAGTCCCACTCACGGGTTGTAGTATATACCGCGTTTGTTGCAAGCAAGGCATCCGAAGCCGATACCGGGAAGTTTTCCTGGGTCATGGTACCCTGAGGATCTTTCTGCAAAAATTTCTTACATCCGGTATTTGAGAATAAAACAGACAGGACAAGAAATGCAAGGAATATTTTTATCGTGGTTTTCATAAACTTTACATTGTAATGTTAATACCAAAAGCATACAAAGCGGTAACCGGATATCCGCCGAAATCAATTCCATTCGAAAGCACATCCTGGCTTCCGATTTCAGGAGAATATCCTGTGAATTTTGTCAGTGTCGACAGGTTATCGACTTTCAGATAAAATCGCAGCTTTTGCATGTACATTTTATTGCTTAATTTCTGCGGAAGAGTGTATCCCAGGATCACATTTCGTATCCTCACGAAAGATCCGTTCTGGATAAAGCGGTCGGATGGCGTATAGTTATATCCACCGTATGAAGCGCGGGGTTCGGTATTACTGGTACCCGGGCCATACCATGCGCTCAGTACGCTGGCTTCAAAATTATATGGATCGGGTCTCACTGCATCCTTGGCATTGAAGATCTTATTTCCGGTCTGCCCCTGGATATTGATCGAAAAGTCAAAGCCTTTGTACTGAAGGTCGAGGTTAAAACCAAAAATAAATTTAGGGATTGGCGAACCGATGTAAGTACGGTCCTGACCGTTAATAACCCCGTCGTGATTTACATCTACAAACCTCAGGTCACCGACCCCTGCCTGGGCATAATGTGGGTAAGCATTGAGCTCAGCCTGAGACTGGAAGATCCCATCGGTCTGATACCCGTAGAAAGCGCCAATAGGCAAACCTACCTTGCTTTGTGTTACAGGTATTCCGTTCCCCAGGTAACCACCCATCAGCACCGAATCTACACCGCTGTTGCCCCCTATGCTAAGCACTTCATTATGCACGGTTGTCCCAAGGAAACCTATGCCATACTTGAGTTCACCTATCTTGTCTTTCCAACCGACGTTGAACTCAAAGCCCCTGTTCAGTACAGAAGCTGCATTAAACCTTACTTTCTGCCCGGGGCCGTTGCCGAAATATCCCGGAGTGGAAAGCTGAACAAGGATGTCGTTAGTGACTTTATTATAAAAATCGAACTCTCCGGTAAGGCGGTTGTTGAAAAAGCCTGTCTCCAAACCGACGTCGGTCTGCGAAGAAACTTCCCATTTCAGATTGGGATTTCCGCTGATACCGTAGGTAGCAGCAGGGTATGCAGTGGCATTAAGCCCGAAAACTGTGACCAGGCCATTATTAACTACAGAATAACGGTCATAATACTGGATCTTGTCGTTACCGATCTGTCCCCAGCTTGCGCGGATCTTCAGGTTGGAGATGAATCCGGCCTTTTGCATAAATTTTTCCTGTGAAATATTCCATCCGGCAGCTACCGAGGGAAAATTAGACCAGCGGTTTTGCTCGCTGAATTTGGAAGACCCGTCCCTTCTGAAAGTAAGTGTAACGATATACCGGTTGTCGTAGGTGTAATTTACACGGCCAAGCAGAGAAACCATCGAATAGTAGGCATTGGCATCAACCCCGTTTCCAATCGAATTGATCGTATTGACATTATTCGACGGGTCGTAAATATATGACGGGTTGATATACCAGAAATTTTTGCTGTCGCGGATGATATTCCTGCCGTAAAGGCCCACTCCTTCTGATGTTGTATTCTGCATGGTATATCCAACAACCACATTAATTGAGTGTTTCTTGATATCCTGCATATAGGTCAGTGTGTTCTCCCAGAGCCAGGTCATATTATCACCCCAGTTTTTCGATAAGGAGCTCAGGAGGTTCTGCTGCTGTGAGGGAGCTCCGTTAGGTTCATAAACAGTGAATTTTGGCGTAAAACTCTCTGATTTATAATACCCTGCATCAATCCCAAGGCTCGATTTTACAGCAAAATGCTTCAGGAAATCAACTTCAGCGTATATATTACCAACACCTCTGATTCCTTTGCTGAAGTTATTAGAATAGGCCAGATCGGCCAGGGGGTTTCCCACTCCATCGAGAGCGGCAAAACTTCCGTCTGCATAATACGGCAGGATAGTCGGAATTGCCCGGTAAGCCTGGAAGGTTACATTGGGTGAATTCTGCTGAGTGAATGGAGTGATCGTGATATTATTACCAAACTTGAGAAAGGGAGTAAGGTTGAATGTATTGTTGAATTTCACGGTAATACGCTGATAATTTGATTTATCAATGATACCGTCCTGCTTAAAATATCCCAGCCCGATATAATATTGTACGGTTTTGGAAGATCCTGAGGCGGACGCCTGGAAATTGTATACAGGAGCAATGTGGAAAATAAGCTTCTGCCAATCGGTACTATTTACAGCGTTAACGTTATTATATGTACCCGGATTGATCTGGTTTGCGACAGTGGCAAAATCGGGTCCGCTCAGTAACTTGATGTCTCTGACAATACTCTGTATCCCGTATTCCCCGGTAATGCTGAAAGCAGTCTTGCCTTCGGCAGTACCTCCGCTTTTGGTAGTGACCATGATGACCCCGTTTGCTCCTCTTGATCCGTAAATAGCGGTTGCTGAAGCATCTTTCAGGACTTCCATCGACTTGATATCGGCAGAATTCAGGAAAGAAATATCGTCAAGAATCACACCATCCACAACATAAATAGGAGAGGCATTGTTGAATGTGCCTACACCCCTGATTCTTACCACCGGGGTTTCCCCGGGTGTTCCTGAAGTGCTTGTTACCTGAACTCCCGAAACTTTACCTTGTAAGCTTTGTACCGGGTCTACGGACGTGATTTTCATAATGTCATCCGATTTAACACTGCTGACAGAACCGGTAAGATCACTTTTTCGAATAGTGCCGTAACCCACAACCACGACTTCCTGCAACGAAATGTTTGAAGGATCGAGAAACACGTCAAGTGCTTTCTGAGTGTTCACTTCAACCTCCTGTGCGGTGTAGCCGATAAATGAAAACACCAGCACTGCTTTGTCCTGCTTTACCTGAATGCTGAATTTACCATCCAGGTCGGTTACTGTCCCGGTGGGACTGTCTTTTAACCTGACCGTGGTACCAGGAAGAGACTCCCGTGTATCTTTAGCTCTGACGGTTCCGGTAACCGTTCTCACCTGAGAAAAAGCAGTGGAAGCTAAGATCAACAGCAGGAATAAAAAACCTGCACGCTGCGTTGGAACTTTTCTGAAGAATCGTGTAAATGGCTTTGTCATAATTGCTATTATTTATATACTTTGAAGTGCAAGATACAAAGGACTTTAGCAGGTATTGAACAGTTACGGATATTGATATACAATATTAATAATAATTGGCTTTCGTTAACACGGTCTCTGCAAGAGAAATCTTAGGTACAAAAAATTTATATCTTTGGCATCTACACAAGATCTATAAATCTGGTTAATCTCCAATCATAACTATGAAGAAGATCATCCTTGTAACAGGTGCCACTTCGGGATTCGGAAGGGCCATTGCGATTAAATTCGCAGAAAACGGGAATAATCTGATCATTTCAGGGCGCCGGAAAGACCGGCTGGATCAGTTGAAACAAAAGCTGGAACTGGAATTTTCCTCAGAGGTTCTTACTCTTTGCTTCGATGTGCGAAATGCAGTTCTTGTTGAGCACGCCATTAATTCCCTGACCCCGAAATGGCAATCGATTGATGTGCTGGTCAACAATGCCGGTCTTGCTGTTGGTATGCATCCCGTTCATGAAGGTGTTCTGGATGACTGGGAGCGCATGATCGATACGAATATGAAAGGCTTATTATATATGACCCGTTTTGTGGCGCCACTAATGGTAGCCAGAAAGCAGGGACATATCATAAACATTGGCTCTGTTGCCGGCAAAGAGGTCTATCCAAATGGTAGCGTGTACTGCGGATCGAAATTCGGTGTGGATGCCATCACCAAAGGGACCAGGATAGACCTTGTTCAACATCATATCAAAGTGACACAGATTGCTCCCGGGGCAGCAAATACCGAGTTCTCCATAGTACGGTTTAAAGGTGACCAGCCGAGGGCCGATAGTGTTTACAAAGGGTTCAAACCATTATCGGCCGAAGATGTTGCTGATGTGGTGTACTATGTTACCACCTTGCCCGATCATGTGAATATCAACGACCTTGTGCTAATGCCAACCGCCCAGGCATCGGCGATGTATGTGCATAAAGAGTAAATGGTGAAATGGTGAAATGGTGAAATGGTGAAATGGTGAAATGGTGAAATGGTGAAATGGTGAAGTAGCGAAATAGCGATTGTTAGGTTATATTTGAATTTTCACTAACATTGCAACGCAAACATAAATTTAGTCAAAACCAAAACCAAAACCAAAACAATGGAAGTAACCCGCATTTTTGACCTTCTTCCCTATTATGAGGAGAAATTCAAACCAAAGGATGATGTCATCGCTTCGAAGGAGAATGGAGAATGGGTTAAATATAGTATCAGGCAGTACCGTGAAATGGCCGATAGCATCAGTTATGGTTTTCTCTCACTGGGAGTGCAGCCTGGCGACAAGATTGCCCAGATAAGTCCTAACAGGGTTGAATGGAATATTGTCGACATGGCCATTCTACAGGCCGGAGCCATTCATGTGCCAATCTATCCTACGATCAGTGAATCGGATTACAAATACATCCTTAACCATGCGGAAGTGAAATATGTGTTTGTTTCAGGCATGGAGCTTTTGCGCAAAATTCAGCATATACTTCCGGAAGTACCGTCGTTGCTGGGTGTTTACACATATAAGGACCATCATGAGCTGAAACATCTGAGCGAGTTGGTCGAACTGGGCAACGCGAACCGGGCACCCGAGCTCCTCGGGAAACGCAAAGCATCCGTACATCCGGGAGATATCGCAACGGTTATCTATACTTCGGGAACAACGGGTAATCCTAAAGGGGTCATGTTGTCGCATAATAATATAATCTCTAATTTCAAAGCATGTGCGCACATTCCCACTTTCGGTGAGGAAGCAAAAGCTATAAGTTACCTCCCATTATGCCATGTTTATGAACGTATGCTGAATTACCTCTACCAATATGACGGGATCTCCATTTATTATGCCGAGAATATTGGTACCATAACAGATAACATGAAGGATGTACATCCTCAGATCCTCAGTACAGTCCCCCGTTTGATGGAGAAAATATACGACAAACTTGTTGCTACCGGCCACAAGCTTAAGGGACCTAAAAGCTGGATCTTTTGGTGGGCTTTCCATCTGGCTCTCCGTTACGAGCTAAATGGCGCTAACGGCTGGTTTTACGAGTTCAAGCGGAGGCTATACGACCGCCTGGTCTACTGCAAATGGAGGGATGCCATGGGTGGGAAGATCGAGATCATCGTTTCGGGTGGCGCTGCCATGCAGCCCAGGCTGGGGAGGATGTTTACCTGTGCAGGCATCCATATACTTGAAGGTTACGGGCTTACCGAGACTTCCCCGGTTGTTTCAGTCTGCGATTTCCGCGAGAACGGAATAAAATTCGGAACCGTTGGGCCTGTAATAGACGGTACACAAGTGAAAATTGCAGAAGATGGCGAGATTTTGGTGAAAGGCCCGGGCGTAATGCTCGGTTATTACAAAGAACCGGAAATGACAAAAGAGTCGATTGATGGCGACGGATGGTTTCATACCGGTGATCTTGGTCATATTGAGCCGGAGGGCCAGCTGAAGATAACAGGACGAAAAAAGGAGCTATTTAAAACTTCTTTCGGTAAGTATGTAAGCCCTCAGCCGATTGAAGAAAAATTCAAAGAATCTCTTTTTATTGACCAGATCATGGTAGTAGGGGAGAACCAGAAATTCGCGGGAGCCCTGATCGTTCCCGATTTTGCCTTCCTGAAGGATTACTGTAAGTTGAAGGAGATCGAATTCTCAACACCAGCCGAAATTGTAGCCAACGACAGGATCAGGAAGCGTTTGCAGGCAGAGATCAAAAAATACAACAAACTTTTTGGTGAGACAGAACAGATAAAATCATGGGAACTTCTTGACCATGAATGGACGTTGGAATCGGGGGAGATCACACCAACCCTGAAACTGAAACGTAAATTCCTTCATGCAAAATACAAGGAACAGATCGACCGTTTGTTCAAATAGAGAAATCACTAAAGAATGCGCATACAACCGGTAACCCGATTGTTCGACCTGATGGATGTGTATCAGGAAAACTATCCATCCAAGGCTGATGCACTGCTGAAACGTAAAGCAGGCAAATGGCATTCGTATTCCTCGGCCGATTATATTGGTTATTCAAGAACCATCAGTTATGGACTTCTTTCACTTGGGGTCAAAAAAGATGCGAAAATTGCAACAGTCCTGTTAAATAGTCCTGAGTGGAATTTTTTTGATATGGGAATCATGCAAATAGGGGCTGTTCAGGTTCCTATTTATCCTACAGTGAGTGATGATACATATTGTTATATCCTGAATGATTCAAATTCTGAATACCTGATTGTTTCAAATAGTGAAATATACCAAAGGGTAAAAAAGATATGCCCCAATGTGGCCAGTCTTAAAGAGATATTCAGTATCGAAAGAGTCAAGGGCTTAAGACACTGGAAAGAGCTGCTCGAGCTGGGAATAAAACATCCTGCACCAGAGGTTCTGGACCAGATAAAGGCTGAAATAAAACCTCAGGATCTGGCGACAATTATCTACACTTCAGGAACCACAGGCCGCCCTAAAGGTGTGATGCTTTCGCATAGTAACCTGATAAGCAATTTCATGAGTTGTGCTGCAATCCCTGATTTTACAAGCCAGGATAAGGTTCTTAGTTTTTTACCTTTATGCCATGTGTATGAGCGGATGCTGAACTATCTGTACCAGTATTTCGGGATGTCAATTTACTACTGCGAGAATATCGAAAAAGTAGGAGACCAGATCCGGGAAGTGAAGCCTGATACTTTTGCAGCCGTGCCCCGGGTGCTGGAAAAGATTTATGACCGTACTGTAATTCGCGGAAAAAACATGAAAGGGATCAGGAAAATGATTTTTTTCTGGGCTTTGAGTCAGGGTCATAAATTTGAACTAAATCACCGGCTGGGATTATTTTATGATATCAAGCTGTTTATTGCCAGGCTTTTGGTTTTCAATAAATGGAAAAAAGCGCTTGGAGGAAGGGTAAGACTGATAATCTCGGGAGGGGCGGCTTTGCATCCACGTCTGGCCAGGGTCTTTTGGGCTGCAGGCATCCCGTTAATGGAAGGCTACGGTCTCACGGAAACATCTCCTGTTATCGCTGTGTCTACCTTCGGGAAGGACGGGATCAGGTTTGGTACTGTCGGCCCTGTTCTTACTGGAGTCGAAGTGAGGATCGCCGGGGATAATGAAATACTTTGCCGTGGGCCCAATGTGATGATGGGATACTATAATCGTCCTGAACGGACCAGTGAAGTTATTGATGATGAAGGTTGGTTCCATACAGGAGATCTTGGTGTTCTGGAAGACGGGAAATATCTCAGGATCACAGACCGTAAAAAAGAAATATTTAAAACTTCAACAGGTAAATATATCGCACCACAGGTGATTGAGCAGAAATTCAGGGAATCACCTTTTATTGAGCATATTATTGTGATTGGTGAGAACCGTAAGTACACGGCAGCCCTGATAGTCCCGAATATGGAATATCTCAGTGGATGGTGCAAGGTAAAAGAGATCAGCTTTATAAGCCCTGAAAAAGCCATCAGGAATACAAAAATCATCAAACGGTTTCGGGAGGAGGTCGAACGCTTTAATCTTGAACTTGGACAAACCGAGAAAATAAAAAAATTCAGGCTGCTTCCGGGTGATTGGAGCGTTGATTCGGGAGAATTTTCGCCGACACTGAAACTCAGGAGGAAATTTATTCAGGAGAAATACGCGAGGCTTATTGAAGATACTTACCGGTCGAAAGAGTATAACTATAGACTGGAAGAGGAATCTTAGTGCAAAATTTTAAACACAAGTTCTTTCATGAGTTCGCCATCAGTAGCTGTGGCATTATCAAGCCCTTTTGCCTTCAGGTCATATTCTCTCAGGTCTGAGATCACGGCCACAAGCCGGTGAACCGGGTAGTTCCTTGCCGCGGTCTGGTAATCCTGTATAAAAAAGGGGTTAACCGACAATGCAGCCGCTGCATTGTTGCGCGATTTATCAGGAAGATAATGGTAGAGAAGAATCTTGGTAAAAAATAAATACAGTATCGGAATGATCTTCACGAGCGGGTTATCCTTCAGGTTTGCTCCAAAATACCGTATGATCATGTTGGCTTTATAAACGTCTTTTTTTCCTAAGGCCTTCTGAAGTTCAAACACATTAAAATCTTTGCTGATCCCAATGTTCTTTTCAATTACATCTTCGGTTATTTCAGAGCCGGCAGGCAGGTTGATAAAAAGTTTAGTCAGTTCATTAACGATCTTCGAGAGTTCGTTCCCCACAAATTCGGCAAGCAGAACGGAAGCCTTGGGTGAGATTGAGAACCCTCGTTCTCTCACATAAGTATTGATCCATTCAGGGATCTTGTTATCATAAAAAAAAGCAGATTCCATCACAACCCCTGTTTTCTCGACAGCTTTGAAAAGGGATTTGCGTTTGTCGATCTTCCCGTATTTGTAGCACAAAACCAGGATCGTCGATTTCACCGGGTCCTGGACATAGGGCAGAAAAGATTCTATGTCGGTAAGATCCTGGGCTTCTTTCACAATAAGAACCTGGTAATTCGACATCATCGGATAGCGCTTTGCATAACTCACTACCGTTGCCACATTAACATCCTTGCCGTAAACAATATTCTGATTGAATTCCTTTTCCTGACTGCTTAAAATGTTCCCTTCAATAAAATCAGAAATAAGGTCGATGAAATACGGTTCTTCCCCGAATAAAAGGTATACCGGGTAATATATTTTATTTTTAAGGTCGGATATGATGTTTTCGAAACCGGTCTCCCTGGCCATATGAATCAGCAGGCTTAACATAAATTCCTGCCTTACAAAGATAGCCATTTATCATCTTTATCCTTATATTTGTTGGAAGATGATGCCCAGACTTAAACTACCTGAATATCCTGAAAGGATACGCGAAAAACAGAATGGTAAACAGGAAATCTTTGACCCTGTCCGCAAAAAATTTGTCAGGCTTACTCCCGAAGAATGGGTGAGGCAGCACTTTATTAATTTTCTGGTCAATCATCACGGCTATCCTGCTTCTTTGCTTCATGTTGAAGCCACCCTGACATATAACCACCTGACGAAACGCAGTGATATAGTCATTTACGGACGAGAAGGAAAACCACTGATGGCAGTCGAATGCAAGGCCCCCTCGGTTGAGATCACACAAAAAGCATTCGACCAGCTGGCGATGTATAATTTTACTTTAAAAGTCTCTTACCTTGTCCTCACTAATGGAATACAGCATTATATTTGCCGTATGGACCCTGAGAAAGGGAGTTATATTTTTCTTGAAGAATTTCCAGCGTACAATGAACTTCATGAACAGTTTCATGATTAAATTTTGAGTGTTATGGAATACATTAACCAGATTCCCCGGACCATGATTGATTTTTTAATCATCACGGTTTTTTCTTTGCTGATTGGCCTTTCCCAACGCCAGCTTCATCAGCAGAAAGATGATGCAAGGCAAACTTTCGGCACAGACAGAACCTTCACATTTATAGGAATGCTGGGCTATGTTCTTGCTTTGCTTGATCCGGCAGGATACAAGTTGTTTGTAGGTGGCGGACTCGCATTGATTGTAATCCTTGCCATCGCGTATTACTTTCATATAAAAATTCATAGCGATTATGGCATCACTACCATCGTAATTGCCCTGATAACATACAGCCTGGGGCCTGTTATCCTTACACAACCAAAATGGATGGTTTTGCTGATCGTAGTGACTGTGCTGATTTTTGCCGAGCTCAAAGAACTTTTTATCAATATTTCGCATAAATTCGATCGTAACGAATTTCTTACTCTGGGCAAATTTCTCATCATCGCGGGGGTCATTCTTCCACTTGTTCCGGATATCCCTTTTATACCGGGGATCAGCCTCACCCCATACAAGATCTGGTTGGCGGTTGTCGTAATTTCAACTATATCCTACATCTCATATCTGCTGAAGAAATTTGTTTTCAAGGACGGGAGTATTATTATCTCAGGCATACTCGGAGGCATGTATAGCAGTACTGCCACCACGATAATACTGGCCAGGAAAAGCCATGACGACCAGGCCCATCTGAAACAATATATGGCCGCCATTGTATTTGCGACTGCGATGATGTACGTGAGAATACTGTTGATTATTTTAATCTTTAACTACGAATTGTTTCTCAGGACCTGGATTTATTTTATAGTTCTGGCCCTTATTTCTTCCGGAATAGCGTTGTTTATTTTCTTCAGGGATAAAGCTCAAAGCAGTGTCAAGGAAGGCCTTACGGAGGATAAAAATCCGCTGGAATTCAAGGTCGCACTTATTTTTACGGCCTTGTATATTGCCTTCTCACTGATCACCTATGCCGTGGTGAACCGTTTCGGAACAACGGGACTGAATGTGATGTCGTACATCGTGGGCCTTACAGATATAGATCCTTTCCTGATCAACCTGTTCCAGGGCAAATTCAGTGTGAGTATTGACGCTGTAGCAATGGCAACACTTCAGGCCCTGGTCAGCAACAATGTTCTGAAACTTGTATATGGTTGTTTCTTCTCGGGACGAAAATCATGGATCATCCTGGTTTCAGGATTTATAATTATTATTGCAGTAAATATCATATTCGTCTTGATCGTCTGAACGCATGCCTGATTTTTATACTGTTGTTGTGAACCGGGCCGATAGTACATTTACCGGCCAGGAAACGAGAAATTACGGACTTTCCTTGCAATTCAGCGAAGCCCATATAGCATATTGTGTAATGGACTATCGTCTGAATAAATATGTTTTAATTCAGGACTACCGCCGCAATGATTTTATCCCGAAAGCCAAACCAGGGTTTAAATTGTCGTTCGACGATTTCCTAAAGAGTGTTCTCACAGCAAATCCATGGCTGAAAAACCCTTTCAAGTCGGTAAAGATTGCTTATGAGGGGAAGAAAAACACGCTTATTCCCGGCCCACTCTTCGATGCTCAGGAGGCGGAGATCTTTCTGAAGTTTAATTACCAGGTAGCAGCCGATGAACATGTTCTTGCCGACCATATTCAGCAGTTTGATAATTACAATGTTTACGCTATCCCAAAAGCGCTCGAAGAATCTGTTAAACAGCTGTTCCCTTCAGCCCGGATATCAAGCCTGTCGACCATTCTTATACAATCTGTATGGATGAATTTTAAAGCACGAATCAACGCGAACCGGATTTTTTTACATATCAAAGAAAAAAGTTTTGACATACTGATTTATGATGGAAAACAGATACAATACCTGAACACGTTCACATGGATGGTTGCCGAGGATGTTGTGTATTTTCTCATTTTCATACTGGAACAGCTTGGGCTGAACCCTGAACTGTCATCTGTGGTACTGCTTGGGAACATCGACCGCGGGTCCAATCTATTCGAACTTATATACAGATACGTGAAGAACATGGAATTCGGAAGGAGAAACGAGACATTTAAATACAGTCCGGTGTTTGATGTCATTGCCCCTCAGTCTTACTATCCCCTGCTTAATTTCAACTCATGCGGATCATAAGCGGCACCTTCAAAGGCCGGAAGCTGCATCCCCCGAATAATCTTCCGTTGCGACCCACTACCGATTTCGCCAAAGAAGCTTTATTCAATGTCCTTAACAATCTTGTGGATTATGAATCCATCGGCGTACTTGACCTGTTTGCCGGAACCGGCAGCATCTCCATTGAATTTGTTTCGAGAGGTTGCAAGCGTGTCACTTCTGTTGAAAAGGAACCTCGGTGTTTAAGTTTTATTCATCGTACCGGAATGGAGCTGAAAATAGAAAATCTTTTTCCGGTAAAAGCAAATGTTTTTACTTTCGTGAAGCAGACCTTCGATACATGGGACCTTATTTTTGCCGATCCGCCGTATGATCTGCCCCAGCTGCCCGACCTGCCAGAGCTTGTGCTTAGCGGGACTCTGCTGGTTTCCGGGGGATTATTCATCCTCGAACATCCTAAAAAATATGATTTCAGCGGAGTTTCCGGTTTTGAGCAGCACAGGAATTACGGGGAAGTGAATTTCACTTTTTTCAGGAAAAAGTGAAAAAATGTTGAAATAGTGAAATTGCGAAATTGGAATTTTCACCATTTCACCATTTCGCTATTTCGCTATTTCACAATTTAATACTCGTCTTCGTGAAAGAAAAAATCGTCCTTGGTCGGATAATCAGGCCAGATGTCTTCGATACGTTCATAGGTTTCCCCTTCATCCTCAATTTCTTTGAGGTTTTCAACTACTTCCTGAGGAGCGCCTGAGCGGATAGCCCAATCGATAAGCTCATCTTTCGTGGCAGGCCACGGAGCATCTTCAAGTTTAGAGGCCAGTTCAAGTGTCCAGTACATTTCTACAAATGTTTAAAAATAGCTGCAAAAGTATAAAAAATAAAATCAGAAAAACAAATACAATCTTTTTTATCTGCGTGTAATCCAAAGTCTTTCTTTCGCACCATGGTCTTTACACGTTTTTCGTGCAAGTACAAACAGATAATCCGATAAACGGTTGATGAAACGTATTATTATTTCATCAACCGTATTGTTTTCGTTCAGACGTATGAGCGATCGTTCGGCCCTGCGGCAAACGGTCCTGGCGATATGGCAGTATGAAGCGGTAATATGGCCTCCCGGGAGAATGAAATTCTTTAACTCGGGAAGATCCTCGTTCATGGTATCTATTTCCTGTTCAAGTCTGCGGATGTCATCATCCCCGAAATGAGGCAGATTAACTGTTTCCTTTTCCGGATCCCGGGCAACAAGCGCCTCGGAAATAAAAAGAACTTCCTGCACACGGCCCAGAACATCAATATAATGAGGGTTGATATTCTGGTCACGGATGAGCCCGATAAAGCTGTTCAGTTCATCCAGGTTGCCGTATGCTTCAACCCTTTCATGGCTTTTCTTTACACGAGTGCCGCCAAGAAGGGAAGTCTCACCTTTATCTCCGCCTTTTGTATAAATCTTGTTTTCGCCTGTCATCGGGCCGGTCAAAACTATGATTTCTGAAGCCTTGCTTTCAGTTTTTCGTATTCGTTTGCCATTTCGGCAGGAAGTCTGTCGCCGAAGATAGCCTGGTGTTCCGCGATCAGATCACATTCTGCAAGCCAATCCTGGGTATTCACCTCAAGGATCTTATCCATTTTCGCAGCAAGATCGGGTAAGCCACTAACGTCAATGGCAGTTTTACCGGGAACATAGCCGATAGGTGTTTCCACAACGTCGGCAGTGCCTTCAAGGGTTTCGAAGATCCATTTCAGAACGCGGATATTGTCGCCATAACCAGGCCATAGGAATTTATTGTCAGCCCCTTTGCGGAACCAGTTCACGTTGAATATCTTTGGCAGTTTTGTTGGATCCGGAGCATTTTCTCCCATGCTCACCCAATGGCCGAAGTAATCGCCCATATGATACCCGCAGAAAGGCAGCATGGCAAAAGGATCGCGGCGAACGCCGGCTTTCAGTCCGATTGCAGCAGCTGTGACTTCCGAGCCAACAATGGATCCAAGGAATACGCCATGGTTCCAGTCGAAGCTTTGGTAAACCAGGGGTACAGTGCCGGGACGGCGGCCTCCGAAGAGGAAAGCCGAGATAGGGACTCCTTTGGGATTTTCCCAATCGGGATCAATGGCAGGGCACTGCTTTGCAGGAGCGGTAAATCGGGCGTTAGGATGGGCTGCCGGGGTAGTTACTGAAGAATCCCAGACTTTATTGTCCCAGGTGATGGAACCTGCCGGAATATCAGTACCAATGCCTTCCCACCAGATATCGCCGTCGGGAGTAAGCGCAGTGTTTGTGAAAATGGTGTTGGAGGCGCAGGAAAGCATGGCGTTCGGGTTGGTCTCCATGGAAGTATAAGGAGCAACGCCGAAGAAACCTGCTTCCGGATTGATGGCATACAACCTGCCGTCTTCACCAAACTTCATCCAGGCAATGTCATCGCCAACGGTTTCAACTTTCCAGCCTGGGATAGTGGGTATAAGCATCGCAAGGTTGGTTTTGCCGCAGGCACTGGGGAACGCAGCTGCAAAATATCTCTTTACTCCCTGCGGATTAGTGATCCCCAGGATAAGCATGTGTTCGGCAAGCCATCCCTGCCTCCGGGCCATATTTGTAGCGATTCTGAGAGCGAAACATTTTTTGCCGAGAAGGGCATTTCCGCCATAACCGCTGCCAAATGATAAGATTTCGTTGGTATCTGGGAAATGGGTAATGTACTTCTTCTCAATCGGGGCGCAGGGCCATTTTACATCCTTCTGACCCGGTTCCAGGGGAGCACCCACCGAATGAATACAAGGTACGAAATCACCGTTGCCCAGAACATCAATTACAGCTGATCCCATTCTGGTCATGGTGCGCATATTTACCACTACATATGGAGAATCGGTGATCTGGATGCCGATATGGGCGATCTTTGAACCCAGGGGGCCCATGCTGAAAGGAATAATATACATGGTGCGGCCACGCATACATCCCGTGTACATACCAAGGAGCAATGTTTTCATTTCGGCCGGGGCCATCCAATTGTTCGTCGGACCGGCATCTTCCTGCTTTGCAGAACAGATGTAGGTACGGTTCTCGACCCTGGCCACATCGCTGGGATCGCTCTGGAAATAGTATGAGTTCGGTCTTTTTTTCTCATCCAGTTTAACAGCCATTCCTGTACTCACCATAAGGTCGAGAAGGCGGTTGTTTTCTTCTTCAGAACCGTCGCACCAGTATACTTTGTCGGGCTGGCATATTGCGGCCCAATCTTCAACCCATTTGTTTAATTTGCTGTTCGTTGTCATGTCTTTTATTTTTTTGTTTTTTGTTTTTATCAGATTTCGCTATTTCACTATTTCACCATTTCACCATTTAAGCTGCCCCAGCGCCTCCTTTATCCTCCTCACCGCCTCTGTCAGTTTCTCTTTTGATGTGGCATAGCTGAAACGGATGCAGTTAGGATCGCCAAAAGCATCACCCGGAACAAGCGCCACAAATACCTTATTGAGCAGGTACATGCAAAAATCATTCGAATTGTCAACCTTTATAGTGCCATCCGACTTCCCAAAATAATAAGAAATATCGGGGAAAATATAGAATGCTCCCTCGGGGTGATTAAGTATAAATCCAGGCACTTCGGCCAGCATTTCGAGCATCAGGTCGCGGCGTTCACGGAAAGCTTTCTGCATCTCGCGGATTTCGGGAGTATCGGGAGGGGTGATCTCGGCCATCAAAGCAGCCCTCTGTGCAATGGAGCTGGCTCCCGAAGTGAACTGCCCCTGCAGTTTATCACAAGCCTTAGCGATTTCCGGCGGAGCTGCAATATACCCAATGCGCCATCCGGTCATGGCAAAAGCCTTGGAAACTCCGTTTACGATGATTACCCTGTCTCTGATAAAGTCAAACTGGGCAATGCTCTGGTGTTTGCCAACAAAGTTTATGTGTTCGTAAATCTCATCCGCCAGAATAAATATTCCGGGATGTTTTGCAAATACCCTGGCAATTCCTTCAAGCTCGTCTTTGGTATAAACCGAACCTGTTGGATTGCAGGGGGAGCTGAACATCATCAGTTTTGTTTTAGGGCTGATGGCTGCTTCGAACTGCTCTGGACTGACTTTAAATTCATTTTCAATGGTTGCAGGGATGTACACCGCTTTGCCTTCAGCCACCTTGATGATCTCCCTGTACGAAACCCAGTAAGGGGAGGGGACAAGTACCTCATCGCCTGGATTGACCAGGCTCAGAACCACGTTGGCTATGGACTGCTTTGCACCCGTGCTGACCACGATCTGCGAAGGTTCATAGGTGAGGTTGTTATCTCTTTTCAGTTTTGTGCAGATGGCCTTCCGCAGGTCTTCATAGCCCGGAACCGGGGAATAGAAAGAGAAGTTCTGATCAATGGCCTCTTTCGCGGCATTTTTGATGTATTCGGGTGTGTTGAAGTCCGGTTCCCCAAGGCTCAGATTGATCACATCTTTACCTTCGGCCCGTAATTCGCGGCTTTTACGCGACATGGCTAATGTCTCTGATTCAGCCAGGTAATTGATCCTGTTGGCAAGTGCTGTCATGTTCGAGTAGTTGTAATGATTTGTGATCTACAAAAATAGTAAAAATAATTAGGATGCAAGATGCAGGATGCAGGATAAGATGCTTCGCACCGGTATCTGGAAAATCAGCTACCCAGTGACCCAGTCACCCAGCGACCCAGTGACCCAGTGACCCAGCCTTCCCGTTTAATTTCCTTATCTTTGCCCAAAACCTCGACCCCCATGGACAATTTCTTCTGGACCACCCTCATCACTGATGTCATCCACGCTTTTATGATTATCGGACTGGGCTCACTGGCCGCCTGGCTGCTGATTTCATTTTATTTCAGGAAGAAGAATCGTTACCGGAAGGCAGTAGCGACGGTAAACAATGATATTACTGAGTCAAAAAGGATAATACTCCCTTTGAAACTGCAAGCTTATGAAAGGATTGTACTTTATCTTGAACGCATCCAACCGGTGAATCTTGTGCTTCGGATACAGAGATCAGAGATGAATGCCCTGGAACTTCATTTGGCGCTGGTACGAACTATAAGGGAGGAGTTCGACTATAACCTCAGCCAGCAGGTTTATATGTCGCCAACCGCATGGGAAATGATTAAGAATGCAAGAGAAGAATCCGTGGCTATAATAAACCGGGCGGCAAGTCAAATGGCAACAGAGGACAATTCCTCAGCCCTCGTTCGCGCCATTTTCGATATCAGTGTCGGGAATGAAAACCTGGCGACTGCAGCAGCCCTGAATTACGTCAAAGACGAGGCTCGCCTGCTCATGTAAATGTGCAGAGCCGACTATTTCGATTTATCTTTCCTGAACCTGAGTTTCTGATCGGGAGTCATTTTTTCAGTCGCGTACTGGAAAATAAGACGGGCTGCCGAATCTTTCCACTTCAGCAGAAATTCTTCGGTGGGTACTGGCTGTTTTTTCCAGGTTTCTCTGAGGAACCATCCCAAACCCTGGTGAACCACCCTTTCGCCATCCGCCATCATAGGATCAATAAAATCATAATACGGCCCGAAGTCAGTAGCTTTTTTCATGGCTTTTATAAGACCCACGACGGCCGCCCTTCGCTGAAACCTGTTTTCGGCTTTTCTCCATGGTTTCAATGAATCTATCGACATAAGCTGTTTTTTGATCATGTCGGGAATGATCTCACTGCAGATCCAGTCCGTATGGGCCCAGTTGCCGATGCCGTTCTGGAAGATCTTTTCCAGTGTAACAACGGTTTCTTGGTTCCACTGTTTCTGAGTCTTTTTGAGTAATAAGCCTGCAATAGAAGTCATCTCGTATTTTGGCGATTTTACCAGCAGCAGGCAGGTAGAATTAACCTGTTCATTGGAAAAGGCGGGAAGTGCAAGCAAATCGGAGACCCATTGGTTAATCTTTTCAGAACTCACTCCCCAGGCATCATAGCCTTCCTTAAAATACTTTGAATATTTTTTAACGATGGCCTCGTCGGCATTTGATTTGCAAAAGTCCTCGGTTTCTTTGAATTTTTTTTCAGGGGAGATCATGGATCAGGGATTAATTTGATAAACAAAGATAAGCGGTTATGATAAAAAGCCGGAATGCGATGAATTCTTCCCTGGCAGGTTCTGTTTTGCCATTATGCCTCACCTGACAAGAGTAACAGTTCCCGCGGCTTTGGTTGTTATGCCGGGAGAGGTAGCTAATTCATAAGATACCATATAAACGTATACTCCAGGAGGACAGAAGATTCCCCTGGATGTCCCGTCCCAACCGGTTTCAGGGTTGCCGGTAATACAAACCTGCTGTCCCCAGCGGTCAAAAATACTGAGAGTGAACTTTAACAAGGCTGGTCCGAGGGGACGGAAATAATTATTCCCGACAGTGCTGCCCGGGGCAAAGGCGGTTGGAAAATAAATGCCACCCATGCAGAGGGTTACAGTCGAGGTGTCTAACACGGCACAGCTGTCGTGGCTCACTCTCACCCAGTAAGTCCCGGGTTGAGTCACCGTTAACAGGGAATCCCTTGAGCCGTCCTGCCACAGGTAAGCGGCACCGGGAACAGTGGCGTGAAGTACAACAGAAGAACCGGAACACAGTGAGGTATCCCTGGCAAGATTTACATTTATTGCCGGCTTAAGTGCAATTCTCACGGTGTCTGCTCCCGGGCAGTTGTCAACATCAACAGTATGCACCCAGTAGTGGCCCCCGGTGGTGACCGTAATGGTTTTTGAAGTGTCGCCGGTGCTCCAGAGTATGGATGTGAAGTTCCCGACTGGATTCAGGGTGTATTTTTGCCCTTCGCAGATCGCGGTATCGGGTTTCAGTATCGTCGGGTACAAAGGAAAAACCACAAGGTTGACGGAATCGCTGGCGGTACAACCGTTTTGTCCCACCCTCACCCAGTATTTTCCCGATTGGGTTGCTGTAATACTGCGGGTGGTTTCATTGGTGGACCAGAGATATGCAGGATATCCAGGTCCTGCGTCCAGTAAAGCCTGGGGGCCCGGGCAAACGGTCCGGTCGGGCCCCAGGTTGGGAACGACGATGGAGCCTGTGATGATCACAGTAAGGCTGACAACCGGGCTGGGTGTGCCGCTGCAGTTGGTATTGGTCCCGTAAACAGTAATGTTACCGGGAGTGGCTGTAAGGGAAAAATCCAGGGTAACTGAAGGAACAGTTGTGATTGCCGAGGGGATGAAGGTAAGGCCGGTGCCGGTGTATCCCCAGTGATATTGATCGGTGTTGGGATCCGGATAGACTGAAATATATACTCCTTTGGTGCCTGCGCAGGCTGTTAGCGGCCCGTCAACGAACAACAGGAGCTTGGGGCTTCGCCATTCGGTAATAGACGGATAAGAGGAGCTTGCGGTGACGGTATACCACCAGGAATTTATTGTATTGAGGTTTCCCCAGCCTTTTCCTGAAAGTGGCCATTTATGACAGCCTGGCGGGTATATTACCGGGTTTGCACAGCCTCCTGTAAAAACGTTTGTTTTGACATCCTCATTGTTTTGTCCCCGGCCTGCCTGGCATCCCGTGCAGTTACCGTCCCAGATATTTGAGTCGTCCCAGTAAACTTTTAGAGGGCTGCCTGTGGGTGCGACCAGGGTTACAAGAATGCCTGAATCGTTGCTTTCCACATCATACAGGGGCAGGTTTGTAAGCCCGTTAATATAGGTCACTACCAATCCCACGGCCACATTATTAGGTACTTCTATCCCGCTTCCGTCCTTCCCGTCCCAGTGAATGGTGTTTGACCCCGGACTAACAATCTGGTTTATCACCCGGGAGATATAGGTCGATGGAATAAAATTCAGCTGGATCTGGACATTTCCCGCTTTGTCAACATTTACAACGTAGTCTATGGTCCCGTCACAGTTCCTGGTGCCGGCAGGATCAGGCGGGATGATCTGCCCGAGACTCGTTGCGATAGTAAAAACAGCCGGGTCGGGTGAGTTCAGGAATATTTTATACTGGGGGAACAAGGCTTGCTGGTTGAACAGAGATTTCCTGTCGTCAACCCAGTTAGTGTTACCGCAGCCTGTCTGGTTGGCATACTGTATCCAGCCGCCCCCGTTCATCTGGTCAAACTCAGCCGAAGTAACAATGCCGTCATCCGACAAAATGTAATTAATTCCTGTAAACGCATTGGAAGCGAACTGCCAGGCTTTGGAGAATAATCTTCCGGGTTTTACAGATGATGTTATATTGTCATAGATGGTTATGTCAAATAAAAAGAGCCAAAACCTGCCATAATAAAATGATCCGTTTAATTTCTCTGAAAATTCAATATAATAAGTGCCAGGTTTTGGTGGCGTCCACTCTATTGCATTATACCCGTTACCTGTAGAAGAGATCTGGTCAGGCCCGTCGCAGGCCTCTGACAATCCGGGAATGTACCCCGTTGCACCTGTAACTTTCGGAAGGTAATCTTCGGCGTACACCACGGCTCCGCTGCTGTCACATATTCGGTATACGATATCCAATCCCGCGGAGGTATCAGTTGGAGACCCGTTAAACCCCATATAAACGACCTCATTTGCACGGGCTACAAAATAAAGTTTGGAATTGTCAGGTGCATGGTGGGTTTCATCATAAGTGGCAAACTGCGAACGTATTCCATTGGTGTCAGTGCAGTGATTAGTGAAATCGTTGCACAAATAGAGGTAAGTTGACCAAAGCTGGCATCCTTTGTTCAGCTGCTTCGATCCTTCACTGAAGCCACCCAGTGAGATGAAGCCCAGGAATATTGTTAATGCTGATATGAAAAAGCGGGATCGTTTCATGAAAATCAGCAAAAGGGGAACTTAAACAGTACGGCTGAGTATTTCTCTGGCTTTTGCAAGTGCTGCAGGTATCCCCGCCGGGTTCTTACCTCCTGCAGTAGCGATATGAGGCTGTCCGCCCCCGCCTCCCTGAACTTCTTTTGCTAATTCACGGATAATGTTGCCTGCATTGAATTTTTCCGCTTTGACCAGGGCGTCGGAAATGGCAACGGTGAGGCCGGCTTTTCCGTCGGCTTCGTTCGCAAGTACAACAAATACGTTTTCTGCGGATGTCCTTAATTCGAAAGCCAGGTTCTTGAGGATCTCAGAATCCATATCCAGTTTAGCCGAGATGAAGCTGATTCCGCCAAGGGTCTCGGCATTCTTCAGAAGAGATTCCCTGACTTGACCTCCCCTGATCTTAGCCAGCTCAGCGGAATCTTTTTTTAGCAACTGGTTCTCATCGAGCAGATTTTTGAGGCCTCTGAGAATATCTTTGGGATTTTTCAGGGTATCAGAGATATCATCGAGCAGATGCAATTTTTCGTAGAACCAATTTTCGGCTTTGCCGGCAGTAATTGCTTCAATTCTCCTGACGCCTGCAGCAATAGCGCTTTCGGAAGTGATTTTGAACAATCCAATCTGGCCGCTGGCAGCAACATGGGTACCACCGCAGAATTCGATGGAGAATGCCGGGTCAAAAGTGACTACCCTTACAAAGTCTCCGTATTTTTCGCCAAAAAGGGCCATTGCACCCAGTTTTTTTGCTTCTTCAACAGGCATGGCCCGTTCTTCATGAATAGCAATATTCTCTCTGATCTTTAAGTTGACAAGCCTTTCAACAGTTTCAATCTCCTCTTTGCTGAGCTTGGCAAAGTGAGTGAAGTCGAAACGCAGGTGCTCGTCATCCACCAAAGATCCCTTTTGTTCAACATGGGTTCCCAGGACTTGTCTTAGTGCCGCATGCATAAGGTGGGTGGCTGAATGGTTGTTTGCGGTATCCCTTCGTTTCACCGGATCGACTTCGGCTGTTACAGGTTCGCCAGGCCTGGCTGGCAGAGTAGAACAGATATGAATGATCAGGTCATTTTCTTTGACGGTATTAAGAACATCGATCGCACCTCCTTCCGAAATGAGCCGGCCTTTGTCGCCCGCCTGTCCGCCCGATTCGGCGTAAAACGGGGTTTGACCAAGTACGATCTGGTAAAGTTCCTCTCCCCTGGCAGTGACCTTGCGGTACTTTGTTATCCCTGTTTCAATTTTCAATGTATCATATCCGACAAATATGGGCATCCCCGCATCCTCGACCAGTACGACCCAATCGGAGGTCTGAACGCTCGAAGCCTGCCTCGACCTGGTCTTCTGTTCTTCAAGACCTTTGCGGAAACCTTCCATGTCGACTTCCCATCCCGCCTCCCGGGCCATAAGCCGGGTGAGGTCAACCGGGAAACCATAGGTGTCGAAAAGCTCGAAAGCAAAAGATCCTTCTATTAGCCGTGGTTCATGACTCAATGGTAGAGATCTGGGATCGGTTGTTCGTACATCGTACATCGTACATCGTACATCAAGGTAAGAGTTAAACCTCATGATCCCCGTCGCCAGGGTCCTCAGAAATGCTGTCTCCTCTTCTTTCATCACATTGACTATAAGGTCTTTTTGTGATACAAGTTCGGGAAACACGCTTCCCATCTGGTTGATCAGGACGGGTGCCAGTGAATACAAGAAGGGTTCTTTGAACCCAAGGAAAGTATAGCCGTAACGTACAGCTCTTCTGAGTATCCTGCGGATGACATAACCCGCCTTTACATTAGAAGGTAACTGGCCATCAGCAATAGCAAAAGAAATTGCACGTACATGGTCGGCAATCACCCTCATAGCAACGTCGGCTTTGGGATTGGTACCGTACTTCATTCCGGAAAGTCCGGCGAGGTGAAGGATCAGGGGCTGAAAAACATCGGTATCGTAATTGGATTTTTTATGCTGGAGTACCATGCACAAACGTTCAAATCCCATGCCGGTATCCACATGCCTGGCAGGCAATGCGTTTAGCTGACCGCCCGATTGCCTGTTATACTGTATGAATACCAGGTTCCATATTTCGATGACCTGAGGATGGCCCTTGTTGACCAGCTGATGACCAGGTACCAGGCTCCGCTCAGTATCGTCCCGCAGGTCAACATGGATCTCAGAACATGGCCCACAGGGGCCGGTATCGCCCATCTCCCAGAAGTTATCTTTCTTTGAACCCATCAGGATACGGTCAGCGGGAATAAGCCTTTTCCAGTATTCATACGCTTCGTCGTCACGTTCAAGTCCTTCATTCGGATCTCCTTCAAACACGGTAACATACATCCTGTCATCCTGGATCTTCAATACTTCGTTAAGGAATTCCCATCCCCATTCAATAGCTTCCTTTTTAAAATAATCACCAAACGACCAGTTTCCCAGCATCTCGAACATGGTATGATGGTAAGTGTCGATGCCCACTTCTTCCAGATCGTTGTGTTTGCCTGAAACCCTGAGGCATTTCTGTGTGTCGGCCACCCTTTTTAAAATAGCTTCTTTGTTGCCGAGGAAAAAATCCTTGAACTGGTTCATCCCGGCATTGGTGAACATCAGGGTAGGGTCATTTTTGATGACCATGCAGGCGGATGGAACGATTTGGTGGCCTTTGGAACTGAAGAAATCAAGAAAGGCCTGACGTATTGCGGTTGAATTCATTTAAACAGAAGATTAACAGTTCATTAAAGGGCTTTAACAATTATTGTGAATTTGAAATAGGGTGCAAAGGTAATTATTTACTTAATTTTGCATGAGTTAGCTCTCCTGTTTTGAGCGATTCTATTATTTCAGGCCGAATGAGCAAGGTAAAATACAAGTTCAATAAAAAAGCACTCACTTTCGACCGGGTTCAGACTACCTTCAAAAAAAGGCTGTTGTATTTATTTACTCACCTCTCGACGGGTGTTGTATTTGCTGTTGCCGTGCTTTTGCTTGCTTTTAACTTCGTGGATTCACGTAAAATGAAAGCGCAGAAAAGGGAAATTGAACAGCTGAATCTCCAGTATAGTCTGCTGAACGGCCAGCTTCAGCTGGTCACCAAGGTTATCAGGAATCTACAGGACCGGGACGACAATATTTACCGTGTGATTTTCGAAGCAGAACCTGTTCCTGGTTCACTGAGAGAAGCCGGTATCGGAGGCATCGATCGTTATGAAAATCTCAAAGGCTACACAAATGAGGATCTGGTGGTTGAGACATCAAAAAAAATAGATGCTATCCTTGGCCAACTGCATGCTCAGTCCAAATCGTTCGATGATGTATTCACAATGGCAAAAAACAAGGAGCAGATGCTTTCATGCATTCCTGCCATACAGCCTGTAAAGAATAATGATCTACGCAGGACAGGCTCCTACTTCGGAACGAGGATGGACCCTTTTTACAAGGTTAGAAAGTTCCATGAAGGCATGGATTTTACTGCAGCTGTTGGAACCGAGGTGTACGCTACAGGTAACGGCACTGTTGATTTTGCAGGAAGGGATGGAACGGGAGGTTTTGGGAATGAGATTATTATCGATCACGGTTACACCTACAGGACGGTTTATGCCCATCTTTCAAGGATCTTTGTAAAGGAAGGCCAGAAAATACAAAGGGGGCAGGTCATCGGTTATGTGGGAAATACAGGAAAGTCAACTTCACCTCACCTTCATTATGAGGTTCGGAAAAACATGGTTGCTCTTGACCCGGTTTACTTTTTCTTTAATGATATATCTCCTGAGCAGTTTCAGATGATGCTTGAGCTTTCACAACAACCTTCACAAACAATGGATTAATTTTCTGTATATGCTGAAACAGGATCGCAGAATAGAAAAGCTCTATTATACAATAGGGGAGGTGGCTGAACTTTTTGAAGTGAACCAGTCGCTAATACGTTTCTGGGAGAAGGAATTCGATATCCTTAAACCACAAAAAAACAAAAAAGGGAACAGATTGTTTACGAAACACGATATTGAGAACCTTAAACTGATATACTATCTGGTTAAGGAAAGAGGTTTCACTCTGCAGGGAGCCAGGGACAAACTCAGACAGAACCACGAGGATGTTGTAAATACTGTGCAGATCATCGATTCCCTAAACCATGTCAAAGGCTTCCTTCTGGAGCTGAAGAAGGAATTATAGTTCCTGCCATGCCGTTGAAGGAATCCTTTTTTCAAAATGTGTACGAGGTCGTGGAAAAGATACCCTGTGGAAGGGTGACCTCCTACGGAGCAATAGCAGAATACCTGGGTTTGAGGGGTTCGGCGCGGATGGTCGGCTGGGCCATGACGGCTTCACATGCCGGAAAAAACAACGTTCCTGCCCATCGTGTGGTGAACCGGAACGGTCTTCTTACAGGAAAGCATCATTTTGGAGGGCCAAAGGTGATGCAGCAACTGCTCGAAAGCGAGGGAATACAGGTGAAGGACGACAGGGTAATAGAATTTGAAAAGATGTTTTGGGAGCCGGGGAAGGAAATGGTGAAATGGTGAAATGGTGAAATGGTGAAATGGTGAAATGGTGAAATGGTTTACAAATAATCTAACGTTAATAAAATGAAAAAAATAAGCCAGGAACACATACTCCAGGCTCTCTCCCACGTGATCGATCCCGATTTGGGAAAGGACCTGGTGAGTCTGAACATGATCGATGAGGTGCAGATAACAAAAGGCAGGGTGAAGTTTAGGCTGATCCTGACAACACCGGCATGCCCACTTAAGGATTACCTTAAACAGGCGTGTATCGCGGCTATTCATGAACATGTGGACAAAGATCTTGAAGTTGAGGTCGAACTTTCGTCGAAAGTTACAACCAAGCGAAAAGAGAATGAAGACCTTCTGAAGGAAGTTAAGAATATTATCGCCGTTGGTTCCGGCAAGGGAGGTGTCGGCAAATCAACAGTTGCGGTAAACCTGGCTATTGCCCTTGCAAAGAAAGGAGCAAAGGTGGGATTGCTGGATGCCGACATTTACGGGCCCTCCATTCCGCTGATGTTCGGACTGCTTGATGAAAAAGCCAGAGGATATGACCGCGATGGGAAAGCCTATGTTTATCCTTTCGAAAAGTATGGCATCAAAATGATCTCCATTGGATTTTTTGTCGACCAGTCTAAAGCTCTGGTCTGGCGAGGCCCCATGGCTTCGTCGGCACTGAAACAACTGGTTACAGATATTGAATGGGGGCCACTCGATTATATGGTAATTGACCTGCCCCCTGGAACCGGCGATATTCCTCTGACCCTGGTTCAGAGTTTTCCTCTTACAGGAGCTATCATGGTAAGTACTCCACAGGAAGTCGCTATCGCTGATGTAAGAAAAGCCGCCGATATGTTCAGAAACGAACAGATCAGGATACCCATTTTAGGTCTTGTCGAGAACATGGCTTATTTTGTTCCTCCCGATATGCCCGATAAGAAATATTATATCTTCGGACAAAGCGGGTGCCGGAAATTGGCCGATGATCTGAATATCCCAATTCTCGGACAAATCCCCATTGAGGCAGCAATAGCTGATTCAGGCGATTCGGGAAAACCTGTCGCTGCAGGCGACGACAGCCTCACAAACCAGGCATTTACAAAGCTTGCTGAAGCCGTGGCACAGCAGGTAGCGATTTCAAATATATTAAAGGAGGAATTTGGGGGTTAGGGATTGGGGATAAAAAAACTAACCCCTAATCCCCAATCCCTAATCCCAAATTCACTACTTTTGCATTAACAAACATTTTAAGACATGATAGATATTGAACTTGAAAATAAAGTAAAAAACGTTCTGGAGCAGATCCGCCCATACCTTCAGGCTGATGGTGGCGATGTGGAATATGTTAACATGACCGACGATAAGGTGGTAAACCTCAGGCTTCTTGGAATGTGCGGCAATTGCCCGCATTCGCAAATGACTCTGAAAAACGGAATTGAAACTGCAGTGATCCGCGCAATTCCCGAGATCAAGGGTGTTGAATCGGTTCAGAACTGAATACTCAGGAAAGATATTTCCCAACAATAGGCATACGACGGCCCATCCCGAAGGCTTTGGGGGAGACCCTGAGTATAGGAGGTGTCTGATAACGCTTATATTCACTGGTGTTCACCAGTTTTAAAACCTGCCTTACTGTAGCTTCCTCAAAACCTGCTTCCATCAGCTCTTTCGGACCTTTTCTCTGCTCTATATACTGATACAGAATCTTATCAAGGATATCGTATTGGGGCAATGAATCCGAATCCTTCTGGTCCTGACGTAGCTCTGCTGAAGGAGGTTTGTTTATTGAATTCTGAGGTATGATCTCCCGTTCACGGTTGATATACGCGGCCAGTTCGTACACCTGTGTTTTATACACATCACCCAGCACCGACAAGCCACCGCACATATCCCCGTACAATGTGCCATAACCGACTGCAGCCTCACTTTTGTTGGATGTATTCAATAAAATATAACCGAACTTGTTCGATAAAGCCATCAGGATAACGGCCCGTATCCTTGCCTGGATATTCTCTTCGGTAAGGTTGAATGGCAGACCCCTGAACTGAGACTCAAGGCTGTGTTCAAAAGCCCTGAACGATTCTTCAATGGAAATAATTTCATATGCAACTCCAAGGTTGCCGGCAAGGTCCCTGGCATCTTTTATACTGTGATCAGATGAAAATTTCGATGGAAGGAGGACAGCTTTCACATTGGCCGGCCCTAAGGCCTGGGCTGCAAGAACAAGTGTTACAGCCGAATCAATACCCCCCGACAGACCCAGAATGGCTTTAGAAAAACCCATCTTGACGAAATAATCCTTTATCCCCATCACAAGCGCATCGTGGATCAATGAAATCCGGGAACCGCTATCTGCTATCTGATATCTGCTATCTGATATCTGATATCTGACATCTGCTATCTGATATCCGCTATCTGTTATCTGACATTCAAGTATCCGAAAATCCTCGCTGAACCTCTTAAGTTGAACAAGCAGCAACCCGTCTGACCCCAACACCATCGACCCCCCGTCGAACAGCAACTCGGTTTGTCCGCCTACATGGTTCACATAAAACACCGGAATTTTATAGGTCAGGGCATTCCTTTTCAGCACATCAAAACGCGAAACCGGCTGGGTATAATTAAAAGGAGAAGCTGCAATATTGATCAGCAGATCTGGATTTAATTTCATCAGCTCGTCCATCGGATTCCTTACATAAAGCGAATCATCGCCGATGTTCCAGAGATCCTCGCATATCGTGATGGCAATCCTGCTGCCCTTGTATTCAACCACATCATACGGAAGCCGGTTGGGCTCAAAATACCGGTATTCATCAAACACATCGTAATTTGGCAACAGTGTTTTATGAGCCAAAGCCTGCACCCTGCCATCAGAAAGAAAATAAGCCGTGTTATACAGAGGTTTACCCTTGTCGGCAGGGTTTACCGAAGGGCTTCCGACAATGGCGGCAACATCAATACATTCAATAGAAATACGCAACACAGCCTGGTAGCATTTTTCAATAAAATCATCGAACTCAAGGAAATCACGGGGCGGATATCCGCAAACAGATAATTCAGCAAACACAACAAGATCGGCGCCCTGGTCTTTAGCCTTATGTATGCCAAGGATGATCGCGGTAACATTCTCTTCGAAATCACCGATACGATAGTTCAGCTGGGCGAGAGCGATTTTCATACTCAGAACATTATTCCGAGGTTCAGCTCGGCATAATTCAGGTAGCCTTTCTGGTTCAGCCCTGTCGCAAAGTTAAACCCCTTCAAAATGTTATTCAGGCTGTTACTGTAACCAAAGCCTAAAAATAAGCGGGTCGACTGGTCCAGATAAAACTCTGTGCCCAGACCTACAATCACCGATTCCCTGATCAGTGTCGTCTCTCCCTTATAGTCGTACTGCTCATTTGTGCTAAAGCCTTTGCTGCCTATAAATTCCTGGTTCGAATGCGCCACGATCCTGAACCCGGTGCCAAATCCGATCTGCCCGAAAAACGAGAATTTGCCGAATTTCTTCGTGAACATTTTGATCATCAGCGGAATTTCGATATAAACGAAGCTGAGATTGTTGTTTATTATGCCTGAAACCAGAGACGTGTCCTGCATGACTTTATCGGCGTATGTAATCTTCCCGCCAAGAAAAGAAAAGTTAAAGCCCGTGGAAAATGCATAATGCTCGGCGAAATAAAAATCGCTGACGAGCCCCACTACACCACCGAATTTGACTCCATTGGAACTGTAACCCTGTGTGCTGGTTGTCATAAACGAAAGATTGGGTGCAAATTTCAGTCCGAGTTTAACTTCGGGTTTTTTCTGAGCAACAACACTCTGCAGCGGAAGCAGGCAGATTAGGGCAAACAATATTAAAATTCTTCTCATGATCATACAGGGGTTTAAACCTTCAAAAACAAAAATAAAGAAATAAGAACCCCCCATTTTCTATTTTCAATAATTTTATCCAAAAATAATCAACCGTTTATCACGTTTGTTTTTCATGAAACAATTTACAGCCCTGCTGATTTTAATTTTGATTTTCTGCGGATGTGGACGCAGGAATAACTTTGATGTCGATGTCTCCGGGATCAGCTGCCCTGCTGTGAAAATACAGCGATATGATCTTGAACTGTTCAATGCAAACAACTCGGATTTGAGGAACAACCTCGTTCAGTTACAGCCCAAATACAGGCTTTTTCTGGGCGACAGCCTCGACACTCCATCAAAGTTATCCACATTAAAAGAATATCTCGATAGCCCGCGAAATCAGGATTTTATTAAAGGTGTCAGGCTTAGATACCCTGAAGTAAATCACATTGAAGCCAGTCTCACCGAAGCCTTCAAACACTTTAAATACTATTTTCCTTCGTTTCGCATTCCCCTGGTTTACGCTTACATCTCGGGTGGAGATTACGAGTTTCCGGTTCAGTATTCTGATTCTGTGCTCCTGATCGGTCTGGATTGTTATCTGGGAACGGATTATACTCCATACAGGGCCGATGGGGTTCCTGCCTACCGCAACGGGAGGATGGATGATAAGTATATAGTTCCAGACTGCGTGAGAGTAATTGCCAATGCCGGCATTCCTGTCGAGACAGGAGGCACAAGCCTGCTCGACTTCATGATCGAAGCCGGGAAAAGGCTTTACCTTATGGATGTCATCCTGCCCGGCACTCCAAACGGGATTAAAATCGGGTATACTCCCGGGCAGGTAAACTGGATCACGAAGAATGAGGCGCATATCTGGGCGTCGGTTATTGAAAACCATATGTTGTATTCCAACGACGGCCGTATAATCAGGGTGTTTACTTCCGACGGCCCTTTCACGGCAGAATTTTCGAAAGACTCACCTCCGTTGCTGGGCAACTGGATTGGCTGGCAGATCGTGAAGCAGTATATGGAAAGAAACACCGAAGTTAGCCTTGAGCAGCTGCTAAAAGAAAAGGATTCACAGAAAATCCTGGCCGGATCAAAGTACAAACCGGAAAAATAATTTCAATTTTCATATCACTTTTTGATTGATGGCGGATTAAGGTGTACCAAGACCTCAGTCATGCTGGTTAAAACTTTCGGATGCGCTATATTAGGAATTCAGGCTCAGCTGATCACCGTTGAAGTAAATATTGATCAGGGAATTCAGTTTTTCATGGTTGGACTTCCCGACAATGCCGTGCGTGAAAGCCACCAGCGTATTGAATCGGCCCTGAAACACAACGGCTATAAAATTCCGGGAAAGAAGATCGTGATCAACATGGCGCCGGCCGGTATACGAAAGGAAGGCTCATCGTATGATCTGCCTATAGCAATAGGTATACTCGCCGCCTCGGAGATGATAAAAGCCGATAAGCTGGACAAATTTATGATCATGGGGGAGCTTTCGCTCGACGGCAGCCTGCTTCCGGTCAAAGGCGCCCTGCCGATCTCGATGGAAGCGCGGAAACTGGGCTTCAAAGGTCTCATTCTGCCGGCAGGCAATGCACGCGAAGCCTCGGTAGTCGACGATATTGAAATCTACGGGGCAGAGAATATCAAGGAGGTAATTGATTTTATTAACGGGGAGGGTACTTTAAAGCGCAGCAGGGTGGATATTGATGCTGAGTTCAGGAACGCCAAAGGTAATCCGTCCCTCGATTTTGCAGATGTAAGGGGGCAGGAGAACATCAAAAGAGCATTGGAGATAGCGGCAGCAGGGGGGCATAATGTTCTTTTGATCGGACCGCCGGGTGCAGGAAAGACGATGATGGCCAGGCGTCTTCCATCTATCCTGCCTCCCCTTATTCTGCAGGAATCTCTGGAGACAACCAAGATTCATTCTGTAGCCGGAAGGCTGAATGGCTCAAGCCCGCTTATCACCAGCCGGCCCTTCCGTTCTCCCCATCATACCATATCAGCCGCCGCTCTCGTGGGAGGCGGAAGCAATCCCCGTCCGGGGGAGATTTCGATGGCTCATCATGGTGTATTGTTTCTTGATGAATTGCCTGAATTCAACCGTCAGGTGCTCGAAGTGCTCAGGCAGCCGATGGAGGACAGAGTGGTTACTGTTTCCAGAGCCATGTTTTCAACTACTTATCCGGCCAGCTTCATGCTTGTGGCTGCCATGAACCCCTGCCCCTGCGGGTATTACAACCATCCGCAGACTCCCTGCCAGTGTAATCCCGGCATTATACAGAAATACCTTCACAAGATATCCGGGCCATTGTTCGACCGGATTGATATACAGATAGAAGTAACTCCTGTTCCGCATCGTGACCTCAGGGATCAGTCATCCGCCGAAAGCAGTAATGAAATGAGAAAGAGGGTGGTGTCGGCCAGAGAAATTCAGGAGAGCAGGTTTAAGGGTTCAAAAGGGGTTTATTGCAATGCCCAGATGAATCCCAGGCAGTTGCGACAGTATTGCAAGCTGGATGAAGCCTCGAACCTGCTGCTGAAAATGGCCATGGAAAAGCTTGGTCTGTCGGCCAGGGCGTTTGAACGTGTTTTAAAAGTTTCACGAACTATTGCCGACCTGAGTAATTCAGACGAAATCTGTACTGAATTCCTGGCCGAGGCTATAACCTACCGTTCGCTCGACAGGGAAAACTGGGGACAATAATCAGAGGTAAAGATCAGCAATTACAAAGCAGCCGAAGATTACCGAAGCGATACCGTTCAGAGTAAAAAAGGCCAGGTTAACCCTCGAGAGGTCATTGGGTTTAACAAGAAAGTGCTGGTAGATAATCAGGGCCGTGTATACCAGCATGCCGCTCCAGTAAATTTGGCCAAAGGGGCCGATGAGGCCTGCTGTAATAAGAAATCCGATGGAGATAATATGGAATACGACAGAAAGAAGAAGTGCGTTTTTTTTGCCCAGAAAGACAGGCAGGGACCTCAGTTTTTCGCTCTGGTCAAATGTTACGTCCTGCATCGCATAAATAATATCGAAGCCGGAAACCCAGAAGATCACAGAAAATGAGAATAACAGGGGCAGTATGGCAAAATGAGCCGTTACCGCGATGTATGCTCCTATAGGCGCCAGCCCAAGGCCAAGCCCAAGGAAGACATGCGAGAGGGAGGTGAACCGTTTGGTGTAACTGTAGCCCATCACGATGAGCAAGGCAAGAGGGGAAAGCAGGAAGCAAAGATTGTTCAGAAGAAATGCCGCCCCCATGAAAAATGCGGCGTTGATAATGATAAATGCCAGGGCGGAAGGCTTGCTGATGATGTTGCGCGGTAGCTCGCGGCCGGCCGTGCGGGGGTTCTTGCGATCATATTCCAGATCGGCATAACGGTTAAAAGCCATGGCCGCATTTCTGGCAAACAGCACGCATAATATCACCAGCAGAGCTGTTTTTATGCTGATGCCCTCTCCCGTTTCTTTAAAAGCAAGGAAAAGACCGATCATCGCAAATGGCAGTGAAAACAGAGTATGATGGATCTTTACCAGAGAAAAATAATTGCCGATATTCTTAACTTGTTTTTGCAAAGTTTTGGTTTTTTTTTGCAAAATTAACAAAAGTGCCTTGCAATTGGTTCCCACCTTTAAATTGGAAGCCAAAGGTGTAACTTAATTGCACAATAATCGTCAAACAATATGGTTATTTTAATGGGCCTGACTCAGGTCTTGTTTTTTATTTGTTATGAGCAGGTTAAAGGATTCCTTTTCATCTTACATAAAACACCGGTGGTCGGTTCAGTCTAAGTATAGCCTGCACTCACCCTTTATTTATACTTTCTGGGCTGGTTTGCTTAAAGACCATACGATCTGCGCGGCTTACAGCAGGGTTGAAAGGCTCAGGAAAGAATGGCTGAGAGACGAGAGTGTAATTCACAGGAAGGATTTCGGTGCCGGATCTGAAGGAAAGGCGCCGCTTTCCGGCGAAGTTAAAGTAAAGGAACTGGCCCGGGGATCACTGGTGTCGGCTGCCAAAGGGCAATTTCTTTATAAGCTTGCAAGGGTAAACAAGCCTGTTTCAATACTTGAATTCGGGACTTCCCTGGGCCTTAGTTCATTGTACATGTCAGAAGCAGCCCCCGACGCCAGGATCGTCACCATCGAAGGCTGCGATGAAACGGCAGCCATTGCAGCTTCAAATTTTGAAAAAGCAGGTAAAAAAAATATTACTGTGCTGTCGGGAACTTTCGATGATAAGATTGGAGAAGCCTTAAAGATGTTACCCGTTCCTGACCTGTTGTTTTTCGACGGTAACCACCGCCTCGAAGCTACCCTGAGATACTGGGAAAAATGCCTGCCCAGCCTGCATGCAGGTTCTGTCGCGGTATTCGACGATATACACTGGTCGCCCGAAATGGAAGAAGCCTGGAGGCTCATTATTGCCCTGCCCGAAGTAAAGGTCAGCATCGACCTTTACCACCTCGGTGTGATTTATTTTCGTGAAGAACTAAGCAAAGAAGATTTTGTACTACGATTTTAACCAATTATCTTTGATCCATGGAAAAAGAGATTATTAATCTTGAAAATATTGTAAAAAATTACAAAGTAGGTACCGTGCTGGTTGAAGCCCTGCGCTCCATTTCATTAATCATTCGTAAAAATGAATTTGTGGCTATCATGGGCCCTTCGGGCTCAGGGAAATCAACGCTGATGAATATTCTTGGTTGCCTTGATACTCCCACCGGCGGTAGCTATATGCTGAACGGCCATGATGTGAGCAAGATGGACGATAACAGCCTGGCAGAGATCCGGAACCGTGAAATAGGGTTCGTTTTCCAGACCTTTAACCTGTTGCCACGTTCTTCTGCCCTTGAGAATGTTATGCTTCCATTGATCTATGCCGGTTACAGCAAAGCCAAACGGATCGAGAGAGCTTCCACTGTGATTGAAGAAGTAAAATTAACAGACAGGATGACTCACAAGCCTAACGAGCTTTCCGGAGGGCAGCGTCAGCGTGTGGCTATTGCCAGAGCTCTTGTAAACAACCCCGCGATCATCCTTGCCGACGAACCCACGGGGAACCTCGACTCTAAAACATCCATCGAGATACTTGGTTTGCTGGAAGAAATTCACAAGAAGGGAAATACTGTTATCATCGTTACCCATGAAGAGGATATCGCCCTGCATACTCATCGTATCATCCGCCTGATCGACGGGAAGATCTCATCCGACGAGAAAAATAAAAATATTAAAACCATTGCTGACTATCATCTTGACAAGTCTGTAATTTAAATCCAGAGCATGCCCAAAGGAGTTAATTATAAAAAGCTTTTTGATTCATTCAGCCGGATGAATGTCATGGTGATAGGAGACGTAATGGTAGATTCCTATCTGTGGGGAAAAGTAGAAAGAATTTCGCCTGAAGCGCCTATACCCATTGTTGCTTTACGTAAACGTGAACATCGGATGGGAGGGGCAGCCAATGTTGCCATGAATATCAGAGCCATGGGCGCCAAACCTATTTTATGTTCGGTGATTGGCACTGACGATAAAGGTGATATTTTTCTGGAACTGATGAAAAAGGAAAAGATGAATTCCTCGGGTATTGTCAGAAGCCAGAGAAGGATCACCACAACCAAATTCAGGATTTTCGGAAACACTTACCAGATGCTGAGGGTTGACGAGGAGGAGGATGATGATCTTGTTCAGGCCGATTATCTCACTCTGTCGAGGGTCATCGACCGCATTCTTGAGACCGGGAATGTGCACTGTATTATTTTTCAGGATTACAACAAGGGGGTTCTCACTCCAAAGCTGATCCAGGAAGTCGTGAAAAAAGCCCGTAAACGGAATATTCCTGTAGCCGTAGATCCAAAGAGAAAGAATTTCGAATCATTCTCACATGTAAATTTATTCAAGCCGAATCTGAAAGAACTGAAGGAAGGCCTGCAGATAGAGCTGGATGCAGAGGACCACGATTCTATTAATGAAGCGGCCCAGGCGCTGAGAGAAAAGATAAAGTGTGATTATGTAATGACTACACTCTCGGAACATGGAATGCTGATCAGCATGAAAGATAAGCAGGATCATAAAAATCTTTTTATTCCAGCCCATGTGCGGCCAATCTCTGATGTGAGTGGGGCAGGCGATACCGTGATCAGTGTGGCTTCTCTTTGTATGGCTGCTGAGCGTTCGCCTTATGAAATTGCATTTATTTCGAATCTTGCCGGCGGCATTGTATGCGAGGAGGTTGGGGTGGTTCCGATCAATAAGGATAAACTGCTTAAGGAAGTCATTTCTCTGTTGTGACAATGGATCGCGATGCGGATGTAATTATTTCCGGAGCCGGTCCGGCTGGTACAATAGCCGCGTGGCATCTTCAGAAATCAGGAATCAGTACTTTAATACTCGAAAAGTCTTCTTTTCCCCGCTATAAGGTTTGCGGAGCCGGGCTCACGCATAAAATTCTTTCCATTATACCGTTTGACCTGAGTGAGGTGATTCACACCACCGTTCATGACTTCCGTTTTTCATCGGGGTATACAGATGTTTATACCCGGACCAGTGAACTCCCTTTAATGTATTGTACTATGCGCGATGAGCTGGATGATTTTCTTCTGGCGAAAGCGGGGGAAGCCGGGGCCAGGGTTCGTACTTCTGAAAAAGTCACTGAAATAAGCCAGGATGCCGGCGGAGTGTCGGTAAAGACTGATAAAGGCGTTTACCGTTCATTATTTATGATCGGTGCCGATGGGGCGTCGAGCCGGGTTGCGAGGACATTTGGTCTGAACAGCGATATTGAATGGGGGATGGCATGGGAAGCCGAAGTGAAGTCCACTCCTGAAATGCTTCAAAAGTATGCATGTACCGTATTTCTCGACTGGGGGACTTTCCCGGGGGGATATGCCTGGATATTTCCTAAAAAGGATCATTTCTCAATAGGGATAGGAGGGCCGGCGCATATGGCAAGACGAATGCCAGCGTATTATGAGAAATTCCTGTCTTCTACAGGTATTCCTGTATTGGAAACGATTTCGAACCGTTCCCATCCTCTTCCTGTCAGAACCCGCAAAGCTGAGTTCCATTCGGGCAGGGTATTGGTTGCAGGCGATGCTGCCGGCCTTACCGATGCGCTTACAGGCGAAGGGATCTTCTGGGCAGTGACAAGCGGCATTATCGCGGCGGAAGTCATAAAGTGTAGTCTTGATCGCGAAAACCCTGATCTTGCAATGTATTCAGAACGAATTAATTCAGAGGTCATGCCAGAGATGCTGGAGGCAAAGCATATAGGTGCATTGTTCAATGCAGTACCCCTTAGAATTCATCATTGGGTGCGCGATAGTGAACGGGTATGGAGGGCGTTTGGTAAAGTGCTTCGTGGTGAACGTTCTTTTATTGATGTCCCGCTGGCCTTCGGTAAATGGAAGTTTTTATGGAACCCCCTTTGTTTACTGGCCTCTGTAATCCAGAAACGGAAAGAAAAAAAATACATGAACAATGCCTGATTCAGAAAAAACTGTCCTGGTCACCGGAGCAGGAAGAGGCCTTGGAAAAGCGCTTGTTTTCACCTTTCTTTCCAGGGGTTGGAAGGTAGTGGCCACCGACCTGGAAGAACCGGCCTACACCGACGCCCAAAGCATCGCCTGGTTTGCCGCCCGGCCTGAAATGAGAAACAATTTCTGGTCGCTGGCCATGAATGTCACTTCAGATGAGTCGGTCGGTTCGGCCCTGGTCCATGTGAAAGCCGGAAATGTTCAGCTGGACCTGATCATTAACAATGCCGGGATTGACAGTTATTTTCTGTTATCTGAAGCTCCGGTAAACGAATTCAGAAAAATCTTTGAAGTGAATGTATTCGGAGCATACCGGGTGAACCAGGTTTTTTTACCCTTGCTGCGAAAACCCGGCGGAAGAATTATTCATATCGGCAGTGAAAGCCTGAATCTTACCATGCCCTTCATGTCGTATCCGCTGTCGAAGAAACTGCTTGAAGGGTATGCCAAAGCGTTGAGGCAGGAGCTGAGATTTCATGGTATAGATGTGGTTGTGATAAGGCCGGGGGCAATAAACACAGAGCTTCTTAAAACCGTTTCGGATCTCACCGTAAAACCTCTGCCTGGGGCAGCGAGGGATCCGCTTAAATCTGCGTTTCATGCTTTTGCTACCCAGGCTTCAAAGGAAATCGGGAGGGTCCTGAGTCCTGAAAAGGTGGCAGGTTTTATCTACGGCGTATCCTGTAAGCCACGGCCCAGGGCAGTGTACAGAATAAATAACATGATTCAGTTAAGGATCGCTGCCTTTCTCCCTTTCGGCTTGCTCGAAAAGATTGTTTACAAACGGCTAAGCCAGATGAAGCCATGAAATTCAGTGCAGACAACCTGGTTTATCCGGGAATTTTTCTGATCATACTTTTATCTTTTTTTACTTTTTCCGAAAATTTCTTTCCTCTTCTCACTTCCGACATGGCAGTTAATATACTGATGACACCCTCATTTTCTTTGCCTCATGATATTTATTTCTGGGGGCAGGACCGCTCCGGGAACCTCATTCCGTTCATTACCCATTATTTGTACACTTTCACGGGCTGGGCACCCGTATTCCTGGTTTCCGTTGTGCATTATCTTGTGCTGACTGCAGGATTTCTGGCGCTTACCCGTTTTGTAAAAAGCGGGTATGGCAGGATATGCCTGGCCCTGATCTGGTTTTTTCCACCCTGGCATTTTTTGGAATTCCTTTTGATACTCTACGGCATACAGGCAAGCTGTGTGCTGCTTGCCCTCAACTTTCTCGACCGTTCATTCGGCACGAAAGTTCAATGGAAATGCCTTGCATGGCTGTCATCTTCCTGCCTGATGTTCATTGTAGCAGTCTGGGTTTCTGATATGGCTCTCATTAGCCTGTTTGCCTTGCTGCTGCTTGGCAGTCTATACTACCTGTTAACATTCAGAGATCCTGTTAAATTGGTGGTCAGGCGTGGCTTGCTGGTACCGGCTTTTATTGTCGCATTCTGGCTCGTCGCAGGCTACCTGCTTCTTCATTATGCAAAATCGGTTTCCACTCCCGTACAGATCTACAATAAGGGATTTCTTGCTGATCCCGTATCACTGGTCTCTACGGTAAAAATAGTTTATAACTCGGTGATAGGTGTCTTTCTTTTTGCTTCCGAGAGCAGCATTGAAAGTGTCTACTCCTGGGTTCTTTTGCTAAGTATACCGTTGATGTGGATTTCGAAAAATAAACACCAGATGACAAGGCTTAAAATTACCGAAAATCCATGGTTTTATTTTTTTCTTTTTGAAGCCATTCTTACACTGGCTGCTGTAATATTTTCAAGCTGGGTCGCCGCAAATGGGGCCGGAAGGAGATATTTCACAACTTTTTTTATTTCGGCCTGGATCAGCCTTATTATATGGCTTGAAAACGCGCCAAAAAACAAATGGAAAACGAAGATGAAAATTATTCTTGCCATCGTGGTGGTTATTGGTTCTCTGAGCGGATGTTTCAGATTCTATTATCCGCAAATTAAGCCCTCACGGATAAGGATATTATCGGCGATGCGATCAATGGGAGATATCGGCATTATTGCAGAGTACTGGAATTCCTATCTTACGGCCAGCCCCGATCCTGTTCATATCAAAGCCACTCCGCATGACAAAGATTATGTGAGGAATCCTGAACTGGCTACGGAAGTTTTTCTTCAGTCAAGGATATACCTGATAAAAGACGGATGGCTTGAGTCATTTCCCGACAGCATAGTGCAGTTTGGCCGTGTTTTGAAAAAGAGAGGCAATTCTATTCACCTTGCCGACAGCTGGCTGAACAGATATGAAGTCGTAAAAAAATGAAAAACCCTCGGCGGTTTAATCTACATTTTTATGCAGAAAAGAATTTTCCGATCTGATCTCTAAGGTTCTGTCAGCTGACTCACCAAATGAGTATGTGGGTGCAAGGGGTTCTGATGAGGGGGTTACATCTAAAAGGTCTATATTCCTGCGTTTGTAGGCCGGAACCGATTCAAGCTCATAGATGTTTGTCGGATCAATAGGAGTATGTGTTTTCAGTTTTTCGCTGAGAGCCCGTAACTTGTTTACCCTTTCATTCGCCCTGCGGTCATGATCATCCTGATTAGGGCCAGTGGCGGGGTGAACTGCAGGTTGGGTTCTGATAAAAGGTTCATGTTCATGGGCCGGATGCAGGCGGCCTTCATTAACAAGTTCAGGTTCCCTTATGCTGATAGTCTCTCTTACGATAGTCTCCGGCTGAATGAAAATCTGAGGATTGTCAAGGGTGAATTCAATAGAACGCGAAGAGGAGTCGACGCTGAGTTCAATTGAACCTTCCATTACAGGCTCCGATTCAGCAGTCATTTGTTCAGGAACCGGTGACATTAATGTCATCTCTTCTATTACATTCTGGATCATAGGCGCCGGTGAAACGATACGCGGTTCGATGATTCGCTTTTCAACTTTAGCTTCAACTTTTTGCCCATAGAGAGTATGCAGTATTACATCCTGCGGCCTGGCAGGGTCTTTCTGCCTGTGTTCAGGATCAAAGCCGGTGGCTATGATAGTAATACTGATATTTTCAGCCAGGTTGACGTCAGAACCGGTACCCCAGATAACTTCAGCCGATGATTTGGTTTTGGCCTGGATATAGTCGGTGATTTCGGTCACTTCATCCATCGTGATCTCGTCGGTACCGCTTGAGATGTAAAGTAGAAGGTTACTTGCTCCTTCAATATCATTATTGTCGAGCAGAGGAGAACTGAGCGCCTCTTCAACAGCCCGTAGAGCACGGTTTTCACCACCTGCCACACCTGTTCCCAGGATAGCAACCCCACTGTTTCGCATCACCGTTTTCACATCTTCAAAGTCTACGTTGATGTGGCCGGTTACCGTTATGATTTCGGCTATGCCTTTTGCTGCCATTGTAAGCACGTTATCGGCTTTTTTAAAAGCGGCCGATAACCTCAGGTCGCCGCAAAGTTCCCTGAGCTTGTCATTGCTTATGATCAGCAGCGCATCGACTTGTTTCTTAAGCTGCTGAAGGCCTTCTTCGGCATACTGTTTGCGTTTTCTTCCCTCAAAAGCGAAGGGAATGGTAACGATACCCACTGTAAGGATATCGAGCTCCTTCGAAATCTGCGCGATTACAGGAGCGGCACCGGTACCCGTGCCGCCGCCCAGACCGGCGGTGATAAATAGCATTTTTGTTCCTTTGTCAAGGATATCCCTGATATCATCAGCATTTTCGAGGGCCGCGTTACGCCCTACCGAAGGGACAGCACCGGCGCCAAGGCCGCTGGTGAGATTTGCTCCCAGCTGGATCTTCGTGGGGACAGGACTGGACTCCATGGCCTGGGCATCGGTATTGCAGATTATGAAATCTACACCAACAATTCCCTGGTTGTACATATGTGTCACAGCGTTGCTGCCACCGCCGCCAACACCTATAACTTTAATTATAGATGACTGGTTTTTAGGGAGATCAAATTTTAATATTTCGCTCATGTTATACTGATTAGATCCGTTTAAAATTAGTCAATTGAACTGCTCGTTTTGTCCTGTTTTATTTTATTTATTAACAGATTGATTGTTAATAGCGGTTTATTCAACATCTTCCTCGAATAAGCCTTTAATTTTATCGAGGAAAAGTTCCGGGAAAGACCTTCTTACCCTGGAAGGATCCTTTATTTTCTTCTCCTTTACTTTCTTTTGCTTACCCGGTTCCGGTTTCGCTTCTTCGGGTTCTTCCTCAACTTCTTTCAGTTTTTCCTGCTCCTTCTCGTAACGATCGATGCCTATCTCAACAAGACCAATCCCTGTAGCATACATAGGACTGGCCATTTCAGGAGGGATCTCATTGCTGAGATGTTCATTAGGGTAACCGATCCGGGTATCAAAACCGGTAATGAATTCGGTAAGCTGGGCAATATGTTTCATCTGAGCACCTCCTCCGGTAAGTACAATTCCTCCCAGAAGCTTTTTCTCATAACCCGAATTCTTGATTTCATAATAAATATGTTCTATGATCTCTTCCATACGGGCCTGTATAATACTGGCCAGGTTTTTAAGACTGATCTCCTTGGGTGGCCGGCCGCGCAAACCCGGAATTGCAACAATCTCTTCCTCCTTGTTTTCGCGTGCAAGAGCTGAACCGAATTTTATTTTAAGCTCTTCGGCATGTTTCTTTATTATAGAACAACCCTCCTTTACATCATCAGAGATTATCTCGCCGCCAAGAGGAATTACAGCTGTATGGCGGATAATTCCTTCATGGAAAATAGCCACATCGGAGGTTCCGCCGCCAATGTCGACCAGGACCACACCGGCTTCCTTTTCATCTTCGCTCAGCACGGCATCGGCAGAGGCTATAGGTTCCAGAATAAGTTCCACGACCTCAAGCCCCGCTTTCCGCACACATTTGTATATGTTTTTTGCTGCAGCAGTCTGCCCGATAATAATATGGAAATTAGCCTCAAGCAAACGCCCGTTCATACCTTTTGGTTTGGGAATTCCATGCTCGCCGTCTATGCTGAATTCCTGGGCGATCACATCAAGGATCTCTTCACCCGGGTTCATGTTCAGATTAAACATGCTGTTGCAGAGCTTGTTGATGTCTTCCTGGCTGATTTCAGTATCAAAATTTTCCCTGATCATGCTTCCCCTGTGCTGAAGACTTTTAATATGCTGGCCTGCAATACCTACATTCACATACCTGATGTCGACACCTGATTTGGCCGAAGCTTCAGCTACAGCTTCCCGTATCGACTGAACCGTGTTTTCAATATTGGCCACGACTCCGCGTTTAACACCGATACTGGGGACTTTGCCATAACCAAGTATCTCTATTTTTCCGTGTTCGTTTTTGCGCCCGACAATGGCGGCGATTTTTGTTGTTCCGATGTCGAGACCGACGATGATTCCTGAGTTTTTCATATCCCTAGAGTTTTGAACAGACCACTTGATTTCTGTATTTTATATTGATGTAATTGTATTTATTCCATCCGATGCTATTGAGCCCTTTATTGTAGAAAGCAAGAAGCTTCTTAAATTTATGGTCAAGATCATCAGCCCTTCCCAGCATGATGATATGATTACCAACTTTTGGTGCCAGTTCGAATTCACCTGAGGAGGTTACATAGATCTGATCTATCTCGGCTTTAAGAAAGCGGTCACGGTTAATAAACAAGGCCAGTTTGTATAAGTCAAGAAGCAGAGTGTCAGATACCAGGGTGTCGCCTGTGGTAGGTGTTTCTACTTTGAAGTTCGGATTCTCACTGTAGGAGTGAGATATATTCCCGTTTGCTACAAGAACCCGGGCCGGGGAGAAGGGATTAGGAGGCAGAAGACGACCTGATAAGTCAACATAAAAAGTCTCGTTCTTGATATTAATGATACGAAGCAGAGGTTCTCTTTGTTTGACTTCAGCGAAGATATTACCGTCGAGGCTTTCGTAAATATGAACTTTCCCGACATATGGCTGTGATTTAATGGAGTTCTCTATCTGCCTTATATTTACCCATCCCATAGGCTTACCGCTGATTCTGCCTGTATTTCTGCGGATGAGGGAATCGATATCTTCTTTACTGATGAGTTTATCGGACTGTCCGTAATCCATCGTTACGTAAATTCTCTTGCAGGGTCTGTAATACTGTTCAAAACTTGTAAACCCCACAAGTACACCGGCTCCGGCTACCACTAAAATCCATAGGGCCACAAGGGCTATCTTCCAGAATTTTTTCATTTCTCAAAAGCTCTTCTCACGGGTTTAACAAGCTGGTCAATATCTCCTGCCCCCAGGGTAAGCAGTACCTCTGGCTTTAGACCTTTCAGATACTTCACGAGTTTAGTTTTTTCGATAATCTTTTTGTTCTTGCATTTCAGTTTTTCCAATATCAGGGCACTGCTAACTCCCTCAACGGGCTTTTCCCTGGCTGGATATATTTCAAGTAATACAACTTCATCGAGTAGGTCAAGGCTCGCAGCGAACTCCGATGCCAGGTCGAGGGTACGGGAAAACAGATGAGGCTGAAAAACACCGGTGATCTTTCTTCCGGGATACATTTTTCTTACCGCTTCAATGCAGGCTTTAAGTTCTTCGGGATGATGGGCATAATCGTCGATATACACAAAATCTCGTCTTTTAATCTGAAGATCAAATCTCCTGACAACTCCCTGGTACGACTTCAGGGCTTTAGCTATTTTCAAACGGCTTAATCCCAGAAGGAATACAGCGGATGTGGCCGCAACAGCATTTTCAAGATTAAACAAGCCAGGCAAACCGAGAACAAGATCCTTCCACACATCATTTGCACTGCAGAAATCATAGTGGTAAACGCCTTGTTTTATAACGGCCCCTGCTGCCATAAAATCTTTTGAATTCGTTGCTTCTGAGGCCTTCGTTTTGTTTAAAGAATAAGAAAATAGATTATAGTCAGATTTTTGAAGTGGTTTTATTTTTACCCCAGCTTTCAGTATCAGCGACCCGCCTTTTCTAATCTTTCCCGTGAATTCTCCAAAGGCAGCAAGCATTTCCTTTTGCGTATGATAAATGTCGAGATGATCGGGATCAGCCGAAGTGATTATAGCAATATCGGGTCTGAGCTGAAGGAAGGACCGGTCAAATTCATCGGCCTCCACAACGCAAATTGCCGGTTTTGATCCGGAAGTTTCAATCAGGAAATTAGTTCCGTAATTTTTCAAGATGCCACCAAGGAAAGCAATATGAGGTACGCCCGCACTTTTCAGGATATGGGCAATGAGCCCGGAAGTGGTTGTTTTGCCATGAGTGCCGGCAACTGCAATAGTAAAATAGTTTGAAGAGATCATGCCCAGCGCTTCCGAGCGCTTCATCATCCTCGTCTTTTTTCTGAGAAAAAACGTAAATTCTTTATTGTCAGATGGGATGGCAGGAGTGTATATGACCAGCTCGGTGTCATCAGGAATCTCGTCAGGGTTTTCTTCAAAATGAATCTTCATGCCTTCACGCGAAAGCTGATCTGTTAATGCCGTCGGGGTTTTATCGTAACCGTGCACTACAGCTCCAAGATGTTTGAAATAGCGAGCCAGGGCGCTCATGCCTATGCCCCCTATACCGAGGAAATATACCGATGAAATTTCTTCCGGTTTCATTATCGCGTATTAACTTTTAATATGTATTAATTTCAATGCTTCTGATGCGATTTTTTCTGCTGCCCCGGGAACGGCCATGGCTTTTATGTTTCTTTTTAATTCATCCTGCATACTGATATCCCGGATCAAAAATTCAAGTATTCCTGAAAGTTTCTCCACTGCTTCATTATCCTTAAGGAGGATGGCTGCTTTTTTTTGGGAAAGCGCCATGGCATTTTTTGTCTGATGGTCTTCTGCCACATTGGGAGAGGGGATCAGGATGACGGGTTTTGAAACAGCGCATAACTCGGAAATCGCGATTGCCCCTGCCCGGGATATCACTATATCGGCAGCCGAATAGGCCAGATCCATACGGTCGATAAAAGCATACAGACTCACACTGCTTTTTACTTCGGCCAGACCGGGAGATCCGACTTCTGCCCTGATGTTTTCATAATAATATTTTCCGCATTGCCACAGCCATTGTACATTCCCCTCCGGCTTGCCGTTTTTTACACAGTTCAGAACACTACTGTTGATAGTGCCGGCCCCGAGACTGCCGCCAATCACAAGCACCGTGGTCTTGCCTTCCTCAAGTCCAAACACCTTCATTCCTTCATTCCTTTTATCCTTCATTCCTTCAATACCCTTCATCCCTTCTATATCCTGCCGTATCGGGTTCCCTGTAAGCACGAGCTTCTCTTTCGGAAAATATTTTTCCATGCCTTCGTAGGCCACACATATCTTTTGAACTTTGCCGGCCAGCATGCGGTTTGTAACACCCGGGAAGGAATTCTGTTCCTGGATCAGCGCCGGTATGTTCATTGAAACAGCAGTTTTCAGAACCGGTCCGCTGGCATAACCGCCAACACCTATAACAAGATCTGGAGCAAATTCTGAGACCAGTTTTTTTGCTCTGATCATACTGCTTAAGAGTTTAAAAGGGAAACTCAGGTTCTTCAAAGTAATTCTTCTCTGAAACCCGGCAATGCTGAGGCCTTCGATACGGTACCCTGCAGCTGGGACCTTTTCCATCTCCAGCTTTCCCCTGGCACCAATGAACAGAATATCAGCATCAGCCCGCTTAGCCCTGATGGCATTGGCAATGGCAATAGCCGGGAACACATGCCCCCCTGTACCTCCTCCGCTGATGATTATCTTTATCATATTACTGCTCCTGCTAACGGAACCGGTTCTGTCATCAGGGTATTCCCCCGATCGGTGAGTATTTCAAGTTCAGTGCCATTCTTCGTGTCTATTTCAGTCCATCTGCTTACACTTAGAATAATCCCTATCGCGATGCTGGTGAACCAGATTGAAGTGCCACCCATGCTGATCAGGGGCAGTGTCTGACCTGTTACAGGGAAAAGATTCACAGCCACCGCCATATTGATCATGGCCTGAAATACCATGCTGAAGCCTATCCCCAGGGAAAGCAAGGCTCCGAAATTCCCCTGGCATTTTCCGGCGATCCGAATCACCCTGAAAAATAATATAAGGTAAAGGAGCATCACGAAACTGCCCCCGATCAGGCCATACTCTTCAATGATAATCGCAAAAATGAAATCGGAATAAGGATGGGGAAGGAAATTGCGCTGTGTGCTCTTTCCGGGCGATTTTCCAAAAACCCCACCCGACACAATGGCAATCTTAGCCTGGTCTACCTGGTAAGTGGCATCGGCGCTGGCTTTTTCATCGTTTATAAAATGTTCCACGCGTTTTACCCAGGTTTCACCACGGGGAAACAGATGAGGGAAAACAATCGCGATGGCAAAGATCATAATCACCGAAACAAACCCCAGCCCGATCAGAGAAAAAATATATTTCAGACTGATACGGCCTATGAACATCAGCACCAGGCAGGTGACGAACAGGATCGCTGCAGTGGAGAAGTTCGCAGGTAAAATAAGTATGGTAACGGCTATAACAGGAAGAATAACCGGAAGGAACCCTTTCTTAAAATCTTCTACCAGCTCCTGTTTTTTGCTCAGTACCCGGGCAAGGTACATGATTAGAAACAGTTTTGCCATATCGGAACTCTGAAAGGTAAGGTTTACTATCGGTACGGTAAGCCAGCGGTTAGCCTCGTTCAGATTGGTTCCTGAGACTAGCGTAAATGCCAGCAAGGGCAGGGTAAGAATCAGTCCGATCTGAGAAATCCTTGAGAAATAAGTATACTTAATAAGATGGGTAAAGTACATCAGGCCAAAACCAAACCCCAGGATAAGCAAATGTTTCATGAGATAATACTCGGTATTCCCATGCTGTTTCTTATAAGCAAGAGTACCGGTAGAACTGTAGACAGCAAGCAGTGAGAAAATAGATAATATCACAACCACTATCCAGATTACCTTATCTCCTTTGATGTTTTTCAAAACGACAGCCATTGCAATTCTCTTAAAGATCCTTTACTGCTTTTCTGAAAGCTATCCCCCTGGCTTCATGACCTGTGAAGATCTCATCCTCACTGCATCCCGGAGAGAACAAAGTGGCATCACCTTTCTTTCCCATATAATATGCAGCTTCTACTGCCTCTGCCATGGTATACGTGTCGGCAATAGGAATTTCAAGATCGCTGAAAGCCTCATGAACCGACGCATAGTCCGGCCCCAGACAGATGATAGCCTTGACTTTCTTTTCAACCACTGATCTAAGGAACTTCATTTCTTCATGAGTACTCCCCCCTCCGGCAATCCAGATCACAGGTTTCGACATGGATTCCAGGGCAAACCATGCACCATTGAGGCTCACCGACATGGAATCGTTGATGAACTCGATGCCATGAATGTTGGCGACGAACTCCAGCCTGTGCTCGGTATTGCTGAAATCAGAAAACCATTCCTTGAAACAAGCCTTGCGGGTCTCACGGATACGCCCTGAGACCGTTGCGGCAAGATTCTCGTAAATCGTTGTGTTTCCTTGTAATGCCATGGATTCTAAAGTCATTTCTTTTTATTTTAGTGTATGTTTTTATCAGCCATCTGCCATCAGATATCAGATAACAGATAACAGCTATCTGATCTTCAGGGTTACAATCGTCAAAACGGCCAGCATGATCCCAACGATCATGAATCTCATCACGATCTTTGCTTCATGGTATCCAAGTTTTTGATAATGATGATGTAGGGGCGACATCTTAAATATCCTCCGGCCTTCCCCGAATCTCTTTCTGGTGTATTTGAAGTAACTTACCTGCATTACAACCGAAATATTTTCCGCAAGAAAAACCCCGCAGAAAATCGGAATCATGATCTCTTTGCGGATGATGATCGCGAAAACAGCGATGATGCCACCCAAAGCAAGGCTGCCTGTATCGCCCATAAACACCTGGGCCGGGTAGGAGTTATACCAGAGAAAACCTATACAGGCCCCTACAAATGCTGCAATATATATGGCCAGCTCCCCGGTATTCGGAATGTACATAATGTTGAGGTAATCGGCGAAATTCGTATTACCTGAAACATACGCCAGTACTCCTAATGTCACTCCTATGATAGCCGACGTACCGCTCGCCAGCCCGTCAAGCCCGTCGGTTAGATTTGCCCCGTTAGATACTGCAATGATGATAAAAATGATGATAGGGATAAATATGAGCCAGGTATAGTCTTTTGCCTTCGGACTGATCCATGAAATAAGCCAGCTGTAGTCGAACTCGTTGTGCTTTATAAACGGGATGGTGGTTTTTGTCGATTTAATTTCAGTTCTCGAAAACGGACTTATCCTCTCCGATGCGTTTTCTACCTTGAATATGTCCTGGGAAGCCACATAAGCCTGGTTCCTCGTCTTCTCCCGTATCACTACACGGTCGCTGAAATACATAGTAAATCCGACAAGAAGACCCAGCCCGATCTGGCCAAGCACCTTGATCTTGCCGGGCAATCCCTTCTTGTCCTTCTTGAATACCTTGATGTAGTCGTCAAGGAAGCCGATCGCACCAAGCCATACTGTTGCGACGATGATCAGGATAATATAAATGTTGTGCAGTTTGGCAAATAGCAGGGTAGGAACCAGGATCGCCGCAAGGATGATCAATCCGCCCATGGTTGGGGTGCCCTGTTTTGATTTTTGCCCTTCAAGCCCCAGGTCCCTCACGGTTTCCCCGACCTGTTTGCGCCGAAGAAATCCAATCAGCGATTTTCCGATGATCATAGAAATAAACAGTGATGTGATCAACGCAAAAGCGGCCCTGAAAGAAATATACTGGAATACCCCGGCTCCCGGGAACCCGAACGCTTTGTGCAGCCATGTAAAAAGATAGTATAACATAGGCTATGGTTTTAGTAAGAATAATTCTTTCACTATGTCCCTGTCGTCGAAAGGGTATTTTACACCCCTGATCTCCTGGTATGTTTCATGGCCTTTACCCGCGATCAGGATGATATCGTTTTCCCTGGCCAGAGTCACCGCGGTCTTGATAGCCTGACGGCGGTCTGCGATTACCAATACTTTAGGTAAATCAGAAGCGTCAATGCCTTTCACCATCTCTTCAAGGATGGTATCAGGATCTTCAAACCTCGGATTGTCGGAAGTTAGAATAAGCTGGTCGCTGAGTTGTACTGAAATTTTCGCCATTAATGGCCTTTTTGCCACATCACGGTTGCCCCCGGCACCAACTACAGTAATAAGGTTTTCTTTATGATGGCGGATGTCGTTAATGGTCTCCAGTACATTCTTCAGGGCATCGGGGGTATGCGCGTAATCCACGACCGCTGTAATGTTTCCCTGACCATGGATATAATTAAACCGGCCTTCCACCGGACTAAGACTGCTAAGAATGGTCAGCACCTGCGAAGGTTCCTGCCCCAGCAGCACGGCAGTTGCATATACCGACAGAAGATTGTATGCATTGAATGAACCGATCAGGCGAAACCACGCCTCCTGCCCGTCGATGTTAAGGTGCAGGCCAATGAATTGGTTTTCCAGTATTCTGCAGTGGAAATCGGCCATAGACTGCAGGCTGTAAGTGTATTTTGAAGCCCTGGTATTTTGGAGCATAACGGCTCCGTTCCTGTCATCCTTGTTCACAAGTGCAAAAGCATCATCTGGCAAGCCATCAAAAAAGCCCTTTTTGGCTTTAAGATATGCATCAAATGTTTTATGATAATCGAGGTGGTCATGCGTGAGGTTGGAGAATATGCCTCCGCTGAATTTCAATCCTGCAATTCGCTTCTGATCTATCGCATGCGAACTCACTTCCATGAAGCAGTACTCACAGCCCTCGTCGCACATTTCTGCAAGCAGGCGGTTGATCTGAACAGGGTCGGGAGTAGTATGCGTGGAGGGAACTTCGCGCAGATGTACCTGGTTCCTGATGGTACTTAGTAAGCCGGTATTATAACCCATGTCGGTAAAGAGCCTGTGCAGAAGTGTAACGGTGGTGGTCTTTCCGTTCGTCCCGGTAATGCCAATCAGCTTCAGTTTTTGCGATGGATTGCCGTAAAAGGCCGATGCCATCACTCCAAGCGAAATGGCGCTGTTAGAGGTTCTGATCCAGGTTGTGAGGAGAGGCGTCTCTTCAGGGAAGGACTCACAAACAATAACAGAAGCGCCCTTCTCTATGGCTATCGGTATAAAATCATGGCCATCGGAAACACTGCCTTTGACAGCGAAAAACACATCGCCGGGCCCGACCTGCCTGGAATCAAACTGCAAAGCGCTCACCAAAATATCAGTATCGCCCCTGCTTTCAAGGACCAGATCAGATGGCAGTATATGACTCAGCTTCTTCATATCTGCTTTTTTTCTTTTGCTTTCGGACCCTGGAGTTCCAGTACAACCGGCATTCCTTTGTTTACAAGTGTTCCTGGCTTGACTGACTGGGCCACGACCGACCCTTTCCCGTTGGCTGATACATTAAGCCCCATCTGCTCCAATAGGAATAAAGCATCCCTGAGTCCCATTCCACTTACATCGGGCATCAGATTTCTGGAGATCAGCTGTGGGTATAATACAATTTTGCTGTCGGCAGAAATGACCTGGGTCCATGTTGCTTTTATATTTACTTTGCCCGTGCTGTAGCCGAGAGCGCTGTAAGCTTCCTGAAGATCGCTTTGCCAACCGGTATGGGCAAAGGGCAGAGGACTGTTCAGAGTGTCTTTCCTGGCCGGGAAGATAATGTCCTTCTGCATTGCATACAGCCTGTCGGAAATTTCCCTGAAAACCGGGGCGGCTACCGCACCTCCATAATACTTTCCTTTTTTGGGATCCACTATGACCACCATCATGCTGTACCTGGGGTCATCCACAGGGAAGAAGCCGCAGAAAGAACCTTTATACCTGACGTTCCTGGTCCCCTGGTTATACCCCCGGTTGTCTTGCGCCAGCTGTGCGGTACCTGTCTTTCCTGCTATCCTGTATATCGGGCTGGCGATGGATGTGCCGGTGCCGCGCAGGACGACACCTTCCATCAGGATCATGGCTTTCTCTACGGTCGAAGGAGAAACGACCTGGGGATTCAGCACCACCGGCTTGAATGTTTTCACTGCAACACCGTTCTTAAGTATCTCTTTCACAAAAAGAGGTTTGACCACTTTGCCTTTGTTTGCAATGGCATTGTATAATGTTATAAGGTGTATGGGAGCCAGGGCAACTTCGTAGCCATAGGCGATCCAGGGCAGGGAGAGATCTGACCAGTATTTGCTTTTGGTGTTCTTTATATAAGGCGGCCTTTCTCCGTCTATCTGCAGGTTGAGCGGTCTGTTTAGTCCAAGCCGGTACAGTCCGTCGATGTATTTCTGAGGATCAGCCGAATAGTTGGCATAGATCATTTTGGCTGTGCCTGCATTCGAGGATTTTTCAAAGACCTGCTGGGCTGTATACACCGAGGCGGTAGGCGGATGTGAATCCTGGATCTTATGGCCGGCAAAATAGACAATACCGTTCCCCACCTGTATAGGAGTGTTTAGTTCGACCTTGCCGTCATCCAGCGCAACCAGGAATGAGGCAAGTTTAAATGTCGAACCGGGTTCATTTGCCTCGGCAATGGCATAGTTGAAAACTTCTTCATACGTGCCCTTCTTCGTCCTTCCGAGATTCACCATCGTCTTGACATATCCGGTTTTTACTTCCATCACTATCAGGCAGCCATGATCGGCGCTGTCGGCAATCAGCTCTCTCCTCAATGCAGCTTCAGCCATGTCCTGTAACTCAATATCAATAGTGGTAACAATGTCAAGCCCGTTTTGAGGTTCTACCTGGCTCTCGATATCTACAGGCATCCAGTTGCTGCCCCCTACCCGGCGCATCATCCTGGAACCCCCGACTCCCTCAAGCTCTTTCGTGAATTTGCCTTCAAGTCCTACATATACTTTTTTGTCGGCCTCCCCCTTTTCATAACCGATAATCCTTCGGGCCAGAGATTTATACGGAAGCTCCCGTTCCCACTGGGGGATCACAATAAGCCCGCCCTTGTATTTCCCTCTCTTGAAAATCGGGAACCTGCGGATCTTTTTCAGCTCGGGATAGTTTACATCCCGTTTGATCAGGAAATATCGTTCCTGGTTCCTTCTGGCTTCCCATAATTTATCCCTGACCTGCATGGGCGACCGGTCTTTATACAATCCGGCCAGGCAAATAGCCAGAGAATCAACATTGTTTTTGAACACCTCGTCGGTCAGGGAATCTGCAAGAAGGTCCATGCGAAGTTCGAAAATCGGAACTGAAACAGCCAGCAGAGTCCCGTCATCCGAAAGGATGTTACCGCGCACCGCTTCAATCGGGAATATCTGCATTTCCTGCTTTTTGGCCATTTCGAGCATGTCTTTCTTCTCGAAATTCTGGATGTAAAAAGCCCTTCCCAGTATGGCCAGACCAAACAACAATACCCCCAGGTATACCAGGTAAACTTTTGTCAATATGCCTTTTCTTATATCCTGGGTCATTTGTTGCCTGTCTGTATCGATCCTTCAGAGTAAAATATTTTGTATGGAGGAATAAGCGTTTCCTTCAGTCCAATAGCCTGAGTTCTTTTGTTTAGTTCCGAAAGCTTGCTTTCAAACATGAGAGCCGAACGTGTTGTGATGTACTCAAACCTCAGCTCTTTCAGTTCTGTCTTTGTCCTTTCAATCTGTTTGTACATCCTTTCGGTGTTGTACGTGTTTGCAATATATAACAAGGTCAGCACGGTGAGATAAATGAGGAAGGGCACATTGCTGGTAACAGATTTTGTAGACAGATAGTCCCCGCCAAGGACATCCTGAACCCTTTTCCTGCCCTTATGAGACTTTTTTGCCGGTTTTGCTTTGGGGCTGACTTCCTGCCTGGTTTCTTTAGGCGGGGCAGCAGTTTCTTTATCAGACGTGGTTCTCCCGGAAATGTCTTCCCATTCGGTCTCCACCGGATGTTCCCTCATTTTATTTTCCCGCAGTTCGGTCATATTGAAGGAATGAAGGATTGAAGGAATGAAGGATTGAAGGATTGAAGGATTGAATGAGTACTGAATCATTTTTTTATTTTTTCACCATTTCACCATTTCGCTATTTTTTCTCCGCTACTCTCAGCCTCGCGCTTCTCGCCCGGCCATTCTCTGCCACTTCTTTGTCCCCTGCTACAATTGCCTTCCTGGTTACCATGTTCCATGGAGAAAGCACATTGCCGTAGAAATCTTTCTTTAGCTCACCTTCAAGATTTCCGGTCCTGAAATAATTTTTAACCAATCTGTCTTCAAGTGAATGATAGCTTATCACCGCCAGCCTGCCCTGACTTCCTAATACATCCAGGCACTGACTGAGGAAATCGGCAAGGACTTCCATTTCCTGGTTTACTTCGATACGTAAAGCCTGAAAGACCTGTGCCAGATACTTATTCTCTTTTCCTCTTTCGGCGCAGGTTTTTGCAATGAGGACAAGCTCAGTAGTGGAACCGATTTCTTTTTCCCCCCGGGTTTCGGCAATTCTTGATACAAGTTTTCTTGCATTGATGATTTCTCCGTAATTACGGAAGAGTTCAATCAGTTTTTCCTCCGTGTATGTATTAATAATGGTGTGGGCAGTAAGAGGTTTTCGCTGGTCCATACGCATGTCGAGTGAACCTTCGCCACGAATTGAAAATCCTCTTTCCGGAACGTCGATCTGGTGTGAAGAAACACCAAGGTCGGCCAGAATGCCGTCGACAGGAACCTGCTTGTGAAGCCGCAGGAAATTCCGTATGAATCTGAAATTGTGATTTACAAAAGTGAAACGGGGATCATCAAAAGCATTCTTTACGGCATCTTCATCCTGATCAAAGGCGATCAGTCTGCCGTTCTCAAGTCTGGAGAGGATTTCCCGGGAATGACCACCACCGCCAAAGGTCGCGTCAACATAGACGCCTCCCGGCTTTATGCCGAGAAGCTCAATACATTCAGTAAGCATTACCGGCCTATGGTACATCGTGGCGACTGTCGCTGTGTTCCTGTTTGCCCATAACATCCTCGGCCAGAAGGGAGAAGTCTTCAGGCTCGTCGGTCATGAGTTTTTCATACCTGTCCCTGGCCCAGACTTCAATCCGGTTGGAGAATGCAAACAGAACGACATCGCGCACGATACCGGCGTAACTTAACAAGGACTTTGGGAGAAGAAGACGGCTGGCATTGTCGGGAACAAGCTCTGTAGCGCCGCGGTAAAAATACCTCGCGAAGTCCCTGTTCTTACGGTTGTAAAGGTTCAAACGGTTGATCTCTTCACTGATGCCTTTCCATTCATTCATAGGATACAACACCAGGCAGTTCTCAAACCCCCTGTTGATGACAAAGCGGTCCTGTGCCTCCTGGGAGATCTGCTTTTTGAGACCAGCCGGGAGAATCACACGGCTTTTGTCGTCAAGCCTGCATTCAAATTCACCGATAAGATTGGTTACTGGGGCCATTTTTTATTTAACGGCGCTAAGATACTGTCAATTTTCCCACAATTTCCCACTTTCACCCACTCATGTTAATAACTTCTTTTTATTAACACTATTGTACGGGTGTTTAAAAAAAAGGTTACGTTTTAAAAAGCTTATCAGAGTAAGAAGAGAGAAAAAAATAAAACAAGTATAGTCAGGTGGGGGGAATTTATTTAACAGAAGATTGTTAGCAAGTTAGGCGGATATCAGATATCGGATATCAGATGACAGATATCAGATGACAGATATCAGATGACGGATGACGGAGAGGGTGAAGCGCTTTATCGGATTACAAGAAATTTCCCCCGGGTTTTAATTAACTGAGCAGAAACAGAAAGCTCAGCCAGGTATACACCTGCGGGGAGGCTGCCGATGTTTATTAATGCCCCGGGAACATATTCAGAGCGAAAAACTTCCTTTGAGAACAGGTTGAAAATCCGCAGGGTACAAATATAATTTGAGCGGGGATTAGTCAAAAGGGATTTATTGTCAGTGGATTTCAGAGCAATCCTTAAAACATCCAATGCCGGGTTGGGATAAATTATCAGGCTGAATGATTCAGGTTCAGGTTTCCGCTCATCAACTCCCGGCACCTTGCCCCGTGTAAAATAATTCAGTCCGCCGCTGAAATTCCCGCATATCATATTATAAAAAAGAGGATCGCTCAGATGCGAGAGAAAACCGGAAGCCCTCCAGCCAATTCTCAGACTGTCCTCAGAGATGCCGATAAAGCTGTTCAGTGAATCGATACTGCTGAACTTTCCGCCAAGGTTGCCGTCAATCCCCGAAAAAAGGAACATCTTCCCCTGCTCAGAACCGGCCAGAAGGTAGGTGATGTTATTTCTCCTGAAGAAGTATGGAGTGCAGTAACCGTAATACGAAAGGTTGTGATTTGTTACATCAACCTTCCCGAGGCTGTCGGAGGTAAAAGTAAAAACTGGATTTCCCGGACTGCCTGTATTCCTGAAATACTTTATTGTGCCGTTTTGCTGACCTGCCACCAGATCAACCATTCCGTCACGGTCCAGGTCAAAAAGCTGGGGTGCGCCAAAGGCTCCGGTTTTTATCTGCTGGTAGTTTGACTGCGGATGGCTGTAAAGCGGTATTCCCGCACTGTCGCCCCGGCCCTGGAAATAATACAGCCTGCCTTCCTCCGAGCCGCAGAGCATATCGGTGGTTCCGTCGTTGTTGAGGTCGGAGAACGCCGGGTATAAACCGTGAACCTTAAGACCTGAAGCCTGGCCCAGGTCAGGAGTAAGCATTTCAAACTCCGGGACAAGGCTGGTGCCGGTATTTTTCAGAAAGGCCAGTGAAGAAATAAACGTTGATTCGAGAGAGCCGTTCTTGTAATACGATGAATCATAATAACCATAGTTACCCACCACAATATCGTCGAGCCCGTCATGGTTCAGATCGGCGGGAACCGGGTTGGAGCCGCTTCCGAAATCGAGCATCTCCGATTGAAATACCGCACCGGTACGGAATTCAAAATGAGGATTTGCATTCGTTCCGGTGTTTTTATAAAACCAGCAGCTGTTTTTGTTTTCGGCATGAAAATAAGCCGGGTCGAAAGGTGAAGCCACCATGTCTTTGACACCGTCGTTGTCGAGGTCGAGATACGACAAGGCCGGAAAGTCAAACAGCCAGACAGGCTTGTCATATGCAGGAAAGAGAGTGTCCTGGCTCACCATCAGTGCCGAGTCTTTCGTTCCCCCGTTGCTCAGGGCGGTAAGATTCGGAAAATCCACATCCCCCACGATGAGATCCGACAGCCCGTCTCCGTTCAGGTCAGCAGCCAGCATGGTCGAGCCGGTATGCTTGGGAGGAGAGATGTCATCCGCAGCCACGATATCATTCAAAGTCTTATACGGACAAGCGGCATTCAGCGTGATATGATTTCCGCCTTCGCTTTCCCTGAACTTCCCCCAGCAGTGGTCGCTGAGCCTGTAATCCAGACTGTCGCAGTTGCCGAAAGTCTCCACAGACAGATTCTTATGGTATTCAACATAAGAACCAAGCCCGAAAAAAGTGAGCAGGTCCAGGTCGCCGTCCCCGTCAATATCGCTGAGAGCGGGATAATCGGCCGAGGTCACCAGTATTCCCACGAAACCGGTATAATACCATGATTGCAGAAGGTTGGTCTGAAGATGAAAGCTTAGACTTCCGGCTGAAGTGTTACGAAATACCCTTACCCCTCCGTTATTATATGTAAAGATATCCATCTTACCGTCGCAGTTATAATCGGCCGTGATCACCCATTCCTGCATTTCCGGCAGCTGGGCTTCATATTGAGGTGAATAGGTATAACTCATCTGACCCGGGATGCCCTGATTTATAAACGTGAGCTTACGGTTGCCTTGCCGGTCAAATATAAGCAGGTCTTCAATGCCGTCGAGATTGAGGTCGATGGCGCAGAACTGGCAGGAATTCAGTCCGCCGGCCCAGGTGTAGCGCAGAGCGTCGGCCGGGGAGGTCTGACCGTGTACCAGTTGGATGCAGGATGACAGGATGCAGGATAGCAGGATGCAGGATGACAGATGGCGGATGAGTTTATTCATTGGAGTAGGAGGATAGGGCGCTGCTTTTCGCATTGGCAAAATTACCTAAGAATTAACTACTTTTGCTTTCAAATCAGAAGAATGCCGAGAATTTTAGTTATCGATGATGAGCAAAGTATCAGGAGTACTTTGCGTGAGATATTGGAATATGAGAAGTTCAGGGTAGATGATGCGAAGGATGGTGAGGAGGGGATAAAGCTTGCGCGTGAGCATCATTACGACGCTATTTTGTGCGACATTAAAATGCCGAAGATGGACGGGATCGAGGCTCTGAGCCAGCTGATGAGTTTCTCAGATACCCCGGTGATCATGATTTCGGGACATGGCACGATTGAAACGGCGGTTGAGGCAATCCGTAAAGGCGCTTATGATTATATAGCCAAACCGCTCGATTTGAATCGCCTGCTTGTGACTCTCAGAAATGCCATGGATAAGGGAAAACTTGAGAGCGAGACCCGCCTGCTCCGTAAGAAAATCGGGATGAACTACGAAATGCTTGGGGAATCTCAACCCATGAATGGCATAAGGGAAATGATCCGCAAAGTGGCTCCTACCGATGCCAGGGTTCTGATCACAGGCGAAAACGGCACGGGAAAAGAACTGGTAGCCCGTCATATCCATGCTCTGAGTAACAGGTCCGACGGGCCTTTTGTAGAAGTGAACTGTGCAGCTATTCCTTCAGAACTGATCGAAAGCAACCTGTTTGGCCATGAGAAAGGCTCGTTCACATCCGCAGTAAAACAACATAAAGGAGATTTTGAGCAGGCCGACGGAGGTACGATCTTTCTTGATGAAATAGGCGATATGAGTCTTTCGGCCCAGTCGAAAGTACTCAGGGCGCTTCAGGAAAACAAGATCACCAGGGTTGGAGGGGAGAAGGAAATCGCGGTTGATGTAAGGGTAATTACAGCGACAAATAAAAACCTGAAAGAAGAGGTCTTAAATAAAAATTTCAGGGAAGACTTATACCATCGTATCAGCGTTATCATCATTGACGTGCCTCCTCTGAGCGAGAGGCTGAATGACATCCCTTTGCTGATGCAGCATTTTATTGCACAATATTGCAACCAGCAGGGCAAAGCCTTGCTGAACGTTGAAGATGAGGCTATGGAAGAGCTTAAGAATATGAAATGGACGGGCAATATCCGCGAGCTTAAGAATGTGGCTGAACGGCTTGTCATTCTTTGTGAAGGCAGTGTACGCTGTGATGACATCCGGCGTTACGCCAATCCCCTTTACTGATGAAGAAGATCCTTTATATCAAAGGCGGAGATACCACGTTCTACGCGATCGACCAGCAGATTCTGGAAGAACGCTACCAGGTGGGTTCCTTTCTTTTGCCGAAAAATCGCAGGGGGTGGAAGTTTATAAGCAGTATGCTTTCGCTGGGATGGTTTATTCTGAGAAATCAGAAAAATTCCCTGGCTTTTGTAACCTGGTTCGCCGATTACCATTCTGCAATACTGGTTTTCATGGGCCATTTGCTGGGGAAAAAAGTGATCATATTTGCCGGTGGACAGGAAGCCATCTGCTATCCGGAGCTGAAGAAAGGAGTTTATTATAAGAAATTCAGGGGGTTGTGCGTTAAATATGCACTGCGGAATGCATTCCACGTGATTCCGAACCATAAGTCACTGATCTGGCACGAAAATTTTTACTATACAGACGATGGGAAGAAGGACGGGATAAAATTTTACATCCCTGATATAAAGACCCCGATGACGATTATTTCGAACGGGGTGGATACAACGAAATTTTTCCGCGACAGCTCGATTCCCAAGGAGAACGACAGGATTCTGACGGTGGGCACTATGGGTGGCGTGAATGATTTCTTTAATAAAGGCTTCGATCTGTTCATCGAAATGGCAAGGCGTATGCCTGAGAAGAAGTTCACTTTGATCGGATTCAGAAAGGAGTTTCTCCCATGGATTGAGCAGAATTACCAGGTGAGCGAGATACCCAACCTGGAGACGGTATTGTTTTATTGTCCCGACGATGTGCTGTTCATGAATTACAACAGGGCCAGGGTTTTTGTGCAGGCTTCCATCACCGAAGGAATGCCGTTCACGCTCAATGAAGCCATGTTCTGCGAATGTATACCGGTGGGCTCAGAGGTGAACGGAATACCAGATGCCATAGGAGATACGGGGGTCATTGTAAAAAAACGTAATCCCGATGCGCTCGAAAAGGCCATTAGGCAGGCTTTGGAATTAAATACAGGCGCTGAAGCCAGGCAGCGTGCATTGAATAATTTCTCGATGCCGCAGCACAGGGAGAAATTACTGGAACTGTTCGGGCAATTACTAAACTGACATCCGCAGTCATTCATACATTAGAAAAAAAACATGATTTCAAGGCAGTTCTTCAGGTCCTCAATGATTTACTCTCTGATCGGGGCTCTGCCTTATACCACGGGCGTTATTCTGATTCCGTTTTTTACATCCAGTCTCACACCTGAGCAGTTCGGGATCAATGCCATCTATTTTACGCTGATGTATTTTGTGCAGCTTGTTGCCTCGGCGGGGATGGATACCTATATCGGCGTGAATTATTTTCAGCAGAAAGATGATCCCCGCAAGCTTAAAGAGTTTATTGGAACAGTGCTGATCGTTCTGATCACTATCGGGACTTTGGTGATGTTCATAATGATGATGGGCGGAAGCCTGCTGTTCAGGATCATTTTCAGGGGCGACACCGCTTTGCAGTTCTTCCCCTTTGGAATGATCACCGTGTTTACTGCAATTTTTAATGGCTTTTTCAAGACCTATTCAAATCTGCTGGTCAATCAGCAACGCCCCGAAAGGTTCTTCTGGTTGAATATTTCGAATTTTATGATCACTCTGGCGGCTTCCCTGGGCATACTCTATTCCTATCCCTATACTCTGAACGGCCCGATTATCGGGCGATTTGTTCCGGCCGTGATCTCCAGTGTACTGTCGGTGGTGATGCTCACCAATGAGTTCGGTTTAAAATTCAGCCGAAAGCATCTCAACGGGATGCTTGCCTTTTGCGGCCCTATGATTGTTTACGGTATGATGATCTGGGTGGTGAATTACATAGATCGTTACGTGATTAAATTTTTTATGACAGACCCGACTTACGTGGGTATTTTTGATTTCGCGGTCAAATTCACTATGGGTATCAGCCTGCTTCATACCGGACTTGTGAATACTATTCAGCCAAAGGTGTTCAATATATGGAAAGACAAAGGACTGAGAGAAAGTACGACCGAGGTTAACAGGTATTACAACGGGTTTACTGCAATCACCCTGCTGGTCCTGCCTCTTGTTACAATAGCAATACCTCTGCTGGTGCCTCTGGTGATCAGAAATCATATCTATTATCAGGCGTTTGCTTTTATCGGTGTTCTTTCGCTGGGATATGCGACCAGCCCGGCTTTTTATCTTTTCCTGGCGCCGATATTTTATTTCAAGCAAACCAAAGCTCTCCCCAGGGTTTTTTTATACTCAGCTGTAATACAGGTTGTAATGAGCAGCTTACTGGTGTGGAAATTTGGCCTGTGGGGTGCTGTGTTCGCTAATTTTCTGATCAAACCTGTTCAGGCCTTCTTTTTATATCTTGAAAGCCGGAAAGTCTTTACATACCACCTGAACCAGTGGAAACTGATCTATATGCCGTTTGTTGTAATTGTAACCGGACTGATTCTTTATTGTTTCCTGCCCGACAGAACAGGCATCATCCCCGGTTGCATTCAGTTTGTGATCACAGCTGTACTGGTATATTTTACTTATAAAAAGGAGCTGTTACAGATTGTGGTTTCGTTTTTTAAGAAAACCGGAGTTTAGCCTTATTCAATCTGGTATCGTTCCGCAACATCCTGCCCGGCAACCCGTATGCTTGCATTCAGTTCAAATCCGATAAGAAGTACAAACGAATTGCCATAGATCCATAGCAGGATTACCATCAGGGTTCCGATAGAGCCGTACAGAGCATTATAGCGGGAAAAGTTATCCATATAAAAATTGAACCCCTGGGTCGTTAAAACAATAAGAAGGGTCGACAATGTTGAGCCTGCCGAGATAAACCTGAACCGGTCTTTTCGCGATGGGGCCAGAAAGTACATGAACGAGATGGCGAGAAACAACAATGCAAGTATGATTAACCAACGCAGGAACTGAACCAGGAGAACAAAGAATTGCGTACTGGTCACGATATCGGGAAGAGCCAGTTTTAGCAGTGCAAACCCGAAAGTCATCAGGCCGATGGCTACAATCAGAAGAATGGAAATGATCACGACCAGTACCAATGCTACAATATACTGTTTTGCTGATGACCGGGATTCGATTTCGTGGTAAGTGTTATTAAAGGTCTCAATCAGGCTTTTCATGCCTCTCGTGGAAAAGTAAAGGGCCATAAGGAAGTTAAATATCAGAAGTCCCCTTCGGGGCCGGGTAATGGTGTCGGTAATGGTTTCATTAACCGAAGCCCAGACCATATCGGGCATAAAATCACGGATGATGTTAAGCAAAACCTGCTGAAAATTTGAGATCGGGATAAAAGGAATGATAGAGAACAGAAAGATCAGGAAGGGGAAAATCGCAAGGAAAAATGAAAACGAAACAGCCGATGCCCGGGTAGCTATATATCCCTGCTGCATCCCTTTGAAAAAAAAGCCAAATACATTATAAAGAGGAAGTCCGTCAAAACCCGGCAGAATGATCTTTTTCGAGAGGCGGATGAGAAAGACTACGGGTTTCCATGTGCTGATCCCATTAAACATAAGAGGGTAAAGTTTTGTTTTATCTTGGTCCCTGTAAAGATACAAACGGAAAGATGACTTTTAGGATGTTCCCATGAATGATTTATTTATATTTTTTGCCAACTTTTTGCTCTTTTGATTGTATTTAATAAAGAGTGCTGATGAAGGTACTTGAAATTATTATATCTTAGACCTCTCCTTCACATAAATTAATTAAAAAAAACACCATGAAAAAGCAAACTAAGATTGTCCTGGTTATCGTAGCCATTGTGGCCGCTGTTATAATCGCCGGTTCGTTTCTTTTGCCCAAGGCAAACAGTAAGTTAACCCACGGCACCATGGGTGCTTCCGGTGGCTCCTCCATGTCAAAAGCAGAGGTCCAGATGCGAAGTGATTTAGTGAAAGATACGATAGCGCTCAAGAGGCTGATAACGAGCCTGGTTACTTTTCAGAAAGTGAACGAGAAAACCAGCAGGCAGATCGATTCCTGCCTTCTGCTATTTCAGTATCATCCCATTATGACCGACAGGGCATATAACGGGCCCATGATCGATTTGAGGGATTATAGCGCCTATCTGAAAAACCAGAATGCAAGTGTGGCTGCAACTCAAGTCATGCTCGAGGGATTTTTAAACGGCAGGGAACAAGATGAAAAGCCCCTCAACATTGGGCAGAACCTCTATGGTTTTGGGGTGTTTGTACAGCAGGTGATGGCTAGTGACACAGTGTTACAGATAGCAGCAGCGGATATTGACAGATTTATTGAAAAGATACAAAAGAAGAGAAAAAATTTCGAGGATATCCCCCTTGAGCAGTTCCGTAACCAGTTGCTGGTAGCCAAGCTCATGACAACAGCCATGGTGGGACAGAATAGCAGCATTGCCATGCTTTCCAAATATGCTAAAACCATCAACACCGATAACCTGGTATATAAACCGTAGGCGGGCTTATCCGGAAGATGTAACTATGTCCATGGCTGGTTGCTTGTTGCATCCCAAGCCATGGACATAGCCCCTTTTGAAGCATAGTGTGGAAAATGGCCCTGTAAACAGAGGTTAACCAGCAATAACAAAGAAAATCAGAATGAAATCAGAGATTTCGGTGTCGGGATTAAACCTTACAGCGCCAGAACAGAGTTCTCTGAACCCAGTCCGCTTGGAATGTATTTATCGGCATCAGAATCGTTTTCCCAGTTCGTACCATCAACCAGGTAGCGATACTGGTATTCTTTGCCTGTTTCCAGATCCAGTGAAACCGACCATACTCCGGTTTTGGACTTTTTTATTGGGGTTTCACCAAGTTGCCAGTTGTTGAAATCACCAACGAGCAAGATGGAGGTTGCAGATTTATACTGATCTCCCGAGAGAGAAAATTTGACTTTACAAACTGGTTTTGCTTTTAAAAACTTCTTTTCGATACTCATAACTTTGTTTATTTAATGTAAATATGGCGCAAAGGTATAAAATATTTTTTTAACGGTGTTAAATCAGTGTTAAATCTGATAATTAACCTAATAACAGCACAACACCCGGAAGATATATCTGATCATTCAAAAAGGTGATCTGAAAAAATATTTTGATCCAGCCCTGATTTATATTATCTTTGTGATAATGACTGCTTTCCCTGTTTATTAAAGAGAGGATCGGGTCGGAACGCGGGTCCAGGGCTCAGCCCGGGGGTAATATCAGGTTAATTGGTTTTATAACCTTAAAAAAAATATTATGGATAAGCGGATTTTTAAACCAGTCAAGTTGATTTTTCTATGCCTGATGGCCGGCTCAGGCCTCTTTATTTGTGCACAGCCTGCGTCGGGCCCTGCCGGGAATTTCGGAAAAGATCCTTCCATCCCCGCAGTAAGGACCCTGCTTGCCAGCGATACCGGCCGTGCCTGGCTAAACATAAACAATATCAATGCCCTGTTCTATGCACGGGGCAGCCACTTCTTTTATCAAAATGCCGCCTTCGAGGTTCCGAAGGGCAGCGGGAAAACTTCAGCCTTTTCCAACACCATGTGGATAGGCGGAAAAGACAGCCAGGGAGTTCTGCATTTTGCAGGGGAACGCTACCGCCAGGGGCCGAATACAGGAATAGCAGGTTCATGTCCCGATTTCTACTGCGGCCCGGTCATGGATCCTGCTTATTATTCAGCATACCAGGATTCGCTATGGAGCCATGTATGGAACCTCAAGAAAACCGAGATAGAATATCATAAAGCTCATTATGCCGATCCGGGTTACCAGCCTCTTACCGATATCCTTACCTGGCCCGGGAACGGGAATACCGCTATGGGACAGGCATCACAGCTGGCTCCCTTTTTTGATGTGAACGGCGACGGAATATACAGCCCTATGGATGGCGACTATCCCCTGATGAGGGGAGACCAGGCATTGTTCTTCATTTTCAACGATGACCGGGGGCCCCACCTTGAAACCCTCGGAAACAAACTGGGATTGGAATTCCATGGAATGGCCTATGCCTGGGACCTGCCAAATGACTCGGCTTTCAAGAACACTGTCTTCCTGAACTACCAGATCTTCAACCGTTCCCAAAACACATATGACAGCGTATACCTTGGGGTTTTTACTGATATCGACATCGGTTATCCTAACGATGACTATGTTGGCTGCGATGTGGAAAGGAATATACATATAGGATATAACGGAACACCTGTCGACGGTTACGGGGAATCATATGCGTACGGTGCAAATCCCCCGTCCCTGGGCGTTGTAATACTTGCCGGGCCTTACATGGATCCCGACGGCATTGACAATCCCAAATATGACAGCTATGGCCACAGGCTTTGCGACTACAGTGTGAACGGGCAGTTTTTCGGCGATTCCATTGTCGACAACGAACGGCTTGGGATGTGCCGGTTTGAGTATACGAACAACTCGGGGGTCCCGCCGTACATGCTTGATCCGGGATACGATTACCAGTATTACAGTTATATGAAGGGACTCTGGCTCGACGGCACTCCCTTTTTATACGGAGGAAACGGACATGCCAGTACCGGCGCTTACGGACCTGCATGCAGGTTTATGTTCCCCGGGGAATCCGACTCCCTGAACTGGGGTACTGGCGGCATCCCGCCTTACGGCCCAAAGAACTGGACCGATTCATCGGCCGGCAATAGTCCGGGCGACCGAAGGGGAGTTCAGGTTTCGGGCCCTTTTACCTTCAATGCAGGAGCTGTACAGGAATTTGACCTTTCGTTCAACTGGGCCAGGGATTATAATTCAAAAAGCGCAATGGGCTCAGTTTCAAAGCTGAAAGCAATGACCGATATAGTGAACCAGGCCTTTGTCACTAATACACTTCCCGGTGGCGGAACATTCACCGGCATTCCGAACAGGACCAGCCCTTACAATATCGGCCTGAATATCTTTCCCAACCCGGCCAGGGACAAGATCAACATTGAGTTGCCGGGCAGGGATGCAAACCAGGCTGTAACTGTTGAACTGCTTAATATGGCAGGACAACTGCTTAAAACCCTTACCCCCGGAAGCTCACTTAATACAATTGCAATCGATATCGCCGATGTTCCGGGGGGGATCTGTTTTGTTCGTGTCAAAACCAGCAGCAGCGTAATTACCAGGAAAATTGTTATCCTGAAGTAAAACGGCGTGATGCTGGTATAAAAAAAGCGTCATAATTACATGAATTATAACGCTTTAAAAATGTTGGTCGTGGAGCTGAATAAACCCCTCCAATGGATACCCCTCCTTAAAGCTTGAACGCAGCAGCATTGATTGTGGTGATACTGTCGAAACATAGAGTAAAAGAAACAGATGGAGCGGCCAGGTCATTCATCACGATGGTGTTCGATGTTATTGGTTTATTGGTGATGCAAGGACAGGCTGGAATTCATCGCGCACTGGACGATATCTCCCTGCACAGGAACGAAAGAATAAATGGATGCATTGGTCCCTGCATTGACCCCGTTCACTTTCCACTGGTATGAAGGTGTAAATCCACCATTGGTGGGTATGGCTGAGCAGTTCACCTTGCTTCCCGAACAGAACGGGTTTGGAACGGCCGAAATGGATACCCCTGCCGTAAGATTATTGATAACGGTCATCGGCACGGCCTTGGTTGTGGCCAGGTTGTTCGTTGTGCAGAAAGTATAAAAAGACGTAAGAACACAGCTCATACTACATCATTGTTCACCGGCGTGTAGGAATAAGTGGATAAGTCTACCCAGGTATTTACCCAGTTCACTTTCCATTGGTATACTGTGGTTAAGCCTTCATTGGCCGGGTATGTGGTGAGCTGAACAGAAGTCCGCTGACAAACCGTATCCGAGGGTGAGGAAATGATCACCGACACCGTGTAGTTCGGATTAACGGTCATAGTCACCATATTACTCGTGGTCGGGTTGTTCGTCATACAGCTCGTCAGTGAAGAGGTCAGCACACAACTGACCTGGTCATTATTAACAGGGATATAGGTGAAGTTTGATGAGTTGGTCCCGGCGTTGACGCTGTTCACCTTCCATTGGTAAACCGGGGATGATCTTTCATTGATGGGATGGGCAGTAAACAGGACTGTATTTCCTGCGCAGACCGGATTTGAGGAAGAGGTTTGATTGAGCCAAATAGGATGTCATTTGAAAGTCATCGATGAGTTTATTACTTATAGATTAAGATTTTTTTAGTAATAATTGTGTCCTTTTGCATCAAGGAAACAAAATAAACACCTGATGGCAGTGAAGAAACATCCAAGTCAATGACCGAACCATTTGAAATAACAGGTACTATTATTTGTTGATTATTTAAGTTTAACAGTTTAATATCCGATATTTCAGAATCAGATTTTAAATACACATCGTTTTGTGCAGGACACGGATAAATTTTAAAATCCAACATACTATTAATATCAGCGATGCCTGTTGATACAGATAGTTTTACCGTCCACATATCATCAAGTCCATGATTGCCAGCGACCTGACCGTCATTTGACTGCGAATCACCGGTAATAATATAACCTCCATCGGAGGTTTGTTCTATGGAATAGCCCCAATCATCCTGGGAACCGCCGAGAGATTGCTGCCATTGAAGATCCCCGGAAGAATTAAGTTTAATGACCCAATAATCCATTCCACCGTGGTTTCCGGTAACTTGACCATCATTTGATGTAGAAAATCCAGTTACAATGGATCCTGCATCAGAAGTCAGATTAATTGATGAAGAGTTCTCATCATAGGAACCTCCGAAACAATTCCCCCAAATAATATTCCCAATTGGATCTAATTTAACAACCCAAAAATCGGCATTACCATGGTTTCCATTAACTTGACCATCATTTGAGGCAGTATATCCGGTTAAAAGGTAAGTTCCGTCAGATTCTTGCCTGATACAGGAAGATTCATCATCTCCGGAACCACCTAATGATTTTTGCCAAACAATATTACCGTTTTGATCAATTTTAACAACCCAATAATCATAATCGCCATGGTTGCCAGTAACCTGCCCATCTGCAGAGTTGGATGCTCCTGTTAGAATAAAATCTCCATCCGTTGTTTGTTGAGCAAATAAACCATAATCTCTGCCTGAGCCTCCTAACGTTTTTTGCCATATCAGATTTCCAGTATTATCTAAACGTATGACCCAATAATCTACTAAGCCATGAAAACCGGTAACCTGCCCATCAGACGATTTAGTCCATCCAACTGCATAATATCCCCCATCAGAAGTCTGTCCAGCATAAAAACATTTCTCCTGGCCTGATCCCCCGTAAGAATTCTGCCACTGGATATTTCCATTTTGATCCAGTTTAATAATCCAATAATCTGAATTCCCATGATTGCCCGTTACTTGCCCATCGGTTGAAGAGGAATTTGCCCCAATAATATACCCACCATCGGTTGTTTTCTCAATCGACATACCATAATCACTGCCTGACCCTCCTAGCGACTTCTCCCATTGGATATTTCCTTGAATGTCTGCTTTAACAACCCAGCAATCTGTATTTCCATGATAACCTGTGACCTGACCATCATTGGAGTTTGTTTGCCCAGTAAATATATATCCACCATCAGTTGTTTGTATAATAGAATATGCTACTTCAACATCTGATCCTCCAAAAGAATTTTCCCAGGTTATAGGAAATTGGGCAAATATGCAATGAGGATAAACACAAATTAAAATGCAAATTACGCTGATGAGTCTTTTCATTTTTCCGGATTTTAAAGAATGAACCTATGTACAAATGTAAACGATATTAAGTAAAACATAAGATGTCCAATGTTTTTTCTGTAAATCATAAAACCATGTTTAACTGGTTTACATTTCATGGGAGTATATTGAAGGTGTTGTTTATATTCCGGGATCCTTCAGGAATTGTCTTTTTCTATTTCACCACTTGGGGGACCATATCGAAATATTTTTTACCACTGACCCAATGGTCATGCCATTATTTAACTATGATATCGTACAACTCTTCACAAATTTATGATTTTGGAATGATCCATAATGTTCTTCCACTCAGTTGACGTTTTTGCTTTGTCCTATCAACCATGTTATTGGTACTTTTTACTCTTATTTGATCGTTCGAAACTGCATATCGCATTTGCCATTTCCATCTCTATAATCGATTTTAACCCTTTAGAAAAAAAATTCCAATAAATTTGGATTTTTGGTCTCGGTTAATAAGTTTTGGTATTTGTCAAAGAAATCTTTTGTAATTTTCGTTTGTGTATTTACCATAGCTGATATTTTATTATTAATGACTCTTATTTGTCATTTTTTGCAATCGTGGTTTATTAATTTAACAGGAACATATTCACACTATTGACATAGAAAAAATATAAAGTGAAAAATAATATTGTCGATTTGATTCTGCCTTTTCATAATAAGTCATTATAATACTGAATTTGAATCTTTTAATTACTTCTATCATGACAAAAAAAATATACATTCTGACAAGTTTTATTTTACTTGTACTCTTAGCAGAAATAAAAGCACAGCAGTCCCAACCTTCCTATCCAGATATAAATACCGCAACAATTCCATCAGCAGATGCGGTATCTTTAGATAAATTAATTACACAACAGGTTGATCTTTATACTGGAAAGCCCAACATTGAAATTCCGCTATTTGTAGCGAAGAGCCGGAAATTGTCAGTGCCGATAAAATTGCAATATAATAGTTCAGGTTGTGTCGTGACTGAACACTCAAGTTGGGTAGGGAACGGATGGTCTTTATCTGCTGGCGGACAGATTAGCAGACAGGTTCGTGGTAATCCTGATGAAAAGGATGGAGTGGGATACTTCTATTTGGGTCATTATTTACCTTCAAATCCATTGGAATTAACTAGTGAGTATTTTACATATGATCAACAAAAAAGTATAGCTAATCAAACTTGGGATTTGGAACCCGATATGTTTAACTTTTCTTTTGGAGGTTATTCCGGACAATTTATATTTTATGTTGATTCACTGGGGAATAGAACAATCCAAACCATTCCGTACCAAAATTTAAACATAGTTATGGATCCTGATTTATCGTCTTCGAGGATTAAAGGGTTTACAATTATCTCAGAGGATGGGACAAAATATTATTTTGGAGAGAATACACAAAACATAGAAAATCAATCCAATACAAATTTCAGCCCCGAGAATGGATGGGAGAATTCTCTGGGCTTTAATTCAGCATGGATGCTATTTAAAATTATTTCTCCTGATAAAGGCGATTCTATAACATTCAATTATGAAATCTATGGCAATGAACATACTGAAATGACTTCTGTTAGTTCTAAATCCGGCGCACTTGATTTTGGTGCTTGCTATCAACTCTGTAGTTTCCCCATTTACTTCAATACAAATTATTTTTCTAGCGAGGATATTGCATCTCCGAAGCTCCATTCTATTACAACCGCCAATGAGCAATATGTTTTTACTACCCAAACTGAGAGTCGAAAAGATCTGGATGGTGGGAAAGTATTAAGTTCCATTGAGCAATCTTATAATAACACCCCATTAAAGAAATACAAATTTTACACAAGTTACAGTGGTCCTAATTTAAATTCTTTTGATGGTTGCCGATTATTCTTAGATAGTATAGCTGAGTATAATTCTCAGAACACTACTGACAAACCACCATATAAATTTTATTATAAAGATAGAAATTTAGTTCCCAGCACTATAAGTTATGATCAAGATCATTGGGGATTTTATAATCGGAAAAATAATCAATCATTGATCCCAAGAATGGATTTCAACAGTTTAATCCATATAGGGGATGCCGATCGAAGCACCGATACTGCTTATTCCGGTGTAGGTATTCTTCAACAAATATCATTTCCAACTGGAGGTTACACTAAATTAAACTATGAACCAAATACTTATGGCTATACGAGTGGATATTATGTAGTTAAACAATATGTTACTATTCCAGGTGAGCGAAATATAGTGGCTGATACCTGTATAGCTGGTGACGGGACTAAAACATATGACAGCTCATCATTTAGAATAAATTATGATCAAAATGTCAAATTGGAAATGTGGTTTCGGCATTGTAGGGGAGCTGAATTTATTGGAGAAATGAGGATATTAGATAGTTTACATAATCCAATATTAGATCTAACTGCACCTCCAGATAATCTTAATCCAAGTCACACATCGGACAGTATTCATCTTGTTAAAGGGCATTATTTTATGGATGTGAGTGTTGGTCTTTGGAATAAATGCGAGCTAAAAGTTCAATTTCAAAACATAGAAGAAGGGGCTGATACGGACCGATATGGAATGTTTAAATATTGTGGTGGGGTTCGAGTCAAATCGATAATTACTAATGATGGAATTAGCACTCGAAATGAGATATGGAAAACCTATAATTATGATGAAATAAATGGAGGGGGAAAATCAAGTGGTACCTTATTGTCAGATCTTCCAAGGTATGATCGAATTCAATACCTCTGCTGTTGTGATGATCAAACCTTACAAACCTGTTGTAAAACATATGCCACAGTCTCAGCCAATCCCTGCAATTTGCTTTCATATTTCAACGGGGATATCGTTTGCTATACTAATGTCACTGAGTCAATCGGAGAAAATAGTGAATTTGGTAAAAATGTATATTATTTCTCCTATGTAAATGACATCGCAACTTTAAATTTCCCTCTTGCACCTGGAACTAACCGACGATGGAGG
>CAIWXI010000013.1 GCA_903916595.1 uncultured Bacteroidales bacterium | reverse complement strand
GTAAATCATAAATCGTACATCGTACATCGTACATCGTACATCGTACATCGTACATCGTACATCGTACATCGTACATCGTACATCGTACATCGTACATCGTACATCGTACATCGTACATCGTACATCGTACATTTCTTATCATTCTATCCCGCTTTTTACAATGACGGCATTCACCGGGCAGACCTGCCTGCAAATATCGCATTTTATGCATTTTTCCTGTTCAATATTGTGAACTTCGTAGGGTTTGAAGGCGATGGCATCCGACGGACAGCGTTGAGCGCATTTAGTGCAGCCTATACATTCCTCGTTAATCGTGTAGCTGATTATGGCAGCACATTTTCCTGCCGGGCATCGGCCGTTGATATGCGCTTCGTATTCATGACGGAAATACCTGAGCGTTGATAACACCGGGTTTGGCGCTGTCTTCCCCAGTCCACAGAGGCTGCCTGCCTGAGTACTTCTCGCCAGGTGTTCCAGTTTTTCAAGGTCCTCAGTAACACCTTCCCCGCTGCAGATCTTTTCAAGCAGTTCGAGCATCCTTCTGGTTCCGATACGACAGAAGGTACACTGTCCGCAGCTCTGGCTCTGAGTGAACGAAAGGAAATAATGCGCGATATCGACCATGCAGTCAGATTCGTCAAGGACTACAAGTCCGCCCGACCCCATCATTCCCCCGGCTTCCGACAGAGCTTCGAAATCTATCGGAAGATCGGCCAGAGCTGCCGGGATGCAGCCTCCCGAAGGACCTCCGATCTGAACGGCTTTGAACTGTCTGTCACCGGCAATACCTCCGCCAATTTCTTCCACGATCTTACGAATTGTGATTCCCATGGGGACTTCAATCAGGCCACCACGGTTTACTTTCCCGGCCAGGGCAAACACCTTGCTGCCCTTGCTGCCCTCAGACCCGATGGAGGCAAATGCGGATGATCCTTTGCGGATGATCCAGGAAACCATTGCAAATGTTTCGGTATTATTGATCAGGGTGGGTTTTCCATAGAGCCCGTGGATTGCGGGATAAGGAGGCCTCAGCCTGGGGATTCCCCTGTTGCCTTCAACTGAAGCGATTAGTGCTGTTTCCTCGCCGCACACAAAAGCCCCCGCCCCTTCGAAGATCCGGATGTCGAAGGAAAATCGGGCCATCTGCCATCTGCCATCTGCCATCCGCGATCTGATATCCGCCATCTGCCATCCTGCATCCTGCATCCCGAGTATCCCTTCCTGCTGGCATACCTGGATCGCCTCGTTGATCCTCTGCACGGCAAGCGGGTATTCGGCCCGGATATAGAAGATCCCGTGACGGGCTCCGGTCGCATAAGCCGCGATGATCATGCCTTCGATGATACGATAGGGATAGGATTCGAGCAGCATACGGTCCATGAAAGCGCCGGGATCGCCTTCATCTCCGTTACAGATAATATATTTCTCGTCTGAAGACTGGTCGTGAACCAGCTGCCATTTGCGGCCCGTGGAAAATCCGGCGCCTCCCCGGCCTCTCAATCCGCTGGCATTTATTTCATCGATGACCTCTTGCGGACTCATGGTTTCCAGGCAGGTTTTAAGGGCCTCGAACCCACCGGCATTCCTGTATTCGGAAATATCGCAGGGCCTTACGATCCCCCTGTTTTCTGTAGCGATATTGATCTGGGGGCCCAGGAAATGAGAGAGCGGGGTGTCCCTCTGTTCGAACATATACTTCTGCACCGATCGCGGCGCCTCATCCGCCATCAGATTCTCAAACAAATTCACCACCCCTGATTTGAACCTGCGGTAATTGCCTTCGGGTTTAAAATGGCTGAGCACCACCTGCTTCACTTCCTCAGGTTTTATATGTGCGTAAAAGGCGGTGTTTTCGCCGGGTTTGACGATCTCGAGAATAGGCACCTGGTTGCAGATGCCTACGCAGCCGACCTGTTTCACATCGACGAGCAAACCGGCTTCCGCGACTGTTTTTTCAAGTTCATTTTTTACTTCCTGGCTTCCGCTGGCGATGCAGCAGGAACCGAGGCCGATTCTTATTTCTCCTTTTACTGCGGATAAGGGAGAGGCAGTTGAACCGGAGGTGGTCTTTTGTTTGCCCCGTTTCAGAAAATCGCTTAAAATTTCGCCTGCGGTTTCGGGCATTACATGTCCGTATGTTACCGTATCAATCCTTACCACGGGAGCCAGGGTGCAGCAACCCAGGCAGGCAACCTTTTCAATGGTGAAGACTCCGCTCGCATCAGTGTCTTCGTCCCCGCTAAGCTTCATTTCCCTGCGGATGGCATCGTAAACCAGGCCCGAACCTTTTACATGGCAGGCAGTTCCGGTACAAACACTGATGATGTGCTCCCCTGTATGTTTGCGGCGGAATTGCGAATAAAACGAAGCCACTCCTTCGATGCGGGCCTGGCTGATGTCTGTAACTTCACATGTATATCTTAAGGCCTCCTCAGGCAAATGGCTGAAGGCCTGCTGAATATCCTGCAATATCGGAATCACCGCAGCTTCCAGGGTTCCCCTACGCGCAACGATCCGGTCGACGGTTTCGTGTATATTTTCCAGGTATTCTTTCAAATCAGGCAGATAAATGGTTCTAATAGTAACATAATAAGCTTACAATGCAATGTTAATAAGTTATGTTGATATCACATATTACTTTTATATATTTCTCGGGATTTTATTACTTTTGGAACCGGAAATCTCTCTTTTTTCTTGTTTCACTCTCAAACTCTGATTTTCAGAGTCCTTGCAAGCTGTCGTCTCTTCAATGATTTCCTGTTTTAGTTTAATTCCTGGCATGTTCGTTAAGTGTTTTAACTTATTCATTGTTACAAAATTATACAATCCCGGATGAGAAAAATTTTATTTTTTACATTTCTCATGTTAAGCATGACATGCATTTTTGGACAAAGTACGGCAAATTATGCTTTCAGTACCATAACAACCGGTTCGCTGGAAGATATGAGCAGTGGGACTACCCTGCTCGTTGCCGGGAACAACGATGATTTATCTTCGGCAGTAACGAATATTGGATTCACCTTTTATTTCATGAGTGTTCCTTACACCCAGTTCAGTGTAAACTCCAATGGTGTCCTCAGGTTCGGAGGCACGGTCATTTCAAACACCCAGTATACTGTTGCCACAGCTGGCCTGATGCTTGTTGCTGCTTTCGGACTGGACCAGTATATAGATCCCACCGGAAAAGTACACTGCAAGCTGCTGGGAACAGCTCCATCGCGGAGGTTGGTTGTTGAATGGCTGAACATGAACATAAATTATAACAGCCTCACAGTTGATGGCACATACCAGGCTGTGTTTTATGAAGCCAGCGGGCAGATCGATTTTATCTATGGAGGCATGGCTGTGGGCCCTTCCAGTACTACACCCACTGTATACGTAGGAATGTCCACCGGCAGCACTAACAATACTTATTCCACGGTGACTACCTCAACCAATACGGCAAATACCACCGGCGCTGCAGCATCGAATACTTATACCTTAGGAGCAGTAATACCCAACCTGAACTCGGCCGCCCAGGGAAGCCGAAGGGTGTATTCATTCACTCCGCCGCCGGCACCTTCAGCTCCGTCAGGATTGAATTTCACTTCGGTCACGGCAACTGGCATGACCCTGAACTGGACCGACAATGCATCGAATGAGACAGGCTACCAGATCTACCGTTCGACCGACAACATCACTTATACCCTGGTAACCACACTGGCTTCGGGGAGTATTTCTTACCCTGCCACCGGGCTCATTCCATCAACACTGTATTACTGGAATGTATATGCTATAAACGAAGGCGGGATCAGCGCCGCCCTGAACGGGAGTCAGGCTACAACCGTCCCCCCTCCTCCCATTTCCGGGGTGCGCAGCATTCCCGGCGTCAATTACCCCAGCATTGCCGTTGCGTTTGACTCTGTTGTGAACAAGGGGATAGGACCAGGCGGAATCATTTTCAACGTTGCAGCTGGTTATACAGAAACTACAACAGGCCTGCTCCTGACATCAAACCTCGTTTATCCATCCACAGCAGCCAATCCTGTCACATTCCAAAAAAGCGGGTCAGGTGCCGATCCCCTGATCTCCCGCACTGATGCGGGAAGCCTTGTGACTTCCACGCTGGGAGGTCAGGGCGATGCCGTTATTATTGTTCAGGGGGCGGATTACATTACGTTCGATGGCATTGATGTGGGTTCTTCGAACAGCGGAATCGAATACGGCTACTATCTGCGCAAGGCCAGCGGGACCGACGGATGTAAGAATGTCACGGTCAAAAACTGTGCAATTACTATGACCAAGGGTGCAAGTGCTTATGTTGTGGGGATTTATGCTTCAAATAATGATGCCACATCTCTTGTGTCTTCTTCAGCAGGCATCACTCTTACTTCAACCGCCGGGCGCCACGAAAACGTAACACTCATCGCCAATACCATCAGCAACGTCTTTTCGGGTGTTTTGCTCATTGGCTATTCAGGCGCCGCTTCCCCTTATGATTTTTATGACCAGAATTTTGTTGTGGGTGCAACCGGTGCCGGCAACACCATCCAGAATTTTGCAGGCAATACAGCTTCCACGGCATACGGTGTTTACATATCTTACAATACCAATCCGACCATTAGTTACAACACCATCAATAATGCAGGCGGGGGAGGTGCAAATGCTACCAGCGCTATCTACGGAATCTACATGGGCACTTCATCCTTGCCGGGAAATTTTATCGCCAACAACAACACGATTACTCTCGGACAAGGTTCAACTGCAACATTAAGTTCAATTTATATCTCTCCGACTTGTGCAACAGTAACAGTCAATAACAATACCTTGAACTTTGGAACATTTGCTTCTACAACAACCTCATACTTGATTTATTGCAGTAACAGCACTCCGAATATTACCATCAATGGCAACCAGACCGGAACCTTCACGAAATCAGGCATTGGTATATTATACGGGTATTATAACAACGGATCACCCACTGGCGGCACCTTCACATTCAACGGGAATAATTTCTCGAACATCACACTAACAGGAGCTTCAGCTTTCTATGCAATCCAGCAGACCACTACAACCACCCAGGCCTTTGTAATCACAAACAACACAATTTCAAACATTACAGGCGGAAGTTCGGGATTATACGGAATCTATGCGGGTTACGGGTCTGCAGGATCTACTGTTAACGGGAACACGGTTTCAGATTGGGCAGGTACTGGTTCAATGTACGGACTGTATCTCGGTGCAAGTTCAGCGCCACTTTCACTAATCGCCTATAATAACAGTGTAAGCGGGCTAAGCACAACCGGTGCTGCCACGGTATATGGTATCTATAACAGCCTGGGAACCCTGAACAGTATTTATCAGAATAGAGTTTATAATCTCCAGGCTAACAATGCCTCCGGGTTTGTTTATGGAATATATATTGCCGGGGGTACCACTACATATGTATATAATAATTATATCAGTGATCTGAGAACGCCTTTAGCAAATGCTGCAATTCCCCTGGCTGGGATCTATGTTTCATCGGGGACAACCAATTACCTGTTTTACAACACCATCTATCTTAATGCTACAAGTTCCGGGGCATTATTCGGCAGCGCGGCGGTTTATGCATCCACCACACCGACCCTGGATATGCGGAACAATATTTTTGTGAATGCTTCAACATTTAAAGGAGCGGGGATCACAGCGGCCTATCGCCGAAGCAGCACAACCCTGACATCCTATGCGAACACCGCCGACAATAATTTGTTTTATGCCGGAACGCCTTCCGCCAATAATCTTCTTTATTATGACGGGACTAATTCCGACCAGACTCTTGCTTCTTACAAAACAAGGGTCTCACCAAGAGATGTTCATTCGGTAATGGAAAATCCGCCTTTCATCAATGTGTCAGTAACACCCTATGATCTGCATATCAGCACATCAACAGCGACACAGTGCGAAAGCGGTGCCTTTCCTGTATCTTCTCCAATACCCGTTTCGACAGATTATGATGGCAACGCACGATCAGCAACGTTCCCCGATATCGGAGCTGATGAATTTACCGGGATCATGTCGGATCTTTCATCACCATATATAGTTTATACTCCTCTAACCAATACCGCCTCCACTTCCGCCCGTTTACTAACAGCTGCAATTACCGATCCAAGCGGTGTTCCCGTAACTGGTATCGGACTGCCTGTCCTATACTGGAAAATAGGAGCAGGGGCATATTCAGCAGCACCCGCCACTTCTCTTGGAGGCGGTCAGTACCAGTTTTCGTTTGGAGCCGGCGTGGTTGTCACCAACGTGGTCTCTTACTATATCTGTGCCCAGGATAATGTGGCTACTCCCAACGTGGGGGCAAGTCCCGCCGGGGGTACTTCAGGGTATACGCCAAATCCCCCCGCATCTTTAACACCTCCGACAACACCCAGCAGTTACACGATCATGACCGGATTGTCGGGTACAAAAACAGTGGGAACAGGCGGGGATTATGCTAATCTTACCGGCCCAACAGGGGCTTTCCTGGCCATCAATTCAAGCATTCTAAGCGGTAACCTTATACTAAGCGTTATTTCAGATCTGACGGAAGATGGTGCAAATGCATTGAACCAATGGATGGAAGACGGAGTGGGCAATTATACCGTTACCATACAGCCAGGCACCAATACCTTGAGATTGATCTCCGGGACTGTGGCAAACGGGATGATACGGCTGAACGGAGCAGACCGCACGGTGGTTGACGGTCGTTCGGGAGGAAGCGGAAGATACCTCAGGTTCAGGAATACCAATGCTTCGAATTCCGTCTTTACCCTGTTGAATGATGCAACGAACAATACTATCAGGAGCTCATACATCGAAAGCCCCAACACGTCTACAGGCATTATCCTTTTCAGTACGACCACAGGCACCACAGGGAATAACAATAATACCATTACCGATAACGTGATCCGCGAAAGGACCGACGTATTGGGAGTTCCTGCCTACATGATCTACTCCAGCGGTACGCCGGGTAAGGATAATGCTTCAAATACTATAAGCAACAATGAAATTGCCAATTTCAGCAGTTATGGAATTTATCTTACCACCGGCAGCGGTGACAGCTGGACAGTGAGCGGCAACAGTTTTTATAATAATCTGGCAACTCCGCCATCAACTTCACAGTACCCCATTTATTTTGCACAGGGATCCTCCTCTGTGAACAACATGATTTCAGGGAACTTTATCGGCGGACAAAGTGCAAACTGCGGAGGTGCTCCATGGGTAAACTCTGGAGCAGTTAACTTCTATGGAATTTATCTTTATAGTTCAACCCAAACCACTTCAGTCCAGAATAATACGATACAGAATATTTCTTTGACAAATACGGGATCTGCAACTTTCAGGGGAATTTATGCCTACACGGGCACTATCGATATCGGCTCCGCTACAGGAAACCTAATTGGTTCACTCTCAACGCCGGCCAGCATCCTCATCGCAGGCACGGGAGTTCCCGCCGGGATACAGGGGTACACTACATGCACAATTGCCAAAAATACAATAGCAAACATGGCGATATCCAATGCCTCGGCTGCCCCCAATTGTTACGGGATCTACCTCTACGGAAACTACCAGATGAACGTTTACGGCAACAAGATCTATAATATAGGCCCAACATCGGCCGCAGCCAATGCCTTGAACAACTACCCCACTGCAGGCATCATGCTTTACGGACCACCCGCATTGCCAAACACGTACAACGTATATAACAATCTGATTTTACTGGGAGGGGATGGATATTCTCATAACATTGGCTTACTTGGCTTCTGGTTTTATTGCACATCAGGGAACTCGGTGGTCGATTATAATTCTGTTTATATCAGCGGAACATATGCCGCCGCAAACACACGGTATTCCATCGCATTCGAGAAGCAGGGAACAGGTATTGTTGAAACGAAAAACAATATTTTCTCTAATTTCAGACTGAATGGAGCAGGAGGAACAGGGTTCAACATGGCATACTTCGCCGTTGATATGACCAATATCACTTCCGATTACAATGACCTGTACACCATAGACCCGACCACGGTAGGGGCATGGAATTTATTGGTTTATGATTTCCCAAACTACAAGCTTGCATCAGGGCAGGAGGCCAATTCCATTTCTTCTGATCCTCTCTTTGTTTCTTCAAGCGATCTTCATCCGCAGCAACCACTTCTTGTGGCGGGTACTCCAATACCTTCTATTACTGCGGACTACTCCGGGATTACGAGAAAAACACCCCCATCAATAGGTGCATATGAACTTCCGCAGGTAACGACAGTAGCCGCGGCACCGGTTACACAGACCGGGGCTACGCTTAATGGCACGGTGAATGCCTGCAGCCAGAGTGTGGCCACTTCATTCGAATATGGAACGACAATCGCTTATGGCAGTGCGGCAACCGCCACGCCTACACCCGTATCAGGAATAACCAACACTTCGGTCAGTGCAGTGATCACGGGACTTACCATAAACACTATTTATCACTTCAGGGCTAAAGGAGTGGTTGGCGCGAATACCTATTACGGTGCCGACATGACCTTTGACCTGTTGCCTTCACCTTCGATTATTTCGGGCCCGACCCAGGTCTGCCAGGGCTCGACAGGGAATAATTATGTAACCCAGACGGGGAAAACCGGTTATGTATGGACGGTTTCCGCAGGAGGGACCATCGACGGCGGGCAGGGAACAAACAGCATTTCTGTGACATGGAACACGGCAGGGGCTCAGACAGTAAACGTAAATTACCAGAACACTAACGGGACTTATGCACCCTCTCCGGCGGTATATAACGTGACCGTAGATCCAACATCCGTGGGAGGCAGCATAGCAGGCGGGACTTCTGTTTGTACCGGCATTAACAGCACCTTACTTACATTATCGGGTTATACCGGCAGTATCACCAAATGGCAGTGGTCGACCGACAACTGGATCACTCCAAATGACATCGCGAATACCACGACAACTTACACCGCTACCAACCTTGCAATTACTACAAAATACAGGGCCGTTATAACCAGCGGGACCTGTTCCCCGGCCAACTCAGCCGAAGCCATGGTAACAGT
>CAIWXI010000012.1 GCA_903916595.1 uncultured Bacteroidales bacterium | reverse complement strand
GTATCATTAAATTACCTTATGAACGTCATGTGACCAAACGTTCATTCCACCCCTCAATGAAAGCTGTAAATATAATAAAGGAAAACCAAATTGATAAACCCACTTATTTAACGTGGCTTTTGGTAAATGATCGCTGGATATGACTTAACCATCGCTAAAAACGGATAAAGGATCAGGCAATAAAATAGTCGAATGGACTTAATTGGAAAAACCGGTGTTCATGACCACCCTCTGCCGATTTTAGCCGACCATCTCAACTTATTAATATTCAATACTTAGGGCTGGTCAATTTATTTCGGAGAAAACTGGTCAAACAAGCGTTTTTTCCATGTATAGCCATGTATTTCAATATCATACACGGCTATTTTCTTTTCAGTTAACACATGGTTAAAACAAATGACCCACTTTTAACCAATCCTAACTTTCTTTGAGATAGATTTTTACATCTTTTTTCTTGAGAATAAAGTTATGGGTATAGGCGCTTTGGTATCCCGATTTTTGATACCTTCGAACTGTCATCTTTAGTGTTAATTTCAGGCAACAATGATCTCTGTTCGAAAAGATGAAACTTGTTACAACCAAAAGATAATCAATAACGATCAACAACAAAAGATGAAATCACCCGGATTATTATTATCGGCTTTGCTTTTAATAGCCTCGATCGCCTCTTCCGCTCAGCCAGACACATGTAAAATAGGGATGTTTATCAACTCGATCGATGATATAAATATTGGCGAAAAATGCTTCACTTCAAATTTCTGGATTTGGATGATTTATAAAGACAGTACGTTGGATTTTAAGAATGACATAGAGTTCATGTCTACAAAAAAAACAGAATTGTTGCAATTTGCTTTGGAAAAAAAGAATGGACTTTACTGGAACAGGCAAAAATGGAGAAATGTAGTCATGAAAGATTGGGATATCAGGAATTTTCCATTCGATAAGCAAATGCTCACAATGTACCTTGAATCAGCGCATTTGGATACCGGCGAGCTGGTTTTTTTACCTGACAGGAAGAATTCCATAATTGATCCCACTTTTTACAATAATGAATGGAGAGTGACAAATTTCGAAATATCTTCACCCATTCATGATTATTCTACCACATTTGGTGATCCGACATTAACAAAAGGCAGTTCCTATTCATTCATCCGGATAGATATTACCATCAAAAGGACCAATCACTGGATGCTGTTCTTCAAAATGTTTTCCGGGGTGATCATTGCTTTTTTGGTCGGGATGTGCTGTTTCCTGATCGACGTGAGGCAGACCAGTCCGCGGTTCGCCATCGCAGTCGGAGCACTCTGGGCGGCAATTGCCAGCAAGATCACACTTGATTCGAGGGTGCCTGACCGGACCACTTTCGGTCTTATCGACAGCATACACATCCTTACTTTTTTTATGATCTTTCTTGCCATAACGCTTTCAGCGATTTTCTTTAAAGAAACTCATAGCGGTAGCAGCAAAATTTTTGTTTACAGCCGGAAAGCGGACCTCATCGCATGGGGTTCATTCATGGTTGTCTATTTTATTGTCGTTTCCCTGCTTGTCAGTCACGCAGTTTATTCAAATTGATATCAAACTTGACAAAACGGATGATCTGACCACCTTCCGCCGGTTTTGGTTGACCTCCTTCTTCAGAACCTGTCCGGAAATCAGGAAGGCTGATTGTTGAATCTATCTAACTACAAGAAATTGTGATTTTTATTCGTTTTATTCGTTTTGAAAGGAACTCCAATCGTTGCAACATTGAGCAGTAAGGGGAGCCTTACTGGACAAACCGGCAGAAATGTCGGCTTTTTGTTCAAACATTTTTAATAGATGCTTGATCCTGAAAAAAATAAGATCATTGTTGATTATCTCCAGCCGTATAATCCTGTAAGAATCGGAATATTCGGTTCTTACGCGAGGAATGAATACAGGCTGGATAGTGATCTTGATATCCTTATTAACCTTAATACTGCAATCTCGCTGTTTCAGTTGGTCAGGATTGAGCAAATCATTGTCGGATCCACTGCGTAATATGTATGGATTAGACGGTTACGAAAGCCAACAATTTTTCGGGCATTCACCAGAGTTGATTCGGGTTGGATAGTGGCAAAGGTAGGTTGTCATCCAAAAAATTCCGTATATGCTTCTTCGATGTTTGTTACTTCTTTCTCCGTGATGGTGGCGAATTCTTTTTCTTTGGCTCTTTGGGAAAACTTGCCATTGTTTTGAGCCAAAAACCTTATTAAAAGTGCAATCGTTTTGTCTGGCATTTGCAAATGATCATCCAGCCACACTTTCATTGCATCGTACTTTTGCAGGTAAGATACTTCATCAGGTATAATTGTATTGATTGTATAATCAACGCATTCAAATAAAAATTCGGTTTGTGCCGTCGCATCAAAATATCGATAGTAATCTATTGTGTCGTTCAGAACTTCCACATTATTTTTGGGGGTCTTCTTCCATTCAATGAAATCAAGAAGGGGCTGAGAATACGATTCCAGTACTTTTCGGTAATCCGAAATGCGTTCCAAAATGGCAGCAGACACTGGGAAAATAATGCCTTGCGGGGTAAATTTCATCGTCGTCAATATGTGATGAATCAAATATCGGTGCAGCCTTCCATTCCCATCAACAAACGGATGAATAAATACGAAACCAAAAGCTATCAGAGCTGCCGTTAGAACTGGGTTGAAAGATGTGGATTCCATTTGCCTGGCAGATTCCAGCAGTCCCCCCATCAGTTTTTCAATATCCTGCCATCTGGCAGAGATATGTTCGGGAATAGGCTCGCCAGTATTACGGTCGTGTTCTCCAATAAAGCCGCCTTCTGTGCGATAACCCATTTGAACAAATCGGTTGTCATCAATTACTATTTGTTGTAACCTGAGCAGTTCTTCTTTGCTAAGAGATTTACTTCCTGCCTGACCGATGGCTTTACCCCACCGAACAGCCCTGTTTTGGGTAGGATTTTCGCCTTCAATCGTAAAGGATGCCTTCGAATCTTTCAGTAACAGAAATGCCGACGTCCGCAATAATATATCTTTATGCACGCCGCTAATGGCAATGCTGGTTTTATCGGCAAGGTTTTCTGCAATATATCGCTCAAGTTTAACGGTTTTACTAATGAGCGGACAAAAGTTAACATTCCCTGCCAGGTTGTTCTTAATTCGGTGTCGGCTTGAATTGATGCTTTTTGGACTTGCGTACTGTTGCTTTTCGTCTATCAGCGGAATATAATTTCCTTCCCGCAGATCGAGCACCTGTAATGACTTCTGCATAAGCCATTCATAAAGAAACCAGATTCTCCGACCATACTGGCTCTGCGGCTCTTTACGAATCCATTCTTCGATAATACTGGGCTGTGTCGCTTCAAATAGCTTCTTAAATACTAAAATGTTAACCCCTTCATATTTTAAAGCAAATACAAGGTGGGAGTATAAGTTATCTTCAGGCTGGTGCCTTGGCGTTAAAACAAGCCAGCCGTCTGTCGTATACTGTCTGCGCTTTTTGCTTATGAGCGCCAATCGCAATGGGATTGGTACAGGAAGTTTGAGGGTATCTATAATTGCTCCATAACCGACTAACTTTCCTTGTTCAGGTGCTGTTATTCCGTGAAAAGCACTTATTTCCAGTGAAATATTCTTACTATTCGCCATTGGTCGTGAAAATTACTTACAACAAATTTAGGTGAAAATCACTTATGTTACGTGACTTTCACTTAAAATTCGTCACATTATGTGAATAACACTTATTGGGAGCCTCTCGCTCAAACAAATTCAGGTATTTTTCAAAAATGAAGATGCGGTTTCTCTTGAATCCTGTTTTTCCTGGGGGAGTTCTTGCTGGAAAAACCGGAGCTCCTGACCACCCTCCGCCGATTTTGGCTGACCACCTCAATTTATTAATAACCAATACTTAGGGCTGGTCAATTTATTTCGGCGAAGACTGGTAAAAGCAAGCGTTTTTTCCACACTATTGGATTAATCACAGCTGCACCAATTCTTTCACCTTCTTTGATTGCAGTTTCATACCCTTTTAAAGTATTAATCAATAAATCTTCATCTATGCGGATTTTGTTTTTTTCAAACAGCAGCACTACCGTGGAACCCCCAAATTTGAAATACCCTTTTTCTTCCCCTTTTTTTACAAAATTCCCGGTATAAGTCTGTACGATACTTCCTACCATGGTTGCACCTACTTCAACCATCACAACATCTCCAAACAAGGGGTTTGAGATGATGGCAAATTCCCTTTTGTTCAGGCAGAATATCTCAGCCATTTTGCGCAACGCTAGGGGGTTAACTGAGTAGTAATCACCGTCAATCCGGGTGATGGGTGATATACCTCCGCTGATGGGAAAATGGAAACGGTGGTAATCGCAAGGGGCAAGCCGGATGATCACCAGGGCTCCATCAAGGTATTTTCGGGCAAGGCTGGCATTATTTAAAAACGAAAACACATTGAAGCGGTATCCTTTGATAATAAAATCGCTTTTGCCGATGTTGGCATATGCCAGTATTTTTCCATCGGCAGGCGATACTGCGACGGTCGAGCTCGTATCCACCGGCCTGGCATTATTCTTTAGTTTCCGCGTAAAGAAATCGTTAAAAGAGTTGAACTCCTTTTTCTGGGCGGTACTCATATCGATATCAAAGTCTTCAACAAAGGCTTGTATTTTTTTAGCTGATGAAGGATGATCCATTCTGTTGCCATAAACAAACGAAACCACCTTTCTTTTGGCCAGCGCCCACAATGTTGCTTCGCCAACCGGATTATTATACAGCCACACCAACCACTTTTCGCCAGCCACTTTTTCCGTTTTCAACAAGCCACTTTGCCTGTCGTAGTATTGGATGGGAGTTTGCGGTGGCAACGGATATAAAGCCAGCAGGACAATGACCCCAAGCAATAACAAAATGAGGCCCCGCCTCTTTTTAGTTTTTGTAATGTTCATCTGTTTTTGTTTGCCTTGAATAGCAAATATAGTGCAAAGTCCCATAAATCATGGTACTGATCAGATTAGGGATCATCTTCTGAACCAACCGGTCATTTTGGCTGATTTCCCGTCTATAACATCACAACCTGTGTTTAGATCCGGCTGTCAATCAGGCTTTTCGAATTTCAGAGGAAAATCGTTGAACCTTTTCATGGATTCTTTATCTTTGATTTGAAAATACCGGAAACTTTCCAGAAAAATCTACTTGTTTTTATGGCAGGAAAATTTATTGATTCTTTCAAAATCCCAAAAAATATCGGCCATATCCTGTCAAACAAGTACCTCGCCATACTCCTGATATTATGGATTTTAGTCACCCTCAACACCCTTATGGATGTTAAATTCCCCGGAATTTCACATGCCGTTGTGCGACCTCAGATCGTACTGATTTGCCTTGCAGGATTTTACTACGGACCTGTTTATGGCTTTCTGGTTGGATTTATCGGCAACATCTCATCGGATCTGTTTCTCGGAAACGGCTTTGATTATCTGCTCAGTTTGTCGATAGGGAACGGCCTGATGGGTTTGATCATGGGTCTTAACCGCACGCGTAGCGTGTTAAAGCTTTATAAAATTTCGCAGTTACTGGAGGTAACACTGTTTCTGATATTATCAAATGTCGCATTTGTCACCTACTCTTCCATCATCTATAACCTGAATCATGTTTCACTGACATTTGATGCAAACCTGAAGTATTTCTTCCTTCCGGTTCTTAACTCCAATATACTTGCATCACTGCTCCTGTTTCCTGTTTTTTTGCTTCTGCTGGGCCGCCTGAAAATCAATTTCCCCATCAAAATAGCACTCTCGAATTTTTATATGACTGCCTTCTTTTTACAAGTCGCCTGGTTTGTAAACAAAACGAATTTTGATGTGTCGGGTTTCATTTTTAATTCCAACCTTGGCATTGATGAGGGAAACCAGATCGTACAGGCTTTCGACGTATGGTCGATGATGCTGATACTATTTCTGTTGACGAGTTTTTTTATCTCCATCTTCATATCTGAAAAGATCACCCGGCCCATCGTAGAACTCGACCGGAACGTTCATGAATTACTGCAATCCGACATTCATTCACCCGATTCGTTCGATAAGCTTACCAGACGCGATGACGAAGTAGGACTGCTCAGTTATACCATCGGGCTTCTGAGCGAAAAAATCTGGGACAGCCAGGTCAATTTTATCAACGATTTTACCAAAAGAATGACCTTCATTTCCGCTGAGGATACAACTACTGATATTTACGAGATTGGATTGGTCTCCATTTTCGGAAAGAAATTTGATTTCAGTAATGATGAAGTTCGGGGAGCTGCAGGTCATACTGAAATCAGTCACATCGAAGCAATTGAGATGCTGATCAAACTGGCAGATCTGGAAGAACTGGCATACACGTATAATGCATTAAAGATAAATATCCTGTTTCATGATGTGATCAAAGATGAAGCGATTTTGTCGAATGTGCAGTTGCAATATCTAGCTGTCGCTGTTGATCTGGGCCTTGTTTTTAAAGGGAAGATCAGATTTCTGGATATGCATTCTTCCCTGACAAAAGATTTTTCCTATCACCTCCTTTTCAAGGCAACTCTTTTTGTGAACACTAAGAAGAGGTTCGTCGGTTATGTTACAGAACCTGATATTATTTCCAGACTTGAAGAAAAATGGAACAGTACCGGAATGATTCCCAATCCGGATATTGAAAACGTTATGAACGATCTGATCAGGAACAAAATCATCAGCGGTTATTATATCAAAATGTCGGAGGATTTTGCAAACTTTGATCACCATCTTAAAATCACCTATACACACGACAGTTTCAAACATGCAAAACAGCTCGTTGGATTAATTATCAGTGAAAACATTCAGGCAAAGATCAATATTGAAAAGAAGCGTTCGACTTTTATCTATTACAATGAATGGGACATCACCGAGAATCTTTCAATAGAACCAATCAATGATAAAATATTTCTGGCAAGCCGCCTTGAATCTGACATTGTTTTTGAATTTGCCTCGCCTGATAAAAAGGATCATTTCCGGTTGGTCACCAATGATTTTGCAAAAAAAGAGTATAACAGGTCGAAGAATATTCTGTTTCAATCCTGGTATGAACCCTTGATCACCTCCGATGTCCCTTTGAATTCTTATAACAGGATCAATGAGATCGTAGTACAACATGGCAGATATATGATCCTGACCTTTGTTACTGAAGAAGCCCTGACCAAAGCGTTGAATAAACTGTCTGAATATTATGAAAAATCCATGATCCGGTCAAGATCTGTATGGGTCAATGATGATTTTTATCTCTATCTCAAACGGGACTAGACATTCCGACCGTTTAGTATACGCCTGGGTGCACCTCAATCCCCGACACTTGGGATCATCCCATAAACCTGTTCCAGCCTTGCTGGTGCCCTTTGATTTCATCATCCCTGCTTGCTGATTTTTTATTTTCCGGTCCTGCCGTACTCTTCTCCTGCCAGAATGTGCCTGTAAGAGCCATCCTCATTGGCAGGTGCCGTCAGCCTGAATCCGGCCTCTTTCTGGAACAACATTACGAAGCCTGAACCGCCGAAAAGGTAATAGCATAGCTTGTCGCCCTTTTTTATTTTGTTGCCTGCTTTGATATTGTCTTCGAACATGACCGAGGCCATCTGAGACATGCCAACAGGAAACAAAGCGACAAGACCTGCATTTTCGGTCTCAACGATAATGCAGCCTCTTGTCTCGAGGCTTTGCCAGCCGGGATTGCCTGGATCGAAAACATATCTTTTTGATTTTGCATCCCATGTGGTGACTCCGCCTGATGAAGCGCCACCCTTGATGATCCTTGCCTCTTTAATTGTTCCGCTTACCGGGAAATGGCAGCGGTGATAATCGTATTCGTCAAGATATGCAAACGTCATGGTTCCGCCGGCGAAAGCATTTTTGTACGGGTTGTCAGGACCGAGAAGCAATGCGACGGACTCATAGGACTTTGATTTGATCTGAACGCCTTTGCCGCCTGCGATATTCGAGTTTTTGTCGATCTCAAATACTCCAAAAGGCTTTGAATCGCCCGGGGATGAAACAACCGACGGATCGTCTGGAGCGGCTACCGGACGCATAGCGGGGGATGAAAGCCGCCTTGAAAAGAAATCGTTGAACGACTTCCAGTTTGACGGGCCTTCATACCAGCCCTTTCCGAGACCGAACCTCTCGTCGCCAAGGGCCATTCTGTAATATTCATCGTTCCATGAATCCTTTGTGCTGAGGAATATCCCCCAGTCCTTTACAAAATTCAAAAGCCATGTACGGTATGGCTCGTGATATTGAATCGTGTTGCGATAATACCCTTTTCCATTCAGTTCATCGAGGGGCTGATCGTTGATAAAATAAAAATAGGCAAGACCCTGGTCTATCCGGTCATAAAGCATCGAATAGGAAAGCTTCGGCAGCAACATCCACGGCATGGCCTTTGCCGCCCAATCTATAAAATCATAATATTGTTCCAGTGTCTGGGCCGGATTCGTCGAAGGATCAGGATTGATCTTTCTCGCCTTTTCTATCGACTTTATCAAAAGACGTTTTATTTCGGGGTTGTGATCGACTGAAACAATAAGACGCTGAGTGATTGTTTCATGTTCGTGCTTTGATAGATTTTGGCCGCTGGCAAGAGCGCAATCGCCGGAAAAAAAACCAATCGCCAGTATCGCCGGGAAGAGAAGCAGCCAGGCCGGAGTTTTATTGACTTTCATTGTTTTGGATTTATTGGTAACGTAAAATTAGGCAAAAAAGATTAACGACCAATCTACGTTATATTATTCGTAATCTGGTTGGGATCAGTGTTTTTTTTTATATTTTCGTTGCACAATCCCAAATAACCATGAACCGACTGATCCTTCTCACAATCTTACTGTTTAGCCTGGTCAATGGCTATTCGCAGTTGCAATACGCAACCTATTACAATCCTATGGACGGTGTTACATACAACATTCAGACGGAAACTGCAAAGGATAATGACTATTCAATCTATGTATATGGCATGCATATTACCACCGACGTTGAAACAGGTGGCTTTTACATTCAGAAAAAGTATCTGGAAGGGTTTCTTTCGAACTTTTTAGTGGCAAAACAAAAATATGAAGAGTGGACTAAAACTGCGAAAGAAAATAAAATAGAGGATCTTGCAAAAAAGATTGAAACTCCGAAATTGCAGAAAATAGGCGGGTTCTTCAAGTCTGGTGATTCTACTTCATCGCACGCCAGGAGCATTAACCGGCATGTGAAACCGGTTTACTCTTTTTTGGTCACAAAAGATAAAGGTCTCACAAAATACTATTTGGCCATTTTCACAGATGCCTTCGTTGACCCCAAGTCGCCCCTGCTGTTTTCCTCCGGATATGGCTTGATCTTTTCTTCTCCCGAGGAGGCGATGAATTTCTATTCCTTGCTTCAGCCCGAAAAAATCAATGCTTTCCTGAGCAAACAACCTAAACTTGATGAACTGTTCAGGTAGCTTCACAAACCTCGGCCAACTAACCAAATCAAACTCTGGTTTACGCCTCTGTTTCAAGGGGCATCAGACTTATCAGACGATTCAGGAGCCAGATGATTTTTTCGGTGGTGATCGTCAGATCCAGCATGCTCCCCTTGTCCTTTGCTGAAACCAATACATCGCTGTTAATATACTCTTTACGAACTAGTTCCATTGACGGACTGTTACCGGAACTAAGCTTTTTGAACATTGTTATATCGTCGGCGTTGTTTGATTTCTGGGCATCCAGGGCGAGATTTATGAAGAAGTCTAACGACTCCATGCAGGAAGTTGATAATCTTTCGAGCACCGTATTTTTCCTGGCATTTATAATGATTTTTACCCCATCGGCTACACTTTCAGCAATCTGGCCAAGTATTGTCTGTCGGGTTTGACAGTATGCATGATATTTGGCCGTAAGGTGGTGCATTGGCATTGCGGCAACCGTCGCGGTAGCATCTGTTACTTCCCGTGAAAGAGTATTAAAGGCTTCGTAACGGGATGCAAGGTCTGCCCCTTCATAGTTTGTTCTGGAACTTGTAAATAAAGCAGCGATCTGTCCGAGCTCGCGGGTTTGCTCCAAATGGATCAATTCCAAACCTGACTCCGGATCTTCAGGATGGAAATCCAAAAGATATTTTGGTTGTGCAAGGCCTTCTTCCTCTGATGGAGGAGACTTCCTTGCCAGCCAACCGGTTAAAGGTCTGTTGATGATGGTGAAAAAAGTTGCCGATGTGAGATTGAAAAGAAGGAACACGATCGAGGCCTGATTGTCTAAACTGGGTGTGAGGTACTGCAGTAATGCCATCACCAATGGAACATGAAAATAAACCTCAATATAGTAAAGCAGGATAAAAACTGTCGCACCGAAAATATTAAACATATTAACGAACTTTACGAGCTGCTGCGATGTACCACGGAACCCATGCCCCAGAATGGCCTTAAACAGGGTTGATCCGATCGCCGCACCATACATGAACAGAAAGGTTTGCGGACCTGTGAGAATATTGGCCTTTGCCAATCCTACAGCCACAAGTGCTACTGCAGTTGATGACTGAGCGATGAACCCCAGCAGCATTCCGGCGAAGATCGAAAGAAATGGATAACTGATACTGAAGGTCATTGCCCCGGTAAACCAGGCTTCCTGCCTTAATGGTTTTACCCCGGCAGTCATTATTTCGATCCCGAAAAAAATCAATCCCAACCCCATCCCGATAAGGAACGCATTTCGGTATTTCTCGGTTTTTGAAAAATAAAGCGCTATTCCACACACTCCGACGATAAAGGCCACAGCAGCTTCAATATGCAGGGTAACAAAGAACAACAGTATTGTGTTCCCGACACTGAACCCGGTAAGAATTGCAATAGCCTGGGAAACGTTGATGATCCCGGCAGTGATCAGGCTGCCCAGGATCATCAGGGCTGCAGAAGTGCTTTGCATAATAACCCCTGATCCGACTCCAAATAGCAGAGACTTTGCACGGGAAGAGACAACCCGCGCGGCAACTTTACGAAATCGCCTGCTGCTCAATTGCTTAAGTCCTGAGGAGAGTAACTGTACCCCTGTGAACATTAATCCCAGACCCAAAAGGATTTTACCTAATATTTCAACCATAAATATTCAAAAGTAGATTGCAGATGCTAATATTATGGATGCCCGATTTCTTCTACAGCTAAAGGTAGCAGAGCTGCCTGGAACAAACCGATCCTATCTTTCGAAAGCCATCAACATAGAATTGAACCAAAGTTAATGGTTATATTTCATTCAATTTCTGAATTTCCACTTTGGAAAGCCCGGTCAAATCAGCAATTTCATCGATGGTCATTCCTTTTCGAAGACATTTTTTTGCCATTTCAAATTGCTGTTCAATTTTACCTTCTGCTTTGCCTTCTGCTTTGCCTTCTGCCTTGCCTTCGGCTTTGCCTTTAATCTCGCCAACTCTGTAATTCGACACGATCAAACTTCTTTCATATCGTTGTTGTTCAATATATTTCCCGTATTCTTTTCTTTCTGTTTCGCTAAGTTTCATAACGTCTAATTGCCTTTTTGCCTCTTTCAGGCCTTTGGCTTTAAATTCGTCTTTTATCTCATCTTTCTTTAAAAAATAAATCCACTCATCCAATGCGTCTTTGGCTACATCATTAAACTGATTGACTTTTATAACGTAGTATTCAGGATAAATTTTTGAGATACTTTCGGTATGATATAAGCTTTCCTGGTCTTTGGATAGTTTTAAAATATCGTGTTTATGAATGCCTTTAAACTCGGTTGTGCCATGGTAAACGTAATCGTCGCCCTGCCCCAGATCGAAATAAACAATATTTACAGAAATGATCTTTTTTATCTGAGCATAATCCATTCCCTCGTCTATATTGTTCACCAATAAAATGGAGGCGCCAAATAAAATCCGCAACAAATAGTCGTGTTCCTGGTTGTTTTGTATTTCGATAATGATCAATTCGCCTTTGCTGTTCTGAACAAGCACATCTACCCTGTTGAATTTCTGGTATTTATCTTCTTTATTGCTTTCGCCTTCAAGAATGCTTTCGATTTTGATGTCTTCGCCAATCAATTCCGATAAAAACCCTTCCAGAATGCCAAAATTGGCTTTGTTTCTCAACAGTCGTTTTACTGCCCAGTCAAAGCGTATCAGATTTTTCATTTAATTGTCAGATTTACACAATACAAAAATAGGTAAATTTTAGCAGCCTGAGTTTGCCTTGTTTTAACGGATTCTGAAATCTAAAACCGGGACATCCACCAGGCGAAAGCCAATATTAAAATGGTTATGTTCAGGAAAATAGTTGTAGCGGAAGGCCGACCTGCAAAGCTGCCAACCGTCAGTGTTTGGGAAACAAATTCACCTTTCACATTATTCAGCTCGTCAACAGGGCTTCCCATGATAAAAGTCCCGGCCGGGATTTCGGCCCATTCGATTTCGGGCTTCTGTTCTGAAGGATTTATACTCTGGCTCATGTTTCCGGGTTCTTAAAATGATATAAATAATTCAAATTTATGAATTATACAGTCCAATGGTATTATTATCAAAACCGTTTAACAAAATAAAAAGATTCGATATGGTTTTTTCTTTCTGAAAATTAAATAAATAAAAGCGGTCGACTTACATTCCTTAATTTTGTTCCCGGGTTTGCCTTTTTCAACATTAACAAAAACTATTATGAAGAAAACCGTTGTAAGGGTTTTTTATATCTTTTTTGTGAGCCTCGCAATTTTATCATGTGCCAAAAAAAGTACGTATTATACAGATGCGACCAATGCACAGGTTCAAAGCAGCCTGCAGTCCATGGTTGATAAAATGGTCGCAGACTACAGGTCGGAATTTCCCGGGTTTCCAGGCGGTCTGGCTTTAAAAGTAAGTTCGAAAAACGGCTCCTACTTTGTTTCATCAGGTTTCAGCGAGGCAATAACAGATCAGTCTCATTTCAGGATTGCCAGCCTTACCAAAGTCTTTACATCCACTTCTATCATCCTGCTGGCCCAGGAAGGAAGACTAAACCTCGACGCAAAACTCTGCGATACCATCCCCGGAACCAGTATGACCTATGTTCCCATGGATGCCAATTACAATATTCCGTTCAGGGACCAGATCACCATTCGTCTTCTTCTTGAACATAATGCAGGGGTATTTGATGTTTCCAACGCCCTGATACCCGACACTATAACGGTACCGGTACCATACAAAGGTCAATGGTACATAGGTTATATACAGGACCAGGACCCGAAACACACCTTTACTTTTGACGAACTGGTTGGGGTTGTTTCAACCTGCAGGCTGTACCTTTTCCCTCCGGGGCAGGGGCATCACTATTCCAATACCGGGTATTCAATCCTCGGGAAGATCATCGAACGTGTATCCGGGATGAGCTATCCGCAGTTCATCAAAGAGAATATTTTCAAACCCATGGGCCTGAACAGTTCCTTTGCTCCTTACAGGGGGGATGACCAGTTGATTCCGGCGCCTTTCGTGAGGGGCTTCAGGTATTCACCTGCAGTGGCGGAATGCACCGAATCTAATATTTCAGCCAATCTTGCCGAAGGCAACCTGATCTCTAATGCCTCCGACCTTTCGCATTTCATGCGCAGCCTGATCAGGGGAGAAGGAGTGCTTAGGCCGGTATGGGTTAACGATTTTATGCTTGTGATCCCAAAAACATCGTTCGATAATCTGAATTATGCCCTTGGCATCACTTACGCACAGAACCTCGGCTGGGGACATACAGGATCTCATGAAGGATTTTACACCCGCATGGTCACCGATCCCGTAAATGACATCACCATCGTGGCTTTCGTCAATTCATGGAATGAAGTCCCGGGCGCTGAGGTCCCCCTGGTCATGAAGATTGAAGATGCATGCTACAAAGCCAGGTATATAGTTCAATAAAACTCAAACCGATTTTTGTTGCCCGAAAAATACAATTTATGGAACCATTGCTTTCACTGTTCGTTGGCACTTTTACAACCCTCCTGGCCGTGGTCAACCCGCTCGAGGCCCTTCCTGTTTTCCTTTCACTGTCCAAGGGAAAAGATGTAAAGGATCTCAGGAAACTCGCCTTCCGGTCATGCTTGTATGCGCTGATCCTGATTATCTCGTTCCTGGTGTTCGGAACTTTTGTCCTAAAAATATTTGGTGTTAACCTTTCAATGGTAAGAATCGTTGGAGGGATCATCCTGATGAAAATTGGTTTTGATTTGTTCATGCCTGGCAAGCCGGGGGAGAGTATCACAGATCCCGCGGCCGGTGGTGGGAGCTCTGATCCGGCTTTTGTCCCCCTGGCAATGCCGATCATGTTCGGTCCCGGTGTTCTCGCAACTGTTCTGGGGATGACCTCCATGAAATCGGCAGGGAACGAGTTGCTTTCGATATGTGTGATAGCCTGCGCTGCCATCTTTTGTATGCTGGTAATTTTTATTACCCTTGTTTCTGCCCAGAAAATTGTGAGGCGTATTGGCGAAAAAGGCATTGATGCCGCCACACGGCTCGTAGGGTTTTTTGTTGCCTCAATGGGAATGGGACTTATCTTTCACGGCCTGGTTGAATTTTTGCAAACCTATCACATCCTGGTACCTTAAAAGTGAGAAAGAAAGCGGGCCTTTGCTTTTTCCACCCCGGATTAAAAAAGTATTATCTTTAGTCATTATTAATCCTTATTTACGGAATAAGGAGGAACTCCAAAGTTAAAAGCTTTAAAATGACTGATCAGAGAAGATTTTTCCGGAAAAGTATGTTTACCGATGATATTCTAAAAACAAGAAAAGAAATTAAGAGATTTTTCATTGCTGGCTTCTGGACTTTGTTTTTGGAAACTCTTTTATGCCTGTATATCGCATATATCTCCAATTCTGTTATAATTTTTACTTTCATGCTGCAAAACTCCTTATCGCTCATAGTTTATTTTTTCGCGATAATTGCGCTGGATCTTTCCATTAAAGACAATTCTTATAAATTTCCATATGGAACCGGAAGACTGGAAAATTTCATAAGTTTTTTTCAGGCCGCACTGAGTTTGCCTGGCGCAGCCATTGTCATGTATTCAATCTGGAAAACTTCGGTTAATGCTTCGCCGGAAATCAGTTTTGGATACACACAAATCGCTTTTCTTTACATCAATCTACGCCTGCTTATGCTGAAATGGTGGGCCAATTCGATTATGAAGCGGTCTGATGCCTACTCTCCGATCCTGAAAGCTTACAATGTATATTACACGATATGTCTTATTGAAACGATATTTTCTGCAGTTTCACTTCTTGTCGCACTCTATCTCCAGCATTCCAACATGGTCCTCCAGGCGAGAGTCATCGACATTTTGCTTTCGGTTGTCTTCGCAACCTATTGGATTGTCAATTCGCTGAAAGTAATGAAAGAAAACTTTGAAGCACTGATCGATCTGCCTCTGAAAGAGGCGGATCAGCTGATGATTATGAAAACTCTGGCTACGCATTTCGATCAGTATGAAGGGATTGGCTACATCTATTCCAGAATAAGCGGCAGGCAGAAGATTATCGAGATAGAACTGAATTTTTCGAAAAGCAGAAACTTATCAGAGATTGCCGATCTGCAGCAAGCGATGAAAAATAGTCTCGCACAGCATTTCTCTGATGTTAAATTCAATTTGATTCCTGTTATCAAATAAACCTGCCGTATTAAATACTTAAGCAAGGGACAGCAGACTATCCCCGTTTGTAAGGAAACCACCAGGGTTTTTCATGCTGCACAAAATCCCAGTGTACGTGTTTAGTCTCCATAAATTCCTCAAGACCCTCAAGCCCAAGCTCACGTCCCAATCCGCTCATCTTCATGCCGCCGAAAGGTCCTGCATCGTTGTCGGTGAGGGGGTCGTTGATCCAGATGCTTCCCGCCTTGACCTCCTCGAAGAACGTCTTTGCTTTTAAGGCGTCGCGGGTGAAGAGCACGGCGCCAAGGCCGTATTGCGTCCCCTGTGCGAGGCGGATAGCCTCGTCGAAGTGATTGTAGACCATCACGGGCGCCACAGGCCCGAAGGTTTCTTCGCTCATCACTTTCATCGAGTGTGTGACATTGGTCAGCACCGTTGGCTCGTAGTAGTATCCTTTCTGAAATCCCGCAGGTCGCCTGCCTCCGGCCAGTACCACAGCCCCCATTTTCCTTGCCTCTTCAACATGTTCCTCCACTTTGCGCCGGTAGTAGTCGCGGGCCATCGGCCCTATGTCGGTGGAAGGCTCGATACCGGGGCCAAGCCTGAGGGTGTTGGTAAAGTTTACCAAAGCTTCGAGAAAACGATCTGCAACAGAACTCTGCACATAGATGCGCTCGGAAGATGTGCAGACCTGGCCTGCATTGAGGTATGCCGCCCAGGCCACCGCTCGTGCCGCTACATTAATATCACTGTCTTCACAGACTACAAAAGGATCCTTGCCTCCCAGTTCCAGCGTGACTTTCTTGAAACGTTCGGCACATTGATGAGCGATCTTACGTCCCGTTTCAGTGCTGCCTGTAAAAGCCACCACATGCGTATCGGGATGGGCAACCAGCGCATTGCCGATTTCTTCGCCAGAGCCGGTGACGATATTCACCGCACCTGGCGTCAGCACATCAAAACACTCGCTTAAGGCCAGAGTGGAAAGCGGTGTAATACTGCTGGGCTTAATAATGACTGTATTGCCGGCGGCCAAAGCCGGCGCGACTTTCCACGCCATCAGGAGCAGCGGGTAGTTATAAGGAACGATGCACACCACTACCCCATAGGGCTCCTTCAGCACCATCGACAACTGGGTGGACTCGACGCTGGGAATGACCCGTCCGCGGCTGCTACGGCCTATTTCTGCATAGTAATGGAAACAGGCCACACACCACCCTACTTCGTCGATGTTTTCCTTGAGTGGTTTGCCTCCTTCCAACGTCAGGATGCGTGCAATCTCTTCAGTCTGCGCTTTCAGCCGGTCCGCCACTTCGTGCAGGAGTTCGCAGCGTGATGTGGCAGTCATACGGTGCCAGATCCCGAAAGCTTTGTTGGCAGCCACAACAGCTGCATCAGCATCCTCACGGCTGCCGTCCAGCACCTGCTCAAAAATCTCCTCAGTGGCAGGATTGATGATGTTAATGGGCGCCTTGTTGGCCTGGCCCATCCATTCGCCTCCGATCCAGTGTTGCTTCATGGTTCGTTTTTGCCCTTTCTCTATTGCTTGTATTTATCCGCGATCGTTGAGGATGATCAGTCGAAGAATCTACATCGTACATCGTACATCGTACATCGTACATCGTACATCGTGCATCGTACATCGTACATCGTACATCGTACATCGTACATCGTACATCGTACATCGTACATCGTACATTCCCTTCACCCTTTAATCACCCGGAAGACCAGGATCCTGCCACTCCGGCCTGTTACTTCCAGGAAATAGGCACCGGCCTTGCAGGATGAAAGATCTACCTCAGTGGCAGTTGTTCCGGTTTCATCCTTTTCATGCCTTGTTAAAACTACGCTCCCCGTAAGCGAACGCAATACGATCTTAGTAACTCTTTCCTGCCCGCTCCCGGATGTCACGATCAACTTGTCATGAACCGGATTCGGGGAAATAACAAACTGATCCAAACTTCCCGGATCCGGGATTCCGGCAGTGCCGCACGATTTCATGTACGTAATCCGCTGTGAATACTGAAGCGAATCGTTGAATACAGTCCAGCCGAGGGGTATCTTTTTCAGGTAATAATCGAGGTAGGGAACCAGGAAATCGATCACTGCATCATGCTGCTGATCGCGGGTGATGGTAAACGATGAGGCACAGCCGACTTCTCCGATCGAACAGGTGAAGTTATAATCGGCAAAATAACAATGTCCGCCCCCCTTGATGTTGATAAAAACCTTGCAGCCTGAAGCCAGGGAATCATACATCGGAATCTGGTTGGTGGCCGGAGGTGTTACACAGTCCTTATCCGCAGAAAACACTAATGAAGGGATGCTTATATGACTTGCTGCGCTTATAGCCGAAGGACTGGTTTCGGCAGCCGCAAAAGTAATCATTGCAGTTGGAACGGGATTATTTTCACATCCCAGGAACGATGCTCCCCCACCCATTGAATGTCCCATGATTGCCGATGTACTGTCGATATGATTATAGTATGCGGATGATGGAGTATTACCCTCGGCCTGCATCTGGTTTACAAGGAATGCAAGGTCTTTTCCTAATTCAAGATGATCGGGCAATATTCCGGTTTCTGTTTTTGCAAATGCAATGATGTACCCCAGGGGGACCAGTGAATCTTTCAGATACATGTAGTAATCATAAGCCATCAGGAAGCCATGCCCGAAAGAGATCACAGGAAACTTCCCGTTAGCCAATGCTGTATTGCTTCCCGCGGTAAGTCCCGGATAATATACCTCGGCAGGAACAGGACGGTTGCTCCGGGCCGGGTCGGTGAAATTCATCGTTTGGTAGCCGATAGGAAAGTTCTGGGCTGACAGGCTAAAAGCAAGCAGACAAAAAAGACAGGAAAATAATCCGGTTCTCATAATTATTTGGGGGTTGATTAAACCTTTGAAGATACGACTTAAATTCTGATTGTATTCTCCTCATCATGTTTTTTAATGGGTATATTATGTCCCACCGCCCTCAGGAGATCGTCTTTGATTCTATCCAGCGCCAGATGCCCGGCCTTGAATATGACCGGAAAACTGTCTGTCTCCCAGATCGAGACATATTTTTCGAATTTCACTTTCATGTAGATGATTTCGGCTCCATGAATGTTAAGGGAAAGTGCCATCTGGTTCGACATGATGGTTTTTGCATACAATTTACTGAGGTGCATCATGCTGTCCATCACCCCGCTTGGGTTTTCATTTATTTTCTCGAGGAAATCCAGAACGATGATCACATCAGCATTTCGCTTTACAGCCTGAAGAATGGGCACAGGGGCTGAATAGACTCCGTCGAACAGCCATCGCCCATTGATCTGGACCGGTGGAAAAAACGGAAAGATGGCCGATGAGGCATACACACAGGTTGCCAGGTTGCCCCTTTCGAGTCCCATCCCTTCCCCGGTCTGAAAATCAGTGACCTGGAACACGGTTTTCGGGCTTAAATCTTCTAATTGCCTGTTTCCGAAAACCGACTTTGCAAATTCCAGCACGGGTTTCTGGAGAAGCAGCGCCGAGGTGCGGTCGAGTTTTCCGAACGGAAGACTTGACAAAGCCAGTACAGCTCTCCAGTTTTTCCTGAACAATGATTTCCTGATCAGGGGGACAAATTTTTCAATAATCTCGTCGCCCGAAAAACCCATGGCGTGAAGGGCTGAAAGAATTGAACCTCCGCTGCAACCCACTAAAAGGTCGATCGGGATATCCATTTTTTTCAGAAATTCGAATAATGGTACCGCGGCAAAAGGCTTCAATCCTCCGCCACCAACTACGACTGCTACTTTATGGGCTGGTTTGATCATACCTGTTTAATTGTCTTATTAATCTTACTGCTTCCATTACAAATATAACCTCAAATGGTCCTGAATCAAAACAAAACAGGTAAGGATTTAACAAAAGAAGTAAGGAAATGAAAAAACGTTATTTGACCCAAATTGAACCGGGGCCACTAAATTTGCCTGACCGTCTTACCAGAGCAGTCTACGAAAATATGACGCCCCGGGAGTGGTCGATGCCGGAATCAAAGAATCCGGAATCAGAAAATACTCTATTTTTGTGCCCGCTAACAGGCAGACCATACTTAAAGACTTATATCGAATGAAAAAGATTATACTTATTATTTTCACTCTTTTTTTCTTTGGTTCATTGATAGGCCAGGATATTAGAACAGTTGCCAGCGGACTTGACAAAACTAAAGCAGATGCTCTGCCTGATACTTCAAAACATCATTGGTTGATAAGCGGTTTCGGATCCCTTACGGCAAATCAGGCTGCTTTTTCCAATTGGGCAGCCGGGGGAACAAATTCTTTAGGCGTTTCGAGCATGCTCAACCTGAGGATCCGCTACGCTAAAAACAAACATGCCTGGTCAAACATTATCGATCTCGGTTACGGGTTTCAGTTTCTCGGCCCAATCGAACATGCCAAGTATAACAAGACCGATGATAAAATAGAATATACAACCGCTTACAGTTACCAGCTCCATCCTAACAAGAAATGGTATCTCACTGTCCTGGCGAATTTCCGCTCACAGTTTTCACCCGGGTATAATTATCCTAACGACAGTGTTCCCATCTCGGCATTCATGGCTCCTGGATATATAGTCGTGGGTCCCGGCATCACTTACCGGCCTGCAAAATTCTTTACCTTGTATGTATCTCCCGCATCAGGCCGTTTCACGTTTGTAATGAATGATACACTTTCAAAACAGGGTGCCTTCGGAGTGGAAAAAGGGAAAAACATAAGAGCAGAATTGGGTCCATTTGTCAGGGCCGAACTGAACAAGGACCTGGCCAGGAACATCAACATCGATACATACCTGGAATTGTTCACCGATTACCGGCATAACTTCGGCTGCATCGATGTAAACTGGAATTTGCTGTTTACACTTAAAGTCAACAAATGGCTGGCTACCATTATCAATTGCCAGGTTATCTATGATGATGACGTGATGATTCAGACCAATCCGCCTGAACCTGCGAGTGGCCCGCGCACTCAGTTCAAGGAAACCATCGGAGTCGGCCTGTCTTATATGTTACATTAACGAATGACTGCCGGCTGCCGGCAGGGCCGACTCATCCCGGGTCAGGGCCGAAACATGTTTGTGAAAATACATCATGGATGCCTCTTCAACACCGAAAACTCCCGGCCCTAATGCAATTTTTCATGTTTTTTTTCCAAGTCGGTGACTGTCTGCCCTCAAGGATAGCTGTTCATACCTGCTTTGAACGACCTCCATGTAGTCCGTCTTCATTTCTTCAGAGAGAAAGGAATTATTGATCCATTCTTGAGCTTTGCGTTTATTATTCAGCATCCTGTTAAATACTCCGTTTATTTGTCTTTCATTTAACTGGAGCCCGTTTGCCAGTTTTTCAAAATGCTCCTTCTTTAGTTTTTTCTTTTTACCATCCAAAGTCAGCGCAAGTTCTTCGGAGGCCAGCCGTATCAGGCTTGAGGGCACAACCCTGATTCCAAATGCTTCTGCTATCCGCATAGTTAAATGCTCATTTTCAGGCATTTCAGGATATTTGTCAGAAGGCGGTTTTAAGATGTACTGTCCTCCCAATGCACCTACCACGGTTAATCGGGTGCCTGATTTTCCCCTGGTTTCTTTCACTACCGAGAAGGATAATTTTGCCTGAACACCAGGAACAGCCACACTTCGTTCCACAACCTCTTTAGCCAATTCTGCCATTTGATCTATTGAATATGGTACTTCTGGCGGAGTTGTGGTTCCAAAAAATCCCAGGCAGCACTTCTCATGAAAATCAGGGTAAATTTTAATTTTCCAATAAGGTTTTTACACTCTTGTAGGTGGAAAGAAATAAGATTGTGGAGGCAATAAGCAGTACCAGTGAAATAACTAAAAAGTAGTTGTAGGCTTCGATGGAGGTCATATTATAACGATAGAAAAACTGTGTAAACATAATTCCGAGCCATCCTGTCATCTGGTTTAAAAAGCTGTTTAAACCGGCAAAAGTACCTTTCCGGGGCGGGTCGAGCAGCATGCTGTTACGCGGTCCCAAAACAGAGAGTCCGCCAAACCCCAGGCACATCACTGTCATTAAGGCAATAATTTCAATTGAGGAATGACGTTTTTCAATAAAGAAGAACAGTAAACTGGCTGCCAATGAAAGAAAAACGATACCTGTATTGATCAACATGACCGATCGGATAGTGATCTTTTTTGCAAGGTACACGGTCGGAATCCTTCCCAAAAATAGTCCGCCGACCAAAAAAAGGCTTACAAGTCCGTATTTGGTCGCAGAAAATCCCATCTCATCAACGAAAAGGAATGATGAAAATGTGCAATAAGCCCCCTGGAACATGAACATGACATAGACTATCAGGTTTATCCTTATTAAAGGTGTTCGAAGGATAACCTCCTTATATGTTTTCAGTAAATTGAGCGGATTAAGGTTGGCATCTTTTTTATACTGATCATTTTTGCTGCTTTTCAGGAGGATGATAATTGTAATGACAATAAAACTCAGGATCAGCATCAGCCAGAAATTCCAGCGCCAGGAATAATGGTCTGTTATATACCCTCCTAACACCGGGGCCAGCATGGGAGCCATTGAAACGAGTATTGAGAACCAGGCAAGCCTGCTTAGCAGGTTGTCTTTTCGGGAACGGTCTCCGATCCATGTTTGCGCGGTAATTATGGTGAGTGCGCTCCCCACGGCAATGATAACCCACCCTGCATCAATCATGATGATATTCACTGCAAGCCCGCACATCAGATAACCTACTGCACAGGTAATGCTGCCAAACAGCAAAAGCATTCTTTTCTTTATCGCATCGGCAAACGGGCCAAAAAATGCATAACTCACGGCTAAAAAGAAAGTATACAGATTGATGTTTAAGGTAGCCTGGCTTTTAGTTATTCCAAATTCATCGGTGATAACAGGAATAGAAGGGATAAAAATATTTCCGCCCATTCTGGTTGCCAGTACGATGAACAAAATAATTGCTGCAACCACACCCTGGGAAATCCGTATTTTACCTGCCATCACCAACGTATTTTACAACAGTGCGATAGAAGGCTTCAAGCAACCTCTGCAGGTTCGATTTTCCATTGTGAACAATATGCAGGCATCCCGGCATGGAATTTATCTCGCCTACAATATAGCCTTGCTCGCCGAATAACAGATCCACACCGCAGAGTTTCATATTCATCACATGCATCGACTCTTTGGCTATTCTAAGGGCCTCCTCATCTGGCTCCCAATAAGCTCCGTCTCCTCCAACCGAAATATTCGACCTGAAATCCTCCCCCTTTGAATTATCCCTGATCACCCCGAAAACCAGTTCACCGTCGCAAAGTGTAATCCGAACGTCGCGCCCCTTGCTTGTAGCAATAAACTCCTGTGATAAAAGTTCTTTTTTGCTATTGATGCAATAGAGATCGCGTATATTTTTTAATTCCGAAACCGTATGAATGAGACAAACACCCTCTCCCTTCGAACCATCAGGAACTTTTACAACCATTGGAAAACCAATCCTTTCAATCACCCAGTCAAGGCTCGTAAATGAATTGAATACCACTGTTTTTACAACAGGAATACCGGCCTTTAAAAGTTTCTGGTAAGTATGAAGCTTATTCAGTGAACCTTCAATGTTTTCAGCCTTATGAAGACAAAAAACACCTAACATCTCAAGTTGTCTCAACAAGGCAAAATGCATGAAACCAATTTCTGTTTCAAACAGACAAAGGGCAAAATCGGGCAGGGAACGATATTTTCCTGCAACAAATATTTCCCTGGTTTTGTTTTCATCTATCTCAATCCCTATGTCGGTCAAATTGATAAATTCAAATTTGAATGGAAGAAGGCTTAATCTCCCGAGATCATCATTGGTGAGATATCCCTCTCCGGGTTTTTTGTCTGAAATAATCCATCCGTTTAGCATTTTCGGTAATTTTTAAATTATTTGATCCAATTGTTGTCTGCCTTTTGTCTGATCATGACTGGCAGTTTTACCTGGGTCGACGACATCCCTTCTCTGATTTTTATCTCGTACAGATGATTTTGCCATCCCTGCTTCATCTCTGAGATTTGTAACGGATTCATCATCTTTTCCTGAATGCTTTCCCGGTAATAAAGATTATTAATTGCCATCAGGTCCTGATGCACTTTATCAGCTATGCTTTCAGCGTTAAACCCTTTGGTTTCGGGCGTTGTTTCGAGGTAACAGCAGTAATGCCGTTTTTCATGATCGGGGTAGATCTGGATCTGAACCGTATCAGCTCCCTCTGAAATGGCAGCCTTTCGTATCAGTTCATTCACGAGACTTGCCGGGATTTTCTCATGGGCGATATTAAGGATATCGCTGCTTTTATATTGAAAAACTATATTGGGAACGTCATTGGTGAAACCCTCCACTCTGATCATATCTTTCATGTTGTAGCGGTACAATCCGCCCCATGTGGTAACCAGCATTTCGTAGGTCCCGCCGTCTTTAAGCTGATGAGCCAGTAAGGGTGTTCCGCCTTTTTCAGGAATAAATTCATAAAAGGCTGTATAAACTGATAATATTCCAGCCGGATTTCCGGGGCTGAAAGGAATGTTGATCCTCACTTCACTGGAGCCGTAACCGGCATCAAAAAAACTTGTCTTTTCCGAAACCAGTGGCTTTATATCTTTGATGTAATGCCCGACTGTAGCCGATAACCAGAAGGTCATCAGCATCAGCGATGGCCAGTAATCTTTTGGCAAGAGCCCGCCGGTATTCTTCAAAATAAGGCGAAGTTCAGCGGCCCGTTCAGGATCTGCAACCAGTAAAGGAGTGATTTTTTCCAGAACCGCCTTGTCAATCTTTTGTGAATTGTGGATGGTGCCCTGTTCGATATCTCTGATGATCTGGGCAGCGCAGGAGGAAGCGCGTGCAGCCAGATGATTGAAGCGTCCGGCATTGTTTCCAACCACCATGATCACATTCCGCTGCTGAAGGGCAAAACGGAGGAGAAGATAGTCGCTGCTTTCAGCATCGCTATTCAGCAAAACTTCCATCGGAAAGGCCATCCGTATCATCTGCCGCTCCCCCATACTGTTATTCAGGGCAATGCCGGATGCATAACCTATCGGAATCCCGGCTTTGGTCGGAGGAAGTGATGTAACATACGAAAGAGGCAACACGTATCCTGTGCGGTCGAATGCAGGAAAATTTCTGATCAGCTGAACCCTGCGGAACCTCGAAACCAGCTGCCTGGCCAGTGAACCGGTTTCGCTCTCGGGGACCAGTTTATTGTTATTTCCTGATGTCCCGCTGGTTAGTATGAATGTTTTTGGCCGGCCCGGAAACAGTAAATCTGTTTCACCTTCAGCCATGCGGTCGGAATAAGGAGCTACGTCATTCCAGTCAGTGACCGGAATATTATCCTGGAAATCACCGGTACTATGGATATCCTTAAATTTATGCTTCTGGCCGTATTCCGTATTACGGCTACATTCAAGTATTTGCTTTAAAACAAGCGATTGTATCTCAGCGCATCCCGAAAATCCTTCCACGGTAAGACGGCTAAAATCCTTATCCGGCATCCCGGTTAATAATTCAGGAATGGATTTTTTGCCGGAAATTACTGTTTCGCGAATACTGTCATTCATATTGTATTGGTTTAATTTTTAATCCATTCCTGATCTGCCTTTTGTCTGATCATGACCGGGAGCTTAACCTGAGTCGATGAAATCCCTTCTCTGGTTTTTATCTCATACAGATGATTTTGCCATCCCTGTTTCATCTCTATGATCAATAGCGGATTCATCAGCTTCTGCTGAACACAGAGCAGGTAATAAAGATAATGTTTCTCTCCAAGTTCCTGATGTACTTTTTCAGCTATAATGTCTGCATTGAAACCGGAAGTTTCAGCTGTAGATTCCACATAGCAGAGATACCTGCGAAGCTCTTCATCAGGAAATATCTGAACCTGCAGAACATCTGTGCCCATGCCTGCTGCAACATTCCTGATGATTTCACTTACAAACGAAGCCGGCAGCCTTTCGCCGGTATTATTCAATAACTCACCGCTTTTACTTTGAAAAACTATGTTCGGTGTTTGTCCGGTGAAACCATCCACCTTAACCATATCTTTCAGGTTGTAACGGTATAGTCCCGACCAGGTTGTGATGATGAGTTCATACGACTGCCGATCGGTGAGCTCGTGAGCCATTAAGGGTGTTCCGCCTTTTTCAGGAATAAACTCGTAAAAAGCAGTATAAAGGGAAAGCGGACCGGCAGCAAGATCAGGTTTATCAGGAATATTGAATTTACCCTCGCTGGCACCATAACCGATATCAAAAAAGTGGGTGGTTGCAGGCAGAAGATGTTTGATATCCTTAATGTATTGCCCCACCGACGATGACAGCCAGAACAATACCAGCCGAAGCGAAGGCCAGTAATCTCCGGGCAAAAAAGTTCCCCGCTGATCGATCATCGATTGAAGCTCATCAGCCCTGTCAGGGTCAGGAACCAGTAAAGCTGAAATTCTCCTCTTAATTTCCGGATCTTGAATCCCGGAACCATCGATTGTACCCTGCCTGATATCCCTGATGATATCGCCAGCCCGGTTTGAAGCGAGCGAGGCTAACTCGGAAAAGCGTCCGGCATTGTTTCCTGCAATAATTGAGACATCCCCTTTTGCAATGGAAAACAGCATCATCAGGTAATCCCGGCTCTGCGCATTGCCTGCCGATAATACATCAAGGGGGAATGCAATGCTTGTTATAAGTCCGTCGCTGAGAGAATGATTTAAGGTAAAGCCGGAGGCATGACCACAGGGTATCCCTCCTTCAGTTTTTGATAATGCCGAAGGATTTGCCAAAGGGAAAATTGATCCGCTTCGTTCAATGCCCGGGAATTTCAACCCGATATGAATAAGCCTTAAACGGGTAACAATGCTCTTTGCTGCAGCACCGGCTTTACTTTCCGGGATCAGCTTTGGCTTGTTTGCTGTAGTGCCGGATGATATTATAAATTGTTCCGGCTTCCCGGGGAAAAGAACATCCGATACTCCAAGTTCCATTTTCTCAACATAAGGTTCATAATCGCTCCATTCCGTCACAGGAACTTTAAGCCGGAATTCATCAGCCGAATGAATTGATCCGAACCCGTAAATCTTGCCAAATTCAGTCTCTGCTGAGGCCGAAATGATTGATGCCAGAACCTTCTCCTGGATTTCTTTTACATTTGAATATCCGGCCTGCTCAAGTATAAAAAGCTCCTTGTCGGCCAGTCCTTTTAAATTTTCGGGCCGCAGCCTCTCTATACTGCCGATGCCTTGTATTTCATTGTTCATCATATATCTCTGGATAATTTACAGGGTTTTCAGATACTGGGATTGTACATATTCACAGAGCGATTTAGCCTTTGGGCTGAATATCTGCAGGTTAACGAAGTCAAATTTCTGATGCAATAAATTGGTATATACCATGATCCATGATCCTGATGGGGTTGGCTTCAATCCGCAGAAGAAATAGCCGTTTTGCAGCAGAATTGAATCCAGTGCAGCATCCTGGTTTTGCGTTGTATTGACTAAAAAATCAATTGTTATTATACCTTCCTGCTGAAGTTTTCTGGTCTCCTGTCTTATGCTTTTTACCAGGTATCTTCCCGGTATGGTCAACAGAATAGAAGCATGCTGTTTTTCAGTATCCATGTTTATTTCAAACCGCGATTCGTCTTCAGCCTGTACCTGATTGTTTGTTATCAGGTCAGCAGGAATTCCCAGATCTGAAAAAATGGTTTTAACGATATCATAATGCTCAGCGGGTATATTGATGATCTGCGTTTCAACAGCAGGTGAGATCCTGGTTAAAAAGTAAATCAGGCTTTCACGTGAATTGCTTTCACCCGATATTCCAATAAAGGATGCATGATGATAAACTGATAAATTGATTAAACCCGGAATATATCTTGCAACAAAGGCCTGGCTGGCTTTATGAGAAGTAACGGTTTTGGCATAAATTAAAATATCAAGATGGTCTTTTACCAATTCCTCAGCGGTGGTTCTTTTCATGGCCATGAGGATATTTCCTCCCCTGAAACGAGGGTCAACCATAGCCATTCCTGCTTCGCCCAGGATGTCGCTGTCGAGAAAAACTGCAGCGTGTCCGACAATACGGCCCTTTCCGGCTATCGCAATCACTGATAATACTTTTCTGGATTGGATTGCTTCACCTAACAGGTTTTTATCATAAAACAAATCTTTTATATAGGAATAGCGGTAAGTATTATAAACCAGGTTGATGATTCCCGGAACGTCTTCAGCAACAGCTTTTCTACAGATTATTTCTGACTCCTCTTCGGGTTCCCTTACGGAACCGGTGTCATTGAAGTGCGCTATTTTATGCTCTTGATTTATCCTGAACGTTATCAGGAGTTCCCAACCCTTCCTGCCAAGATTCCTGAACGACAGCTCGTCGCACATATTTTGTAATAATCTTAGTGACAGCCCGTCGGAAGTACCTTCATGGTCTTCAATAGTAAACTCGGGTATTTCCCTCACATCCATTGGTCGCCCATGGTTCGAAAACTGCATACTGAGTCCATATTCCTGTTCAACAACCTTTAAATGAAACTGTTCATCAAACTCATGATCAGGAATGCCGTTGATAATGAATGTAAACGCCTCCTCCCCTATCAGTCTGAGACGTTTTTTCTCGCTGTTATCGGCACCATAGCACCTGCCGACTTCTTCAATAAATGCGGCAACTATGCTCACAAATCTTAAATTATAAGGCATCATTATTTCCATAGTGCTGATTTTTAGAATATCATTATCTTTTTGAAATTGTCAATTGCGCACACAGCGCACCGAATGACCGTCTCATGTGATTGCTGTACAAATATAGAATCCTTATTGTTTTGTTACAAACATAACAGGTAAGGATTTAACAAAAGGAGTAAAGAAATGTAAAAGCGGGTTAAATCTCTACAGATATTCCAAAGCGGCTGGCAGCATGAAGAGGAAAGATTCCGGTTCCACTGCCAGGTATACCGGGCGACCTGTTGAGGATCCCTACCCTCTCCTGGATCTTTCTCCAGGTTTCAGCTAAATCAATCTGCAGGCCTTGTGAATACCCGGGCAGTAAGGAAGATGAAATGAGTGACCTTGCTCTTTTCAAAGTTTAAAAAACAATACTATTCCTTCTTATCGCTTCCGCCGTGGTCACCAATCATAACCCATTTTGTTCCTTGCTTTAACAGTATGTCTGTCCACCGACCACTCTCCGCACTTTTCTTTCCATCCTGTGATTCCTTTGCCATTGCATAATAATAATCAACAAATGCCACCCTGGTAACGGGGCTTTTTTTGTTTTATTTGGTTTAATAATCTTTCCTTCATATTTTTACTGTCTGAAAATGAAATTCTTATGAAGAAAGTAATTCTGATGATTTTAATGCTGTTCTCTGCAGTCCTCTCATTGTATGCCCAACCGAAAACAAAAATTGAACTAAAAGATAACTGGTACTACCTTAACGGGCAAAAATTTTTTATAAAAGCCATAGGATATGAAATCGGCGCCCGGCCGGGACAGCATCCTTATGAAGGTGAAAGGAAGGATGATCTGGATTTAATGAAATTCGATCTGAAAGTGATCAGGGAAGGCGGGTATAATACCATCAGAACCTGGAGCCAGTTTTCCGAAGCTCAATTGAAACTTGTACAGGAATCGGGCTTGAAACTGATCATGGGAATAGATGTCAATCCTGAAAAAAATTATGGTGATCCTGAATTTGTAAAAGAATGTGTTGATAAGGTCAAAAAGGTAACTGCTTATGCAAAGAAATATGATTGTATAATTACCTACCTGGTTATCAATGAACCTCAGACAAATCATATACATCAGGTTACAGGAAAGGCGTTTGTGGACCTGATGAAAACCATGATCGGCATTATCCATAAAGAACATCCGGGTATCCCGGTAACGCTATCAGCAAATGCCATGATCAGCGATTATCTTGATGAAAGTTATTTTGATGTTTATGCCTACAATTGTTACGACCATGGAGAGGCCCAGACTGCTACCATGGGATTTAAAGATTATATCAAAGGATTGAATGAACTGAACGGACTGAATAAACCGTTTATAACCACCGAGTTTGGCTATTCGGTTTCGCATAAAGGTTTTGGTAATTATGGAGGCAATACCCTGAGGCAGCAAAGTGACGGACTTATTGCAAATTACCGCGACCTTATTGATGCCGGGGCTGTTGGTATGTGCCCTTTTTATTATGCTGATGGCTGGTGGAAAGGCGGCGATAAAAACAGCCATGGTTTAGATCAGCCGGAAGAATGGTTTGGTTTCTGGGGATACAGCGATCTGAACGATAAATACGGTTCGCCCCGCCCTGTATGGTTTGCCATGCGCGATTACATGAAAGGACTTATTGTCAGCCCTAAAAACAATACGATCTATACCGGCACCTCTATACCTTTAGAACTTTATAATGATAAGGAAGTGAAAAAAGTGGTGGTAAAATTTCTTGACAAGGTAATTTATTCAAAGAACATAAGCAGCGAAGGTTATTTTGCCGGTCAACTGACCATTGACCCGGCAGGGATAGAAGACATGGAGCTGGCTTTCGAATTTTACGATAAAGACAATAACATCATTAAAAATGAATCGATAAATATTCTGGCCTCAAAAACGGCTTTCGAATTGCCGAAACTGACCATTGAAGTAATACCCGGAACGGATTTGAATGATTGTAAAATAGCCAGTATAAAAACTAAAATTGAAACTAGTGAAAAATTCAAACTCACCGGTGATTTAAAAATAAGTTATAATACTCATCTTGGTTGGGAAGTCGGGCCACAGGCATCCGTTTCAATAAAAGACCAGTCAGATAAAAAGATAATTACCTGTGAGAATTTCTTTACAATTCCTGATAATTGCTGGGTTGTAAACGCATCGGCAGGTGTTGCGGTTCAGTATGGTAAGTTTATCTTCAGAATCCACGACCAGAAAATAATTTTCAGGGGCGACTGGGCTAAGGAAGCAGGTCGTAAATAAAGGCTTCTTTTTTATGGAATGTTCACTGCTGTTTGATCCATTCGGGAGTGTATTTCAGATATCTTTGTTTAACCTCCAAAGGCAGGTCAACATATTTTCCGATGGTCTTCCTGCAAAGATGTGATCCGCAACCGCACTCCATCACCCAGGCATCTGCAATGATAGTGGAATAATCAAAAGTAACCTCTTCGCCGGCTTTAATATCTCTCATGGCCACAAGAAATACATCCTTTACAATTCCCGCATTGGGTTCACAGGAATGATTGGTTCGCACCGCGGGTTCCCTCGCCATGATATATTTGTCGACCCCGATATTGAACAGATGGTTCACAACCTCATCGGGAAAGCCGTCGAATTCCGGTATCGTCACGACAGGTCCCGTGAATTCAGTGATAACCTCATCCTTATTTATGTCCCTGATTGCATAAATTCCCAGGCCTTTGTTACTTGTTCTCTGAACGCTTACCAGATCTTTCATTTCTGCTAAATTTACTTATTACACAATGATTAATCGTTGATTATGATTTTTCGGATGATGTTAAGCTGGGTACTGGTTTCATTTTTGTTAAGAGGCGGATATACCGTCGGTTATACCGATGATTTGGAAAATATGGATAAAAATACAAAATAAAATCATTTATTTTCCGCTGTAGTCAAAATATTGTTAATCAATTAACGAAAAAACCAATTGACATAAACACAGATATACTATAATGTGTCAACAGATTGACATAATTCCGGCTATTTAGTATATTTGCATTCATAAATTATGGATGCTGTAGTTGTCTACCACTTTTCTACTAGCGGATTGAGTCTGAGCATTTGCTGCAAACGCCCGAGGATCAGATCAGCAGAGTTAAATTAATCACTGATAATGAACTTTCGGATGACCCTGCAGTCGCTGCTTGTAAATACGACGGTATAGACGCCCGGAGGAGTTGAGATGAGCTCGATCGGTTCTGTGGCTGTGCCAATCACCCTGATGTCGTTCTTCTGGTAAATCATCGCTCCAAGTCCATT
>CAIWXI010000011.1 GCA_903916595.1 uncultured Bacteroidales bacterium | reverse complement strand
GCGGAGGCCGTTCCCGGCCATCTCTTCAATAGCGCCAGCATATTTCTGCCGAATACCGGACGGCAGGTGACAAAGGTCGCAAATCACTTCAGGGGCTCCTTTAGCAGCAATAATCCGCTCACCCGATGTATGTTCAGAGAACACCCGCGACATTGACAGGAGTTCTTTTGACAAGGGATATTCGCGGATCATTTCCCATGCATGGTTTACATGTTCAGTCCCATGCAGGTATTTATCTCCCAAACTGGTAATCGCTTTCTCCATCGGATCAAAAGGATTAACCTGGCTGGCAAGGATACCAAACTCTGCAATCCTGTGAAATGATTCAGGCAACTCCTTTTCCTGACCGGTCTGAAAAAAAACGTCGCCATTATATAGTTGATGAACGGTCATTTTATTTAAGGTAAGCGTTCCTGTTTTATCGGTACACAAAACCGTTGCCGATCCCAGGGTTTCGATTGCCGATGGTTTTCTCGTCAGTACCTTTTTTTTCGACATCCGCCATGCCCCAAGAGCCAGAAAAATGGTAAGAACGACCGGAAATTCTTCGGGAAGCATTGCCATTGCGAGGGTAATCCCGGCAAGGAATCCCTTCAGAAGATCTCCCCTGGTTAAAGTGTAAACAACAATGACCAGCAGGCACAACACGAATCCGGTGATTGCCAATCGTTTTACCAGGGTGCCCATCTCTTTTTTCAAACGGGTAGGTTCCTCTTTCACATCTCCAATCGCTTTTCCGATCTTTCCGATCTCTGTGTTGATGCCGGTCGCCGAAACTTGCGCAACACCTGATCCCTGGACGATCATTGAGCCGGAATAAACAAATGGCAGGTCATCGCCACCGGGTTGTGCCCCCGGATTTTTACCGTCCCAGTCAAGCTTTCGAACGGGGACCGGCTCGCCTGTCAGCAAAGATTCATCTGCAAGAAGGCTCACCGATGACAGAATAGTTGCGTCTGCCGGAACACGGTCGCCCTCATGCAGAATCAGGATATCGCCCGTAACAACCTCCCGTCCGGCGATCCGTTGCTCAACACCATCGCGTATTACAAGCGCACGTGGACTCGCCAGGTCTCTGAGAGCATCGAGCGCCTTCTCAGTTTTCTTTTCCTGGTAAAATTCTATCCCCATGATCACGAAAACAAAGCTGAGCAGCATGATGCCTTCCTGCACATCACCCAGAAACATATAAAGCGTTCCGCAGGCAACAAGTAATAAAAACATGGGTTCCTTTACTACTCCCATAGCGATAGTGAAAAAATTTCTCGATTTCGAGGAAGGCAACTCATTGTACCCATCGGTAATCAATATGTTTTTTACTTCTTCCGCAGTAAGTCCGGTTATTGTTCCAGGATCAAAATCTATTTTCATTTTTATAACAAATTTGATTTGTTATTGTATGTCGTATGTAACATTTTTTTTGCCATCGGCCCACCGACTTCGCCGATAAAATCGTTGTAGATTGCTTTAATTTCGGGATTTTCATGACAATAGCGGGTGGAGGACTGCCTGTCTGCATTGTTCAGGGCGCTGATTCGTTTTTGTATTTTACTGCTCCCTGCTGGTTGACCAGCCCCACCGACACAGCCCCCTTTACATGCCATTACCTCGATGAAATGGTATTTGCACGATCCATTCATCACTTGCTCCAGTAATTTTTGTGCATTTCTCATTTCATAACATACTGCTACATTGAGAACGATTGTTCCGATGGTAACCTGTGCTTCCTTTAACCCTGTGAGACCTTGTACCTGCTGCAGGTCCAGCAGGTTTTCAGGCGGATTCATACCCGTTATATTGAAGTATGCCGTTCGAAGAGCCGCTCTCGTAACCCCTCCTGTATTTCCAAAGATGATGCCAGCGCCTGATGCTGCGCCCATGAGTGAGTCGAATTTACCCGGCTGCGCTGTTAAATTCATGTTACGCTCTTTTAACAATATCGCCAACTCATTGGTTGTAATAACGATGTCGGTGCCGTTTATGCCTTCTATATCAAGGTCATCACGTGTTATCTCATATTTTTTGGCAGAGCATGGGGTAATGGCGACATGGATAATATTACGCGGGTCGATCCCCTTCTTTTGAGCGAAATAACTTTTAACCATAGAGCCTTGCATACTTACCGGACTTTTTGCGGTTGAAAGGTACCTTAGAAGGGAAGGGTAATAGATTTCGACATACTTGACCCATGCCGGACAGCAACTTGTGAATTGTGGTATGTTTTCTTTCGCTTGAATACGTTTCTGTAGTTCACTTGCTTCCTCCATAATAGTCAGGTCGGCGCTGAAGTTGGTGTCCATTATGTAGTCAAATCCAACAGCCCGGCATGCGCCGACCATGTTTTCCAACATAAAAGTACCTGACTCCATACCGAAGTAGTCGCCAATTCCGACACGCACCGAAGGCGAAATCGAGGCAATAACTATGGACGAAGGATTATCAATGGCATTCAGCACTTCCTGCCAGTGATACTTTTCTGTCAAGGCGTTCTCTTCACATGCTATGATGCATGAACCGCAATGGATACAAACATGTTTTTCTTTGGTTGCATGATAAGTGCCATACACTTTTTGTTTCTCTGCACAAGCCTCCAGGCAATCTCCACATTCTTCACATTTCTCCCGCCACAAAGCTATAGCAGGATTTTCATTTTGGATCGGCAAATATTCCAAATCTGAATAAATATTTGATCCCTTGGCATCCTTTGTGCAGGAAAGTATCCAACTACTTCCCAGGATAACCGATGCGTTATAAACCACACATTTTGAAAGAAATTTTCGCCGGCTGATTTCATTCATTCCTTTCATTTAAAAAAATATTTAATGCAACAATAGCTGAAGAGAAAAGGTATTAATCCATTCTCTCATTCAACGTTTTCACACAAAACAATTAGACCTTTTCGTTTCAGTTATAGGTGTTCGGTTTTTTTTAAATTTATCAAACAAGTCCTCTTCATCATTGCCTTGCTTAATCCCACTAATGAGAAGAAGCAACAGTTTAGGAATTTCATTTTCAGGAAAGCCTGATTTTATTGCGAAACTGGTTAACAAACGCATTTCATTTTTATCAATGTTCCCATCAGACAGCGCCATCTTTATCATGCCATAAACCTGTTCAAAGCGCCTGGATAATTCATATGGAGGCAAATAGTCTGACTTGGTAGTGGATTCAATCAATTGATCAATTTCCGTATCTTCGAAACTCATCATTTTGCCCATTCTATGCAGTAATTCCAATTCAGGTGTGCTTACAATATCATCTGCCTTTGCAATTCGGACAAGATGGATAAAATATTCAATATTATGTTGCTTTACTGAGCAGTTTAAATAATCTAAGGATTCCATTTTTTTTATTTTATAAAAGGTTACTGATGATTAAAGTAAAAATCGAACAGAGGTTTAAACGGGAACATTTGTTTCTGTTTTTTTCATTTTTGCACGAAAGGTTTCTATTACTATTGGCAATAATGACAATCCAATAATTCCAAAAACTACAATTTCGAAATTCTTTTGTACAAGCGGAACATTACCAAAGAAATAGCCTGTTAATACCAGGCCGGTTACCCAGGCACAACCACCAATGATATTAAAACGGATAAATTTTTGATAATTCATGGCTCCGATGCCTGCAACAAAGGGGGCAAAAGTGCGAACGATAGGAACGAAACGGGCAAGTATTATGGTTTTCGGTCCATGCTTTTCATAAAACTCATGGGTCTGATCAAGGTATTTTTGCTTTACCAATTGCCGGCCTTTTATGTTCCATGAGATTACTCTCATCCCGATTGTTTTGCCAAAAAAATAGTTTAAGCTGTCGCCAACCACTGCAGCAACGACAAGCAGAAACAGAACTATCCATATATTTAATTCTGCCGTATTCCCGGCTTCATTCATCACACCGGCACAGAAAGTGCCTGCAACAAACAAAAGTGAATCGCCCGGTAAAAAAGGCATAAGGATAATTCCTGTTTCAATGAAAATAATCAGAAACAGGATGGCATAAATCCAAACTCCGTAATTTCTGATCATTGAGAACAGCTGTTTATCAAAGTGTAATAGAAAATCAAGAAGTGAATTAAAAAAATCCATGGTTTAGAATTTTAGTCAATCGAAAATCATTTACCTGAACCTTTCCAAAGTTTGTCCACAAAGCCGGTAATCGCCTCAAATATGCTTTGTAATCCATTCTGTGAAATATAATTGAAAAGTTTTATGATCAAAGGTAGCAGAGCTACAACAAGGCTAATTGCAATGATTAATAGCGCGATAACTGCTATTATAGCAAACAGTTTCAGTTTTTTGTTATTCCTGATCTTATTCAGAATAGTAAGCAATTGCTGATGGCTTTCGTTTGCGTGGGCCGGATAATGCTGTTGATGCGAATACCTGTTATTTTCATGGTTATCATGGTTATCATGGTCATTATTGTATCCGTGTTCCCTGTAATTGCCGTGATGCTTGCGTTTATTTTCAAAAAAATCGTCGAATTCCATATGTTTACGTATTTATTTTTGTTTAAGATAACATGTTAATACAAGTTCTCTGACATCATTGAGTTTTGAATATTCTACAAACGAGAATATTAACTCAAGAAGGAGTTGTTAAAAAACAATAAAATATATTAGGAAATCTTTGGCGGTTGCCAGACAGAAAGGACGAATTTATTAATCAAAAAGAAGTTGCGGGGAATTGGCATTTGAGATATAGACTCCACCAATGAGCTACTTCCAATAAAATGAGTATTCTGATCGTCATCAAATGAATCAATCTCAGAACTGAAACTATTTTCACCATTATTTGAACATGATGATAGTTCTATGCTATATGATCGGATGCCCGAATTTGAATATGCATGTATTCCAAAACAGAAAAGAACTGCCAGGGTAATTAGTATTCCAAATGAAATGTTCCGATTGCTTCTCATGAGAATACAAAAATAATGCGATTTAAAGTAATTCCTGATGAAAGGCATGTTAATTAAATGTTAAACTTGGTTTTCACCATTTCCTTCAATCCCTCACGCATCTCACTCCAAACCCGTTGGCTCTGAGCGAGGGGTAGAACGACACTGAAAAATCGATGGTGTTGAGTCCGCGGGAAACGGCCCGGTACTGTCCGTCGGGCACTGATGTCCAGAAGAGGGTGGCAAATCCCTTGAATTGCCAGTTATCGTTCAGGTAGAGCACCCCTCCGGGCCAGGCGCCGAAGCCTCCGGGCCAGGGATCCTGCAGTGATTTTCCGGCGAGGGATTCACCCTGGTAGAAGTTGAGCAGGGTAGTCCAGTCATTTTCGGTGGGGACATGCCATCCGGGCATACATAACCCCTGTGCTGAAGGGGTGTTGCCGTATTGCATGAGTTCGTCCCACTGGTAAAGTGCGCCGTGGCTGCTGCAGTTTGCAGGATCATCGTTGTAGCAGTATTTCTCTGCCACACAATTATCGGTTTGAGCCCCGGAACCGGTAATCCGCAGTCCATAATTAAGATTAGACGCGATCCAGCATTGGGTACCGATAGTAACGGTAGGGTAGGCGCTGTTATCCCTCACATCGGTGAAAGAGTTTCCGCAGGTAAAGGCAGGCGCCGGAAGGATGACGATCGGGCTGCTGGCAGTGCCGGTGCAGCCCTGGGAATTGGTGTAGGCATAGGTTATACTATGCGTTCCCGCCCCGGCTATACCGGGATCCAGCAATCCGCCGGCAACCCCGGGCCCGGAATACGTGCCTCCCAAAGGAATTCCGCCTTTGAGCCTGATCGGTTTTGCATTGACCGTGGTGATTGCATCAAAGCAGGATGTGAACGAGACACCGGGCGGCTCGCCGCTAACAACGATCTGTCCCGATCTCAGCGGCCCGTAGCATCCTGCAGCTGATTGTTCCTGCACCGTGAGTGTATAAGGACTACCAGAAGGCGGATAGGTGTTATCCCAGGTAATAATGATCTCGTTCGTTGTCGAGGGCTGAACCACCCCGTTGATTTTCCATGTATACGCCGAACCAGGGTTTGGATCCACCCAATAATGCTTCACCGCCCCGGCGCAGACCACGTCGGGCATAGGCAATTGGGCAGCAGCCTGCGACGCTAACAGCATTGCAGGGAGCAGGATCAACAGCGGCAGGAATTTCCGGGCCGCTATTGATGCGACGGATATGTGGATGTTACGTCTCAGCAACTTACGTTAATTGTGGTAGATCACCGATGTGCCTGGCAGCGCATTGATGGTCACACTCGTGGTTGCAGTGTTGGAACAGGTGCCGTTTGTGAAACTGTACGTAACAGTATATGTGCCCGGGGTACTGGCTACGAGGTCAATGGTTCCTGTTGCCGCGTTAATTGACAACCCGGCCGTTGAACTGTAGGTTCCGCCGGCCAGACCGGTCCTTGTAACCGTAGCCGTACCTGTTGCGCAATACGGAGTTCCGGCATATGAAATAGTGGCCGTGGGCAGGGCATTTACCGTAATTACGATCGTTTGCGGTGTTCCGAGACAGCCTGCGGCATTCGTTTCCGTAACACTCAGGGTGCAGGTACCGGCGCTGGTCCAGTTCACCGTGATCAGGTTTTCCGTGGCCCCGGCTGTGATTGTTCCGGCGCCGCCGGTACCGGCAATGATACTCCAGGCATAATGTGAGCCGGCAGTAATAGTAACGCCGTACGGCTCTGTTGAGCCAAGGCAAACGTTTTGGTCACCCGGTGTAGGGTAAGGTTGACCACTCACTGCGAAAGTTGCTGCGGCAAAAATCAGCACTAAAATCCACCGAGATAATCTCAATTGTGTTTTCATGGTTTGTTGTTTTGGTTTGGTTTTTATTATGTTTGAATTATTTTCTTGTTAATATTTTATTGATGGTATATAAGGCTTGTAGAAGGCAGTGCATTCACAGTCACCGTTACCGATGTCGTGGCTGTAAGGCCATTGCCGTCGGTTATTGTTACAGAATATACGGTAGACCCCACTGTTGCTGTTGACGGGCTGATGGCGGATGTGGTGGCCCCGCCCGGGCTCCAGAGATAGGTCAGCGTGGGTGCCCCGGCTGCGGTAGCGGTAAGCGTGGGGGAGGGGCTGTTCTGGCAGACCTCTATAACCGGTCCGGGTGAAACACTGACTGTTGGATTGGTAACCCCGCTGAAATCGGCCGATGTAAACGCGGCCACGTTCGAAGCCGTAAGCGTATTCGACCCCAGTACGGCATACTTTATCCACGGGTCGCTGCCGGTATATTCAGCGGAAGTAATGCCAGCTTCCGTCCCCACGATATCCGCAGACACATACGTGGCAGAAACACTTACCGTTCCTGTAAATCCGCTCTGGCTCACCGTCCAGAATCGGTTCAGGTAGTTCGTGATACTTTTATTCTGCGGATGTTTTGTATTCGTGACCTTCACGCCCGAGTACCCGCTGTACGTACCGCCAGAGAAAGTCAGGCTTATGGGCGAATACTCAGCTGTGGATGAATTGTCGCCAACAGGGAAGGTGTATGAAGCCTGGGCCTGGGATGTCCCTGCTTTGCGCACTTCCCCGCCTCCGTCGGCCACGATCATACATGAGGAAGAGAATGAACCGCTGATGGCGGGGGATGCAGTGCTCATAGTGAGGATATTGGCGCCGATATCCAGTCTTCCTGAGCTCAGAGTTAAAGTCCCGCCGATGCTTAGCGATTTGTCGAGGCTTACACCAGCTGCTTTATTGATGGTGAGATCATTCATCGCCGTGATGGTGGAAGAAGATCCCGGGAAAGCCGAAGGACCGGCCAGTATGATCTTTCCGTTGTTCTCGATGCTGCCGCCACCTGTCCATGAGCCTGTGATGGTAAGTGTGATGCCCGCATCGATGATCAGAGTTCCGCCAGATTCAAGAACGATATCGCCCAGTGACTGATCGGAACTGATCTGCAGGGTAGCCCCGTTTTTTATCGTTGTGGCGCCGCTGTATGTCTTAGACGTTCCGCTGAAAACAGCTCTGGCGTTGCCGTTGACCGTAAACCCGGGAGTTCCGGTTGTGCTGCTGATATCATCAGAGAAAGTGACATTCTGGTTTCCGAAGACATGGATTGTATTGCCGCTGTTGTTGATAACGGGACCATTGATGGTCATATAACCGCTTACCGGGTTGAACTCCATCCAGGTGGAGGCATTATCGACGTTGATTGTAACGTTAAAGGTCTGTGTTGTACCCGGAGCGCGATTCTCTATCTTGGCGTTGCCGCTGTTCTGCCAGAATCTGAGCGTTCTTCCGGCAGTTGTATTGATGATCCTGGGACCTGTTCCTGCATCGAACTGAATCTGGTTAACTCGAAAGTCATCAGTGGAGTTAAGGTTCATGGTAAGGTAGGCCGTGTTGTCGAAATGAATTATATTGGCCGTAGAGTAGCAGTCGGGACGTTTTCTTTCACCACCCCCCGAGGTCGTATAATGCCAGTGGCCGTCGCTGCCCGAGGCATCGCAGCTGCTGCCCCAGTCCCAGTCGCCTGTTGTGGATTCACTGCGCCAATAGACAATATCCTGAGAGAGGACAGGGAAAGAAATAATGAGAAGGAAACAGAGCAGCAGCAATTTACTGAAAGCCGGAATGTCTGATGACATCCGGATATGCCGCAAGCCCGGGAAGAAATTCACTAATCTTCTGCTTTAAGCTCTTTTACTTTACGTGCCTTGTAAAGTTTTTTTCCGCCATAGGCCACACCCATGGCCAGCAGAATGCCGAGTCCGCCGTCGATAGGGGCACCTACAGGACCGCCACCGCCGCCACCACCGCTGCTCGGGTTACCCGGAGGAGGGGGAGGAGCCTGGGCCAGAGCCATGAAGCTCAGACATACAAATGCTGCGACCAGTAATGAGGAGAGAATCTTTTTCATGGGTTTCTGGTGTTATTTGTTAAAGACTTTGGTTACAAAACGCTGATCAGCCGAGGCGACAGATACAATAAAAATTCCGGAGGAATGAGGGGCATCGATGCTTACAATGCCATTCATCAGGCGTTGTTCTTTGGTTATGACTTGTCCGGGAGCATTATACACCATGACATCAGCCGTTTGACCCAGCATTCCGGGAACGTCGATAAACAGGTGACCGTTGCTCACAAAAGCTTTGCCTTGTGTAGTAGCGGCAGTTTCGCTTATTCCGATGGCACCCGAAAAACGCAGGCGGAAACGGTCGGCTGCACTTCCGCTAATGTAACTGAAAGTGTAGACAGCTTCCTGACTGAGGTTAACAATCTTGTTAAGTACACGGTCTTCGAGGCAGATGGAAACGCCTGGATCGAAAGATTCGAGACTGCTGGCGGTGAAAGTGACCGTGGCATTGGCCTTCAATGTGAAGTCCAAAGGTACAATGACTTCATCTTTAATTAATGGAAGCGCGTTGATACTGAGATGTGAGTTGTCTGATGCGACGGAACTAAGCTGAGGCGCCTCATCCTGACCAATCCTTTTTATTGATTCAATCGGGTCGTCATAACCAGTTGTTGCATCTTCCCGGAACTGAACAACAATTTCATCTCCGAAGTTATTAGCGCTTGCTTTAAGCCGAAGACTGTTTGTGTCGTTCATTGCGCCTTTCAGAAACGATTGAGATGAATTGTGAACCCGGGCAGCAGGATTGATCAACAAATCACCACTGGCTGAAGCCTGAACAAAAAAGGCCTGGCCAAGCGGGATAATATTACTGGCGCTGTTAGTACTGGTACCACCCCGTATATGTGTGCCATAATTGCCATCAGCCGAACTCCATATCCATATTTTGTTCGTAATATTTCCTGTCCAGTTAGCGGCATTGTCAAAGTCAAGTGCACTTGCATATACATTTGGCACCAGGTTAAACCCGGGATAGGCGCTGCCGGCATTATAAGTAATGGGGATTGAACTGGTGGAAGCAGAAAGCGTGCCGGTATGTGAATAAAGCTTCGAGGCTGCGGGATAATAGATCATATATCCTTTTGTGGCCGACATGGGGGTAGTTGTGATTGTTCCGTTTGCAATCCATGTTCCGCTAGGCTCGTCACAATCGAACAGGTATGAATCCAACCATACTCCCGACAGATAAGCTTCAGTAAAAGGATGGCTCACCAGATGGTATCTCGTTGCATTATCCTGGACAGGCGCACCGGTAATATACCTTTCAATGGTGGCCGCCACCCCGCTTGAGTAATGTATCAGCGAACCCGTGCCCTCACTTGCACTTTTGATTACAAGTCCGCCTGCACCGGCCGAGTTTGTAAGCGTGCCATTCACCGATAGTGACTTTGTTGGATTAATGGTCAGACTAAAACCGTTGGAAATCGTCAGATTGTTCAGCGAAATAACTGTTGAAATGGTAGCAATCCCTGCAACGACAGCATCGGCTGTAGCAGAAGGCACCCCCGCACTCCAGCGGGCGGCAGAGATCCAGTCGCCAGTGCCGGTGAAGGTGTTAGGCATATACTTGAACGTTGCGACATAATTAGCTCCGCCGTTGCTAAGATAGCTGTCGCCCTGTGATGGGCCCCAGCTTTTAGCCCAAATATGGAGCTGGTAGGTAGTGCCAGGGATCAGTCCGTTGAGGAGGACAATGGAAGTAGTCTGCAGTCCCTGGTAATCATTGCCACTGGGGCCCGACTGAACCCACAGGGTTTCAACCATTGCGACAATCTGGGTAGTGCCATCCTCAGACATAATCTTATAATAAAAAGCACCTCCTGTACGGTCCTGGTCATCGCTCCAGTACCTCATATCACAGCCAGTGATCACGAGGCTGTTTACTTCTCCGAAGCTGGCGCCGTTCAGTTGGGTTCCAAATGAAGGATTACTGCCGATCCAGTAAAAATTCTCGCCGGTATTGTTAAAATTGATTTTAACATAGTCCTGAAACCAGCCCAAACCCGCATGCAAAGCAGGCGCAGTTGCAATCAAAGCAACAAGGATAAGCAGTTTTTTCATCTGTTATACCTCAGCTACCGATTCTTCTATTTCAGCTTTTTTCTTATCTTTTCTGGCCTTGTACAGCTTCTTTCCGCCATACGCTGCGCCCATGGCCAGTAGAATACCCAAACCGCCATCGATTGGAGCGCCAACGGGATCCTGGTTACCTGATGCGCCATGAGAGGCAGGAGGTGGGGGAGGGTCGGCAAAAGTAACCTGAACCAACAGCATGAGGCTGAAGAACAACATTGAAGCGATGAGAACTTTCAGTGATTTTTTCATACTATAAGGATTTCTAATGTTATTAAATGTTGAAGGCCTGAAAAGAATGTATTTACTGAAGGAAAACCTTACCCGAATATGCATTGTCGCTAGTGACAACCTTTACGAGATAGTACCCTGTTGAACAGTTCAGATTAACCTTTGTAAGCGCACCACTGCCCAGTTCCTGCTGCATCAATTGCTGGCCCATGAGGTTGTATACAAAGAGTTTTCCTTTGACCCATGAATTGTTCAGGCTGGAAATGTATATCGTGTGCCCATCTGAATAGATGCTGAGATTGTTATTTTTTTTCTGTTCATTAACACCATTCGGGTCATTAAGGTGCAGCAGAAAACGCTTGACATTATCCCCCTCTGAAGAATTGAAAAGATATGAGGGGTTTTGTTTCAGATCCTGGGTTTTATTTTCTTTCGTGTCTTCCAGAATAATGGAAACATTGTCGGCAATATTCTCCATTTTAGACAGGTTTAATGAATATGCAGAAGATGTTCCTTTTATAAACCCCAATGGCACTACGCGGCTGCCTGAGAGTGGAGGAAAGGTGTTCAACGACAATTCAGTATTGTCTGCAAGGAATGAATACATCCTGGGTGTTCCCTGCATACCCGGAAGGAATTGTGAATCGTACAGCGGATCAAATCCTTCGGTTGCATTGCTGTTGAATCTGATGATGTTCTCCTGGTAGGTTGTGTTTTCATTGCTTTGGACAGTGAGCATGAGAAGTTCGCCTTCTGAGCTTTTATACCACCCCTGGGAGTTGTGAGCCCTTGAGGCCGCAGGGATAGTGATCGAATTAGTAGCTGAATTCACCTGCATGAAGAATGAATTCATTGCAGGAACAGGTTGACCATCACTGATGTCAGAGTAGCTAGTGCCTCCGTTTAATATTTTTGCAGAAGCTGTGCTTGCATAGCCAGGTGCCGATATACTTGAATTCCATGTAATGGCACTGGAAAATGGATTGGGTATCAAATGCCAGCCACCACCTTGGGCCGCTGTATATGAGACGTTGGAGATGGTCTTATCAGCATAGTTAAGGGTTCCGGTAAATGATTTGATCGCTGATGTCTTATAAGCGCATAAGTAACCCTGGTCGGTGCCGAAATCAAAATTTGCTGTTCCCCAGTTCATCCAGCGGTTCTGGCTTTCGTTATAATAGTAGAGATCATCTTGGCCCGACACAGGTTGAAACGACGATCCGGTAACAGTAAAACTTGTTACCGGACAGGCAAGCAGGTGCCAGCCATTACTATTAGATGAGTATGCACTGATATACCGTTGCACTGTGCCGCTCACGCTCGAGCTATGGATCAGTGAACCGGTTCCATTAGCATCGCTTTGGATAACCAGGCCGGTGTTACCTGCATTGTTTGTAAGGGTACCGGAAACGGTGAGGGATTTTCCAGGAAGAATCTGCACTATACCACCTGCATCAATAGTCAGGCTGCTTATTGTAACTGCACTTCCATTGATTTTTAATATTGCGCCACTGTTCACTGTGACAGCACTAGAAGCAAGACTGCTCTGTAATTCGAGGGTGCCGGCAGAAACTGCAGTGGCGCCTGAATATGTATTCGCACCTGAAAGTATAACGGTTCCACCACTGGCAATCAACCCTCCTGTATTAATCAGAGCCCCACTCATTGTCACGGTGCCGGAGCCACCTGATGCAATTAAATTGCCGTGCAGATATACTTCATTGTTGAATGTTGCGGTGCCAGTTCCATTTAGGCTTATTGTCCGTGTTGCACTGCTTGTATTTGGAGCGACGTATATAGATTGAGGTACAGTAATTCCATTTGTGGCTTGTAAAACTACATTGTTTCCAATTGAAACATCACCAACATTTAGGCCTAAATCAATTCCTCTGGCTGATGTTGATGTATTTGCTCCAAGTCCGCTGCTGTTTTGAACTATTACTCCCCCTTCTCCGATTTGAATTTGACCTGCATAAGTGCTAGCTCCACTCACAATAAAAGTACCACCGCCAGATTTGCCATATTTTGTTGTATTTGTTGAACCGGTATTTGCAAGTCCGCCGCTCAGTGTAAACGTCTGCCCCGAAGCTATATTGATAACACCTGCAGTTGAAGCATCAGTGATACTAATTGCTTGAGATATTGCTGTAGTGGCTGTAATATCTAGTGTACATGTAGTGGGGCCGTTTCCTAAGGTTATACCACCTGCTCCCAATACGCTGCTATTTGCGATAGAAAGGGTTCCTGCACTCAATGTATTTGTTCCCGAATAATCGTTTGTTGTATTTGACAATGTCAATGAATTATCACCATCTTTTGAAAGTCCACCCGTTCCTGATATTTTTCCTGATAGGGTAACACCGGATGTTGTACCTCCTACAGTTAGTGTATTTGCTGCGAGTGTTATCGCACCTGATAAGGTCAACGATCCTGCTGCCCCAGTTTCATCTGCATTAATTCTTGAACCTGAAGCCAGGGTTATTCCTCCAGGCCAGGTGTTGGTTCCTCCGGTGCTTCTTAATGCGCCGTTTGCGCCACTTACGCCACCGCCATTTAAAGTTATTGCATATGTATTATAGGTGTTTGTGCCGCTGGCGAAATAGAGCGATAAGGTTGCGTTGTTTTGAACTGTTAAACCCGTAGTACTTCCTAATGCGGCTGTGTTTTCAAGTTCTAATCTTGCGTTCGTGTTTACTGTCGTTGTTCCGGAATACGTGTTTGGCTGGTCAAAGATTACCATTGAGCCGGCATCGCCACCAACAAAAATGTTATTGGTTTTGCCAGTTGTAGTAGAGTTGCTTTCAAAGCCGTCCTGAACCAGGCCAGGGTTATAATTACCAGTGGCTAGATTGTATCCTAAATTAACTGTTCCTAAGGCTTGATGTTGTGTCGTTTGCTTCCAATAAATATTAGAGTTTGTTGAACCATTCCAGTCATCATTCAGATATAATGAAAATCCATCGATGTTAGCGGCATCTGTTCCCTTTAGAAAGAGGTTCATTAACCGGTTTGTAAATCCATTATCGACATAGAATTCAACATCGCAGGTTGAAATTGAAGTGATAAAGACTTTAAATGTGTAGGTATGGCCAGTTGTACTTACATTATAATTTAATGTTGTATTGCCACCATTATGGGTTACATACCATGAACCAGTTGCTCCATTGACCTGAATATATAGACGGCTATTGTTATTACGGTCAGCCCAGGATGTGGTAGCTGCAGTTGAATTTAGCGAAAAGCCCATTTGACCATAAGCCGCGGAGGCATAAACACTAATTGTAAAAACATCGCCTACCTGAAGATTCCTTGTTGAGCCTGTATTATCTCCTGCTGTTTTTAGATTTCGCCATGCAACAATTTGTTTGCTCCCTGTATTTGCCCACATTCCTAACTCTGCCGTACCGCTATTCGCAAAGATGGCACCTCCACTTGCAAATTGTGTATAATAACCAATATCGCCAAGTGTATATGTTACTTGCGCCACTCCCATTCCCCAAACCAACATAAATGCAAAAAGCAGGAACAATGATTTTTTATTTTTCATACATATAGTTTTTAATTGTGTATAATTAAAACATGACCAATTTACTCCACCACCACCTTCACCGCAAAAGCTTCGCGGTTGCCGGTGAAGCGTAAAACATAGATTCCTTTGGGCAGCCGGGTGAGGTCGAGGCGCTCGCTGAGGGTTTGCATGGTGTGCTGAACCAGCTGGCGGCCGTCGAGGCTGTATATATCGATTTTGTAAAGGCTTTGGGTTTCGAGGTTGAGGTGATCGCGTGCGGGGTTGGGCCACAGTTTCACGGAGGAGGTGCCGCCCGGGTCGCTGATGCCGTCGTTGTCGCGTTTGAGCAGTATGTCCAGGTCGAGGTCGCTGCCAACAGCCAGGGTGCGGGCGTTGGTCCGGTAACCTTGTTTAATTACAGTGAGCAGACATTTTCCGGGGGCAGCGGTAAAGGCAGACTTGCCCTGCGCGTCGCTGCGCTGTGTTCCGGAACCATCCAGGCTGATGCTGGCTGCCCCCACAACGGCACCGGTTACGGAGTCTTTCACGGTAAGGTGGAGGCTGTAGAATGGCCGGGGCAACTGTACGCTGGTGAAGACCCTGAAATCGCCGGGTCCGAAACTGAAACTCTGCCCCGCCGGGTCGGTCACGTTCACGGTTTCGCCGCTGAAGTAGTCGTACCAGTTGCCGGTGCGGGAGAATCCGGGGGCCATGTTCATCGAAGCCACATCCATGTTGGCGGCGATCACTACGTTCATGGAGTTGTGGGCGATCCACATGCGTTTGCCTTTTCCTGCCAGGTCGGAGGTGAAGGTGCCCGACCGGAAGGCGTCGCTCTTGCGCAGGGTGGCCATGCCGCTGTAAACGCGGTATAACCGCTGCCTTTCGGGCTGGTTGAAGTAGTCCCACCGGCAGGGCTTGGGCGCTGTCCTGTCGCCGTTGTAATTGATGCTGTAATCGTAGCCCATCTCGCCAAACTGCCATACCATCTTCGGACCGGGTATCCCCATCATCAGCGCGGTGGTCATCTCCATGTGGTGAATTGCGGTGAGGGTATCCTTGATATTGTAGCTGCCCGATGAATTGCCGTTCGACAGGGCTTCGAACATCATCCGCTCCTCGTCGTGGGTCTCCATGTAGTCGACTAGGTTGGGATAATTCCATCCGCGGCTCGCATGGTAAGCCCAGGAGAGGTCGGAGTTCGACTGCCACCCGATGCCGGTCTGCTTGTAACGGTCGTGCATTCCGCTCCACAGCATCATCCCGCTGTTGGCCAGCACTTTCTCTTCGCTGTTGTCGGCGAAATGCTCGAGTATCATATAGGCTTTGCTGCTTACTCCTTTTATATAATTGTAATAATCGGTGAGGATGTTGATGCGGCTCTGGTCGTAAGCTCCCCAGGCTCCCATGTCGCTGCCGGTATATTTCTGGGTAAGTCCCTTCGAAAGGTCAAAACGGAAGCCGTCGACTTTGTAATCGGTGATCCAGTAAGCGAAGACCATCTTGAAGAATTCGCGGGTTGCAGCGCTTTCATGATTGAAATCGTAGCCTATTCCAAGGGGGTGGGGCGACTGCGGATTTAACCACGGATTGTTTGCCGATGGCTGTCCTCCGCCGGTGGTAGTGCTGAAATACATCTGTACCTGTGGGTTCAGTCCGAAGCAATGGTTGGTCACAATATCGAGCACCACGGCCATATTGCGCTTGTGACATTCATCGATGAACTTTTTGTAGTCGTTCTTCCGCCCGTAATATTTATCGGGTGCAAAATAGAAATTGGGTGCATAGCCCCAGCTGTTGTTTCCGTCGAATTCGTTTATGGGCATCAGCTCAATCGCATTCACACCCAGGTTCTTCAGGTAATCGAGCTTCTCAATGGCCATGGCCACGCTGCTCGAATCGGTGAAGTCGCGCAGCAGCAGCTCGTACACGACCAGGTCCTGCTGTCTTCCGTCAACAGCGGGAGGGGTGAAGCTGTTCACCTCCCAGGGATAAGCGCTCTGGCCCGTTTCCAAAACGCTGACCACTCCGGTGGTCTTGTCGGCCGGATAGGGCTTGAGGTTTGGATAATTGAATTTGGAAATGTATTTGTCGTTCCACGGGTCGAGGATCTTGTCGCTGTATGGATCGGCTAACTTCAGGAGGCCATCCACATAATACTGGTAAGCATATTCCTGCTGACTGCCGAGGCCGGTAATCGTAACCCAGTAATTCTTTCCGTCGGGGGTGCGTTTCATATAGTTCTGGTCGTTGGGCAGCCAGTTGCTGAATTCACCAATGGCAAAGGCGAACTGCTTCAGCCCGGCCGGATCATTCAAAACCAGGGTCACGGTATTGTTGTCAATATAATTGATGCCTCTCTTAACTCCGGCGGGGAGATCCTGAACAACCACGGGTCCTCTGAGGTAGATGTTCACCGAATCCCTTGCCTGTCCTGAAGTTCCGCTTGCCACGGCTTTCACCCAGTAGCTTCCGGGGACCATGCCCGTGAGAACCAGTGGATATGACATCGACGAGGTGGATTCGGTCTGTAACAGCTGCTGGTCGAGGTACAGGCTGATGGTCTGGTTCTGCATGGCCGACACGCAAACCGACAGTGCCTGATTTGGACTGACCAACGGGTCGCGGCTCGTCGGATTCGTGATCTTCACCTTGAGCGATGGAGCGTACACATCCACCATGATATCTGAACCATCGGCATTTTTCTGCTCAGGATAAGCTCCTCCGGTCCCGGCTACCCCTCCTCTGAAAACAAACGCCATCTTCAGTATCTGTTCGCTGGCGGGTACGCCGTAATACGTCCTGATGTTTGGGATGACAAGGCTGTACAGGTTGTCGCCGATCCTGGTGAGTTTTGTTTCGGGAGTGTTCTGTCCCCAGTTGGTCTTCACGTATTTCCAGTCTGAGTTTGAAGTGCTCAGGTTGGTGATCACTCCGGTATGGGCATACACATCGCCGGTATAGTTGAACAGCCCCATGTTCCCGTAAGCGGCATTGAGATAAATGGTGATCGGTGTCCCTTCGACCGGAAACGGGGGCTCGGTGGTGATCAGGCTCATACTCTGCCCGCAGCTGGTGGTTCCACCTACCGTGTAACTGTAATTTTGCGAATTGTTGTTGTTCAATTTGATCGTTATCAGATCCCAGTCCTGAACCGGGTTCGTGATGACGGTGCTGAAGATGTAGTACTTCACCGTGATGTTTGCGTTCTGGGCCGGGATGATGCCTGTGCCCGTTGAGGCGGAGATGTTCATGGCAACGCAGCTTGAAGCAGCCCAGTCGTTTGTTGTATAACGAATATAAATTTTCTCTTCGGATGAGGGAGCGGCGGAAAGCGTGGCTGTTACAGTAACCGCGTCGGTATTGGTGACTACCAGGGGCTGCTGTGAAACCGACGGGATGGTTACGGGCTGAGCCGAGGTCTGCATGAAGATGCACCGGGTGCTGGCATAGCCTTTGTCCTCGAACACTACGGTATACCATTTATTATTGGTGACCGTGATTTTGTTGTTCGGATCGCTCGGTGTTCCGTAAGTCACGTTGCACAAGGCGTTCAAGGTCATGGCTGCGTTTCCTGCCCACTGGTTGCCCCAGGGGTCGCTTGCGTTGGAGCTGGCGAACTTGAAGTTCTGAGCGCCGGTGGTGCCGGTAAACTGAAACGTGGTTTGCCAGCGTGCCGTTCCTGACTGTACCTTCTGAAGGTCGAACGCACCGCCCATGCCTGTATTGTTCACCCAGCTGTTCCAATCGCCCGGTATCCTGAGCCCGCTTGGTTCGTAAATCTGGGCCTGGGAAATGACGCTGAAAAGAAAAAGGAAAATAAGTGTGGGTGTCAGAAGCCGTAAGGCGGTCGTTTTCTTCATTTGGTCGTTTTTTTACTGATATCTGATTTCAGATGGCGGATAGGGTTATTTTTTAATGATGCTGTGGTTTGTTGTCTTTTCGCCTGAGATTATCTGCAGGTTATATACTCCGCTGGTGAGTGAAGATAGGTCGATCTGCTGATGACCTGCTCCCAGCTCAAGCTTCAGGACTGTATTGCCAAGCAGGCTGATGATTTTTACGGATGTTTTTACGGGCATATCGATGTATAGCATCCCGGCTGTGGGGTTAGGATACAGTTTTACCGATGTGGCGATTTCATCAATACCGACCACTACATCAAGAACACCCGAAATATTGGTGGTCCCATCCCAGAAACCGCCGCCGGTGGCTGAAAATCCCCCGTAAACATAAGCGCTGGTATTGAGCTGGAAGCGTGTGGCATAGTAAAATATTCCGGTATTGTACATGACCGAACCGAGGTCGGCGACGAATTCGTCGTTGTTCCCGGCAGCTGCGCTGTACGTTGCGGCGATCCAGTCGGTCCATGTTGACGGGTTGGTGTTGGAGGAGCTGTATCCGACCCAGGCCAGGAGACCGGGTGCAGGGGCCGGTTGTCCAGTTATACCTGCAATAAATGCCTGTCCGTAAACACTGAACGGAGCACCCGGCTGTATAAATCCGCTGCCCGGCCATTGCAGGTTAGCCCAGTCAATGGCAGGGATGGGGATAGTTGTTACCGTAAGAACCCCTGAAATATTGGTCGTCCCGTCCCAGAAACCACCGCCGCCGGCCGAAAATCCACCGTATTTATACGCATCGGCATTAAGCTGGTAGCGTACGGCATAATAATAGGTACCTGCACTGCTGATGACAGCGCCCAGATCGGCCATGAACTCGTCATTGCTTCCGGCGGGGGCGTTATACGGGGCTGCAATCCAGTTGGTCCAGGTTGAAGGATCTGTATTCGTAGTACTATAACCGACCCATGCCTGCAGACCGGGAGCGGGTGTGGCTTATCCCGTAACACCGGGGATGAAAGCCTGTCCGTAAACAAGGAAAGCGCTTCCGACAGTGATATTCCCGACGCCCGGATACTGAAGGTTAGCCCAGGCGATAACCGGAGGCGCAGGCAATACGGTATAAGAATAGTTCGTTCCGCTGTTGTTGTTCAGTTTAATCGTAACCAGGTCGAAATCGGCAGTCACAGCAGCAACAGTCGAAGTAAAAGCATAATATGAAACTACCGTCCCGGCTGTTTGTCCCGGGATGTTCACAGTGCCGCTGGTTCCTGTCATGCTTACCGGAAGAGCCGCCGAAGTAGCCCAGGAATCGGCAGTATACCTTATATATATGATCTCTTCCGCCGATGCGGCCAGAGAAACGGTGACGGTGATGGCCACCGGATTGTACGCGATAGGCGCGGAAGGAACCGATACGTTACTAATGTTCACCGGCTGTGCGCTGGTCTGCATGAAGATGGCACGAGTGTTTACATAACCGAGATCCTCAAAATTCAAAGTATACCATTTGCCGTTAACCAGGGTGATGTTGTTGTTCGCAGCCCCTTCTTTGGTGTATTGCTGCAGAGTATTCATGGTCACGTTCACCGCCGACCATTTGTTTCCCCACGGACTGGCTACCGGACCGCTGGTGAACAACCAGTCGTAGCTTCCACCCACGATGTCGGCGCCCGAAGCCGCCACGCTGAAGTAAGTCTGATACCTTGGAGTGCCACCCACAACCCTCGCGACCCGGCCGCCCACAACCTCAGTAGAGCTGGCCAAAGCCAGATTGTTTACAGGCGGATTCGTCCAGGTATTCCATGCTCCCGGCATGTTCAAACCTTCAGGCTCATAGATCTGTGCCTGAGCATTCTGGGTCAAAATCAGAGCCCCGGCAAAGAAAAAAACAAGGAATACCAGTATGTGAATTCCCGTGAAATGTGATACGACGGTAAATTTTCTCATGCGTTAAATATTTGAAAATGAGTTATGTGTATTTATTTTAAAGATAATTATCAGACCATTACAATCCTCTTGAAAACAATTTTCCAGAAAGTGCCTAAAAATAATACATATAATAATAATACATTGTAGTGTTTTACCGTGATTTTATGTAGTTGAAAACATTCATTATGTGTAGTTCCTGGAACTACAGAACCGTTGCACCCAAACCACCAAAAAAATAAATATTTCAAAAAAAATCATCGCAGCCTCGGCGAAATGATTATATTGTAGGCGGGGATTTGATTAAAAAATAATCAAATCTTAAATGGTGAAATGGTGAAATGGTGAAATGGTGAAATGGTGAAATGGTGAAATGGTGAAATGGTGAAATGGTGAAATGGTGAAATGGTGAAATGGTGAAATCGTAAATCGTACATCGTACATCGTACGAGTCTGTTCAAATAACTGTGTCAAAGTTAAATTAATAAAACTAAATAACTTTGACTATGGAAAAGCAACAATTGAAAAAGAGAGAAAAGAGAATGCGTTTGGAAGAGATTATTCCTAACGATGATTTGCGTACATCAGGCGGATGATTTATACCACCAATCCAGTTGAGGCCGTTCACAGGGTTATGAGAAAAGTTACTAAAACCAAGGGTGCCTGGAGTAATGATAAGGGTTTGTTAAAACAACCATATTTGACACTCAAATACAGCGAAAGGAGTTGGAAGAAAACAGCCTTTCACTGGGTGGTCATTCAGCAAGAGCTCATGGAGTACTTTGGGGAGCGGTATGTCCGGCATCCCCCCGCAGGGAAACAACAAGGAAAGAATGGGTAAGAGAATTGACACACTTAATTGAACACTCCCTTTACGAATTACCATTTCACCATTTCACCATTTCACCATTTCACCATTTCACCATTTCACCATTTCACCATTTAACATGCTCAACTGCCACTCATACTACTCCCTCCGCTACGGCACCCTGTCGATAGAAAAACTCGTCGACGAGGCCGTGCGTTGCGGGGTTCAGGCTTTGGCGCTTACCGATATCAACAATTCCACGGGTATCATGGAATTTATAAAGGTCTGTACCGATAAGGGGATCAAACCGATAGCCGGGATAGAGTTCCGCCGGGATGATGAGCTGTTATACGTGGGACTGGCGCGCAACAACGAGGGGTTCAGGGAGCTGAATGATTTCCTGAGCCGGCATAACCTGCGCAAACAACCGCTTCCCGACATACCTGAAAACCTTGAGAACGTTTCCTGGATATTTTCACCATCTCACCATTTCACCATTTCACCATCTCACCATTTCACCATTTCACCATCTCACCATTTCACCATTTCACCATCTCACCATTTCATAGGCGTTCCCCCTTCCTCCGCCAACCGCCTCCTCCTCTCGCGCCACCGTCACCTCATGCCCCGCATGGTTATCTTCTCTCCCGTGACTTTGCTGGATAAAAAATCTTTCGAACTTCACAGGAACTTCAGGGCGGTGGATAAGAATGTGTTGCTGAGCCGTCTGGATCCGGGGCAGCTTGCGTCGGCCGACGAGGTGATGAAGCCTATGGATGAGTTGCTGGAACCGTACCGGGACTTCCCTGAGATCATCCGCAATACAGAGAAATTACTGGAGGATTGCAGCATCGGCTTCGACTTCAGGGAGTGCAAGAACAAACGGAGCTTCACGGGCGATGTGTATGATGACCAGGTGCTTCTTGAAAAGCTGGCGCTGGATGGCATGCAGTATCGCTACGGGAAAGGGAACGTGGAAGCGCTGAATCGTATCAGGCATGAGCTGGGCATCATCGGCCGGATGGGCTTTTCGGCTTATTTTCTTATCACGTGGGATATCATCCGCTATTCCATGTCGAGGGGATTTTACCATGTAGGCCGGGGCAGCGGGGCGAACAGCATAGTGGCTTACTGCCTGAGGATCACCGATGTGGATCCCATCGAGCTGGATCTGTATTTCGAACGTTTCATAAATCCCAAACGCACTTCACCCCCCGATTTCGACATCGATTATTCGTGGAAGGAGAGGGATGAGGTGCTCGACTATATATTTAAGAGGTATGGCCACGAGCATACGGCCCTGCTGGGCGCCATGTCGACTTTCCGCGACCGCTCGATCGTGCGCGAACTGGGAAAGGTGCATGGTCTTCCGAAGCAGGAGATGGACCTCTTTATCAAGCACCCGGAGGATGCCATCCACAAGAACCATATTATAAAAAAGATCAGCGAGCTGGGCGAGATGATGGCCGATTTCCCGAACATGCGCACCATCCATTCGGGCGGCGTGCTGATCTCGGAACAGCCCATCACCTGCTTTACTGCGCTGGACCTGCCTCCCAAGGGGTTTCCGACGACTCAGTTCGATATGTACGTGGCCGAGGATATCGGTTTCGAAAAGCTCGACATCCTGAGTCAGCGGGGCATCGGTCATATCTATGAAACCGCCGCAATAGTCCGCGAAAACAAGGGGGTGATCCCGGATGTTCACCGCATTAGTGATTTTAAGGCGGATGAGGAAGTGAAAAAACTCCTTCGTGCCGGCAGGACGATCGGTTGTTTTTACGTGGAAAGTCCGGCTATGCGCGGACTTCTGAAGAAACTGCATTGCGACAACTACCTGAGTCTGGTGGCGGCGAGTTCCATCATCCGACCGGGTGTGGCGAGATCGGGGATGATGAAAGAGTATATTTTCAGGTTCCATAACCCGGATAAGTTCAAGTACCTGCATCCCATCATGGAGCAGCAGCTGAAGGAAACTTACGGGGTGATGGTGTACCAGGAGGATGTGCTGAAGATTTGTCATCATTTTGCCGGCCTCGACCTGGCCGATGCCGATGTGCTTCGGCGGGCGATGAGCGGGAAATACCGGTCGAAGAAGGAACTGCAGCGGATCGTCGATAAATTTTTCGATAACTGCAGGAAAGCAGGATACCCCGAGGAAGTTACTAAAGAAGTCTGGCGTCAGATCGAATCCTTCGCGGGCTATTCTTTTTCGAAGGCGCATTCGGCTTCGTACGCGGTGGAAAGCTACCAGAGCCTGTTCCTGAAAGCCCATTTCCCCCTGGAATTCATGGTGGGGGTGATCAATAATTTCGGTGGATTTTATCCGTCCTGGGTGTATTTCAATGAAGCGAAAAACTGTGGTGCGAAAATCCATCTGCCCTGCGTGAACCGCGGAGAGTACAAGACCTGTATCAGAGGCAGCGACGTGTACGTGGGGTTTGTCCATATTAATGGGCTGGAGGCGGGGGTGGGGAGGAGGATAGAGGATGTACGATGTACGATGTACGATGTACGAATGGAAGATCCTGCATCCCGCATCCCGCATCCTGCATCCCGCATCCCGCATCCTGCATCCCGCATCCCGCATCCCGCATCCTGCATCCCGCATCCCGCATCCTGCATCCCGCATCCCGCATCCTGCATCCCGCATCCTGCATCTTCCCAAGGCTTCGTGGATCTCGAGGATTTCATCGAACGTGTGCAGCCTCCGCTGGAACAGCTCATCCTCCTGATCCTGGCCGGGGCATTCCGCTTTACAGGCAAGCCCAAGACGCTGCTGCTGTGGGAAGCGCATATGCTGAGTCACGACTCACCTGCCACGACTCACGTATCACGTGCCACGTGTCACGTATCACGACTCCCGGGCCTTTTCCCCGCTGAAGCAAAGAAATTCGAACTCCCGGCTCTGGAACAAAACTCTGTGGAGGAGGTTTACGACGAGATCGAACTGCTGGGCTGGCCTGTTTCACATTCATATTTCGAACTTCTCGAAACCTCGTTCCGGGGCGAGATCATGGCCGGGGAGATGATGGGCAAACTGGGTAAAAAATTACGTATGCTGGGCTTGCTGGTAACCATCAAATATGTGCGGACCGTAAAAAAAGAGTGGATGCATTTCGGCACCTTCATCGATTTCGAAGGACAGTTTTTCGATACGGTTCATTT
>CAIWXI010000010.1 GCA_903916595.1 uncultured Bacteroidales bacterium | reverse complement strand
GTTTATGCATCCTCTGCGACCGGCCTGCAGCAAGTATTATAGCTGACGTATTCTGAGTGTTCATTAATTCGATCGGTTAACACTCTGTGATTCAGGAGCCTGCTTGTTTCATGAAAAAGCACTCTCTCCCGTGATATCGTGACCGGTAATCAGCAGATGGATATCGTGGGTACCTTCATAGGTGATCACCGATTCGAGGTTCATCATATGCCTCATGATTGGGAAATCGCCTGTAATTCCCATCGCGCCGAGGATCTGACGAGATTCCCGGGCTACATCGAGAGCCATCTTCACATTATTCCTCTTGGCCATGGAGATCTGCGCTGGCGTAGCCCTGTCCTCATTTCTCAGCACCCCAACCCTCCATGCAAGAAGCTGGGCTTTAGTGATCTCTGTAAGCATCTCGGCCAGTTTCTTCTGGGTAAGCTGGAATGCCGCGATCGGTTTCCCGAACTGTTTTCTTTCTTTTGAGTACTGCAGGGCTGTATCATAGCAATCCATGGCAGCACCGATGACTCCCCAGGCGATGCCGTACCTTGCCGAGCTCAGGCAGCTTAATGGTCCTTTCAGTCCCTGTACTCCCGGAAGCAGGTTTTGCTTTGGAATTTTCACATTATCAAAAACAAGCTCGCCTGTTACAGACGAACGAAGCGACCATTTTTTAAAGGTTTCCGGCGCCGTGAAGCCTTCCATGCCTTTCTCGACGAGAAGACCCCTGATCTTGCCCGATTCATCCTTGGCCCAGACCACACTCACATCGGCAATGGGTGAATTGGTGATCCACATCTTGGCTCCGTTCAAAAGGTAATGATCTCCCTGGTCGGTGAACCTGCTGAGCATGCTTCCCGGGTCGGAACCGTGGTTTGGCTCGGTAAGGCCGAAAGCGCCTATCATTTCTCCCGTAGCCAGTTTCGGGAGGTATTTTCTCTTTTGCTCCTCGGTGCCGTATTTGTATATCGGGTACATCACCAGTGAAGTCTGTACTGAAGCTGCCGACCGTATGCTGCTGTCGCCACGTTCGAGCTCCTGCATGATCAATCCGTAAGAGATCTGGTCCATTCCGGCGCCCCCGTATTCTACCGGTATATAAGGCCCGAATGCACCTATTTCGCCGAGTTCCCTGGTAAGATGACGGGGGAACTCATGTTTCTGGTTTGCCTCGTCGATAATGGGAATGACAGCACGGTTCACCCAGTCCCTGACTGCGCTGCGAACCAGTTTATGTTCATCGGTTAAAAGTTCATCCACCCAAAAATAATCAGGTGACTGGTATCTGATTGTCGGCATCTTCAGCGATATAAATTATTATTCATTATAAAGATTCTCGTAATTGTTCTCCCAGCCGGGCAGATTGCCGCGGGGAGTGAGGTCGAGGGGCGGATTTTGTCCGCCTATATTCAGCAAACGCAGCAAGGCCGTGGAGATATACGGATTTTTTGCTGGATTGAACGCTTCGCCGGTCTCCCTGGTCAGCCGTTCATCGTTGCAGCCTTCATTAAAAGCATTCTTCTTCTGAAGATTATACAAAGCGACGGCATAGGGCACGGCGTACTTCTGCTTGAGGCGGGCCACTTCGAATGCTCTTTCTAACAGCTCGTATTCATCTTCAGATATTCCATTTGAAAGCCCGAGTTGATGGGCGCGGGTAGCGGTCATGCCCTGTAGGAAGAGTTCATCGATGAGCGAATCGCCAAAACCGAGGCGCTTCAGTTCCTGCACGGCGCCAAATCCGCCGAGTATACCATATTCTATCTCGGGCTGATTATAATTTTTCTTAATGCGGAAGACATTTTTCCGTTTGAGCGAGTCGAACTCCACTCCGTTGATCACCAGATCGAATCGCTGATTGAGGAAGTATGTGAATTCGGCGCCTCCTCCCCATTTCTCCCCGAATACGCCTATGGTCCAAACAGGCATCTCCTGGATAAACCTGAAAAGTTTCATCCCTGCCTTTGTAAAATAAGAAGCATCTTCTTCTCCCAGGAAGCTATACCCGGTTTTGGCATCGAACCAGCCTTTGTTGAACTGCCTTGCATCGGCGCCAAGCATCCGCATACCCTTTCCAGAGGCGGTAAAAAACAAAGCTCCGAGCTGTCCTTTCTCATACAGTTTTACTGAAATCCCTATGGCATGGTCGAGCTGGTCAAGGGTATTCCGGTTCCAGACATTACCCCTGAGCGGATTGTCAAAAATGATTGAAGCAACCCTGTCCTTTTTGGTCGGAAAAACATACTTCAGGTCATTGTAATAGATATCCATTTCACCGCTCGTAAAGTTGCGCTGGCTTACGGGTGTGCCGTAAATACGCCCATAACCGAGAAGGCTTTTCCAGCCTTTTTTCTTCATGGCATGCAGCAGAGAGGGGCGGTCTTTGCGGGGACCAGTCTTCCCGTCAAGATCATATAGACCGGGCCTGTCGGGATTTTCAAGGCCCGACTTTTTGACTAATGCCATGAAACCGTCGATCCCGAAATGACCCAGGAATTTATCGATGATCTCACATAGCCCGTACTTGAACCTCAGTCCGGTCTTGGTCGACGTATCAATATCGGCGGCTGTGGCATACCCATCCTGGATCAGGTCGAGGGCATACAGCATCACAGGTATCGCATACCTTCTGAAAGTCTTGCCACCCATATCTTCTGATGAGGCAATATGAACCAGGCCTTCGATGCTTTTAATTGTGGATTCCCTGTGATCGAGGGCCCGTGCTTCCGACAGCGACCAGTATTTGCTTGTCTCAGGCTCGGTGAAATCAACATAGGTTTTTGACTGCGGATCATATACCCCCACGGGTTTTTCACGGTTGGCGGGGCCCGCCCATTTAAAGAAGCCCTCTTTATCTTTGGAATATATTCCTATTTTGCCCGATTTCTCGAGGTCTTCAATCCACTGCGGATAATGCCGGTTATCCTGGTTGTATACTATCCGCAGACGATCATTAGCAGGAAGGGCTTTACCCAGATGTTTCGCGCATTCGGTATAAGGCATATGGCCGGTGCGGTCCAGCACCATGAAAGGGTTGGCGGTAAGCAGCTCAAAAACCTGGGGCAGTTCTACAAGGTCCTGTCCCGATTTGATATCCCAGCTGATGATGGCTCCCATTCCTTCGAAGATAGGATCAGCAACATAACCGTGATGGTCGTTGCGAAGGGCGATCACTTTCTTTTCCAGTATCTGCTCGGCAAATGCAATACCAGCCACAAAAGATTCCTCGGTGGCAAACTTCCCTTTCATCACATCAAACAGTCGGTTGGCATGAAACGGGAAATAGCCGTGGCCGGTAAGAAATTTATCCCTGAGGAACATATCGTTGAAAAGTATCGCCAGCTCTTCGGTGGTATGAGAAGAAGTATTCGAAAAAACGAAGATAAGCTTCTTCGTATCGGCATATTTCTCAATGTTCCCGAAGATGGATTTTTTTATATCGAGGCGTTCGGTAGCTGCTTCCCAGATAATATCTGCCTGACCAAGCAGGCTGAAATCCTTACTGTAAGCGACCCTTGCGATACATGCTTCAGCCTGCTCCGGCATAAGTCTTCCGCCATCAGCCATCCCTGAAAAATAAGCTCTGATGTCCCTTTCGGCCCTTTCAAGCGAGCTGTCGGCGACATCGATAAAAATGACATCACATGCCGTTTTATTAAGGATATCGATACCGATGCCGATCCCCATAGTCCCGGAGCCGATGACAGCGATCTTTTTAATATTATTCAGCCGTGCGACTTCTCTCTGTACCGATTTATTTCCGTATGCAAACACAGTTCCCATGATGTAATCTGTTGCTTTAGTTAATTTTAAACGATTTCCACACAAACAGCGCCGCCTTGTCCGCCCCCTATGCAGGCCGATGCGATGCCGGTCTTCATTCCGCGCCGTTTCAGTTCATAGATCAGGTCGGTGGTGATCCTGAGCCCGGTAGCTGCAATATTATGCCCCATGGCGATAGCTCCCCCGTTTACATTAGTGAGTTCCCTGTTCAATCCCAGCTCTTTCTCAACTCCCAGGTACTGTGCGGCAAAAGCTTCATTGATCTCGACCAGGTCGACATCTTTCAGTTTCATATTGAGTTTCCCGAGCAGGTCTTTGATGGCCGGAACCGGTCCCTGTCCCATGATTTCGGGAGGAACGGTCGAGAACTGGTATCCCTTTAAAACAGCGAGATACGGTATCTTATGCTGATCGGCAAAATCCCTGTCCATAAGTACTGCGGATGCCGCTCCGTCGCTGATCTGGCTTGCGGTTCCCGGAGTCACCAGTCCGTCGGCTTTCACCAGCGGACGAAGATTCGCCAGCTCTTCGAGACTAATATCATACTTGGTCCCTTCATCCCTCCATACACTGATTGAATTTCCGGACTGGTCAACGGTATCGACCGTAAATATCCCCTTCAGATAATCGTTGCCGGATCCGGCTGCAAACCTGTTCCATTGCTTAGACTGGGCTTCCATAGCGCGGATATGGCTCAGGTATGAAAACTCATCGCATTGCTTACGGGTGATCCCCGTCTGGGCACCATAGAGTTCTGCTGTCTTGGGCATCATCGTTTTGAACAGGTTATGATTGAAGCCTTCGAGCAGGTAATCCTTCAAGCCGGCCTCTTCGAAATCCCATACGCTGTCACGTTTTCTTCGTCCCTGGTGGATGAGGTTGGTCCGGGACATATTTTCCGTGGCAAATGCAATCACACATTTAGCGCCGGTATCTCCCGACATGATCTGGTCGTAACTGTCGGCCAGCACCTGGAAACCTGTTCCGCAAATCCTCAGGGTTGTTTTTCCCGGGGCGACATTCAGGTTGTCTTTATCGTTGAACTTTTGCGCAACCCTGGCCGAGACGTTTCTTGGCAGATAGATATGCTGGTTTTGGGAATCGATATAGATCATCCCGGCAACTACCTGGTCTATTTTGATTTCAGACAGGCTGATGCCCGAGCGTACAATGGCTTCATGCATTGCGAGCACTGCGAGATCCTCGGCCGGCACAAAATTATAATAGCCGCCGTGCTTGCCAATAGGGGTCCTGGCTGCGCTTACGATGACGGTTTGTTTTTGACGTGGGCTCATATGTAAGATTTACGATTTACGAATTACGATTTACGATTTACAATGTACGATGTACGATGTACGATGTACGATTAAGAAGAACGCATCCGTAGGCTGCCAGGAACTGTGAATGTTCAGGGCTGCTTGAATCGGGATACTTTTTAGCGAACAGGCTGACGATAGTCGGGTGCTTGGCAGGCAGTCCGCCGGTGATCACGAGATGGCCTTCAACTACCGACATTTCTACGGAACGCTGAATAATGGAATTGTAGATCCCGATGATGATATTGGGCAAGGTGGCGCCATTCTTGATCATGCCAATAATTTCAGATATCGCGAACACAGTACAGAAGCTGTTGATCTTGACTTCTTCGGTAGCCTGGCGGGCAAATTCAGTAAATTCTTCAGGAGTTACATCCAGTCTGAAAGCTATTTCTTCGAGAAAAGAGCCCGTGCCGGCAGCGCATTTCCTGTTCATTTTAAACTTGTCGACCTGTCCCTGGGCATTCATGCTGATGAATTTGGTATCCTGTCCGCCGATATCGATTATGGAACACGGCCGTTTGTATATCTCATACACTGCTTTCGACAATGCAATCAGCTCCGAATTTGAAACAAAAGCAGCGGCAACCTGTTCCCGGCCATATCCGCAGGTATAAACAGGATATTCAATTTCATGGTCTTCTGCAAAATGACTGATGATCTTAGATGAGGCATTCGTAAAATTGTACCCCGACTTAACACAGTGGAAGCCGGTAATACGGTTGTTCTCATCAACCAGTACACCTTTTGTGTAAGAAGATCCGAGGTCTATGCCGAGCCTGTACATTTATGAAATATTATTTACGATGGACGTTAAACGATGTACGATGTACGATGTACGATGTACGATGTACGATGTACGATGTACGATGTACGATGTACGATGTACGAATTGTGGTTTATCATCTGCCGGAAAGTTGATGTATGAATGTTTCAATTGCGATGATGCTTTGCTCTTCACTGAAACAACGGGGGTCATTGAGATCTCCGTTAATTTCTATGAAGGGCAGCCGGGTCTTTTTGAACAGCCGGTTCTGCAAGCCGAACAGGTTGTTAGAGTTCCTTGTACAGGTCTTTGATTCATGGTAGATAATGCCATCCACCGAAAAATCGATCATCAGTTGCTGAAGGATGTCTTCCTTGACTGCATCAGACCTTACGATGAACAGTTTGCAATAAGCAAGAGCCGAGGATTCAAATGGATCGGCAGGGTCAAGGTCGTCGAATACCCAGCTGTTGCAGTATGTGGAGGCGACTATGCTGGTATTAAATTTGGAAAACAACTTGGCCATGCTGCTGAGTTTATACCAGAGGGGCATGCCTTCCCAGTAAATTCTGTGTTTTTCATGAGGTACGGCGCTGATCCCATCCTGTATCCTTTGATCCAGCTCGGCCAGGAGTACTTTATAATAATCCACGGCGTATTGAGTTCCCCGCATCACTACGATAGGGCCCATATGGATGGCCGAATCGAAGAAATTGATGGGTGAAGGCCTGTGCTTTGCTTTCCCCAGGATCTCTTTCCACAGAACGCAGCCGTCGTGCGAAAGCGCCACTGCCTGCCTGAACAGGTCCATGTCGAATTTTCGTCCGGCGACCTGCTCCAGTGAGGGAATTATGTTCCGGTACTGATCCGCTACCGTTTTTATTATTTCCGGGGTGAGTTCAGGAATACAAAGAGGGGTATGAATACCAAGAATGGGCACATTAAAATGCCTGGCATAAAAGCCAAACCAGTCGGCAACTTCCCTGCACTGGTTCGTATTGTAGACCAGCACATCGGGTTTGGGTACCGACTTGAACCCGCTTTTCTGAAGCGGGGTTTCGTTTTGCAGGAAGGCGCCTATGTCGCTGGTGAGGTAAGAGCAGATCTCGGGAGAATACCCATGGGCGACGGCCGAGGGGATGTATTTATCGGCATTCTTTCCGGCGCCAAGCATAGCTCCGTGGTTCTCGGGGAAATACACCTCGAAGCCCATGGAATATAAGAGTTCGGCAGGTCCGACACTGGTGCACCAGGCGACTTTTCTTACTCCGGTTTCGGCTGCTTCCCTCAGACGGGAGAAATACCCATCCATGGTCTTTCGTAATTCGCCGGCCGATTGCAGCTTTACAAGCTCGCTTTTTTCCTGGATTATTGGTTCACTCATGTTTAACAGTTTTTCCATTCAGGTTTTCTCTTTTCGAGAAATGAATTAATTCCTTCATTGGCATCATGGGTTTCCATCATTTCCTTAACGTACATATCGGCGAAAGCCGGCAGATGTTTCAGCATAAAGAAATCAAATGAGGCCCTGGCAGCCCGGGTCGCAAATCTGAGTGCAGAAGCGCTTTTCGGAAGAATATTCTTTTGTATCCACGCCTCCACGGCAGCATCGAGGCTGGCCCTGTCGTCGAAGACATCATTGACCAGTCCGATATTTTTAGCTTCATCTGCCGTAATAACTCTTCCGGTGATCAGCAGTTCTTCGGCCCTTGTATTGCCCACTTTAAGCGGCAGTATCACTGAAGCCGGAGGAGCGAACACTCCCAGGATGACCTCAGGCTGCCCGATCCTGGCAGTCTTATCGGCGAAAATGAAATTACAGGCCAGGGGCAGCTCAAATCCACCGCCAAGGCAATTCCCCGACAATTTGGCCAAAGTGGGAATATGCAATCCGATAAGTAAAAAGAACATTTTATGGAAACTATCCAGCATCTCCGCAGCCTTATCTTTGGTGTGCTCTGCCACACTGGCGCCATATGAAAAATTATTTCCGGCGCCTTCGAAGGTGATCAGCTTGACCTCCTTTTTATCTTTCAATGATGTAAGGAAATCATTGATCTCGCTCATCATGATGCTGTCGAGGATATTGGCTTTGCCATCGTCAAGTATGACCCTGGCCACGGCATTGTCGTACAGGTATTCTACTTTGATCTTTTGCATTCTTGCTGATATTATTTTGTTTCCTGAAACTGGGGGGATATGGCTTTAATGAGGTCATCATTCCATTCATGGCCCTGGGCAAGCATCTGCCTGAGTTTGATAAAATCAGCTTCCCGCTTATCTTTGGGACCGTCGTTGAAAGCGCGGAAACCGGCTTTGCCTTCGGTCATCATGTTCAGTGCCAGCCAGTCACGGTTGCTTTCCTTGTTCTTATCCCAATGCTCGAGTTTATGTTTTCTGAGGGAATTGAGGGTTTTACTAAGGCAGTTGGGCATAAGGTACATCAGCCTGGTACAAAATTTCTCAACGGCCATATCCAGCATCGCGAGATCCATCACGCCTGTTTTCACCAGTTCTTTTGCTTTGGCGAGTTCCTCTCCTGTTTTGGATTTTCCATAGATGATCTGCCCCTTGCTGTTCACCCACTGATCGGTATAAACAAGCGGATTGGGAATAAATTCACCATTGACTTTCAGGGCCGGGACCACTTCGGTCAGCAATCCGCCTTTCAGGGCTTCGTAGGCTGACCACGGATCACAAACTGTACAGGAGAACATGGCACTTTCAATTCCGACAAAAAGCGGAAGGAAGTCGGTGGATCCCCCGTCGGGTGCGCTTCCGTGCTTAGGACCGGCCTGCCCGAATCTCGCAAAATCCTGGGCAATTGAAAAATCACAGGCCATACCAATCTCCTGTCCGCCCCCTATCCTCATCCCGTTGACCCGGCAAACAACCGGCTTGTCGTTCATCAGAATAGCAGAAACCATATCGTTGAACAAACGCATGTATTGCTTGTATTCCTGGGGGTTTCCGGCATAATATTCGGCATACTCCCTGGTGTTGCCACCAGTACAGAAAGCCTTGTCGCCTACCGCAGTAAAGACTATGGCAACCACGCTGCGATCGTTCGAGGCTTCACGCATCGCAAGGATCACCTCCTTGACCGCTTCGGTTGTATATGAGTTGAACTGCTGGGGGTTGTTGAGAATGATCCAGGCATTAAACAACCCTTCTACGGGCTTACCGCCATGGTCGAGACAGGGACGTTTTTCGAACAGTATCGCCTTGTAACTGAATTCCGTAAGATTGTGACTTGCTAACATAGTATTGTTTTTTATGAATGAAACTGTTTAATCAAAATCCGGGACCAGTACCGATCTCTTTGAATACATATGGTTCAGGGTATTCCGGAACACTTCGTTGATCTTTGACAAGGGAAAAGTTTCAATAAAATCATCGATCTTCAACTTGCCTGTGGCGATAAGATCCACGACTTCGGGATAAAGTTCCGGTTTACAGCCCCAGGTCCCTATGACTTTTGCATCAAACGCCATCAGGTTACTCAGGCGAACTTCAGTCCGGTCGAGAGTGAACCCCACGATTGACAGGGTTGAGGTGAAGGTGATCAGATTAAATCCGAGTTCCTGTCCGGGTTTGGTTCCCGACATCTCGAAAATCTTCCATCCGTAACGTGAAACTCCGAGCCCTTTCGCTATTTCCCTTACGTTTTCCTTGATCGCTTTTATATCCAGGCCTTTTATGTTCAGTACTGCGTCAATTCCATGCTTCTTCGCTGTTTCAAGCTTATTATCATCGATATCGAGAGCTAACACCTTAGCACCGAATATACGTGCAATCAGCGCAGCATAAATGCCAACACCTCCCACTCCGATCACGATAGCAAAATCACCTGCTTCGAGTTCCGACTTTTTAATGACCTGGTAAGGAGTTGAAATGGCATCGGCGATGACCGATAATTTTTCAAGGGAATATTTTGACAACAGGGAATCCGGCACTTCGCAAAGAAATCTCGACGGAACAAGGATATGTGAAGCAAAGCCACCATTGAAATCATTCCCCGGCATAAGTTGTTTCTGGCACATATTACTTCTGCCTTTACGGCATAATTCACATTCCCCGCATGGCAAAACAGCCGGAATGATCACATTTTTTCCAAGCCATTGAGCAGGACCAGCAACAACGGTTCCGCTGATTTCGTGCCCCAGTGTAAGAGGAAGTTCTTTCTTTGTTTTCACTCCGTGATGCCAGAAGCTGAGGTCGGTATGACAAACACCGCAGCCTGCTATTTTTACAAGGGCTTCATGTTCGGCAGGGACAGGTAATACGCTTTCGGTAAGCTGAAAATCAGCATCGGGAGCGGTCATTTGGAAGGAGAACAATATTTTTTTCATCACGGTTGACTTTTATAATATTCGATGTACGATGTGCGAAGTACGATGTACGATGTACGATGTACGATTTACTTACATTTCCCGACTCCGTTTTTGCAGGAGATGGCATTGACGAGGTTGGTAAGAACAAGGTTTATTGGGGTTTTTATATAATGTTTTCTTCCGTATTCAACGATTTTCCCGTTCATGAAGTCGATCTCGGTCTCCCGGTTATTTATAAGGTCAACGGCAAGGGATGGCATATGATTCCCTGCATTGCTGAGGTAACGTATCGCCAGTTTGATAAAATTGTCGGGGAGCTTTATTTCTTCGGCATTAGCAACCTGTACTGCTTCATACAGTATCTGTTCGATAATTTCCAGGGTATCGCCATTGTTCATGGCTTCTTTCATGGTAAGACGGGATATGGCGCAGAGCGGACTGAGAGCCGCGTTAAGAATAGTCTTTTCCCATATCTTGTCGATAATTGTGAATGAATTTGCCTGTTCTGTTTTCATGCCCACACTTGATAATGTTGCAGCAACCCATTTTGCCAACTCCTCCTGTGAATCATCCATTGAACCAATGTAATTAGGAGGATTAAAAAAGCTAATCGCCGTTACATTCGGTGCCTGAAGGTTCCCGGCAAAATTGATCACCATCCTGAGGATTGATGAGTTCGGAAAATGAGCGAGGTATTTTTTTCTGACGTCAATCCCGTTTTGAGCGCTCAGCAGGAACACATCTTTCTTGAGATTACGTTTAATGACCTGGACAATATGATCGACATGATAATCTTTTACAGCGGAGATGAGAATGTCAAAATCATGTTCAAGCATCTCCTCCAGTGAATAGTAAACATGTTTGAAAAAAGATTTTTTCTCAAGACGGTTAACTAATTCGATCCCTTCCTGCATGATCAGGCTGAGCTTGCCCCTGTCAAGGTCAGTAATAGCAACTTCACATCCTGCATGCTTGAAATGCACGGCTAAAGTATGGCCTATGGGCCCTAATCCGATGATCCCGATCTTATAATTCTTGTTTTCCATGATTTCGATTATTAATTAAATATCAAATGGTTTTTCTAAAGAATAATCCTTGCATCCACAACGCATATATCGTCGCCCGTTGCAAACAAAGGATTAAGGTCAAGCTCTTTAATTATTGGAAAATCGTTGCAAAGCATAGATATCCGTTGAATTATCTCAACAGTTTTTGCCTTATTGATTCCTTTTTGCCCTCTGAAACCGTTGATCAGGGCTGCAGCTTTAATTGAGCTGATCATTTCGCTGGCTTCGGTATCACTTAGCGGGCTGATGGCAAAGGCAACATCTTTCAGGACTTCGACAAAGATCCCACCAAGGCCGAACATGATGATAGGCCCGGTGCCCGGAGAAGCTTTCGCACCAATAATAAGTTCCCTGCCCGGGACAAGACATTTCTGGACCAGAAACCTCATTCCGCCACCCAGAGTACTTTTCATTTTCTCAACTGCAGCATTTGCTTCAGCAGTAGTCATAATGTTAACAGCAACACCTCCTACATCACTTTTATGAATGATCTGTTCAGAGTCGGCTTTTATTACGACCGGAAAGCCAATCTGACCTGCCACATAGACTACCTCTTTCACATCTGATGCAACTTTCCATGGAGCAACAGGTATTTTATAGGCATCAAGAATTGAGTATACATCATGAGCCGAAAGCACTTCCCTGTTCTGATGATGGGCATCGGTGAGTATCATCCTGACTCTCTCCTTTTCGACATCAGCAAATAGTTTTATTTTACCTTTTTCTGATGACAGGATAGAATTATAACGAACCAGTGAATACAAGGCCCTCGCAGCGGTTTCAGCAAAATCAAAGCAGGGGATCTTTCCTTCTTTCAGAATAGCGGAAGTAGAGCGCCATTCCTGTTTATCGGTCATATAATTACATACGACGGGCTTATTCCCTGCGCGGGCTGCTGACGTGATCTCCCGGGCAACACTTTCACAATCAACAAATGGTGGAGTAACAAAGTTCAGATAAATACTATCATACTGTTCCTCGTTCATCATTACTTCGAGGGCACTTCGGAAATGAAGAGGGCCGGCGGTGGCAACTACATCCAGCGGATTTCTTATAGATGCTGATTCAAGCATGGTCCCTTTCAGGGTTTCAATAGCATTGGCGGATAAGGGTGGAAGTGTAAGTCCGCAACTCACCAGCTCATCGATGGCGATGACCGAAGGCCCGCCAGTATTTGTTATGATACCTACCCTGTTTCCTTTGGGGACTGGCTGAGAGGATAAAGCCACGGCTGCATGGCATAACTCTTCCTGGTTGTGAAATGTAAGTATACCAGCCTTTTTATAAATGAGATCCATTGAAATACTGCCGGCCAATCCGCCAATATGCGACCTTGAAGCTTCAGCGCCTTTATCAGTCCTACCTGCAGTGATGGCAAGAACCGGCTTACGTGCTGTTACTTTTTTTACGACTTCAATAAACTCCAAAGGATTTCCAAGGCTTTCGGCATACAGCACAATAGCCCTTGTTTCTTCATCTTTTCCGTAATAACTGATGAATTCGGTAATGGAAACATCCGACCCATTACCATTGGAAGCATACATCCGCTGTCCTACACCCATATCATGAAAGGCCTGCATAAGGACCGCTCCTACTCCTCCGCTTTGTGCTACCACAGAGATATGTCCGGGATGAGGGAAGGTAAACGTAAAATTGCAATAGGCGTTAATGGCCGGATCTGAATTAATGATCCCCTGGCAGTTCGGGCCAACGATGCGAATACCATATTTTGCGGCCCTTTTGAGAAAGTCATTCTCCAGTGCCTGTCCTTCGGCACCCATTTCCTTGAACCCTGCTGTATTTATAATGATGGCTTTGATTCCCTTCTTTCCGCAGTTCTCAACTTCTTCAGGTACAAAAGGAGGAGGGATTACGATATGGGCCAGGTCGACTTCGCCCGGAACATCAAGAATTGAGGGATATGCTTTCAGCCCACGGATCTCATCCACCTTAGGATTTATCGGATAAACCGGACCGTTGAACCTGTAATGGATAAGGTTTTTGATGATCACATTGCCGATTGAGAGTTCTTTGGCAGAAGCCCCGATGAGCGCAACGGCCCTGGGTTTGAATAATGCATCAAGCGCGTCGTTCATTGAAAGGTATTTGAAGTTCCAATCCTGTTAATTTCTGGTCAGATTTAATTTATAATATCGGAAGCCTCCCCAGATGGCCGCTCCGATAGCGCCTGAATAGATGGAATCGGGATGCGCCTTGATTTCAAGATTCATCTTACTTTCTTCGATCAGTTCCTGCACTGCCTGGATCATGCCGGTATTCATAGCCATTCCGCCGGTAAGGACGACCGGGGAAGTAGCTTTGAGTGAAGACAGCAGTTTGACGATCTTATTGGCTATCGACAGATGGATTCCTTTGATGATATCGGGTGTGGATATTCCCCGTGACACCATATTGATCACATCGGTTTCGGCAAGGACTGAACATATCCCTGAAGGTGTTTCAGGAGTGACCGATTTAAGGGATGTGGGTCCTACATCATCGATAGCCAGACCCAGGTAACGGGAAATGTTTTCAATAAACTGCCCTGAGCCGGAAGCGCATTGCCCGGTCATCTTATAGTCAAGCACCCTTCCCAGTTCATTTATTTTAATGGCCCTCACATACAGGGCGCCCATATCTACAACGGTCATTGAGCCCGGGCATAGGAAGACGCCGCCTTTGGCATGGGTTGTCATGCTGTAAAAATGCCCGCGTTTCCGCATCAGCATTTCTCCTTCACCTGTAGAAGCGAGGTAAGCGATGTCCTTGTAATTGAGTGAATTTCTCTCAAGGATAAGATCAATAAGCTGATCGGCGACCATTTCAGGGTTTCTTTTCCTGATCCTTTCGCTGAGCTGATCAATAATGACCGGCTGGTCTGAATACTCCATCAGTACAGCTTTGATGTTACTGCTGCCCACGTCGACACCTATGGTATAAATTTCCTGTTTCTTCATTTTTTTCCCGAAACCGGGCCCGCTATTCAAATAATTCCTGTATGTTTCATGCACCCCTTCGGGCAAACATGGCGCCACCGAGGGCTCCCATGAATATCGAATCGGTATGCACATTGATCGTAATATCCTTGCCGTAATTCTGCAGCACCAGGTCCGAAACATATTTCAGCACAGCCTGGTTGCGGGCGACGCCGCCGGTAAATGTAAACTCATTCCTGACCCCTCCCGAGCGTGCAAGCAGCGACATAGCCCGCATCACGATGGCCCTGTGCAAACCAGCCAGGATGTCCGATCGTTTCTGTCCCACGTTTAGCAGCTCCCTGATCTCTGCAGCAGCAAACACAGTACATGTAGAGCAGATATTCACTTCATTGGTGGCTTCCATGGCCAGGGGGCCCAGTTCATTCAACGAAATGCTGAACTCGTCGGCGATATACCCCAGATAACGCCCGCAACCTGCAGCGCAGCGGTCGTTCATGTAAAAACTCGTGACTAGTCCATGACTGTCGACCTGTATCGCCTTGGTATCCTGTCCGCCAATATCGAGAACGGTCCGTGTATTGGGAAAAACTGCATGGGCCCCAAATGCGTGACAAAGGATCTCCGAGCGTATTGATTTCTCAGGGAAAGGCAGAAGGGCACGGCCATAGCCGGTACCAACCATATTGGTTATGTGGATATCAAGGTTGGCCACAAAACTGATATGCTCTTTCAGTGAGTCGTAAATATGCTTATAATTACCTTTTAGGAGATTCAGCTCGCTATCAAAACCAACACCGGTCTCTTCAGGAGAGGAATCGTCCATCCCCGAATATTTATCATTCAGCAGTTCCATTGCCTGGTAAACCAGGTCCCTGAAATCATATTCGGTGAGTTCATTTTCAACATGGCTTATGCTCTTGTCGTAAACAAGCATTGTAGGTTCAAAATAATCTTTAGGAAGTGCGTTTACATCTTTATTGTATTTTTCGCTTATAATATCCCTGAAGAACTGATTCTTCTGGCCCAGGTTCCCGGTCAGGTATTCATTGAGGACGGCAGGGCCGATCTCTTTTACGATCCGGTCGACAAATCCGCTGATTTTGTCTTTCTTCTCTCCGCTGAAAGTACTGTCGATAGTATCCCTGAATTGCACATTCAGGCGGTCGAGCCTGCGTTTGAACTGCAGATATTGAAAAATGGATTCAACATCCTTTATATATCGTTTGTATTCGGGTTTGCTTTCGATTTCATCTTCGAGCTTCATCTTAAGCAGCGAAAACCTTGCATTATAGATGGCTTCGAGCCTTGCGATCTCGGTGGCAACCGTATAATTTGCCCTTGTGTTGGTAATTCCCCGACCAATGATCCTGTCATTATCATCAATGATGATGGCTTTGGAGGTGGTTGATCCGAGATCTATTCCCAAAAAATATTTCTTCATTGATGAACTTATTTAATTAAACTATTCCTGCTCCGTTCACAGGAGAAACCAATTCTCATCAGCAGTATCAGGACTGGATATTCATCATCTTCCTCTGCTCCAGCATCTGGAAAAATGATTCAAGCCTGTTTTTGATATTCGAGTAAGAGAAATATCTTGGATCGACCAGGTCGGATTCGATGAATCCAATAGGTATTTCCAGCTTTCGTTCCAGTTTCTGCATAATCATCAATTGCCCTGCAGAGAATGAATTACAACTTTTAATTGAATTTACCAGGAAGCCGTCGGCGTGGTAGTCGGTGATACATTTGGAAAGAAGATCAACACGTTGCTGAAGATTGAGATTAGTGTAGCAGTTCATGCAGTATTCGGCCAGGCTTTCGAGGGGTTTATCAGGATTGACACGGAAACCCATATCGTACACTCCTCCTACTTTTGTATAGGAAGAGGCCACGATCACGGCGCCCATGTCATAAAAAAGTTTCCAGAATTCACGAAAATGGGTCCAGTTTGGGGGGCCTTCCACCACCAGACGGAAGCGTTCTTCTTCCATCACACCCTCAGGAGTGATCGGCCCCAGCTTGTTATCAATGCGTTCAAGTATCTCCTTATATAACTCGGCATAATAATCAACAGCCTGGGGTGTACCCCTGAAGCCGCTGTTGATGGGGCCTATATAATACACCCCGGCGAAATAGGCATCGATGGGAGAAGGCCTGTGTTTGGTAGTATCGAAGATCTTTACAATATAATCCTCTACTTTGGAAGAGTTCCGGAGGATGGATTTCAGTTTTTCTTCATCATACTTATTCCCAGAAACTTTTTCCATTTTCGGGATCACTTCTTCCTTCAGCTGTTTGACCATATAGGCGGTCATCTCGGGGGTGATCTTATGGGCCTCCTGGTAAGGAGTATGGAGCATAGCAACCGGGACGCCGGGATACAGTCGTTCGAGGGTTTCAAACCATTTCATGAACGTAAAGCAGCCGGTATAGCTAAGCAGCAGCAGATCCGGCTTCGGGATCTTTTCGCCCGTGGGGCCTATATTCCCGCTCAGCATCATCCCAACATCACATTTCACATAGGTGCATACATCTTCGGAATGACCATGCTGTTCGGCATCGCGTATATACCCACCCGATTTTTTTCGCATTCCCGATTGCAAGGCATTGATCTCGGGATATACAGGCAGCATATCGAACGAAAGGATCAACTCGGAGATGTTACCCGGAACGAAGGTATAGACCACTTTCTTCCCTGTCTCCCCGGCCATGCTCAGTTCCTTAAACTGCCGGGTGATCATCTCTTTCTGGATGATCATGCTTCGTTCTTTCGCAACCTCTTTCGACATATGTTTTTTTCAGAAGAGTTTAAAACTATCGCTGAGCACCTCTCAGTCCCAGAGCTTTATCGAATCAGAAAATGTACCAACCTGTTCCTTGATGACCTTGAACTGACCCGTATTTTCGCTGTAGAGGAAGCTCACAAAACGGATGCCTTTGTCATTACATTCTTTTTGAAGTATCGGATGGTCAAGTAAAGCAGGGTCGCAAAAACTCGGAGCGGCAAAGATCACGCCGTCGATCTTCCGTTGCCTGATCAGCTGAAGCAGCCTGGCTTCCTTGGGATTACCCACATCATAAACCGATGATGAGAACGTACTCATATCAAGGTAAGCCTGAGTAATTGCCCCTAAAGGATCTGATCCGGCAGTATCAATATCACCCTGTATCCATCGGGCTCCAAGCAGGAAATCATCTTCTACGATATAGCAGCCTGCCAGTTCAATCGTTTTGATCAGTCCGGCCGGCGGTTGTTCACAGAAAGCGCCGATCACCAGAACACGGATCTTGTCGAGAGGATCGCCGAATTCCTTTTGCATATGCCGTATGACTTCCTCAAGGATCTCATTATGTTCTTCCACGGGGATCACATATCCAGCGCGTACTATATGGTAAACATCAGCAGCTGTAAGTCGCCATGGGAATTCCTGGCGGATGTCATACAACTTGCAGATAAGCTGACGGTTTAAGTTGAACAGCCCTATGGAATGATTGAGCTTTTGGGCGGTCACTTCCACCCCGTTCAGTTTATAGACCTGATCGAGGACCGTCTGAAGTTCATGCCGGTAAAAGGTACCGCCAATGTGGGGCAGAAAATTCTGTGGAAAATCGAGGTATTTGACAAATTTACCGATCTCCATCAGCTGGAACATCCCGGAAAGGTTCCTTATGACATCGCAGATGGAAGGAAAAATGAAGCCGTCGAAGCCTTCAAAATGCTTATCGAGAGCCAGCTCGATGATACTGCGGGGCATATGGCAGATATACGACTGGTAATAGGCATCGCCTTTGATGATCAGTTTTTTATCACCTCCGCCCAGGATTCCTATGGCCAGACCGTTGGCAGCATGAATGATCTCACGGGGAAAATAAACCGGCATATGCCCGATGAGGACCCTGTTGCTAATCTGTGATTTCCATTCTTTTGCACGGGAAAAAGAAAGGTCAAAGGCCAGTACTTCACATCGGGCAATTATTTCGTTCAGGGTGCTCAGTTTGCGTATGGTTTTTTGATGAATAAAATCAGGTTAAAAGGCTTTCCAAAAATAGATATTATTTTTTACAAATTCAAAAATGCACATAACTTAATTTTGAGTCTAGTCAAAAATTGATATGGTTATTTTCGTATTTAAAAAGTTTTATTAAATTTGCTCATATCGATTGTCAAATACTCCTTTTTATGGACAGAGCTGAAGCGCTTGAGATCCTGGCAAGGCAAGAGCACCGCCTCAGGAGATATTATAGCCCAAACGGCCTTTTATCGACCGGCGCAGACTGGCAGGCAACCTGCTGGCAGTTTTTCTGGAGGGACTAAATGACTGAACGTTCCACACTTCTCTCGCCCGGCTTTGTGTTGATCAATCTCCAGTTTGGGCTGATCACAACAATTACCGCACTTTTTTTTCTTTTTTCAGGCTATCTAAGCCAAATGGGGTTCAACCCTGCCACGGGAGGTCTCATTTTAAGCGCCGACTCACTTGCGGCATTTATCGTCCAGCCTCTGATCACTCCTCTTATTCATGCCGGCAATGCCCGCCGGTGGCTTCTGGGCGGTGCTATCCTGTTCTCACTGTCATTGTTCATGCTCGGCCAACTCTCGGCCATTCCCCTGCTGATCGCAGCCCGCCTGCTGCAGGGAGCTGGGTTCATCTGCGTACTTTCTTCCCTTATTACCATGCTCATTCCCTTTATACCTCCCGGAATGAGCGGCCGCGCCTTTGGCTATGTATCTCTTGTTCGCCTGGTCCCATATGCGGATTCCGCCGCCATATTATTCTTCCTCGCGGTTGTTACAGGCCTCGGCTGGGGAATTGCCATGCCCCTTCAGGCCGCGGCCATGTTCGATATTTCATTACCCCCGGCACGAGCATTAAACCAGAATCTTCTGCTGATCATGATGCAGGGAGGTTTTTTCCTGGGTCCTTTACTGGGCGGGCAGCTGATTGCCGGTTTCGGCTATATCGCCCTCTTCGCATGCCTGGCAACCTCCACTCTGGCCGCGGCAGTCATGATGACCTTAAGCAGACAAACCTCATCCTCACAGCCGCCTGATAATAATAAAGTGAAAAGTATCAGCCATTAAACAGATTGATGCAAAGTCTGCATCGGATCGCTTGCCCTTCTCCCTTATTTTTCCTAATTTCGCAGATTCATTAAATCATGCTAGTATGAAGTTTGATATCATTGTAATAGGCAGCGGCCCGGGGGGTTATGTTGCCGCGATACGGGCAGCTCAGCTGGGATTGAAAGTTGCCGTTGTCGAGAAAGCAGAACTTGGAGGCATCTGCCTCAACTGGGGCTGCATTCCAACAAAAACATTATTAAAAAGCGCCAGCGTTTTCCAGTACATTCAGCATGCCTCTGAATACGGCATTTCAGCTTCTGAACCCCAAGCTGATTTCCCGGCTATGATCAAACGCAGCCGCGAAGTTGCCGACACAATGAGCAAAGGGATACAGTTCCTGTTCAAAAAAAATAAAATAGAGCATCTGAAGGGTAGCGGAAAAATCAAGCCCGGAAAGGTAGTGGATGTGACCGACGAAACCGGAAATACCGTGGAATATGCTGCCGATCATATCATTCTGGCTACCGGAGCGCGCTCAAAAGAATTGCCGAACCTCAAACTGGATGGCAAAAAAATCATCGGATACCGGGAAGCGATGACACTGCCTTTACAGCCGAAGACCATGGTGGTAGTGGGTTCGGGCGCCATAGGTTCCGAGTTTGCTTATTTCTACAATTCCATAGGAACCAAAGTTACACTCATCGAAGTCCTTCCCAATATTGTTCCTGTGGAAGATGAAGAAGTATCGAAAACGCTTGAGCGCTCTTTTAAGAAGGCTGGCATGAAAGTGATGACAGGAGTTTCCGTTGAATCAGTGGATACCGGCGGTGAAGGATGCAAAGTCACGGTAAAGACTAAAAAAGGCGACGAGATCATTGAATGCGACATTGTATTATCCGCCGTAGGCGTTGCAACAAATATTGAAGGTATAGGCCTTGAAGAGACGGGCATAACTGTTGAGAGAGGGAAGGTTGTTGTGGATGATTTCTATTGCACCAGCGTAAAAGGGTACTATGCCATTGGAGATATTGTGAAAGGACCTGCCCTGGCTCATGTGGCTTCTCATGAAGGAATTATCTGTGTTGAAAAGATTGCGGGTAAGCAAGTCGAACCACTTGATTACGGCAATATTCCCGGTTGCACTTACACTCATCCCGAGATCGCTTCGGTAGGAATGACCGAAAAGGCTGCAAAAGATGCAGGATACGAGATACTGGTTGGAAAGTTTCCTTTCACCGCATCAGGCAAGGCAACGGCATCCGGCGCCCGCGAAGGGTTCATCAAGGTGATCTTCGATGCAAAATACGGGGAATGGCTGGGCGCTCATATGATAGGCGAGAACGTCACGGAACTTATTGCCGGAGTAGTCACGGCTCGTAAGCTGGAAACCACAGGCAGGGAAATCATTGAAGCCGTTCACCCCCATCCGACTATGAGCGAAGCCATCATGGAAGCGGTAGCGCAGGCTTATGGGGAATGTGTGCATTTATAAATGGTGAAATGGTGAAATGGTGAAATAGCGAAATTTAATCAGTCATTCTGTCAATCAGTCAGTCAATATGGAAATAATCAAAACTCCTCTCGAAGGCCTGCTTATCATCAAGCCTGATGTATTTGAAGATGAAAGAGGATATTTTTTCGAATCTTTTAACCATGGCAAATTTCTCAATCTGGGGCTGGACCTGAAGTTTATGCAGGACAATGAATCCAAATCGAAAAAGGGAGTATTGCGAGGACTGCATTTCCAGGCTCCGCCATTTGCCCAGGGCAAGCTTGTGCGCGTGATGCGTGGCTCAGTGCTTGATGTGGCAGTAGATATCCGCAGTAATTCACCCACTTACGGCAAATGGGAATCGATAGTATTGTCGGGGCAAAACAAATGGATGTACTGGATTCCTGCCGGATTTGCCCATGGGTTTGCAACACTTGAAGACGACACGATTTTCTTCTATAAATGCACCAACATTTACAACAAAGCATCCGAGGGTAGTATTTTTTGGAATGATCCGGATCTGAATATCAACTGGGGCCTTGAGGCTCCCGTGATTTCCGACAAAGACAAAACCTCCCCGAAGTTTAAAGAGTTTATAAGTCCTTTCTCACAATGAAACAAAGCCTTAAGTACACCCTGATCATCTTCACAATTATTGGCATTTCATGTCTTTTGATGTTTGCCGTAATATACCAAAAGAATTCTGGCAGGGAGTATCGAGAGGTGGCCCAGAGATCGTACCGTATTTTTTCGCCTGAATGCCCTGTAAAGGCTGATTTCGCAGGTGAAAAAGTACCGCTTGAGCTCTTTTACGTGAAGGAAAGTCTCGACAGGGAGATCATGATCAATACGTTTATGCATGCTTCTACCATACTGATGTTCAAGAGGGCAAACCGCTGGTTTCCACTCATCGAGCCTATATTGAGAAAGAACAAGGTTCCTGATGATTTCAAGTTTCTGTCGTTGGCCGAAAGCAATTTTTCTAACGTTGTTTCTCCGGCCAAAGCAGAAGGATTCTGGCAGTTCATCAAACCCACTGCAACACATTACGCCCTTGAGGTCAATGAAGAAGTTGATGAGCGGTACAATGTGGCAAAGTCTACCGAAGCAGCCTGTAAATATTTTCTTGAATCGTATGCAAAATATGGTAACTGGACTCTGGTTGCGGCATCCTTCAACCGGGGGATGGAAGGCCTCAGCGACGCTCTTGAAAACCAGAAAGCAAGGACTTTTTATGACCTCTTTCTTAACGATGAAACATCACGTTATATTTACAGGATAGTAGCCCTCAAGGAGATCTACAACCATCCGGTTAAATACGGACTCTACCTGTGGCCCAGTGATTTCTACCCGGTCATCCCTACATATAGTATTGATATTGATACTCCCATCCATGATATCCCTGCTTTCGCAATGAAGAATAAAGTCAGTTACAAGGTTTTCCGGGATTTAAATCCATGGCTGAGAAAATATTCGCTCTCGAACAAGCTTAAGAAGTCATATCAAATAGTGCTTCCCAAAGAAGGGGCATTGAATTCAGATTTCCTTCTAAAAAGCATGGTTCCTTCCGAGACCTATTTCCACGACACCCTGAAGATTAACGAGATACATTAAGCTTTCACCCGCATTTGGAAGACAAGCTCGAAATATCAGGTGCAAGGGTTCACAACCTCAGGAATATCGACCTAAGCATTCCCAGGAACAAACTTGTTGTCTTCACAGGATTAAGTGGCAGCGGCAAATCCTCTTTGGCCTTTGATACCATTTATGCTGAAGGCCAGAGAAGGTATATGGAAACCTTTTCGGCCTATGCAAGGCAGTTTATTGGCAGTCTTGAAAGGCCCGATGTGGATCGTATTACCGGTCTTAACCCGGTAATTTCCATCGAACAGAAATCTGCCAGCAAAAATCCCCGTTCAACGGTCGGCACAATCACCGAGATCTATGATTTCCTGCGTCTTCTGTACGCAAGGGTAGCCGACGCCTACTCTTATGTGACCGACGAGAAGATGGTAAGGTATTCTGAGCAGCAGATTGTTGATCTGATCCTTTCGCAATATACCGGCAAGCAGGTGATGATTCTCTCGCCGGTTGTTAAAGGGAGGAAAGGCCATTACCGGGAGTTATTCGAACAGATACGTAAGCAGGGATTCCTTAGTGTAAGGATCGATGGTGATGTGCGCGAGATCGCTCACGGGCTTCAGCTCGACCGCTATAAGATCCATGATATAGAAATTGTGATTGACCAGATTCAGATTGGCTCTGAATCTGTAAAACGGCTCGCGGGTTCAGTGAACACAGCTATGAAACAGGGCAAGGATTCTCTTACGGTTCTTGATCTCGGGATGGACCAGGCCCGGCATTTCAGCCGGATGCTGATGTGCCCTACAAGCGGGATATCCTATGAGGAGCCTGAGCCCAACACGTTTTCATTTAACTCCCCTTATGGCGCTTGTAACCGCTGCAACGGGCTAGGAACGATATCGGAGATCGACATCCGGAAAATCATGCCTGATACCGCCAAAAGCATTAAGAAAGGCGGGATAGTCCCTCTTGGTGAATACAAAAACACCTGGATTTTCAAGCAGATTGAGGCTATCGGTGAAAAATATGGTTTCGATCTGAATTCTCCTATCATTGATATCCCGGAACAAGCTATCAACACAATATTATACGGATCGGACGAGATTATCAGGGTAAAGAATGACTACCTGGGGATCACATCCACATATTCGCTTAATTTTGAAGGCATTGTAAGTTTTATTAACTCACAGACCTCTGAAACTGCTCCTGCCGGTATAATGAAATGGGTGAGCAGTTTTATGAATAAAATGCCTTGCCCTGAATGCCAGGGTTCAAGGCTGAAGAAAGAATCGATGCAGTTCAGGATTGGCGCAAAGAACATTGCTGAACTTGCAGTGATGGATATGCTAAGCCTGGAAGCGTGGATGAATCACATAGATGAACATCTGGATGATCGCAAAAAATTTATAGCATTTGAAATTGTAAGGGAGATACAGAACCGGATACGGTTTTTACTGGATGTAGGGATAGGGTATCTTACCCTGAACCGTCCGGCAAGGTCTCTATCGGGTGGTGAAAGTCAGCGAATTCGTCTTGCCACACAGATAGGATCACAGCTTGTTGGAGTGCTTTATATTTTAGATGAACCCAGCATCGGACTTCACCATCACGACAATATGAAACTCATAAAGGCTCTTCAAAGCCTGCGTGATACAGGAAACTCGGTTATCGTCGTGGAGCATGACAAAGAGACCATTCTCGCGTCAGACTACGTTATAGATATTGGTCCGGGAGCAGGTATTCACGGCGGAAGGATCGTTGACCACGGCACACCCGCGGAGATAATGAGCAACGGACATCTTACAGGGCAGTATCTCAGCGGAAAGAAAAAGATCAGTGTACCTGAAAAAAGGAGGAAAGGAAACGGGAAGAGGCTGGAACTGTTTGGAGCTCAGGGCAACAACCTGAAAAGGGTTGATCTTGAAATCCCTCTGGGCAAGTTTATCTGTATTACCGGCTTATCGGGTAGCGGAAAATCAAGCCTGATCAACGAAACCTTATATCCGATCCTCAGCAGGTATTTCTACAAATCAGACAAAAAACCTCTTGCATACGACCGTATTGAGGGGATTAAAAACATTGACAAGGTGATCGAGATCGACCAGAGCCCGATCGGCCGCACGCCACGTTCAAATCCAGCCACTTATACCAAGGTCTTTGATGAGATCCGAAAACTCTTTGCCACCCTGCCAGAGTCAAAAATCAGGGGATATCAGCCTGGAAGGTTTTCATTTAATGTTAAAGGCGGAAGGTGTGAGACCTGTAAAGGTGGAGGGTTGAAAGTCATTGAAATGAACTTTCTTCCCGATGTATATGTGCTGTGTGAGACCTGTCAGGGCCACAGATATAACCGGGAAACGCTCGACGTCCGGTACAAAGGAAAATCCATCAATGATGTGCTGAATATGACCATAGAACAGGCGGTCGACTTTTTCGAGAACATCCCGATGATATTGAACAAGATCAGCACTATGAACGAAGTCGGCCTGGGATATATTACACTCGGGCAACAGTCGACGACCCTATCGGGAGGTGAAGCCCAAAGAGTTAAACTTGCGTCTGAACTCAGCAAGAACGATACCGGCAATACTTTGTACATTCTTGATGAACCCACTACCGGACTGCATTTTGAAGATGTGAAAGTGCTTCTAAGCGTTTTAAACAAACTGGTGGCTAAAGGGAATACCATACTCGTGATTGAGCATAATATGGAAGTGATCAAGGTAGCCGATTATATTGTTGATCTTGGTCCGGAAGGCGGGGAACGGGGAGGCACGATAGTTTGTAAAGGCACGCCCGAGGAGGTGGCGGGGAATGACAAGAGTTATACAGGGATGCATTTGAGGAGGGAATTAAATGGTGAAATGGTGAAATAGCGAAATGGCGAAATCATGCGCAGATGGCGGATGACGGATTGCAGATATTTTATTAATTTCACCATTTCACCATTTCACCATTTCACCATTTCACCATTTTATAATATATGGAAAACAAAGAAATTGAACAATTAAGGGAATCGTTTCAGCAGAAGAGCTGGAGCGAAACAATCTCAGTCGATACCTGGGAAATATTCAAGGTTATGTCTGAAATGGTTGAAGGTTTCGACAAGCTTAGCAAGATAGGCCCCTGTGTTTCGATCTTCGGATCGGCCCGTACTCCGGAAAGCAATAAATACTATCACCTGGCCGAGGAGATCGCTTATCTTCTCACCAAGAACGGGTTTGGAGTTATTACGGGTGGTGGCCCCGGAATTATGGAGGCGGCAAATAAAGGCGCACATTTCGCGGGAGGCAAGTCGGTGGGGCTCAATATATCCCTGCCTTTCGAGCAAAAGCCAAATCCATTTATTGATCGGACCAGGCTTCTCAACTTCGACTATTTTTTTGTGCGCAAGACAATGTTCATGCGCTACTCCATGGGATTTATCGCCTTGCCTGGGGGGTTTGGCACTCTTGATGAACTTACGGAAGCGATCACCCTGATACAGACCCACAAGCTCGTGCGATTCCCGATTGTGCTGGTCTGCAAGGACTACTGGCAGGGCTTTACCGACTGGATCACAAAGAAAGTTTTACCGGAGAGTATGATCTCCGAAAATGACCTGGCTTTGTTCATCGTTGTTGACACTGCTGAAGAAGCTGTGAACTACATCACCGACTTCTACAAGACTTATGCGTTGAAACCTAATTTTTAATTGCTTACCTTTGCCTCAGTAATAGAATAATTAATGCCCAGAAAGAAAAAAAAAGAAGCTCAGGAGCTGCTGCTGGAAGCCATTTCGGAAGCACTGCTCGAGAAAAAAGCAAAAGATCCCCTAATCCTTGATTTTAAAGGAACGGGCCATTCGGTGTGCGATGCATTTGTTGTAGCCCACGGAAATTCCCGCACCCAGTCTGAGGCTCTTGCCGATGAAGTAGTACAGCGGGTAAAAAAACAAACCGGATTAAATCCCTGGCATAAGGAGGGTTTTGAAAATGCGGAATGGATTTTGATAGACTACATTGACGTCGTGGTACATATTTTTCAGGAAACACAGCGTAAGTTCTTCAATCTCGAGAAGTTGTGGGCCGATGCCCGGATAGTTAAGATCGATGAACAAGATTTAACGCATAAATAATTACAGAAGGCATACGACATAATGGCAGAAAAAGATAATACACCAAAAGAAAGTTTTAAACCAAATTTCAATCCTATTAAAGGCAAGAAACCCAAATTCAGTTTTTATTGGATTTATGGGGTTCTGTTGCTGGGATTTTTGGGATTACAGGTTTTCAATTACAATAATCCTGTTAAACCTGTTGATTACACCAGGCTTGAAGAGATGTTATTAAGTCAGGATGTTGAGAAGATCGTTGTAGTTAACAAGGAAAAAGCCGAGATTTATATCAAGAAAGAAAAGATACAAAGCGACACTGCTTATAAGCAGTTCAATAAAAAAGGTCTGAGTACGGCCTTTAACGGCGCCAACCCTCAGTTTTACTATGAGATCAACAGCGTTGATATTTTAGACAGGCTGCTTAAGGATTGCCGCGATACTATTGCCACACGAATGAAGCGCGACAGTGTTTCCGTAATGAAGATTGCAGAATTCAAGAAACAGTTTCCCTATCCACCGGGGACTGAAACGCGCAAAGACATTTTTGGTGATATTCTGGGATACATCCTTCCCATCCTCATCCTTGTTGGCGCGTGGTTTCTTATCATGCGGTTTATGAGCCGTGGCGGTGGCGGCGGCGGGGCACAGATCTTTAACATTGGCAAGTCAAAGGCAACGTTGTTCGACAAAGACACCATGGTGAACATCAATTTTAATGATGTGGCGGGGCTTGAAGAAGCCAAGGTAGAGATCATGGAGATCGTTGATTTTTTAAAAAACCCTACAAAATACACACAGCTCGGAGGAAAAATTCCGAAGGGAGCATTGCTTGTGGGTCCTCCGGGGACAGGTAAGACCTTGCTTGCAAAAGCAGTTGCAGGCGAAGCCAAGGTGCCCTTTTTCAGTATTTCAGGTTCCGATTTCGTTGAAATGTTCGTTGGAGTCGGGGCTTCGAGGGTGCGTGACCTGTTCAGGCAGGCCAAGGAAAAAGCGCCCTGTATTATCTTCATCGATGAGATCGACGCTATAGGGCGTGCCCGCGGAAAGAATGCCATCACCGGAGGGAATGACGAACGGGAGAATACACTGAATCAGCTGCTCACCGAGATGGATGGTTTTGCAACCAATACTGGTGTTATCATACTTGCAGCTACAAACCGTGCTGATATCCTGGACCGGGCGCTTATGCGTGCAGGACGTTTTGACCGTCAGATTTACATAGAGCTCCCCGACCTGGAGGAGCGTAAAGCGATATTCAAAGTGCATCTGAAGCCTCTGAAACTGGATCAGAACCTCGATGTTGATTTTCTGGCCCGCCAAACGCCCGGTTTCTCAGGTGCCGATATTGCCAATGTTTGCAATGAATCGGCTCTGATTGCTGCCCGGAAGAACAAAAATATAATAGAGAAGCAGGATTTTCTGGATGCAATTGACCGTATTGTGGGAGGGCTTGAGAAGAAGAACAAAATCATCAGCCAGCATGAGAAGAAAGTCATTGCCTTCCATGAATCCGGCCACGCCGCGGTTAGCTGGCTTCTTGAATATGCTCATCCCCTGGTTAAGGTTACTATAGTGCCTCGCGGAAAAGCCCTGGGGGCCGCATGGTACCTGCCTGAAGAAAGGCAGATCACAACGTATGAACAAATGTTCGACGAACTTGCTGCTGCACTGGCTGGCAGAGTCTCGGAACATATATTTTTCGGTAAAATATCGACCGGAGCCCTGAATGATTTAGAAAAGGTCACCAAACAGACGTATGCCATGGTGGTTTATTTCGGCCTGAATGAGGCGGTCGGTAATATCAGCTTTTATGATTCCAGCGGTCAGAATGAATACGCTTTTCAGAAACCCTATAGCGAGCATACTGCTGAGGTAATCGACTTTGAAGTCAAAAAAATAATTGATGCAGCTTATGCCAAAGCTAAGGAACTGATCACCGAAAACAAGGAAAAAGTTGCTGCTCTGGCTAATCTGCTCTTAGAGAAAGAAGTCATTTTCAGAGAAGACCTGGAACTAGTTTTCGGAAAACGCCCCTTTGAGAGAGAAGAGGAGCGGTTTCTTCCAACAAAAAATCCTCTTCCGACTGCCCAGGCAACTGAAGACAAAACCTAAGTTATAAGCCGATGGAAGAATCCACTTCACGTGAGAAGGTACTTAAAAGGGTGAGAGATGCCCTGATAGAGAAGACTGAACCTCCCTTTCCTATTATTGACCAGGAATCACCGGTCTTCAGGGAAATGACCGAACCACTTGATGTGAATTTTGCCCAGGAACTGGTCAAAGTCTCAGGAAAATTTGTGTATTGTGATAGCGACGATGAATTCACCGCTTTGCTTAAGCAGTTTATCCTGGAGAAAGACTGGTCGGTGCTTTTCTGCCTTGACCCTATAATACAGAGATTGCTGAGGGAAGCTGGTATACCCTTCGTGTCAAATCAGAAAGAATTTCTTGATTCAAAGATCGGGATTACACGCTGCGAGTATCTCATTGCAAGGCTTGGATCAGTAATGGTTTCATCGCATCTGAGCCCCGGCCGGAAGATCAACGTATACCCTGATGCCCATCTTATCCTGGGGTATACATCGCAACTGGTACCAGATCTGAAACATGCCCTGGCTGCCATCCGCAAAAAATACCTTCACAATTATCCTTCAATGATATCTTTGATTACAGGTCCCAGCCGCACAGCTGATATTGAAAAGACCCTTGTGCTTGGCGCTCACGGACCTCGTGAACTTTATGTTTTTTTAATCGACGACCAGAATGCCCAGACATCCTGAAGATAAAGACTTCGAGTGGGAAGTTATTTTCAGCACTACTTTGCTGTACAAAGCAGAAATCATCAAAGGTCTGCTTGAAGATGAAGGTATACCATGCGTTATTGTAAACAAACAGGATTCTTCTTATCTCGCTTTCGGGGAGATTGAGTTGTTTGTGCCACGGGAAGATGTTCTGAAGGCAAAGCAAATTATGGAAAGGGCTGTTACTGATGAATAATTTTTGGATGCGTACGATTACAGGCCTCAGCATGGTTTTTTTGCTATTATTCTCGCTCTGGTTCAATCACTGGCTCTTTGCAGGTACTTTCCTGCTGATAACAATACTTGGCCTCTGGGAGTTCTACTCCCTGTTCGCAGCCACAAAGATTCAACCTCAGAAGATTTACGGAACGGTATGCGGATGCATCCTTTATCTTCTCTTGTTTCTTAGCAATCATAAAATATTCGATCTGCCTTCACGCACATGGTACTATTTACCGGTTTTTGCAGCCCTGGTAATGTTTTTTCTGTCTGTAATCATCGAAATATACAGAAAAAAATCCCGGCCTTTCGAAAATATTGCAATCACAACTACCGGCCTGCTGTATGTTGCTTTGCCCCTCGCCCTTCTGAACCAGTTATATCTGCCCGATTCAGCTTACTTCTTTGGCTTTCCGGCCTACCTCCTGGGATATTTTATCATCACCTGGGTATATGATACAGGAGCATATCTATATGGAAAACCTTTCGGAAAACATAAATTTTTCGAGAGGATCTCACCGAAAAAAACATGGGAAGGCACTATTGCCGGAACAGTTGTGGCTGGTCTCACTGCTTTCTGCCTGAGTCTCCTTGTCCCGGGAATTCCTTTGACCGACTGGCTTATGCTTGCATTACTCGTAGTTATTTTCGGGACTTTTGGTGATCTGAGTGAATCACTTTTTAAACGAAGCCTGAACATTAAAGATTCAGGAAACATCCTTCCTGGCCATGGAGGAATACTTGATCGGTTTGATACCGTGTTTATCTCAGCTCCTTTTGTATTTTTGTATTTTGTTATAAGAAACATTTAAACGCGAATGACGATACACCGGGAAGGATACAAAACTATTACCATAGTATTTCTGTTTGTTGTTACAGTACTTCTCGGGTTCAATCATATTTTTCCCGATCAGACCTGGTTCCATTATTTCCTTTATACTCTCGGCTTATGGTTTTTTCTGATGATCGTCCGCTTTTTCCGATCTCCCGTTAGGGATACCAATACGGGAAGAAACCGCATCCTTGCACCGGCCGACGGAAAAATAGTCGTTATTGAGAGGACTCATGAACCGGAATATTTCAAGGATGAGCGAATACAGGTTTCTATTTTCATGTCGGCTACGAATGTTCACGTGAACTGGTTTCCTGTTGACGGGGAAATAAAATATTATTTCTATCATCCCGGTAAACATATGGTTGCCTTCAATCCAAAGGCAAGCCTGGAAAATGAAAGGGCAACCACCGTTATTGAAACCTGGGGGAAGAAAAAGGTGCTTATACGTCAGATAGCTGGCGCAATGGCCCGCCGGATAAAATGTTATCCTAAAGTAGGAGAACCCGTGAATCAGGGAGAAGAGCTTGGCTTTATTAAATTTGGTTCAAGAGTCGATCTGCTCCTGCCTGTTAATACCAAGATTGACGTAAAACTCGGACAAAAAGTAACAGGGACCCAAACTGTGATCGGCAGCTTTGACTAATCAACCGTTCAGTGCCCTTTCGAGGAAAACGTTCAGAGGTTGAATCAGCCTGAAGACCTTAATAACAAGTTTCGTAAAATCCTTATCATTCACCTTCTTGTCATCGAGCATATGCGAAACCGTGTAATGCCGGTATTTCAGCAACTCAATATCAGGAAAATCTTTCGGGAAGTCTCGCGGAGCCAATTTCTGTTTATCCCATTCTGATAAGCCGTTGAAATATTTTGTTGCCTTACTGTTACCCAGGATAGCCTTGAATTCCTCTGCATTGTAAAAGATCTCCTGTCTTATTTTTTTAAGCTGATCTGGTTCAGGCATATATACACCCCCTGCTAACATTGATTCTCCCGGCTGAATATGCAGGTAATAACCCGGACCCGGACTCTTGCGACCTCCCCGGGAGATCCATGCACCCATATTGGTTTTATAGGGTGATTTATCCTTAGAAAACCTCACATCCCTGAAAATCCTGAACATACATTCCTTAGCACTCACAAATTTGACCGCAGGATCGAACACTGCTATTTGCGGAATCAGACTGTCGACAAAGGCTTCCATCCCGGCTTTGGCATCGTCGTATAGTTTCTTATTTGCATGAAACCATTCGCGGGAGTTGTTTTCTTTTAACTCATTTAAAAAATCGAGGATAATGTGGTTCATGGCATATGGTTTAAGAAGTACACCTTCATTTTCAGCAACTTCGTTAATATTCAGACAGGAAAATTAATCAATTTTCATGGTACACGATAATTTTTTCAACATTTTTTGGTCCGGGATGTATTACTTTTTGGATGATGGCGGATTAAGGAGAAAGGAAAGGGAGGAAAAACGTGAGGAAGTTCGCAAAGAAGTTCGTGAGGAAGTTCGTAAAGAAGTTCATGAGGAAGTTCGTGAGTAAAGGGCCTGGCTTTCTGTTATTAATCTTTTCGCTGAACATGCATGCGGCAGGAGAATGGAGACCGGTCGGAGGCCGTGCAAGCGGGATGTCGGGGATCTCGGTTGCATTGACCGACAACTGGTCGGCCATAAGCAACCAGGGCTCAAATGCATGGAACGAAGGAATTCTCTGCGGAATATTTTTTGAAAACCGTTTTATGGTCAAGGAACTGTCTGCCAAAGCACTTGTATTCTCAGCCACTATCAGTCCCGGTACATTTTCATTTACCTGTACTCATTTTGGAACAAGCATCTACAGTGAACTAAAAACCGGGCTGGGGTATGCAAGAAAATTCGGAAAGCATTTTTCGGCAGGGGTGCAGCTGAATTATTACCGTTTCCATATTTCGGATAATAATGGTTCCAGGAACATTCTCAACTGCGAGGCAGGTTTGTTGTTCAAACCGGGAAAACATGTTGCAATTGGATTTCATTGTATAAATCCGGTTCCGGTTAAACTATCCCGGGTCTCAGGGGAATCCCTGCCAACTCTCTTTCAGCTTGGGCTTTCCTATAATTTTACCGATGAGCTTCTGGTTTCAGCTGAGGCAGAAAAAGATCCTGTAAGCAAAACCTGTGCGAGAGTAGGTGCCGAGTACCGGTTTGCCAGAATTCTCTCAGCCAGGGCCGGCATGGCAACAAGCCCTTTCAGGCTTAGCATTGGTGCTGGTATTGTGATCAATCGTTTTTCTGTCGATTTTGCCTCGGAATACAATCAGACGCTGGGATTCAGTCCGGCCATCTCAATCCAGTACCAATTCCGAAAATAACCCGTCTTCATCCGCAGAAAATGAAAAAAAGTATATTTAAAATACTCAATAGCTTACTTTGGCTACAGTTCTTTATTGCTGGCATAGCGTATGCACAGACAGAACCTTTACAGTGGACTGGTGATGGGCTGGATGACCTTAACTGGAAGGCAGAAAACGAGACTTCCAGCAGGATCATTACGGAAGATCAGGATGAGCTCAGGTCACATCCCCTTAATCTGAATCTGGCATCGGAAGAAGATCTTTTAAAAATACCTGTACTCAATGGATTTCAGCGTGGCAAACTCCTTGCCTATCTGAAGGATTATGGCGAGCTGCTTTCTATTTATGAATTGCTTGCTGTTCAAGGCTTTGACTCTTGTCTGATCGAGAAAATTGCACCTTTTATAAGGTTTCTCCCCGTTTCACGTTTAGCCCCACTCACATTAAAAAACATATTCAGGTATGGAAAAAGCGAAGTATTGGTTCAGGCAGGCACTATTTTTCCCAGATCGAAGGGGTATAGTGTTCCCGACAAGGGTAATGAAGGGGACATTATTAACTCTTACCCCGGCAGTCCGTTTGGGATGAGTTTCCGTTATACGTTTTCGTATTCTGACCGCCTGGCTATCGGGTTTTCTGCGGATAAGGATGCGGGTGAGCAATTTTTCGCCGGTGCACAGAAATATGGCATGGATTATTATTCGGGATATCTCAGTGTATCTGCCGGTAAGATACTTAAACGCCTGATCATAGGAAATTTTCGTGCAGGCTGGGGGCTTGGTTTGACGTTCAATACAGGAAGTTCACTTGGAATCTATCCCGGTTTTAATCAGGAATTCTCAGGAAGCAGTGGCATCCATCCTACCCAATCGGTTTCGGAAAGCAATATCCTTCGCGGAATAGCGGTAAGTTTAGGGGCCGGGCACTTTACATTAAGCGGGATCTGTTCATACCGTAAACGCGACGCCACCGTAACTGAAGAAGATCCTGAGAATGGAAATGCGACAGTGTTCAGCTCTTTTATAGAAACAGGGTATCACCGCACCCTTGCCGAGATCAATAAGAAAGGGAAAGTAACGGAGTTTATCTTAGGTGGTAACCTGAATTTCAGAGGTAATTTTTTCAGCCTGGGTGTTACTGCTTATTCCGTTTCACTCAGCGCCCGGTTTCAGCCGCGGACTGAACTTTACAACTATTTTACCTTCATGGGCAGGAACAATTTTGTGACAGGTGCTGATTTCAATTGTTTTTACCGTTTCTTCAGGCTATCGGGAGAAGTTAGCCGGAGTGCGAACGGAAACATAGCCTGGATTGCAGGTCTGAACCTGAACCCTGATCCGAGGTTCAGTGCAGTAATTCTGTACCGCTGCTATCCCCCCGATTTCCAGAACCTATATTCAAATTGTTTCAGTCAGAGTAGCTATTGTTCAAATGAGAAAGCCTGGTTCCTAAGCCTTTCGGCAAGCCTGCCATGGCGGTATAACCTTAGTTTGTTTGCTGATTTCTGCAGCTTTCCATGGGTCAGATTCAATATTGGTATGCCATCAACAAGTAACGATCTTGGTGCCTTGCTTACCTGGCCGCTGAATAAAAATCTGAATCTGATCTGGCGTTATATGTATTCCTCGGCAAACGCCAATAACATCCAAGCTGATGAAATAATCCACGGAACCGGTGATGAAAGCTCAGAAGATTTTCGTTTCCAGCTGAACTGGACCGTATCCCAGGCTGTCACCCTCCAGAGCCGTATCGAAATAAAAAAAACGAAACAAAATCTTCAGTCTGTAAGCTCGGGATGGCTGCTTTTCCAGGACATAAGCCTGAAGCCCCTGAGCTTTCCTCTGAAGATTGTGTTCAGGTATTCAGTTTTCGACTGCCCATTTTATAGTGCAAGGATATGGGCTTATGAACCTGATGTGCTTTACGGATATTCCATGCCGGCCTATTACGGACAAGGGATAAGGACTTGTTTGTTTATACGTTATGCGCCCGGCCGGCGCTGGGTTTTCAGCATCAAAGCGGGGCTTACAAGGTATAATGATAAAGACGTTATTGGGAGTGGGCTGGACCTGATTGATGCGAACTGGAGGCTTGATCTCACAGCTCAGCTCCGGGTCAGGATATAACCATCGCCCTGCAAAAACGCGGAGCGATGGTTTACTTATTTATTTCTTCGGAGGTGTCCCCTGCTGACGCTGATGCATCTTCTGAAAACCTTCCATGCCATGAATGCCCATGGAACGTGAAATCTTCGAAACATTAGCCATATCGATAACACCGGTAAGACTAATAACGACTATCTCTTTCCTGCCTTTCATCAGCATGACCATTTCGCTGATCGTGCCGTTGGGATCGAGTTTTGTCATGAACTTGTAATTATCACGGCCTTCGGTAACGGCCATAAGTTCCTTGTATGTGGCAGGCGGAAAAAGTCCGGCCCATTCGTTGTAAATAGAAACAGCCTTGCTGTAATCGGTTGTATCAATATCATAAGTAAGGACCTTTAAACCTGTCAGCTGATCTATAATCCCTTTCATTTCCCTGGACGATGAGTCCTTTTGATTACCCATCATCGCCATGAATTGGGTGAACATTTCCTTCGAAAGGTTTACAGTCGTAAACCTGTCCTGGCCTGAATATTTACTAAAAACCTTATCCAGCGGACTTTGTGCATTTAGCAATAATGGTACTGCCAGAAATGCCGTGATAACTAAACTGATGATTCTTGTTTTCATTTTTCTATTTGTTTATGGAAGGAGTTTGCATCCATTCCGGGTTTATAAACTGGGTTTGATATATATTAAATTTATTGAACTTGTGCACCTGCCCTATTGCATTATCGAGTGTTGTGAAGTGTTGAACAGCATCAAGCCCGGTATTAAGGCCAACCGAAACCATCAGCAGAGCCTGTCTGGTTTCAAGAAAAGCCAGTTCTGTAGAAGTTCTTACAGCCTCATCGTGATGCCGTTTAAGGGTTTCGTTTTTTATTGCGAAGATCAGACCGAGCATGATAAGAAGACCGGCAGCAATACCACTCAGGTAATACAAGCGTTTTTTACCCGGATGTGATTTCACAACAGATGAAGTCTCTCTTTTGTATTGCTCTAATTTTCGTATCAGTATCTCATCCTGGTTGTCTTCACTTATGGTTTCACTGGCTTCCATAGTAAAAAACCGGAACAATGGCTGATGCAGCCTGAGCTGTGGGGGCACATCCCCGCCTGAGAAAAATTCCTTTAGCAGCTTTTCTTCAGCCAGGCTTGTTTCCCCATCGTAATACCTCTGAAGAATTCCTTCAATTTCTTTGGTATTCATAGCTTCTATTTGTTATGAGTATTTCACGGATATGTTTCCTGGCCCTTGAAAGAGCCACACGTACAGCATTTTCCTGCATACCCAGTATCTCGGCGATCTCATCAAACCCATATCCCTCAATATCACGCAGGTGAATAATCATTCGAGGTTGTTCCGGGAGGCTGCTCATTGCTTCTTTTACTCCTGCAATAATGTCGGAATAATCAGGCCGGATCTCTTCTGCTATTGCTTCAATGAACTGTCGCTGGCCATTCCAGCTTTCCACCGGGAACTTCCTTGCCTTCAGCTTGTCGAGACAAAGATTTTTTGTTGTGACCATAGCCAGGGCTTCGAGGCTGCGATATTCATCAAGTTTCTCACGCTGCTTCCACATTCTTATGAACACTTCCTGCACGATGTCCTCAGCTTCTTCAGTCTGCTCAAGCATCCGCTTTGCAAAGCGAAATATTTTGTCCTTTAAAGGGTATATTTTTATGTTAAAGTCCTGAAGATTCATCTGAAGTTTAGACGACGATTGTATAAAATTATTACATTAATCTGCAATTTTTCAGTAAAATGCATGCCGGTACAATGATAGCTGGAATATTTTTCTACATTTGCATAAACCGACCGGAATAATTTAGTATTCACCAAACAATCAGAATTATGTTTAAAGGACATCCAAAAGGACTATTTGTGGCTTTTTTTGCCAACATGGGCGAGCGTTTCGGCTATTACACCATGCTTGCAATCTTTCTCCTGTATCTTCAATCGAAGTTTGGATGGACCACCTCTGAGGCAGGGCGTGTTTACGGCTTTTTCCTTTTCGGGGTTTATTTTCTTCCGCTTCTGGGTGGGTTTATTTCGGATAACATCCTGGGATACGGGAAAACAATACTCTTGGGTATTATTGTGATGTTTGCGGGATACGTTTTGCTGGCTTTACCCGGAACAGGTGAATATTTCATTTATTTCGCATTGGGTGTCATTGCCCTCGGGACGGGTTTTTTCAAAGGGAACCTGCAGGCTCTGGTTGGAAATCTGTATGATGAGGCAAAATTCAGCCACCTCAGGGATTCAGCCTTCAATCTGTTTTACATGGGGATCAACATAGGCGCTTTTTTCGCCCCCAGCGCAGCCGGTGGAATGAGAAACTGGATTCTTGCCCGTTCGGGCTTCACGTATGATTCAGCCATCCCCAGCCTCGCCCATAAATATTTAAATCACACCCTTGAAAACACAACCCAGCTCGAGCAGCTTGCACATGCACAGCAAGGTGCGCTCTTTACCAACCTTACTGATTTTTGCAACCAATACATCGCCAGCATCAGCCAGGCATACAATGCCGGTTTCGCTGTTGCTGCAGTTAGCATGATCGCCTCATTGATCATCTTCATAGGCTTTAGAAAATACTACAAAACTGCTGATGTAACTCATAAACAGCAAAAAGCCGCCAAATCGCCTAACCTGGTTGAACTTACTGCCAGCCAGACCAAAGACCGCCTGGTAGCGCTTGGACTGGTTTTCTTTGTCGTCGGATTTTTCTGGATGGCATTCCACCAGAATGGATTTACTCTGACCATTTTTGCAAGGGATTATACCGTATCGTCTGTATCTCAGGGTTCCGCGATCATTTTCAACCTGGCCACTTTCCTGCCTTTGCTGATTGCGATCCTGGGATTCGTCCTGCTGTTTGGGAAAGGCAACGCGGGCAAGACCCGGATCATTGGTGCGGTGATCGCTCTGGGATCAATACTTGTTGCCTGGTTCACGATCCATCATCTTCAGCCTGAAGGAAATAAAATTTCACCTGAGATCTTTCAGCAATTCAACCCGATCTTCATTGTATTTCTCACACCTATAGTTATCGGATTTTTCTCCTATCTCAATAAAAAAGGGAAGGAGCCATCCTCACCAAAAAAGATCGGGATAGGGATGTTGATTACAGCCGTTGGATTCCTCATCATGGTACTTGCTTCCCAGGGATTGATGAGCCCGGCAGAACTGGCTGTAAAAGGAGGAGTTTCAGACACTCTGCTTTCGCCCTACTGGCTCATCGGCACTTATTTCACACTGACTATAGCTGAATTGTTTCTCAGCCCGATAGGGATCTCCTTTGTTTCAAAAGTAGCCCCTCCCCAGTTCAAAGGGCTGGCACAGGGGGGCTGGTTTTTTGCAACCGCAATAGGGAACCTGATGGCTGGCTTTATAGGGCCTTTCTGGGATAAATGGCAGCTATGGCAATTCTTTATGCTACTTGTTTGCTTGACTATTTTATCTGCCATATTTATTTTCTCAATCCTGAAACGGCTGGAACGCGCAACAACCAGCTAATCTGAATTGAATAAGAAGATCCATAACTGGGGGCCCCACAGGTATAATTCCTATACCTGGAAAATGAAGACCCTTTTCGGAGAAAGACTTCAGAAGCTCGCCATTGATGCCGGATTTACCTGTCCGAACCGAGACGGGACGAAAGGGATTGGAGGCTGCACCTACTGCGTCAATGAAGCCTTCAATCCCTCTTATTGCAAAAGCACATCCTCCATCACCGAGCAACTCAGGCTTGGGATAGAGTTTCATGCAGTCAGGTACCGGCGTGCGAACAAATTCCTCGCCTATTTCCAGCCCTATTCAAACACCTATGCCCCCCTTGAGGTACTGAAGGAGAAATATGAAGAAGCCCTCTCCTATCCCGGCGTCGTTGGCCTTGTATTAGGCACACGCCCTGATTGCATTGACGATGACATCCTCAGTTACTTATCCTCACTGACAAGGAAATATTTCATTCAGGTTGAATACGGGATCGAGTCCATCTACAATGAGACATTGAAGCGCATCAACCGATGCCATACCGTTGAACAAGGCGTGGATGCCATCGGCAGGACCAATGCCATGGGGATCAGCACCGGGGCCCATTTCATCTTTGGGCTGCCCGGAGAGACCCCGGAAATGATGCGTGCTTATGCAGGGTTTATTTCAGCCCTGCCCCTCGACAGCGTGAAATTCCATCAGCTGCAGGTCATCAAGGAGACTGTGATGGAGAAAGAATTCATGGCTCAGCCAGGGGACTTCCATCCGTTCACCCTTGAATCCTACATTGATTTTATTATTAAATTCCTCGAGGACCTTAGCCCTGAGATCTCAATTGAACGCTTTGCAGGTGAGGTCCCGCCACGTTACATAGAAGACCATAACTGGGGATTGCTGAGGTATGATGAGGTGCTGCGGAGAATTGAGAAGGAGCTGGAAAAGAGGGAGACGTGGCAGGGAAGGGAAATGGTGAAATTATAATGAGCGAAGCAGTTCACATAAGCCGCATCAGGTGGAACACCGTAGCGGCGGTGTGAAGCTGCGAGCGATTTCACCATTTCACCATTTAATTAAACATCCCATCCAGATATAACCTCGTCTGTTCCTCCCTGGGATTCTCAAAGAATTGTGCGGCAGGTCCCTGTTCAATCACTTCTCCAAGGTACATAAATATTACATGGTCTGCTATTCGCCTGGCCTGCCGGAGGATATGAGTAACAACGACGATAGTGTAATTTGTCTTGATTTCCTGAAACTTCTCATCAATAAAACGGCTCGATATGGGATCAAGGGCAGATGTGGGTTCATCAGCAAGGATAATCTCGGGATTGACTGCCAGACCGCGTGCAAGGCAGAGTCTCTGTTGCTGGCCAATAGAAAGCTTGGAAGCAGGCTCCTTGAGTCTTTTTCTGACTTCCTCATAAAGGTTAGCCTGCCGAAGGTAATCCATAACCAGAAGTGAGATTTTCCGGTTTCCCTTTACTCCCCTCAATTTAAGGGCATATGCAATATTGTTGTAGATTGTCATTGGCAGGGGATATGGCCTTTGTGAAAGCAGCCCCATGGATTGTCTGAGTTTATAAATATCGGCGTCGGGATCAAGGACATTCTTATCGTTTATGAGTATCTCACCGCTTACCTTAAGTTCGGGATAAAGGTCGGTGAGCCGGTTCATACATTTAAGAAGCGTGGTTTTACCACAGCCTGAAGGCCCCAGGATAACAGTTATTTTGTTTTTGGGGATCTCGCAATTGATATTTTTCAGAATCTGCGATTTTTCTGCAAATACATTCAGATTATTTATTTTAATGGCGGTCTCCATCATGCGAAGATCAGAAATTTATTTTTGTTTTATGATATCTTTTTCCAAGACCTCTAGAAAACAGGCTTACGATCAGTATTATGACTGTAAGGACCAGGGCCGATGCATAGGCTCGCTCCTGGACTTCAGGGACAGGAGATGAAAGCTGGAAGAATATTGACAGGGGCAGGGTCGCAACCGGTTCCATCAGCGAGTTCGGAAGGTTATCGGTATACCCGGCGGTGAAAAGCACGGATGCCGCATCGCCTATTGCACGGCCGAATGAAAGAAGCACAGCCGTGATAATTCCCGACACAGATTGCCGGGTAAATATTTTGAAAGCCAGTTCCGATTTATTGCTGCCGAGAGAGTAAGTAGCCTCCATAAGCCCGTCAGGAACAGTGCGCAGTATCTCATCCATCGATCGTATCATAATCGGAAGGATAAACAGGGTTACTGTAATAATCCCGGCCAGAAGAGACGTCTGCAATCCGACCAGAACCATGAGTGTAAAACCAAAAGCTCCATAAACGATGGAAGGAATGCCCCATATCAGGTCAAGGATAAACCGAATCAGGTTTACGAGTTTCTTTTTACCATGAAGGAATACATTAATATAAAGAGCAACGGGGAGACCGATAAGAAATGCCAGGATAGTGGCCCCGAATGCTAGTGTCATGGAGCCCACGATGGCATTAAGTATACCCCCTCCTTTCCCGTAATAATATCCGCCCGAAGGAATACTTGTGAGCATTTCCCAGGAAATTGCTTTCATCCCTTTTTCAAACACACTGTAGATGATCACACCCAAAATGAGCAGGATAAAGGCCGTTGACAAGTTCATCATCACACGGAAGAATGCTTCTTCAACTTTCAGTCTCCTCTTCATCCTAATACTTGTTATATCTCGAAATGAAAAAATGCATCAGAAGGTTGAAAAACAGTGAAACCACCAGTAGCAGGAGTGCCGCGAACATCAGCGCTGAATCATACTGCGGGATGGAAAGAACCTCGCCGTAATTGTTTGCAATAAGTGCAGGCAGGGTATAGCCTGGGTCAAATACGCTGGTTGGGACTTTCACAACATTCCCTACAACCATTAAAACGGCCATGGTTTCACCAAATGCCCTTGCCAGTCCGAAGCCCACGGCGGCAATAATACCAGGGAGGGCTTTTCGCAAAAGCACATGCTTCACCATCTGCCATTTAGTGGACCCGAGAGAGAGGGCAGCTTCTTTGAGCTCCATGGGGATGGTTTTAAAGATCTCTATCATGATGTTCAGGATAAAGGGGATGATCATGATACTTAATACAAATGCAGCGGCAAGTATACTGTAACCCATGGTTTTTATTCCAAGCCAGGGACCCAGGTACCGGGAGATGAACGGCACGATAACAAGGATACCCCAGACCCCGTAAACCACGCTCGGTATCCCGGCAAGAATATCAATAACTGGGTGCATTATCCTGAGAAAACGTTTCCTGGCATATTGAGTAACGTTAATAGCTGTAAGAAGGCATATGGGCGTGGAAATGAGAATAGCCAGCAGAGTGACCCAGATAGATCCTATTATAAATGGGTAAAAACCAAACTCGCCCCTTGAAGGATGCCAGGAGTGGGAGAAGATCAGCTGGCCCAGACCGAAATCTCTGAGTAAAAGAAATGATTTGAAGTATAATACGCTGAAAAGAAGAAAGGGAAGAAAAGCAACCAGCGAGAGACTAATCAGCATCCAGCTGTAGTTTACAACATGTCTTTGTTGGCGGTTGAGTATATACATCTTACTGCAGCTTCGTAAGTTCTTTGCTGATGTCTTCTGGTTTCAGAGCTACATATCCGGCTTCACCAACATATTTTTGTCCATCGGTAAGTATCCACTGCAGGAAGGTGATCACGAGCTTGCTGACCGGTTTACCTGCAGAGACAAAGTATAACTTCCGGGCCGGAGGGGAAGGATACATTCCTGTGTTGATAGCATTCATAACCCCATCCAGACTATTATAAAAAGCTTCTTCTTTATCAATTTTTCCGTTCCCGTTCAGATCTATGGGTATTACCGAGAGTCCCAGATAAGGCTTTCGGGTTTGCATATCAAAAACAAAATTCAGGTTGTTATATCCTATACCATATATATTTCTTCTTACAGCATCTGCAACGCCAGGGTCACCGTTCACACCAACCCCGGCAAGGTCTTCCTGTTTTTTGTTATTCAGGAATTTCGCCCACATGTCGGCAGCGCCGCAGGCATCGGAACGGGTAAACACCTGTAGTTCTTCATTCGATCCGGTTCCCAGTAGTTGTCCCCAGGTTTTTATATTTTCGGTGATGAAAACATTATAAAGTTTCTGCTTTGTTACACCTGTTGCAGTAAGGCTGGCAGCAAAAGGGCAGTTGGAATTCATAACCGGAAGCACCGCGTCTTTTGCTGTAGCGATCCACCATGCGCCTTTGGCTTTCTCTTCAGGACTGATTTCCTTTGAATACATTCCGAGCTCCACCATTTTTGAGAGAGCATCGGCCATCCCTTTACCCGCACCACCTGCAGAAATATTTACAGTCACCCTCGGATGAAGCTTATGGAACTCCTCTGCCCATTTGACGGTAAGGGGGTAAAGAGCAAAGGCTCCCGAGATAGTAATTTTCCCTTTCAGCTTATCGGCAGAAGAAGCAGATCCGTCACCAGAATTGCAGGATGTGATGGATATAGATAATATTGACAGAAAAATAGCTAAGAAGACATTACCCCCGGGGTTTGCTTTCATATGCCCTATAATAGATGATTAATTATTGCTTCCTCCCGGATTCCTTCAGCTTCGGCTTTAAAATTTCTGACAATCCTGTGCCTCAGAACCGGGATAGCCATCGCTTTTACGTCTTCAATATCGGGAGAATATTTGCCCCTTATTACAGCATGGCATTTTGCCCCGATAATCAGGTTCTGCGAAGCCCTGGGACCAGCGCCCCAGGTCAGGTATTCCTTTGCCCAGGGGTGTGCCAACGGGGTCCCGGGCCTGGTTTTTGATGCGAGTCCGACAGCATAATGATATACATTTTCAGGAACCGGAATCTTTCTGATCAGATTCTGAAAAAAGAGAATTTCGGCAGCAGAAAGAACAACCTCAGGTTTTTGGATCTGGTCGGAAGTGGTCATTTTCATGATCCTGATCTCCTCCTCAAGCGAGGGGTAGTTGAGCCATAAATTAAACATGAACCGGTCGAGCTGGGCCTCAGGCAATGGATAAGTACCCTCCTGTTCAATGGGATTCTGTGTTGCAAGCACAAAAAAAGGTTCATCCAGGTGATATGTTTGCCCTGCCACGGTGACAGCCTTTTCCTGCATTGCTTCAAGGAGGGCGCTCTGCGTTTTGGGTGGGGTGCGGTTGATTTCATCAGCCAGAATGATATTGGCAAAAACAGGCCCTTTGATAAATCTGAAATGCCTTGATTCATCAAGTATCTCAGTACCTATGATATCGGAAGGCATCAGGTCGGGGGTGAACTGTATACGGTTAAAGCTCAGTCCAAGGACGTTTGAGATCGTATGTACCATGAGTGTTTTAGCCAACCCTGGCACACCAACAAGAAGGCAATGCCCTCTGCTGAATACAGAAATCAGAAGGCCGTCGATCACTTCTTTCTGACCTTCAATCACTTTTGAGATTTCCTGTTTCAGCCGGGAATATTTTTCCACGAGAGCATCAACAGCTTCAACGTCAGATTTATAATAAACGGCAGAATTATTTAATGTATCCATTTTCTAGTAAATTCGCAATTTTTGTACTGCTCGGAGATCCTGATATAACTTCCTATCATTTTCAGGTTCACCCATTCGTTGATCACCTTTTCTTTTTTCTGACTCAGCGCCATCAGCTGAATCCGGGAATAATCACTTTCAATGTTCGCACGGTGCGGATTTGTCCTGTCTTTCAAATAATAAATCCTGTACTCCTGTTTGCCACGGTCGGTCTTCATCAGCACAGGAGCGCTGATATCGCCAACTTTTAGTTTATCGACTATAAAAAACACTTTAGGGTCAAGCTGTGAAAGCTGACTGGCTTCGAAGCGGGTAGTCCCGTTCGCATTATTCACCAGTAATCCTCCGTTATTTTTTGAAGGATCGTCGGAGAACCTGACGACAGCCTCATCGAATTTCATTTTTTTTGTACTGATCAGAAGCACCACGCTGTCGAGTGAGACCTTCGCCTTATTCAGGTTAGCCATGGAAACCTGGGGTTGTAAAAGAATATGACGCACGTTGATATATTCCCCTCTACGCTCGATGAGCTGAATAAGATGGAATCCGTCATCTGTCTCCACGATGTCTGAGACTTCGCCAGTCGTCTTTAGTTTAAATGAAGCGGCCTCAAACTCCGGCCTCATTTCCCCCCTCTTGAACATGCCAAGTTCGCCTCCCTGTTTTGCCGAACCCGGGTCTTCGGAATAGAGCACGGCCAGAGTTGCAAACTCATCACCTTTGGCAATTCTGTCTTTAAACCCCTTCATTTTATTGATAACGATCAGCTTTTCTTCCTGACCAATCACCGGTTGCCTCAAAATCAGTCCGATCTCAAATTCAGCATTGATCAGAGGAATACTGTCTTTATCAATCTTCCGGTAAAAACTTTTAACTTCGGATGGGGTGATGGTAAGATCTTTTGATATTTTTGCCTCTTCCTGCTCGGTTAGCATCTGTTCCCGTATAATATCTTTCAACTCATTTTTGATCTCCAGAAGAGATTTCTGATAATACTCTTCCAGCTTCTCAGGAGATCCTGCCTGAGAAATAAAGTACCTCATCCTTCGGTCCATCTCAGCTTCCACCTGTGAATCAGTCACCTTAATACTGTCGACCTGAGCCTGGTGAAGCAACAATTTCATATACAGCAGTTTGTCGAGGATCTGGCACTTCACCTTGGCCGGACTGCCTTTGATAATACCCTGGGCTCGTAGCTGAAGGTACTGACCTTCAATATCTGATCTGAGCACGATATTCCCGCCCACCACGGCAACAACCCCGTCGATAATTGTGTCCTGTGACTGCTGGGAATATCCTTTTAGCAAGGGTGAAAGGCTGATTACCATAATCAGGAGGAAACTTCGGATTAACTGCATGGGGATTATTCCTTTGTGGGTTTAAAATATGTCGAAATCGTTTTGTTTCTGTGCATTCTGAAAAATATAATCGTGCATCTTTCCCAGGAGTTCCATTTTCCTTTTGTTCAGGATTATGTTATGGATTTTTTGTGTTTCCATCTCCATAGGCGAGTTGCTGTCTCTGAGCTTGTAGTCCTTGAACCGGATAAGGTAAGTAAAGGTATTGTCGCTGACTTCTACCAGCTGGTTCTTCTTCAGAAAATCATCCTGGTCGGCAGGTCTTAACGGGACATCGTTGATCAGATCTGTAAAAAAGATCCATTTCTCATCGTCAATGAAATATCCGAAGGATTGTTTTTCACAAAGATCAGCAAGTTTATTTCTGTTATCTGTTTTATCTGACAGCAGCAACATCCGGGCCTGGGGAATGAATTTCGATTTCAGCGGAAGTTTTGCATACAAGACTCTCACGATATTATCTCTGACAAGGAAAGTATTCTGATTTGTTTTATAATAATTCCTGATCTCCTCCCCGGTGACTACGGTATCAAGTTTCTGTTGTATTAGCTGGTTTTCGTATTCAAAAATGATCAGTGAGTTCTTGTAATTTTCAAGCTGCTTTGAGAAATCCAGCTGTGAACCCGGGAGGTTTTTTTCGGCCTGGTGAAGGATCAGACGTTGCCGTACCCAGTTCTCCACGTACGATTTAACGATCATCAGGCTGTCTTTGGCAGAGATTCCCGGAGGTACCACTCCTTTCATGTCCGACTCAAAAAGGTAATCATCAAAAACACGAGCAAGTGACCTTTCAGTTTTCTTTTTCAGGAAACCAGAACAGGAAGTGAGAAAAATCAGGCAAAACAGCAAAGAGCGCCAATACATGGTCCGGACTTGGATTATTTAATTTTTGCAAGGACTTCACGGTTTACCACAACAGTATACTTTGCCTTGAGTGAGCCGATCCATTCCTTTTCAAGGAAATTCTGGTAATCGGCAGTGATGAGCCCGCGAGCTTCATTCAGGGATTTGGGCTCAGGTGAAAGAATACGTCTGATGTTCACAATTACGATCCCTCCCTTCACTGCAATATCCTTTGATATCCCTGTAGCAAAAGCAACGGTATCGATTAATGAATTATCTTTTCTGGAATATTTACCCGATTCAATAGTAAGTACTTTAGCTGAATCGGAATTCACTTCCTTCAGAATATCATCATCCTTAAGTCCGCTTTTAATAAAGTTTCTGACTTTCTGCGACAGGGCGGGATTTTTTAAGGTGTAAATGCTGGCTTCAGCTCTTGGTCCCCACATATAATTTTTTTTGCTCTTCTGATAAAACTCCTGAAGTCCGCTTGTATCTTTTATTGCCTTAGCCCAGACTTTCTGATCGGTGAGGTCAAACAGCAGTATTCCATCGCGGTATTCTTTCATCAGAGCTCTGAAGTCGGGGTATTTCGTTTCCAGAAATCCGTTTTCGTAGTTCAGGACCGTTTCATTTACAAAATCCTCATACATCACGTTAACATACAGTTGGATATCTTTCTTATCTCCCTTTTTCTGTTTCGAAGCAAGATATCGCGCAAATTCTCTCTGGGTAGAAGTCGAAGTCCCGATTTTAAACATTAACTGGTTTTTCTCCAACGCTTTGGAAGGATCCCATTTGCCGAAAAAGATACTATCGGTTACCAGAGTATAAAAATCATCCCTGGCTTTCAGATTTTCAGAGAAGTTGTATTCATTTTTAAGGCGGGCAAGTACTGCATCGGTAATCTGTTGAGCGCGGCTATCCTTCATAACCCGTTGTTTCAGGTCAACTTTTTCTTCATCGAAAGTGCCGATAGGTTTACGTTCAACCAGTTTAACGATATGCCAACCGTAGCCCGGGGTTAGCACAGGTACTGAAAAATCGCCCACGTTTGGAATGTTTGCTATGGCCGCAATGAATTCCGGCATCAGCCGGTTAACACCACGTTTTGGGAGAACCCCGCCTTTCGATGAGGAACCTTTATCTTCGGAATATATTTTCACCAGGTCTTCAAATTTCGCGCCGGCTTTTAGCTGAGTGTACAAAGAGTCGATCTTTGATTTTACTTTTGCCGAGTCGGCAGCGTTAGCCCCTTTGGGAATGCCAAGGAAGAGATGAGCGACCACGAAGTCACCCAATGCCGGGATCCTGTCGGTAACGTTGATTACATGGAACCCATAATCGGTCCTGATAGGTTTCGAAACCTGGCCGACCTGTGTGTTGTATGCAGCAGTCTCGAACGGATAAACCATGTCGAACACGGTAAAATAACCCAGGTCACCCTTGTTCCCTTTCATAAAAGGATGCTGTGCTGTAGCTTCACGGTCCTTGGCTGAAGGATCTTCTGAATATTCCATCACAACCTTGTCGAAGCGTTCGCCTTTTAGGATCTTTTCCCGGGCTTCCATTGCCTTGTTGAACGAGTTGAGGGTATCCTGGGCCGTGGCATCTGGTTTTACCCTGAAATAGATATGGCTTGCCCTGAGATCCAGTTTTTTACGTTCATAGGCCTCCTGAATGAGACTATTTAATGTTGCTTCATCAGTAAAAAATGGCTTGGCAAGCTGGTCACGGTAGCCATCGAGTTCCTTGATGAACGATGACACGGTATCAAGCCCAAGCTGTTCCGCCTGAAGAACTTTAAGTTTGAAATTAATGAATAGATCAAGGTAATCGTCCATCGACTTTTTATCGATCGCTTCACCTCTGACATTATTTTTCTGGTAAATCGACATGAATTCGCCCACGGTGACCGGTTTTCCGGCGATCGACATAAGAGTGGCGCTATTATCAACCTGGGAGTACGCATCAAAAACCAAAACAAGAAATAGTAGTAACGCGGATAATTTCAAGCTCATATTATTAATATTTAATTTGTTCTTAAATAATAACGTAAAAAATAGAAAAACAGTATTAACGGCTGTAATTTGGCGCTTCGCTGATGATAGTGACATCGTGGGGGTGGCTTTCGGTGACACCGGCCGATGTGATTTTGATGAACCTTGATTTCTGAAGAGCTTCCATGTTGGCCGAGCCGGTGTATCCCATACCTGAACGCAGTCCGCCAACCATCTGGTAGATCACTTCAGAGAGGGAGCCTTTATAGGGCACGCGGCCAACGATACCTTCGGGGACCAACTTTTTAATATCGTCTTCCATATCCTGGAAATAGCGGTCCCTGGAGCCATGCTGCATGGCTTCGATTGAACCCATTCCTCTATAGGTTTTGAATTTGCGGCCTTCAAAGATGATAGTCTCGCCGGGCGATTCATCCACGCCCGCGAAGAGGGAGCCCGCCATGATAGAGTGGGCGCCTGCTGCAAGGGCTTTCACAATATCGCCGGTATAGCGGATCCCACCGTCGGCGATTACCGGAACTCCGGTCCCTTTAAGGGCTTTTGCAACCTCGTATACGGCTGAAAGCTGCGGAATGCCTATCCCCGCGATGATTCTTGTAGTGCAGATAGATCCAGGCCCGATGCCCACCTTTACTGCATCGGCTCCAGCCTTAGCCAGGTCTCTGGCAGCATCGGCGGTACCTATGTTCCCTACCACCATATCGATGTTAGGATAGGCCGCTTTGAATTTCTTTGCAATTTCTAATACGTTTCTGGTATGGCCATGGGCCGTGTCGATCACGATAGCGTCGACACCTTCTCTGACGAGGGCGGCAGCACGCTCCAGGGTGTCGGCAGTAATGCCTATCGCAGCAGCCACGCGCAGCCGTCCGAGGCTGTCCTTGCAGGCATTCGGCCTGGCTTTAATCTTGATGATATCTTTATACGTGATAAGGCCGACAAGCCTGTTGTTTTTATCGATAACCGGAAGTTTCTCAATTTTATATTCCTGAAGTATCTGCTCCGCTTTCTCAAAATTCATGAACTCAGATATGGTAATCACCTTATGAGTCATTACCTCTGCCACCGGGCGCGACATATCCCTTTCGAAACGCAGGTCACGGTTGGTGACTATACCTACCAGTTCTTCGCGTTCATTCACAACAGGGATTCCTCCGATGGAATGTTCTTTCATCATGGCCAGTGCATCGCCGACCAAAGCCGATACGTGTAAAGTTACCGGATCGAGTATCATCCCGTTCTCGGCTCTTTTCACCTTCCTGACCTGCAGCGCCTGGTTTTCTATCGACATGTTTTTGTGAAGAACCCCGATGCCTCCCTCCTGAGCCATGGCAATAGCCATATGCGACTCAGTAACGGTATCCATAGCAGCAGACAGAATAGGGATGTTCATAGGGATGTTCCTGGATAGCAGAGTAGAGATATCCACATCCCTCGGAAGAACCTCTGAATAGGCAGGAATCAGGAGCACATCATCGTAGGTTAACCCTTCTCCAAGGAATTTATTTGAATCTGTGATCATAGGCCTCAAAATAAAAGTGCAAAGATACGAAAATGACAGGAATTGTTTGTACAATATAAACGTATCATTTTTCTCGTCAAAAATCGTATTTTTGATCATTCTTAAAGACTCCCAGAACCCATGAAACACATCAGACTGTTCCCTGTTCTTCTTATGGTACTGGCATTTATACATGCAAACGGCCAGGACGAAACGGAATACAAACATATTACCCTGCCCAACGGCTGGGGCATCAGCCGGTTGGGAGAAAGCGTTCAGCTCGGCGATCTTCCGTTGAATATCGCTGTTTCTGCCTCGGGCCGTCTGTTGGCAGTGACCAACAACGGACAAAGCGACCAGTCTATTTATCTTATTGATTCACAGTCGCATAAAGTCCTTGATACGATTATCATAAAAGCGGCCTGGCTGGGTCTTGTGTTCAGCAAAGACGAGAAGAGTCTGTATGCTTCAGGAGGGAACAATAACATCATCCTCAAATATTCCATAAAAGACAGCAAACTGTCTATTGCCGACACTCTTGTGATTGGTAAGCCCTGGCCCGAGAAGATCTCCCCTGCCGGTATAGCCCTTGACGAGAGAAAAAATCTGCTGTACGTCGTCACCAAAGAAAACAATTCGCTGTATCTCGTCGACCTGAAGAAAAAACAGCTACTCCGGAAGTTCAGCCTCGAGGGCGAAGGTTACGCTTGCATTCTGTCGGGTGACTCCCGGAGACTATATATCAGCTGCTGGGGCTGTGGGAAGATCCAGATTTTCGATACCGAAACCGGGAAATTCTCCAACCCGATCAAGGTTGGCAGCAACCCGAATGACCTTTGCCTTAGCAGGAGCGGAAGATACCTTTATGTGGCCAATGCTAACGACAATTCGGTTTCCTGCATCGACCTCCAAGCCGGGAAAGTCATAGAAACCCTGAATTCAGCTCTGTTCCCGAATTCCCCGGCAGGGAGCACGACCAACAGTGTAGCCCTGAGTGCCGACAACAAGACGTTATATATAGCCAATGCTGACAACAACTGCCTGGCCGTGTTCGACGTTTCCATCCCTGGAAAAAGTTTCAGCAAAGGATTTATCCCTACAGGCTGGTATCCCAGCTGCGTGCGTGTAGTGAATAAACAGCTGTGGATTGCAAACGGAAAAGGGTATACCTCCTATGCAAATCCCAACGGCCCAAATCCTGCAGGGAATTCACAGAAGGTCTTCTCCCAGCAGGCCGACAGCCGCAAGCCACCAAAAGTACAGTATATTGGCGGGTTGTTGCGGGGAACCATGAGCATCATCGCCGAACCGGATGAGAAAAAACTGGCTTCATATTCATCTATGGTATATAAAAATACACCTTACACCCAGGAAAAAGTACTGAGTATCCCCGAAGCTCTGGGTACTGCCATCCCCTATGCTGCCTCATATAAATCGCCTATCAGATATGTGTTTTACGTCATCAAGGAAAACAGAACGTACGACCAGGTTCTGGGTGATGTACCTGAAGGGAACGGCGACACTTCCCTGGTGCTTTTCGGGCAGGAGATCACACCCAACCAGCACAGGCTGGTAAAAGATTTTGTATTGCTCGATAATTTCTATGTCGACGGGGAAGTCAGCGCCGACGGTCATAACTGGAGCATGGGCGCTTACGCTACCGATTACCTGGAAAAGACCTGGCCCAGTAGTTACGGCGGAAGAGGTGGTGATTATGACGCGGAAGGAAACAGGAAAATCAGCAATAATAAAGATGGTTTTATATGGAATTTCTGTGCCCGCAAGGGCATTTCTTACCGCACCTATGGCGAATTTGCCGATAATTACAAACCCAATATCCCGGTATTGAAAGACCACTACTGCAAGTTTTTCACGAGCTGGGACCAGGATGTTTTAGACACCATCCGTTACCGGCAGTGGAGGAAAGATTTCGACTCCCTGCTTTATATCGACAAGGTTCCTCAGCTGAATACCATTCGTTTTATAAACGACCATACCCAGGGATTAAAAGCCGGCAAGCCAACTCCTTTTGCACAGGCTGCAGATAATGATTTTGCCGTGGGGAGGCTGGTTGAACACCTGTCAAAATCACGGATCTGGGATGAATGTGTGATTTTTATTCTCGAAGATGATGCCCAGAACGGGCCCGATCACGTGGATGCCCACCGCAGCACCGCATATATCGCCGGAGGTTATGTGAAACGTAATTTCGTGGATCATACACCCTATACCACCTCGTCGGTGCTTCGAACCATTGAACTTATTCTCGGCCTGCCGCCCATGAGCCAGTACGATGCAGCTGCAACCCCGATGTGGCGATGTTTTACCAACCACCCAAAGTCTTATCCTTTTCAGACTCTCGGTCCCTTTATCGACCTCAACGAAAGGAACCTTGCCTACAATGAATGGCAGAGGATGAGTGAAGGATTTGATTTCAGTAAAGAAGACAGGGCTCCCGACGATCTGCTGAACAAGGTGCTTTGGTTTGCTGTAAAAGGGCCTGATGTCCCTTACCCGGGGCCTGTGCGCTCGGCTTTTGTCAAACCAGTAGCCATGAAAGATGAGGATTAATATGAACGTAAAAAAAAGACTTACCGATCCCTTCAAAGACCTTGCCGAAAGCGGCAAGCTTTCGGGATTACTGCTTATCCTCGCCACCATTCTTTCTCTTATACTGAGCAATTCAGGCAGAGCTGCATCTTATCTCAGTATCTGGCATATTGAGATCGGTTTTGATTTCCTGCATGAGAGTGTTCTGCATTGGATCAACGACGGCCTGATGGCCGTGTTTTTTTTCCTGATCGGGCTTGAGATCAAACAGGAGCTCCGCGACGGAGAACTTGCCGTAAAGGAGAAGGCGATTCTGCCTGTGCTCGCAGCATTAGGCGGAATGCTTTTCCCAGCCATCATCTTCTACGCGTTTAATGCCGGCTCCACGGAACATCTCAGCGGATGGGCTATACCCACGGCTACCGATATTGCGTTTTCACTGGGTATACTGTCATTACTGGGAAAACGTGCCCCCTTATCGCTGAAAATATTTCTCACTGCCCTCGCGATCATCGATGACCTGGGCGCCATCGTGATCATTGCCACCTTTTATACTCATCAGCTTAACATGGGAATGCTGCTAATCGCCTTTCTGTTCATTTTGGTTCTTTTTTTCCTGAACCGGTTTAAGGTGAAATATTTCCTTTTTTATCTGATTCCGGCTCTTGGCTTATGGTATTTTGTGCTGAAATCAGGAATACATCCAACTATCGCAGGTGTAGTTGCAGCCTTTTTTATCCCCTGGGATATGGCCCTAAAACTCGAACTCAGTCTTCACAGACCGGTGAATTACTATATACTTCCCTTGTTTGCGCTTGCGAATACCGCTATACCACTCACTTTTGACCCCTCCGGACTGTTCAGCGGCCTTACAGCAGGAATCATACTGGGCCTTTTAATAGGAAAACCCCTTGGGATCACTCTGTTTTCCTGGATCGGAGTAAAAACAAAGATATCCATCCTTCCCGCGGGAACGAACTGGAAACAACTTGCAGCCACAGGAATGCTGGCAGGTATAGGTTTCACCATGTCGATCTTTATTGCCGGGTTGTCTTACAAAGAACCTGCAGTACTTGACATCTCCAAGCTCTCTATCCTGGCCGGCTCTACCCTCTCGGCACTCTGCGGAATGGGGGTTTTGTATTTTTTTCCAGGTAAGAAGAACGATTTAAGAAAACCTAAAGGTTATTCATATTTATAATCTTTAAATAATTAAAAAAGTCGCCTGTTATGATCTCAGCCCAAAATTATTTCAGAAGATTGCTAATATTGAAAAATCATCCTGAGCAAATGCCTGCCATTAAAGAGGAGCTGTATGAACTTTTACACGAACTTCCTGCAGAATCACAAAAAATGATTGAAAAAATTGTTGAAGACAAGAAGGTTGATGCCGCTGATGCAGAAGAGATAAAAAAATTTATTTACCGTGAAAAACAACCTGGCGGCTATGAAATACGCCTTCTTTTCGATATCCATGATCATACTTACGGGCAAGGAAATGATCCTTCCTGGGAAGCATTGTTTCTGGATGAAACAACCAGGTATTTTTCGGCCAATGCAGGAGAAAAAATTAAACTTCCTCTTGCAAAAGCAGCAATGCTTTTTGACTAGGTTAAGACCACCATTAAAAATGTTGGCATGATGAGTGAGGTTGAACTTATCCTGATAAAAAATCTAATAGAAATTACTGGTGATTTGATCTTTATGAATAAATCAGACAGCAACTTTCTGCTTGCGTTATATGAAGAGATTTTAAAGGATAGCACAATTGATTTCAACGAGATAGAAATCCTCAGGGAGATGGTCTGCCAGGACATTCCACCGATATTGGAAGATCTTGAGCTGCTTTTCGAAATTAATCTGGCCATCATGAATAAGCCGAGGGACGATATGTGGCGGGTTCTTTTTATTGAATCTGTATCATCGTATATGATTAATAAACCATCTGAGATCGACATAAAGAAAGCACATTGGCTTGAAGCTAAGCTGGAAGGAACTATTGAAAAGGTTCAATGTCTCACGCCCGATGAGATTGCATTACTATGCGCACTCAAAGATCAAACACAAGATTTCCCGGTAGGTCTGGACTTTTATCTCACGAAGTATTCTCAGTAACGTAATAAGGTAATAGACTTTACCTGACCACGTTTCCGTTTTGGTATTCGGTCTTCACGGTAATATAGGCGGGATAAGCCAAAACGGTACTTCCAACCAGAATACTGGGTTTTAGCTTTAGTTTAAAGCGTGTGGGTTGATGGCCAACGCCAGCTAAATTAAAGCCAAAATTCAGAATGGCATCCATCGATTTGCCCTTCAGCGCCTGCTTCAGGTCAACGTTCAGTTGAACAGGAATTACTGCGGATGAGGATGCGGGTACGGTAATGGGCTGGGTATATGAACCCTGAAGCATCTGAATGTCATCAATAATAACAATATAATCAAGACTGTTTATTCCGGCCGGAGCAGGATTGGGATTTTTTACTTCGATATTCAGCTGCAGTGAAAGCGGCAGTTCAGGCTGAGTAAGCGCTCCCATGAACATGGCAAAATCGCCTACCCCGAGATCTTTCACCGAAGTATAGTTTTCAATTGATATTCCGGCAATAACGATATTCTCGGCCGAAACGAGACGAAACTCGCAGTTTGCCAGGTTCAGCGCGGTCTTTGTCTGATTTGTCATCTGGCAGGCTGCCATAGTCAGAAACACTAATGCGGTCAGTAACAGTTTTTGAAGGGTCTTTATGCTCATGCAGCAAAATTAGGTATTTTCGCAATCTCCAAACATTATTTCATCCTATGCGACCCTCGCTCAACTACCTTGCCTTTGTTTTACTCTGGATGATTTTCGCGGGAAATGCAATCAGCCAGCCCCTTAAAAAAGAAAACAAACGGCCCAATTTCATCATCATTCTGGCTGATGATCTTGGTTACGGTGAAACGGGATGCTACGGGCAAAAGATCATCCGCACACCACATATTGACAAGCTGGCGGAACAGGGAATAAGGTTTACTGATTTTTACTCGGGAAGCGCGGTTTGTGCTCCTTCGCGTTGCTGCCTGATGACAGGCCTGAATACCGGGCATGCCCAGATACGCGACAATATGGAGATTGGTGAATGGAATGATTACGGGGGACAAAAGCCGCTTGAGCCAAACACCAGCACGCTTGGAAAAACGATGCAGGATGCAGGATACAAGACTGCTTGCATTGGCAAATGGGGGCTCGGGGGGCCAGGTTCAAGCGGTGTACCCGGGGAACAGGGCTTTGATTTTTTCTTGGGATACCTCTGTCAGCGTCAGGCCCACAACCATTACCCTGCTTACCTCTGGTACAACGACAAAAAGTTCATCACCGGCAACCCCGAAATAAGCTCACAGCAAAAACTGAGCGGAAATCCGAATGATCCGGCCTTATACAAAAAATTCCTGGGCACATCCTATGCCGAAGATTTATTTACCGAAGAAGCGCAGAATTTTATCAGGACAAATAAAGATTCTGCTTTCTTTTTACTGATGAGTTATACCTTGCCTCACCTTGCCCTGCAGGTACCCGATAGTTACTTACAGGAATACCGTGACCTGATGAACGACAAGCCCTATACAGGACAGATGGGCTACCTGCCGGTGTTTTACCCTCATGCCACGTATGCGGCTATGATCAGCGCGCTGGACGATGCAACTGGTAAAATTTTACAAGCCCTTGCTGAGAATCATCTTGATTCGAACACCTGCGTGATCTTTACAAGTGATAACGGGGCCACGTTCAGCCTGGGTGGAGCGGATCCTTCTTTTTTCAGCAGTAACGGGGCTTTGAGAGGAGGAAAAGGCAGTCTCTATGAAGGAGGCATCAGGGTCCCCTTTATTGCATCGTGGCCGGGAAAGATCAAGGCAGGGCAGGTTTGTTCAATACCTTACGCGTTCTGGGACATCCTCCCAACGATCGCAGAATTGGCGCATTGCAAGGCAGCTGAAAACATCGACGGAATTTCTTTTGCCCCGGTACTGGCCGGGGCAAAAAATCCCACTCAGCATGATTTTCTTTACTGGGAATTTGCCAGCAGCGGAGGGAGTCAGGCTATCAGGGCCGGCCGATGGAAAGCCATCCGCAAAGACCTGATCAAGGAGCCTTTGAGAAAGTTTGAACTCTACGATCTTTCTCTTGATAGGAGTGAAAAAATTAATGTAGCCGGTCAGCATCCCGAAATCATTCAGAAAATGAAAGAATACTCACGCAAACGCACACCCTCTGCAATACCCGAGTGGAACTTCCTTCATCAATAAACCGTACATCGTCCATCATACATCGTCCATCGTACATCGTACATCGTCCATCGTCCATCGTACATCATTTAATATTCATCCCAGCTCTTGATCTCGATATCCTCCATTTTGATCGTGCAGAACGCCATAATGAATGCATTGGCGAGGTTGGCGTTGGTGATGAGAGGGATATTAAAATCGACCGAAGTCCTGCGGATGAGATAGTCGTTATTCAGCTCAGTTCGGGAAAGATTTTTCGGGATGTTGATGACCAGATCAATTTTTCTTTCCTTCAGATAATCGACTATGTTGGGCTGAAGGTCTTCGTCGGGCCAGTGAAGCACTGTTGCCGGGATACCGAATGACGTTAAAAATTCAGCCGTACCCGGAGTAGCATATAAGTTATACCCAAGCTCGAACAACTTGCGGCATCCCTCCAGAAGGGTTGTCTTTGCCTTGGCGGGGCCGGTCGAAAGCATGATATTTTTACCGGGTACCCTGTAGCCCACCGACAGCATCGATTTCAGGATAGCTTCATAAAACGTATCTCCGATACATCCTACTTCTCCGGTTGAAGCCATGTCGACACCCAGAACAGGATCGGCCTTGCTTAACCTTGAAAAGGAGAACTGGGGCGCCTTCACGCCGATATAGTCAAGATCGAACAGCGATTTGTCGGGTTTCTCAAAAGGCAGGCCAAGCATGACCTGGGTGCCGATTTCGATAAGGTTTGTTTTCAGCACTTTGGAAACGAATGGAAAGGAACGTGAAGCCCGAAGGTTGCATTCGATCACTTTGATATCGTTCTTCCTGGCCAGAAACTGAATATTGAAGGGTCCGGTAATATTGAGGGAGCCCGCGATGTCGCGGCTGATCCTCTTGATCCTTCTCACGGTTTCGATATACAGCTTTTGGGGAGGAAACACTATAGTGGCATCGCCAGAATGAACACCGGCGAATTCGACATGTTCAGAGATAGCATACACGATGATCTCGCCTTTACGGGCGATGGCATCGACTTCGATCTCCTTGGCTTCCTGGATAAACTCGGAAACTACCACCGGATGTTCTTTTGACACTTTGGCCGCCAGTTTCAGAAAATATTCCAGCTCGTTGATATTGGAGACCACGTTCATCGCGGCTCCCGAAAGCACGTACGAAGGCCTTACAAGCACCGGAAAACCTACTTTTTCGGCAAAACCGAGAATATCTTCGAGGTTGGTGAGTTCCTGCCAGCGGGGCTGGTCGATATCGAGAGTATCGAGCAGGGTCGAAAACTTATGCCGGTCTTCAGCCCGGTCTATGTCGACCGGGGATGTGCCTAGAACTGGAACCCCCTGGGCATGCAGCCTCAGAGCCAGGTTGTTCGGAATCTGTCCGCCCATAGAGATAATTACCCCGGCGGGGTTTTCCAAAGTGATGATATCCATTACCCTTTCAAATGAGAGCTCATCAAAATACAGACGATCGCAGAGATCGTAATCGGTACTCACGGTCTCAGGGTTATAATTGATCATCACCGAGCGGTAGCCTGCTTTCTGCACTGTTGTAAGTGCATTCACGCTGCACCAGTCAAATTCCACGGAACTGCCGATGCGGTAGGCGCCGGAACCCAGCACGATGACCGACCTTTGCAAGGATGAAGCATCGGCCTTGTAATCGATATCATGTTCCGTTCCGCCATAGGTCATATAAAGATAATTGGTAACGGCGGGGTATTCGGCGGCCAGGGTGTCGATCTGTTTCACGGCCGGAAGTATGCCATGGCTGATGCGGTGCTCCCTCACCAGAAGCATATCTTTGCCCACTTCGGTCTTGTCATGTTTCAGAATCAGCCTGGCGATCTGAAAATCAGAGAAACCAAGGCGTTTGGCTTCTTTCAGCAGTTCATCGGGAAGTTCTCTCAGGCCGGTGATCTTCGACAGTTCATTACTGAGCCTGAAAATATTCTGCAGTTTGAACAGGAACCAGCGGTCGATACGGGTATGTTCCCATATCCTGTCGACCGTGAACCCGGCTTCAAGGGCTTGTGCGATCACGAAGATCCTCATGTCGGTAGGTTCAGTGAGCTCGGTCTCAATAGCTTCGACCTCCAGGTCCTTGTTTCCCACGAAGCCATGCATCCCCTGCCCTATCATCCGCAGTCCTTTCTGAATAGCTTCTTCAAAAGTGCGGCCTATAGCCATGATCTCACCCACGCTCTTCATGCTGGAACCGATCTGCTTGGAGACCCCGCTGAATTTGCCGAGGTCCCAGCGCGGGATTTTCACCACGATATAATCGAGGGCCGGTTCAAAACAGGCGCTGGTGACTTTAGTAACCGAATTTTTCAATTCATGCAATCCGTAACCCAGGCCAAGCTTAGCAGCCACGAATGCCAGGGGATAGCCTGTTGCTTTGGAGGCCAGGGCCGAAGACCGTGAAAGCCGGGCATTGACTTCGATAACCCTGTATTCCTCTGAATCGGGATTCAGTGCGTACTGTATATTGCATTCGCCTATGATCCCGAGATGCCTGATTACCCTGATGGAAAGATCGCGAAGCTTGTAATACTCGGCATTGGTAAGGGTTTGTGAAGGAGCAACCACGATACTTTCACCGGTATGTATACCCAGCGGATCGAAGTTCTCCATATTGCAAACGGTGATACAGTTGTCGTAACGGTCACGTACGACCTCGTATTCGATCTCCTTCCAGCCTTTCAGAGATTCCTCTACCAGGATCTGGGGAGAGTAGGAAAAAGCCTTAGCCGAGGCGGTTTTAAGCTCTTCCTCATTCGCACTGAAACCACTGCCTTGTCCGCCGAGTGTGAAAGCCGCTCTGATAATGACAGGGTAACCGATTTTTGATGCCGCGTTGAGAGCTGCCTCGGTCGAGTCTACCGCAAAACTGGCAGGTGTCTTTACACCGATCTCCAGCAATTTTTCAACAAATCTTTCCCTGTCTTCGGTATCAATGATAGTCTGAACCGGAGTCCCCAGCACTTTTACGTTGTGCTTTTCGAGCACCCCTGTCTGAAACAGTTTTATTCCACAGTTCAGGGCCGTCTGCCCTCCGAATGACAGAAGGATACCATCGGGTTTCTCTTTTTCAATCACCCGTTCAACGAAATCGGGAGTGACAGGCAGAAAATATACTTTATCTGCTATCTCTTCGGATGTCTGTATCGTGGCAATATTGGGGTTGACCAGAACCGTCGATATCCCTTCCTCTTTCAGCGCCTTCAGAGCCTGGGATCCCGAGTAGTCAAACTCCCCGGCCTCCCCTATTTTCAAAGCTCCTGAACCGAGAATGATTACTTTGCGTATGTCGTGGTACATTGTTGATTTATTCATTTTTTACTGCCTTTCTCCATCAAGCGGTGAAACTCATCAAACAGGAATTTTGTGTCGTTAGGACCACCAGAGGCTTCAGGATGAAACTGGGTCGAGAAGAAAGGTTTTGTTTTATGCCGTATTCCTTCGTTGGTATTGTCGTTGAGGTTAATAAAGTATGGTTCCCAATCGGGGCCCAGTGTTTCGTTGTCTACAGCAAAGCCATGATTCTGGCTGGTGATGTAGGCCCTGTTAGAACCCACCCTCAGTACCGGCTGGTTGTATCCCCGATGGCCGTATTTCAGTTTATAGGTGCTTGCGCCTCCCGCGACCGACATAAGCTGGTTTCCCAGGCATATCCCGAAGACAGGCGTATCCCGTTCAAGCGCTTTTGCAATATGGCTTATGGTTGCCGCACACATCCGGGGATCGCCCGGGCCATTCGAGATAACCAATCCGCTGTAATCCTCTTTTGTAAAATCATAATCCCATGGTACTCTTTTTACCGTAACCCCCAGATCGATGAGGCAACGGAGAATATTGTTTTTCACTCCGCAGTCAACCAGTATCACTTTCTGATCATTTCCCTCGTAAACCTGGGGTTTTGGAATACTTACCATGGCTACCAGGTTATCCCTGTTGGGGTCGTAAAAATCAATATCACCTTCGGATGAGGAAATGATTTTTCCGAGCATGGTCCCTTTTTCGCGGAGATGTTTGGTAAGTGCACGGGTGTCGATACCAAACAAACCGGGTACATTGTATTCGCGCAGCCAGTCAGACAGGCTTTTCATGGCATTCCAGTGACTATAGTCGGCCGAATAATCAGAAATGATAAGACCGGTGATATGTACATGATCGGATTCGAAAAATTTCGACAGTCCTTTTTCAAAACGGTCGCGGGGCACACCATAGTTACCGATCAGGGGGTAGGTAAGCGTCAGTATCTGCCCTTTGTACGAAGGATCGGTAAGACTTTCAGGATATCCGGTCATCGCGGTATTGAAAACGACTTCCCCGGCAACGGAGCGGTCGGCTCCGAAATGTTTGCCTTCCAGCCGAATCCCATCGTCGAGTATCAGATAATTTTTACTGTTCATTCCATTCAAGTTTTATAAATATTGTTTCAAAAGCGGCCATCGTCAGTTCTCCTTTCAGCGGAGAGATCTCCTCACCAAGCACATTCACCCGGGAAACTCTGATGTTCTTCTTTTTCTGAGCCTCGTTGGCAGCATGAAATTTCAACAGCGACAGGGGATTGAAACTAGCCTCGTGACCGGCGGTTTCGCGTAGCTGGTATACCACACCCTTCTGGCCTGTAGAGGGTAAGGCATTCAAAAGTAATATGTTTTGGGGAATATTCCCCATAAACGCTTCTTCATTTGCATTATTGTTTTTGTTGCCCGAAGGCGATACTCTGGCCAGCATAGGCAGCCGGGCAGCCCAGGCAAAACGGGCCGCCACGTCGTTGGCTGAGTGAGGGCCCGAAGTGATCTGGTAGGTCCACTTCAGTTCTCCTTCCTGGCTGGCCAGAAAGTTGGTGGTCCAGTAATTATTCAGCACCCAGGAATAAATTACCGGGGCAGGCTTCTGAACCACAGCCGAGAACCTGCCGAGGTTGAGATCTCCAAGCTGCACGAGGGGAATCTCGGGCGAGACAAAAACCACACTGCAGCTATCGTCGGTGAGTGTTACAAAATTCTGTATCCCCTGCCAATCGGAGGCAGAACCATTAATCTGGTCTTTTCCTGCCTCCACCGCTGCCCCGGCGACTTCAAAAAACATCTTGTTTTCTTTTTTCATGCCGAAGGGGAAAGCGATATAGACTCCTTCGGGATCAGTAACAGCAGTTTTTTTCATCGAGTACAGGAATTCGATCTTTTTCTCAGCGCTGTAGAGTCTGATCTCACAGTGTATTCCATCGCTGCTTGCACAGCCCGGGAGTTGACCCGTGAGTTTGAGGCTTATCCAGACCGGGCCTCTCTCAACTGACTGTATTTTAATGTTTTCCCAGGTTTCCCTTTTATATTCATCAAGGTGACCTTTGGATATCTGTTCCCGGTTCTTTCCAAGGGTTTCGTAAATAAATTCACCGAAGCCGTATTTCGCTGCTTTGTCGACCAGTTCCCGGTGAAGGTCCTTGTCGTACAGGCTGATGATCTTAGCGGTAAGAGTATCTATTTTCAGCAGATACCACGGGTTCTCCAGGCTGCCGGTAAATTTCGGGAGTACAGGCCTTTTCAGCGGTTCCTCCGAAACAAGGATACGGTAAGAGCTGAATCCCATAGGTGGCACCTTTTCGGCAAAAAGAGTCCAGTAGCTGCCCTCTGGACGTTCATTCCAGGACTGGGCCTTCACTTCTTTATTTGATGCATCAAGTATCCTGAATTGCCTGCCTGCCGGGAGTAACTGCTGATCGATATACAGGTTCACATTCCCGCTACGGTTCCAGTTGAGAGTATTTATTACCGCCACGGAAGATTCTTTGGGATAAGAAGGAAGATAGTTTTGCACGCAACCCATAACTTCCTCTCGCAATATCCTGTTTTTCTTCACGGCTTCCCAGGCATACGACAGTTTCTCGCCGAGCTGAACCACGCTGTTTTCGCACATGGGGTCAGTGATACTTTCGGCCGCGCCAAAAGTATGTTCGTCGTAAAAAGCAAGGTCTTCAAAGATCTGCTGATGAAGACTCCCAATGTGCGGGCTCAGCTCAGCTCCCATGATTACCGCCAGGGCCATCAGCCCGTTATTGGCAATAAAGTCGGCATGGGCCATCCGGGTGTAAGCCGTGGTAAGTGCGGCTGAACCGAAACCATCGATCCACCAGTCGGGCCAGGCTCCGCGTATCACAGTCAGCTCCGAAGCATGTTTCTCTTTAATCTGATCCATGAATTCAGAGACCGTGGCAAGCCGCAGTTCAGGCCATACATAAGTTTCGTTCCATTCCTTAACGATATTGCAGGCGGTTGTAGAGGGAGGCGAATTATCGGTCAGGTATCCGCTGAACTGAATGGCATATTCATTGAACGGGTATCCTTTGCCGCTTATCTCCGAGAGATGGATGAACAGGTTCTTTTCCAGAGCCTCCCTGCTGTTGATAATACCCAGGTTGTTGCCCCACATGTAATGTTCGGGGCGGTTCACTATGATTCGTTTGCCCGAGGGGCTTTCCCACCAGAAAGTAGTCGGCCGGTCAAAAGGTTTCAATGCCCTGTCGGTATTCTGCCCCATATTCAGGTAGTCAATGCCGGCCCCGCTGAGATAATCAACCAGGCACCAGGGAACCCCGTTAATATCGTCCTGCATCGCAGTTTTCACTTTAAAACCCAGACTTCGGAAATAATTTACAGGCTGAAGCGAAGCTGCGATAGTTATTTCATCTGCAAGATCTGAAGAATTAAGATAGAGGCCGGTAAGCTCGATCCTGCCTTCTGCAGCCCTGCGTTTCAGTCGTTCGATCTGGGAAGCCGGCCGCGTTTTAAGGTACTCATTCAGTGCCCAGGAGGTCTCGCAGGTCCACCTGAACCTGGCCGCATCGGGAAGAGAATCGGTCTGGTCGCAGTAATCGAGAGCATAATCGATATATCTGAGGTGCTCGGGAAGGATCTCGGTCTGTGGCCTGGTATAGCCTATATCAGTATGAGCATGCTGAACGAAATAGAGCTTCCATGGCCTCACAGTATGTAAAATGATCTCTTTGTGCAGAGGTGGACTTCCTTCGATGCTGATCTTCAGGTTTTGCTTCTGATCCGCGGCTGTTATTGGAAACAGTAGTCTTACAGCATTATAGCCAGGCTGAAGAATGAAGGCAGTGATCTTTCCACCGGCCTGCTCAATCGTCGTTTTTACCGGATCGCCAAGATGGACAAAAGCGGCTATGACAGTAAAATAATTTATGTTTTTCGCTCCGCGGATGACTGCGTCCTGCTGGGTCAGGATAGTTTTTTCCGCCACGCCCGTTTCGAATGTCATATACCAGGTACGGCTGCCTGCCGATTCCCCGCTTACCCTGAGGTTCTGACGTTCGCCTTTTCTGATAAGGGCTGAGGGCACCTTAAGAAAGGCATAACCCATCAGATCATTGTATTTGTCGAGCATGGTTGCGCTGAAAGTCAGGGAGATTCCATCGGTTCCGTTCACCGTCCATGTTTTTTTCTCAGATACCGGCGGATTCGAGAACTCCAGGCAATATCTTCCGTTAAGGAACAGCTTGTAAGAATGGCCGTTCTGATTGGCATCTATCCCGAACATCCACACAAACTGAAAAATATCTGAAGAAAGTTCTAAAGGCGCTGTTTCTGTTTCCCATTCGATGTATTGAAGAGAATCTTCGGAACGGACCAGCAATGAGGTTCTTACATCAGGCTCAGGAGAATGATACACGAAACCCCCACCGCTTACAGAGCGATCCCAACCCTTGAAACAAACCGATGGCCAGGTTTTTTCATCTGCTGCATACAAATTCTTAGCGACAGAAAGTAAAAGAATAAAGGCCAGACTCAGGCAAAGGAATCGTTTATTCATGGAACAGCATTTCTTTCCTGACCAGTGTTTTTGGCATTCCCCGGCTTTCAATGTAGAGCTGCAGACCGGCGCTCCCGGTACGTTGCAGATACTCCACCCTGATCGAGTGATATCCAGCGTTCAGTCCGATTTCAGCGCTTTTTTCCTGAAGAGAATGTAATCCGTCGTTATTAATCACGGTACGGTCATCAATAATAAGCTTACTGCCATCGTCGGAGGACAAAGTGAATCTGTACAACGCCCGTTTCGGGATTTTTATATAACCAAAGAAGTACATTCCAAAATTTTCATCGCGTTTTTTCGGTGCCAGGGTGAGGGTATCGACCACTCCAAAAACCCATTGCAGCATTTTTTTGAAGTTCGGAATCTGATCCCATTCGCCTTCAAAATAACGGTAGGAAAGTCCGGGTTTGAGATCAGAAACAGCCTTGGCAGCCATGGGTATTTTCAGGTAAAAAAACCTGCTGGCTGTTCCGCTCACCGGTTTTCCATCCCTGAAGCAGCGTGCATTGACCATGCATTCATTGTAGAGGTTGAAAGGTCCTTTGTAAAGCACTCCGTTTGCATCAACGACCCGGGCAGAGTCGCTCACTTTGAACCGTATTTCCACATTCTTTCGTGAAGAAGTGATAATGATCTTCAGGGAATCGACCAAACTGGAATAATCGGCAAGGATCCCGGGAGGATTGGTAAAGTCGGGTTCACCTTTCAAATCGAGAACGATCACGGTATTTATGCTGTCTGGTGGTATTTTTGGCAGCCTGATGGTTATTGCATCATTTATTTTCTCTGTTTTGAGCCCGGTATGGTTTTTATTCGAAAGAATGAACGCTTTGCCCACTTTGTTCAGGCATCCCTCTATAAGCAGCTGTCCGTTTGTTGGCCAGCCAAACACATGAAGATACAGTCGAAAGCCTTCTTTGGTGGTTTTCATGGTACATCTGCCCCAGGGTGTAAAGTTCAGGGGGCTGGCCGTAGTACCATATATTGATTCGGAGTTCAGCTCCATCCATTTTCCGATGTCCTTTAGTTTTTCGGAACTTTCGCCGGGAAAAGTGCCCAGTGCGGTAGGCCCCACGTTTAATAGTAAGTTCCCGCCTTTTGAGGCAATATCGGCAAGCATGCGGATAAGCTCCTTTGAGCTTTTGAAATTCTTGTCATTGCTGTTATAGCCCCAATGGTCGTTCATGGTCATGCAGGTCTCCCAGTCGGTTCCGGGAAGTCCTGTTGGAGGTACCTGCTGCTCAGGAGTGCCGAAATCGCCACCGAACATCCCTTGTTTGGTTAGGCCTTCCATATCCAGCCTTCCGGCGCCTACCCTGTTGTTTATTATGATTGAAGGCTGAAGGCTTTTCACATAATAATACAGATCTAGCCCCCGGGTCTGGTTCCATGTCGATTCCCATTCCCCGTCGAACCAGAGTACTCCTATATCGCCATACTGAGTGAGGAGTTCCTTGAGTTCAGCCTTCATATAGTCCACATACTTATTATAATCAGCATCTCCGGCAGGCCTGTCCTTCTCCCATTCCCTGCGAGGCAGATAATCGGGATGATGCCAGTCCATGATTGAATAATAAAAACAGAATTTAAGTCCATACTTTTTGCATGCTGCAGCAAGCTCTCTCATGGGATCCCTCTGAAAGGGCGTTTTCATGATATTGAAACCGGTCTGCCTGGTGCCGAACATACAAAACCCATCATGGTGTTTCGAGGTGATGACAATATATTTCATGCCTGCATTCCTGGCTGTCTTTACCCATTCCTCTGCATTGAAATTGACCGGATTGAATTCGGGAACAAATTTATCATAGGTTTCCAGGGGAATCTCGGCCGAAGTGCGGATCCATTCCCCGTACCCGGTCTTTCCGTTCCAGGTTCCGGCGGGAACCGCATATAACCCCCAATGGATAAACATTCCGAACCGTGCATCACGCCACCATTGCATACGCGTATCATGTTCAGCGGCAGTTTCCTTCTGGGCAGAGAGCCAGGGAACAAAACAAAAAGAAAGCAAAATCAGGACCAGTGATCGTTTCATTAGTATATTTGTTTGAGAATTGTAAGATTATTCAGGCGTTAAAATTATAAAATCTGATCTTTGGAACAATGTTAAGGTTAATCAAAAGGCTGCTTTGTTCATTTCTTTTTCTGCTGTTAGTAAAATCGCTTAGCGGGGAGGTCATTTTGCCGTCGGTTCTTTCCGACCATATGGTGCTGCAGCAATTCAGCTGGATCACTCTGTGGGGCAGGGCCGACCGGGGGGAAGGTTTTACCGTTTTCACAAGTTGGGACAGTAAAAATTACTCCATACAGGCCGACCAGACCGGGCAGTGGAAGCTTAAACTGTTTTCGGGAGGTCCTGGAGGACCCTATACAATTCGTTTTACCGGAAAGAACAAGGTAGAGCTCAGGGATGTGATGCTTGGAGAAGTCTGGTTTTGCAGCGGTCAGTCGAACATGGAGTTCACGTTAAATATGCTTGGTGGATGGAAGTATTACAGCGGACTAAAAAAGCAGATCGACAGTACCGACCTGCGAAAGATCCGGCTATGCACTATCGGGCAGCAGGTCTCACAACATCCTTCAGACAGTTGTAAAGCCCTTTGGCTGCAAGCTGATGCTTCATCGATTCTGAATTTCAGCTCAACCGCTTTTTATTTCGGGCTGGAGATCTATAAAAAATTCAATGTGCCCGTAGGCCTTATCGTCTCTAGCTGGGGAGGCACACCCGCTGAGGCCTGGACACCAAACGAATATCTGAAAGACACTCCCGGCCTTTCCTATTACCTGAATCATCCGAATAACCCTGAATGGGAAGCCTCAGCTCCTTCTGTACTGTTTAACGGGATGATATATCCTTTGCGCTATTATACTATTAAAGGAGTCATCTGGTACCAGGGAGAATCGAACCGCTATGATTGTGACCTTTATGCGACGTTGTTTAAAACGATGATACTTTCATGGCGAAAGTACTGGGAAAAGCCTGATCTTCCATTCTATTTTGTCCAGATTGCCCCTTACGACTACAAGGATTTTGAGGAAGCAAGCGGTTTTTTGAGAGAAGCCCAGGAAAAAGCGCTTGAGCTGAAAAACACAGGAATGGCTGTGACTCTTGATATTGGCAACATCCAAAACATCCATCCGAAAAACAAGCAGCAGGTTGGGCGGCGACTCGCACTGCTGGCATTTGCCGGAACATATTCTCAGGCAGACCCTGCCTCATTTTCGGGACCTGCCTACCGGTTATCACGGATTGAAGGAGACAAGATACAGGTCTTTTTTAAAAACAGTGATGCTCTTGGCGGAAGGAAGGATTTTCTAAGCGGTTTCAGGGTCGCGGGAAGTGATGGGATTTTCAGGCAGGCACGGGCCGTTTTCGTTGGAAATTCAGTGATGGCAGGCAGTACGGATGTTCCATCGCCCAAATACCTTAGGTATGCTTTTTTGAATACTGATACGGCTTCGGTATTTGATCAATCGGGACTACCGGCGGGTTCCTTCAGGACTGACTCCCTGGCTGTCAATTACAGGGAAGTACATCTTGCAGCGGCATTTGATTCAGTAAAAAAATTCTGGAAGATTTCACCTCGCTGCCCTGACCCTACGGCCGTGATCCGCTATACTACCGATGGCAGTATGCCCGCCTTATCATCCGCCGTGTCGTCCGATACAATAACCATTACTACCGCTTGCAGGGTTAATACAAAAGCCTTTCTGAAGAATGTCCCCTCACAGTCATCCTCCAGTATAAGCTTTATAGGCCATGAGGCTCTAGGGTCTAATGTGGTTTTCACCAGCAAGCCTTCTGAAAAATTCCATGGGAATACACACACACTTACCGACGGGATCAATGGAAGCGAGGATTTCCATGACGGGCGGTGGCTGGGATTTCAATATAACGATTTTCAGGCAATGATAGACCTCATGCAGCCGAAACTCATTGGTTCGGTAAAGATTAATTTCCTTATTAATACGGCTTCGTATATTTTCCCTCCTACCCTGGTTGAAATATTTGCCAGTGAGAATGGGCAAAATTTTATAAAAGCCGGTGAATTTAAACTCTCTGCTCCCGACTCTTCATCATTAATCGCACAGCCCAAGATAATAAGTATAACAATCCAAGGCATCAAGCGCCCGGTCAGATTTATTAAAGTGATCGCGAAAAACCAAAAAACAAATCCTCCCTGGCATTACGCCCCGGGTCAAAAATGCTGGCTTTTCGTAGATGAGGTGGAATGCAGGAAATAACAAAGCAGATTCTGATTCCGCAGAACTACTTTGCCTGATTCAATTTCAAATCAAATTAGCCAAGTTGTATCTCAACCAGAGTCACCTCATTGCTATTCTGCACTGCATTTGAGGGATCGGTAAGAAATACAAATTCTTTAAAGGGAGTGCCGGGAGCAGGATTAGGGTCTCCCGCAGGGTGAATGCATCGACCCATTTTCCATATCGATCCACCCGGTGTTGTAACATTCAATTTCTTTTGATAAACAAGTTGAATAAAATCGACCGGGCGTAGTTGGGTGAGATCGATCTGATCAATAACTATCGACTTTGCAAAAGTCCCTGCCGAATTAAAAATGTGAACGGTTAATTTATCAGTGCCTGGCATATAATCGGAATTTTGGTTAATAATTTTTGCACTAAATTATTAAATATCCTGCATAAAACAATATTATTTGTTAAGAACTTTAAATTGTTATATCTTTGATTTGTAAATGAATTAATATATTTTAGCATGTGGCGCCGTAATTATGCTATGATAATGTTGGTATTTGTTTTCATTTCTCAAATGCCATTTACCTATTCCCAGGAAAACCTGAACGATATTTCGGGGCAGTCCTACCAGGTAAGAAACTGGCTCCCCGAAAACAATGCACCGTCCAGCATTTATAATATAGCCCAGACCCCCGACGGCTATTTATGGCTGGCAAATGAGTTTGGCCTTTTCAGGTTTGACGGGATCAATTTCACCTATCTGAATAAATCTTCAGGAAATGTTTTCAAATACCAGGATTGCGGCGCCTTGTTTCTCGCCAGTGACAGCACCTTGATTGCCGGCTTCAGCAGGGGACTGATTCTAACGTATAAGAATCAGCAATGGAGCGTTTTGGATTCAGCGAAGGTTTTTATGGACAAAAACATAACGGCCATTTCTGAAGATATCGATCATAATCTCTGGATCGGACTTTCAGGCAGGGGTATTATCAGATACAGCCGAAGTACGTCGAAGGTATTTTCCATTGCGGAAGGACTTTGCGACAACGACATTAACGCTATTTGCCCCGGCAAGGGCTCAGAAGTATGGGTAGGAACAGATAACGGTCTTTGTTTGATTGGGAAAGATGAGATAAAAAGGTATACCGAACATGAAGGGCTGATGCATCATAACATAAACGCTTTGTGGATGGATTTAGCAAATACTTTATGGATCGGCAGCGCTGACGGCCACTTGTATTATATGAAAAACGGGATAATCAACACCTGGGAGGACAAACAAGGGATTATCAGAAGCAGTATAAGGCAGATCGCGGGCTTTGGAAAAAACACTCTGGCTATTGCAACTGAGGGGCAGGGAGTGTTATTTTTAAATACCCTGTCGGGAAAAACCGAACGGCTTGATTCCCGGAAACATCTCGCATCGAACCTGGTTGTGTCTTTATTCAGAGATATGGAAGATAACCTTTGGGCCGGTACAATGGCTTCCGGCCTTTCAAGGATCAGGTCTGTTCCGATTCAGGTACTTAACAACAGGAATGGTCTTTCGGGAGATTGCATCACGGCGATCGCACAGTCGCCTGATGGAAGTATCTGGGTTGGGAATTCCACGGGCGGCGTTGACAAGATCAAAGGTAACAGCATCGAAAGCCTTGGATCAAAAACAGGCATTGGGAAATTTCCGGTTTTCTCCATCGCAGTCGATACCAACCGCAACATCTGGATAGGCAGTCTGAAAACACTGGTAAAATTTGACGGGAAGACTTCAAAAAAATACTCCTCCGGAGAGGGCCTGAACTGCACTTATTTTCATGCGCTTAGTGCCACGTCTGATGGCAGACTCTGGATAGGGACTGATCAGGGAATATTTATCATGAAAGATGGAAAAATTTCATCGGCCCTTACTACCAGGGAAGGATTGCCCAGCAACAAGATCTTCTGTTTTCTGGAAGACCGGAAAGGGTCCATATGGGTGGGCACACAGGATGGCGGGCTAGCCAGAATAAATGAAGGAAAGATCAAAATCTTTAATGCGAAACAAGGCCTTCCCGACAACATGATTCTCTGCCTTCACCTCGACTCTCTCGATAATATCTGGATTGGTACCGGTCAGAGCGGGCTAATACATCTGAATCCGGAAACTGAAACATTCACTTCAGTGGCGTCAAAAAAATTGGCCACATCAATCGGTTATATTTTTGAGGACAGGTCGGGAAACATCTGGCTCGGTGGCGGTGACGGACTGACTGCTGTAAAATTCAGCATCCTCCAAAAATCTGTCCAGACAAAAAACAGCCCTGTTTATGTTCATACTCTTGCCCTGGACACGTCAATAGGGTTTTCAGGCCTGAACATGGGGCTTTTTCCCGGTGCCTGCAAACTGAAAAACGGCCAGTTATGGTTTCCTGGTTCGGAAGGAGTTGTAATCGTTGATCCCCAAACTCCCCTGAGTACAACTTACAAACCTGTTCCGGTGATTGACTCAGTGCTAATAAACAACATTCCTTCGGCGAGCCAATCTGTTTATGAAGTTGGTGCGGGAATGATGCACCTTGAGATCCATTACACGGCACCTTCATTTATTTTCCCGGAGGGACTTACATTCCGTTACCGTTTATCAGGATTCGACCGGGACTGGGATACTGTTGGCCGCCGGCGTACAGCCTATTATACAAATGTCCCCCCCGGTAATTATATTTTCGAGGTCGAAGTCTTCAATAATTCCGGTGAATTATCGCCTGCCACGGCAAAAATAAAAATCCATGTACTTCCATTTTTCTATCAAACCTGGTGGTTTATTCTTCTTTGCATTCTTGGCTGTATTGCCGTGATTAGCCTTGGAATCCAGTACCGGATAAGGTTTATACGTGATAAAGAGCTCGAAGCGCTTGTGCAATTGAGGACTGAGGAGATCAGGAAACTGAATGAGCTACTTGAGCATAAAGTAATTGACCGGACGGCCCAGCTCGAAGCTTCCAATAAGGAGCTCGAAGCATTTTCATACTCGGTATCCCATGACCTCAAAGGGCCGGTAAGAAGGATAGACAGTATAACCAGAATTTATATTGAAGACTATTTCTCAAAGCTCGATGAAACGGAAAAGGATTTCCTGAAAAAGATAACAGAATCGGCAGGTTCCATGAATGTTCTCATTGACGAGTTACTGAAACTTTCGCGTATCGTAAGGCATGATATTGATAAGATGCAGATCAACATCAGTGATATGGCGACGGCCATCAACGTTGAAATAAAGAAACTGAATCCCGACCGTAAAGTCAGGCTTATGATACAGGAAGGGCTTCTTGACTACTGCGATCCGAAACTCCTGCGTATTGCATTTCAAAATCTCTTTGATAACGCATGGAAATATTCGGGAAAAGAAAAAGAATCTGTGATTGAGTTCAGCCGGGCTAAAAAAGACGGGAAAATGGTTTATCTTATCCGGGATAACGGGGTAGGCTTTGATATGGCCTATTATGACAAGCTCTTTACACCTTTTCAAAGGCTTCACAGCGATGACCAGTTCACGGGAACCGGAATCGGGCTGGCCACGGTTAAACGGATCATCCTGAAACACGGAGGTCTGATATGGGCCGAGAGCTCGCCGGGAGAAGGTACAACATTTTATTTCACTTTATATTCCGATTGAGGGACCAATAATCACGTTTACATGACAAAAATCAAGCTATTACTCGTTGAAGATGATGAAACCGATGCTCTGCTTGTGATCCGTCAGCTGAAAAAAGACGGGTTTGACGTTGAGCATGTGCGGGTAAAAACAAAGTCTGACATGGAAGCGCAGCTGGACAAGGGAGGCTGGGACATTGTGATCTCAGACTATTCCATGCCGGGTTTCAGCGGACAGGAGGCATTAAAACTTTTTAAATCAAGGAATCTCGACATCCCCTTTATCCTGGTGTCAGGAACCGTGGGCGAAGATCTTGCAGTAAGCATCATGAAAGGAGGGGCTAATGATTACATGATGAAAAGCGCTCTGAACCGGCTTGGCCCTGCTGTTCAAAGGGAACTGGAAGAAATGCAGGTCAGGATTGAGAAGAAGCAGGCCCAGCAGGAACTTATCATCGCCAAACTGGCGGCAGAAGAATCAAGCCGGGTCAAATCTTCACTTCTGGCCAACATGAGCCATGAGTTCCGTACTCCGATGAACGGCATACTTGGATTTACCGAGATTCTTGGCACGATAGTAAGCGATGAGTCTCAGAAGGCGATGACCCGCCATATTCTCACCTCCGCGAAACGCTTGTTGCGAACATTGAATTCGATCATGAATTTTGCCCAGCTGGATTCAGGTTATAAATTAAACCTTATCAATGTCAACCTCTCTGATCTTCTTGAAAATTCGGTCGAGAGCATTCGTGAAATGGCAACCAATAAACAGCTTGCCCTCAGCTTTCGGAACGAGCCAGGAGTGATTATCCGTTCAGACGAGCATTTATTAAAACTATCACTTCAAAACATTCTTGAAAATGCAATTAAATTCACCGCTAAGGGAGGGATTGATGTAGAGCTGAAACACGTGACAAGCCCATCTGAAGGTGTTCTTATAAGTATTGGCGATACCGGTATTGGCATTCCTGCCGAAAAGCAGGAAATGATTTTCGAGGAGTTCAGGCAGGCCAGTGAAGGTTACAACAGGCCGTATGAAGGGAGTGGACTGGGGTTATCCATAACAAGAAAAAGCATACATCTTCTGAATTATGTGCTGAGTGTTGAAAGTGCGGCCGGTAAAGGATCAACTTTTACTCTTGTCATTCCGGCGGATGCCATTACATCGGAAAGAAAAAAGACGTCTGCATCAAAACCCGGAATAACTGAAACCCGGCACGCTAAATTGCCAGATCTTCCGGCTCTGCTTCTTGTTGAGGACAATGATGCAAATATTGACCTTGTGAAAATGTATCTGGAGAAAAATTTCAGGCTCGACATTGCGAAAGACGGGCTCTCGGCTATTGAGCTGACAAACAGTAACAAATACGACTGCATTCTGATGGATATCAACCTTGGGCCGGGAATGGACGGAGGTGAAGCCATTGAACAAATCCGGCAAACGCCCAGGCACTTCACAACACCAATTATTGCTGTAACGGGATATACCCTGCAGCAGGAAAAGGAAGCTATATTAAATAAAGGAGCAAACCATTATCTGGCCAAGCCATTCACTAAAAATCAGCTTACAGATCTTATTTACAAGGCGCTTTGACTTCCCCCTAACCCCTAATCCCTAACGAATAAGCATTACCTGGCCTTTATTCGATATCCTGGTTTTTTTGGACGTCTGGTAAAAAACAAGCCAGTTATACACTTCGGCCGGACAGGATTTGCCTTTACAGCTTCCGTCCCAGGAAGATTCAATATCGGTTGTTTCAAACACGATCTGCCCCCAACGATCGAATATCTGCAGATTAAACTGGGTAATATTCTCTGCAGGAAGCCCGAGTATTTTAAACCTGTCATTCTTCCCGTCATTATTCGGTGTAAATGCATTGGGGATCGTCTGATGGACAAATATCGTCACTGTATCAAAGAATTCATCTCCTGCGCAGATACTGGCATATGCAACGTAGGTCGTAGTCTCTCCCGGAGCGACAACAACAGTTTGTCCGTCGGCAATTTCACTGCCTCCCTGGAACCAGCGATAGATAATTTTATTTCCAGGTGTAAGAGGTTTCAGATTATACGGGATTGTCGAAATCTGAAAACTATCGGCAGTTGCAGGAGAATACTTCCACGCGATATTCTCTGCGATCCAGGAGGTAGCATTGTGGCCCGGTACAGCGAAGCCAAGGTGCCCGCTGGTGTTCTGGACTCCAAGGGTTGCTTTATTATTAAGCCAGTCGCAATAAGGTTTGTGCATGATGTGATTCTCTATCGTATTACTCCCCTCATTAAGAACAATCTGGAAGGTAGCAACAGAATCCATGCAGTTATAAACCGGGCATTGGCACCACATCACAATAAGGCTTCGCAGTGGTTCTTTACCGACAGTCTGATAGAAAATATAAGGACTGCCTGCCGCAATGGGATAAAGATCGACAAAAGGAGCGAGTATACAGTTTTTCGGGTTATAATCGGCGGGGCTGGGGATGCTGAAAGCCTGGCGTGTACCTTTGGCATTCGGGTTAGGGCTGAAACTTACCCAGCCGTTCGCCCCAACGTAGAACTCAGTATATTTAATCCCGAAAAAAGAAAACCCGAAACCGATCTGAAAAGGACCTTCCACTCCGTCGTCGGTAGTATTGACAGGTACTCCCAGCATACCATATGTAGCTGTAAGAGTAACCGGAACCCCGGGATTTATAGTGTCATCCACCCCTGCGCTGAGCTGGGAAAACGACCAGATGGGAAATAAAAGGAGAAGCAGTAAAAGGTTTAAATTTTTCATACTATCCGTCATCTGCCATCTGTCATCAGATATCTGATATCAGATAGCAGATGGCAGATGCAAAGTTCAACAATTTACCGGAAATTTAATACTTTTGTAATTCATTCTATTTTCACAACGCTTCCCACATTATTAAATTTCCAACTATGAAAAAAGATACTGCACTTTTTAACATCATTAAAAAGGAGCTTCACCGCCAGAGTAGCGGTCTCGAACTCATCGCATCTGAGAATTTTGTGAGTGATCAGGTGTTGAAGGCCATGGGCTCATGCCTTACAAACAAATATGCCGAAGGCTATCCAGGCAAACGATATTATGGTGGCTGTCAGAACGTGGATGAGTCGGAACAGCTGGCCATTGACCGTGCCAAGACCCTCTTCAATGCTGCATGGGCCAATGTGCAGCCACATTCCGGAGCCCAGGCTAATATGGCCGTTCTGTTGACGATATTAAAACCGGGAGATACTTTTATGGGCCTTGACCTTGCTCATGGCGGTCATCTTTCGCATGGATCCCCCGTGAACTCTTCAGGTATTTTTTACAAAGCCGTTGGTTATCAGGTAGAGCAAAGTACCGGCGTAATTGATTATGACAAAATGGAGGCCCAGGCTCTGCAGGTCAGACCAAAACTCATTATTGCAGGCGCCTCAGCCTATTCCCGTGACTGGAATTACAAGAGAATGCGCGAAATCGCTGATAAGATCGGCGCACTGCTGATGGCTGATATAGCTCACCCGGCCGGTCTTATTGCAAGAGGACTGTTAAATGACCCGATGCCCTGGTGCCATGTTGTTACTACAACAACCCATAAAACCCTTAGGGGACCTCGTGGCGGCATGATCCTAATGGGCAAGGATTTCCCGAACCCCTGGGGGCTTACCACACCCAAAGGCGAGGTGAAGATGTTTTCACAATTGCTTGATTCAGCTGTTTTCCCAGGCATACAAGGCGGACCTCTGGAACACGTGATTGCCTCCAAAGCAGTATCGTTCTATGAGGCTTTGTCGGATGAGTACATGGACTATGTGATTCAGGTTAAAAAGAATGCGACAGTAATGGCAAAAGCATTTGTTGACAAGGGCTACCATGTGATCTCCGGCGGTACCGATAACCATCTGATGCTGATTGACCTCAGAAAAAAATTTCCCGCCATCAGCGGAAAACTGGTTGAAAACACCCTGGTCCAGGCCGACATCACAGTAAACAAAAACATGGTTCCTTTCGATAGCCGATCACCATTTCAGACCTCAGGTCTGAGGGTAGGCACGCCCGCTATCACTACAAGAGGGCTGAAAGAAAAGCATATGCCTCTTGTGGTTGACATGATAGATGAGGTGATAGGCGAGATCGAAAACCAGGATCTCATCCTTAAAGTCAAAAAGAAGGTCAATGAGATGATGGCCGATTTTCCATTATTCGCTTACTAATCAGCCATAAAAACATGAAAACCATTTGCCTTGTCCGCCATGCCAAATCCTCCTGGGATCCGCCCGGGATTGCCGATGACCAGCGCGAGCTGCTCCCGAAAGGAATTGAAAAAACAAAACTTGTTGCCGGCTTTCTCATTAAAGAGGGAGTAAAACCCGGCCTGATGATATCGAGTCAGGCTGTGAGGGCTTTTGAAACAGCTAAAATTCTCGCTGACTGCCTCGACTACCCGTTTAAGCAAATCCTCATTGACCGGAGGGTGTACGATGGGCCATACGACAGAATGCTCGACATGATCTATGCCACCCCCAATGAAGTTGATTCGCTGATGATCATCGGCCATAACCCCCTGATTACCCAACTGGCCAATCTCTTCCTTCACCCCGGCATTGATGGCATGCAGACTTCGGCGGTAGTCTGTGTTTCGTTTCAAACCGAAAAATGGGAAGACATCCCGGTATCGAGATCAGAAAAAAAATTCTATGTCTTTCCAAAAATGCTTAAATAACCATTGACCGGATTGAACCATGGCTGTAAAACCCAAATTGCCGATTGTAAATCGCGAAATAAGCTGGCTGCATTTTAACGGCAGGGTTCTTCAGGAAGCAGCAGACAGGAGCAATCCCCTTCTTGAACGCCTGAAATTTCTGGGTATTTTCTCAAACAACAGAGATGAGTTCTTCAGGGTGCGAGTTGCCACTCTGAACCGGATGCTGAAGGTTAAAAATCTACCGTACGACACTGCCGTGAGCCCTAAAAAAGTTCTGAAAGAGATCTTTGATATCGTACAGGTACAGGAGAAAGTCTTCATGTCGGTGTATGAAGAGATCGTGAAGGAACTCAGGTCGCATGGCATTTTAATTATTAACGAGACCCAGCTTAATGAAGAGCAGGGTCAATTCGCGAAGAAATATTTCCAGGAGCAGGTGCGTGTAGGACTTTTCCCTATCATGATAAGCAGTCTCAGAGAGATCTCATCACTGGTCGACAAATCCATTTACCTTGCAGTAAAACTGGGCCGTTCAGACCGGAAGCTCAAAGACGACTATGCTATTATTGAACTCCCGACGCGTACGGTATCCCGGTTTCTCATCCTGCCGTCAAATGACAGCAATCATTATGTTATTTTGCTGGATGACGTGGTCCGTTACTGCTTGTCGGAGGTGTTCTCAATTTTTGGTTATGACACCTATTCAGCTTACACTGTAAAGATCACAAGAGATGCGGAGCTCGACTTTGACAGCGATGTTTCGAAAAGTTTTCTTGAAGTGATAAGCGATAGTCTGAAGCAACGAAAGCGAGGTATTCCGGTAAGGTTTGTTTTTGACAAGGCGGTTCCTGACGACCTGCTGAAGCTCTTGCTGAAACGTCTTGATATTGGCAGGAACGATCCCATCAGAGGCGGGGGCAGGTATCATAATTTCAAGGATTTCATGAGTTTCCCCACCCTGGGACATAAGGAACTGCAGTACTCCCCCATGCCACCACTGAGGCATAAGGATTTCCCCGAGAACCGCAGTGTGTTGTCGATCGTAAAGCAAAAAGACATTCTCCTTAATTTTCCCTATCAGAGTTTCAGGTATATCATTGATCTGCTAAGGGAAGCTTCTATCGACCCAAAGGTTCGTTCTATAAAAATGACGATCTACAGGGCAGCAAAAAATTCAAGCGTTATCAACGCCCTTATCAATGCTGCCAGGAACGGAAAATATGTTACCGTGTTCATGGAACTGCAGGCTCGTTTTGACGAAGAGGCTAATATTTACTGGGCCCAGAGGCTGCGCGAGGAAGGGGTGAAAGTTATTCATGGCATCCCGGGGTTCAAGGTTCACAGTAAACTCATCCTTATCCGCAGAAAAGAAAGCAACAAAGATTTTTTATATTCTCTGGTCGGTACCGGTAACTTCAATGAAGATACGGCAAAAGTATATGCCGACCTTAGCCTGCTTACTGCAAACCAGGAGATCTGTCACGATGTGGTAAATGCCTTTCATATGATGGAGGCGAGCCTGAAACCGTACAAATTTGAGAAGCTCATTGTTGCGCCTTTCTCGATGCGAAATTTTTTTATCAAACTGCTGAACAAGGAAATCAAAAACGCCAGGGCCGGGAAAGACGCCTGGGTTATTATCAAGCTGAACAGCCTGGTTGATGAAGCCATCGTTAGAAAGTTATACCGGGCGGGCGCTGCCGGAGTGAAGATAAAACTCATCATTCGTGGAATATGCGTGATGGTGCCTGAGCTGGAAGGCATGAGCGAAAACATTGAAGGCATCAGCATCGTCGACCGTTTCCTGGAACATGCCAGAGTACTTGTGTTTGCCAACGGGGGGAACCCTCTGTACTATATCACTTCGGCCGACTGGATGGTGCGCAATTTCGACAACCGGGTGGAAGTAGCCTGCCCGGTGGAGGACAAAGAACTTAAGGAAGAGCTGAAGGCTATGCTTGATATAGAGCTTGCCGATAATGTGAAAGCCAGGATCATCGGGGGCCGCGAAGCAAATGTATATAAGATCGGGGGCGATGTGAAGGTTCAATCCCAGCTCGAATTTTACAATTACCTTAAAGGTAAACTGGAATAAGTAATGTACATTTGAACCCTGGTTGCGGGCAAATCAGATATCGGTGGAGATCCTGAAAAAAATACTGAAAATATTCATCAATAAGTACTTCCTTATAACGGTTGCATTTATTGTCTGGATGGTATTTTTCGACAGCAACAACGTGTTTACACGGGCCAAGCTTCAAGATAACCTGGATGACCTTCAGCAGGAAAAACATTTTTACCTTGACGAGATAAGGAAAGATTCGGCGCTTACCCACAGGCTGCTCACCGATTCAACCGAACTGGAGCGCGTTGCCAGGGAAAAGTATCTGATGAAAAAAAACAATGAAGACATTTATCTGGTTCTTGATACCACTTCGGACAAACAAAAATAAAACCGCTTCCGTATCTACATATTTCCTTGCTACTGCGGATCCACATCGATAAGAACCCGTACCGGGTGGAATTCCTGCTTCTGATAGAATGTTCCCAGAATTTCAATCAGCTTTATTTTTGCTGCAACCACCGACGACTCCACTTCCACTTTAATCAGAATATGTTTCAGGTACTGATTCATGATCCTTGCAACAGCAGGGTATTCGGGGCCAAGTACGCGTTTTCCAAAAATCCTGCACAGTCTTTTGGCCAGGTCTGAGGCCGCCCTGTTCACCAGCTCGGGATCGCGGTGTTTGACTTTCAGCAGGATCAGGCGATGAAACGGAGGATATTTGAATTTTCTGCGCTGAGTTAACTGATAAGTATACATCCCTGTATAATCATTATTCAATACCGATTGAATAACGGGATGCATGGGGTTATAGGTCTGGATGATAACCATCCCGCGCTTTCTTTTCCTCCCTGATCGCCCGCTCACCTGCGCCATCAGCTGAAACCCGCGTTCTTCGGAGCGAAAATCAGGATAGCTCAGCATGTTGTCGGCATTCAGGATACAAACAGTGCTCACATGGTCAAAATCGAGGCCCTTGGTCACCATCTGGGTTCCGACAAGAATATCGATTTTCTGTTCCTCAAAACCTGTAATAATATTCTGGTATGCATGTTTGCTTCGAGTAGTATCAAGATCCATCCTGGCAATTTTCGCTTCAGGCAGAAATATTCCCAGCTCTTCTTCCACTTTCTCAGTGCCAAAGCCTTTCATTTTCACACCCGGGCTCTGACAGACAGGGCAGAGCGAAGGCACAGAAGCAATATATCCGCAGTAATGACAACGCAACTGGTTGCTCTTCTTATGGTATACCAGGGTTACATCACAATTTTTACAGGATGGCATCCAGTTGCAGGCTTCACACTCAAGCCTCAGTGAAAAGCCGCGGCGATTCTGGAATAAAATAGCCTGTTCATGAAGTTTCAGGGCTCCGGCCAATTGATCGAGTAGCGTTGTCGAAAAATGGGTTTTCATCCTTCCTCGCCTGAGTTCCTCCCTTATATTCACAAGCTGAATCAGAGGAAGCTCCATCTCACCAAATCTTTCCGCCAGCTCTACCAGGTTATATTTACCCTGTTTTGCATTGTAATAACTTTCAATTGCAGGTGTTGCGGAGCCCAGCAGAGCTTTTGCCCCATGCAGATGAGCCAAAAACAAAGCTGCATCCCGGCCGTTATACCGGGGTGCCGGATCCATCTGTTTAAACGATGAATCGTGTTCTTCATCTACAATCACCAGACCCAGATCAGCAAACGGTAAAAAAACCGCCGAACGGGCACCCAGGATGATCTCACAGGAATTGCCACCTTCAGGACTACCCACACTTATGGAAGCCTGTTTCCAGACTTCGGCCCTTTCCCCGTCGTTAAAACGGGAATGATACACCCCTACCCTGTCGCCGAAATATTTTCTTAAACGATTGATGATCTGAGTGGTAAGCGCAATTTCAGGAAGAAGGTATAAAACCTGCCTGCCCTTCTCAATCGTCTCGGCAATGAGTTTTATATATATTTCTGTTTTGCCTGATGAGGTAACCCCATGCAGCAGCGTTACATCTTTTGCTGTCCATGCCTCGCGAATCTCTGTAATGGCAATAGTTTGCTGAGCGGTGAGCACGATTGATCCCGGGTCTGCTTCAGGCTTCCTGTTCTTTTCCTTCAAGGCAAACTTTTCACAAGCCAGGAAAATATCCTTCTTAATCATACTATCGAGTACTGCAGCGGCACAGCCCGATTTCTTCAGAAGCTCATCTTTCCTGACCTCCTGAACGGTGCCGGATCCAAATTTCGAAAGCTGAATGAAGGTCATCAGTATCTCAAGCTGTTTTTTCGCTTTACGTTCAAGACGGTCAAACAGCTCTCTCAAAGCATCCTCATTTCCAGAGTAAGAATCGCCCAGACTGATAAAAGTTTCTTTTTTCGGATGGTATTTCTCCCTGACCTCTTCCTCCAGTACCACGACTCCCTTTTCGATCAGCGTTTTAACAACAGGGATAATTTTTTGCAGCCCTATAATCGAAGAAATTTTTGAAATCTCAACATTGTTTTTTCTGTTGTACAAACTTTCAACCAGGCTGAATTCCTTTTCATTCAGGGTCACCGAGTCGATCACATAATCGGGATTCATGGCCACCCTGGTCTCGCTGGCCAGCTTGAAAGCCGAAGGCAGAGCTGCATTCATTACCTCCCCGGTGGTACACATATAATAAGTTGCCATCCAATCCCAGAAACGGAACTGCAACTCACTAACCAGCGGCTTGTCGTCAAGAACCGAGAGAATTTCCTTGAAAGTCCTTGTGCTGTCGGCGTCCTCATGGATCTTTCTGACCAGAGCAGTATATATCTTCCGGTTCCCGAACTGTACAACCACACGTTGACCTAGTCTGACCTTACCGGCAAATTCCACAGGAACCGAATAAGTGAACAGACCCGGCAATGGCAGCGGCAGGATTACATCTACGTACATGTGTTGTAAAGCCAATCGTTGTATGTTACCATATTAATGTCGCTCGCAGCTTCACACCGCCGCTACGGTGTTCCACCTGAGGCGGCTTGTGTGAACTGCCTTGCTCATTAAAGTGCCAAAATTCTTGCCAGTTCCAGTCCGCCGAAATTGAATTCCTTCTTTTTATTGATGGCGTCGTCGAAGGAAGTAAACGTGATCTTTTTACTTTCAATCCCTACCATTACACTGCTCTTGCCTTCGATCAGAGCATGAACCGCTTCGAAGCCGGTCCAGCTTGCCAGCAAACGGTCCTGAACAGTAGGCGATCCGCCTCTCTGAACATGCCCAAGTACCGTAACCCGGGCATCAATCTCGGGCAGCCTTTCGGTTACCTGTTTTGCAATATCATACGCACCGCCCATATCATCGCCTTCGGCCACGATAACAATGCCCGATGATTTGTTATGTCGCATATCATGTTTGAGAAGCCGCGTCAGATTGTCGATATAAGTCTTTGTCTCGGGAACCAGGATAAACTCAGCCCCGGCGGCTAAACCACTCCAAAGCGCCAGATACCCCGCATCCCTTCCCATCACCTCAAGAAAAAATAACCTGTCGTGCGAAGTGGCCGTATCCCTGATCTTATCAGCTGCCTGCACTACCGTGTTAGCGGCCGTATCGAAGCCAATAGTATAATCAGTACCATACAGATCGTTGTCGATGGTTCCCGGCAAACCGACAACCGGTATTTCAAATTCTTTTTCAAAGAGCTGAGCCCCGGTAAAAGTCCCGTTTCCGCCAATCGCCACCAGACCGTTGATCTTGTGTTTTTCCAGACTCTGGAAGGCCTGCAGCCGGCCTTCATAAGTCATAAAACGTTTACTGCGGGCCGATTTCAGAATAGTGCCACCACGCTGAATGATATTCGAGACCGAAGAACGCTCCATGGGTTCTATCTGCCCGTCGATCATACCTTCAAACCCCCTGTAAATGCCGAACACATCCATTCCTTCATTGATGCCTGTACGCACAACAGCGCGTATCGCTGCATTCATTCCGGGCGAATCACCTCCCGAAGTAAACACCCCGATTCTTGAAACTCTTGGCATAAAATATTTTTTTAGTCTGTAAATTTATTCTGTTTCTTACCCTCGTAGAGGTCAAAACCAAGGAACCTGCATTCCAGGGGCCCGTTGAAAACCTTGAATTTCTTTGAAGGTTTTAGGCCGATAAATTTAATGGCCTCCAGGTCGGAAGAGATCACCCAGGCTTTATACCCGTTGTATTTGCGCTTCAGCACATTGCCTATCATCTTATAAAAAGCAACCGAATCTTCAAGCTGTATCCTTTCATCATAAGGAGGATTCGTAATGATAACGCCTTCGGCGGATGGGGGAATAGAATCCTCGAAAGCGGCCTGTTTCATAAATACCAGGCGGTCAAGCCCGGTAAAGTCCACGTTTTCAACAGCCTTTCTGAGGATCATCACTGACTTGTCGAAACCAACGATCCTGAGATCATCAGGAAAGCTGATTTTTTCGACTGCCTCTTTTTTCACCCTCTCCCAGAGAGCCTCATCAAAATCCTTCCACTTTGTAAACCCATATTCACTGCGGAAATTCCCTGAAGGTATTCCCGAAGCAAGCATAGCCGCCTCAATCAGGATAGTTCCCGATCCGCACATCGGATCGAGCAGGGGTTTCTTCATATCCCATCCCGACAGCCTGATCAGCCCTGCGGCCAGTACCTCGTTGATCGGCGCAATCCCGGTTTGCTTGCGGTAACCCCTCTTGTGTAATGACTGCCCCGATGAATCCAGAGATAAAGTGCAGGTATTTTTAAACAGATGGACGTTGATCCTGAGAGTGGGATTTTCAAGATCAACCGAAGGCCGTTTCCCGGTTTTTTCCCTGAACCTGTCAACAATGGCATCTTTGGTCTTCTGAGCCACGAACTGGGAATTTGTGAAAACAGTATACGATATCACTGCATCCACCGCCAATGTAGAATCTGCATCCAGATGATCTTCCCAGCAAAACTCCTTAATTTCACGATACAGGTCTTCCTGAGAATTAATCTCAAATACATGAACCGGTAAAAGTATACGCAATGCCGTGCGGCAGAGGTAGTTTGCACGGTACATGCAGGCCTTGTCGCCTTCAAAGCTTACAGCCCGGTTCATTACTTCGGCATTCAAAGCCCCGATACCGTCGAGCTCCGATTTAAGTATCTGCTCAAGGCCGCTTACGGTCTTGGCAACCATCATGGATGTGGTCCCGGGCATCAGGTGTTATTTGGGAAAATAGTATGTATAGCCAATGATCAACCCAAAGGACTGGTCATAGACTTTAGGGGACATGGGAGAATCTTCTTCGATCGGGTCTAAGATACCAAGATTTATCAGTTTTGTCGGAGGACTGAAGCTGTATTTAAAACCTATGGTCACTGTATTCCTTTTCTGATGATAAGAAATTCCCGCCGACAGATGATACAAATCCCAGCTACCGGTCATATGAAGGAAATTATCAGCTTCTATTGAATCTTTTGCTGAGAAGGATGAAAAATCGGTGCGGGCTCCCAGCAGGAGTGTGAATTTGGTGCCAAGGTCCTGGCTGAAACCAATGGCGACATTAAAAACGGGTCTGGCAGCGTTCACAACATGCAGAAAACTTCCCACCCCGATTACAGTCTTCATGGAATCAGAAAGAGGAGGATAAATAAATGGATTGCTTTCGGGTTCGAAAATATGGTATGGGTTCAACCTTGCAAAATATTCGCAGCTAAATGTAATCCTTGTCTTGGCGGTAGCATATTCTACTCCCATTCCGATTGAAAGGGGGCGGTGGTACTTTGCCTTGATCCCGCTTTTCCTCCCCATCACCACATATCCGTCTCCTGCCGTGGAAGCAAGAAAGACAACTGATTCCTCCCTTTGAATATCGCCGCTTCCGTATACCTGGACCGAAGGTGTTGTTACTGTAAACCCGAGTTTCCATCTTCCGGTCTGATAAGCAAGACCGAATTTAAAAAGACCCGAAAAGGTCTTGAACTTCAGGTTCCTGTCATTGTTATAACTCCCAAACAGAGTGTCGACATCTAGTAATACCAACCTCTCGTAGTTTGTCATCTGGTAACTCTGTGCCCGGTAACTCACAAACAGTGTTCCACCAACGCTCAAATGGTCGTTTATCCTGTATCCCACACCCAAACCGAGCCATTGTTCATTCAGCTGGTTTGTATAATCCAGAGCTCCAATGAATCTTACGTTCGGAGGCACTAAAGTCGGGTCAAAATCCGAGTCTGTGAACCTGGAATTTATTAGTACATTGGAATACTGTTTGGTCATAAGGGCATAAGAAAATTTCCAGCGGTCGTTCTTTACCAGGTTGACGAGGCCCGAAATAATCTGAGGATAAATGCTGAGCTGGGCAGAATTCAGATTGATCCCGTTCCCTAATCCGTCATCAATAAAAATTTTGTCTATCTCATATACGTTAGCGTCGACCGAAAGACTAGGCTGAGATATAAATCCGAGAGCTCCCGGGTTGTAATAAATGGCCGTATTGTCCCTGACCCCGGCAACGACTGAGCCCCCCATTAAGGTACTGGCAGCGCCAAACTGCTGGGACCAGTAATGATCGTCCTGGGCAATAGTCTGGAAAACAATGACATGCAATAAAATGAATAGAAGTAAAGTACGTTTCATGGGTTTGTTTTTTGAAAGGAGAAAATTACATTTTTTTTTAATCCGAAAATCATTGTTAGTATCTTTACCTTTTGAAAAACGGTCTGATGAGATTACTCTTTTTGTCCCTTGCTGCCCTGATCTTTCTAAACATCACTGCCTTCTCTCAGGAAGTTTTTACTGTTAGCGGCAAAGTTACAGATAAAAATACCCATAAGCCCCTGGCCTTTGTTAACATTGTTCAGGAAGACGGCTCAGGCGGTACTTCCGATATTGACGGAAAGTTCCGGTTCAGATGGAATTCCAGGCCACGATACCTTGCTTTCTCATACGTGGGATATGAAGCCCTGAAATACCCTCTGACTGAAAATCTGCAGAACCTTCAGATCGGGATGAACCCGAAACAGATTGAGCTGAAGGAAGTAGAAGTCCTGCCCGGAGTGAATCCTGCTCACCGTATGATCAAGAATGCCATCGATAACCGGGATGTTAACGATCCCGAGAAACTGCTATCCTTTTCATACACATCGTACGACAAAACCTTTTTCACAGTCGACACCGATACCACCCTGGGAAAATCTGTGGTAGACTCCAACATGATGAAACGATTCATGATGCGGGGCGATTCTTCAGCATTCGGCGACACCATCAGAAAAAAAATGGCCGATACTTCAGAAGCTAAAACCAAGGCATTCTTTGAATCACAATACCTTTTCCTGATGGAAAACGTGACCAAACGAAAATTCCTTCATCCCGATAAAAACTATAATAAAGTAATCGCTGCGCGGATGTCGGGCTTCAAAGACCCCATCTTTGTTTTTCTGACCACCCAGATCCAGTCGTTTTCATTTTATAAACCATTCATCACTATCTTCCAGAGTTCCTATGTAAATCCAATCGGCGCCGGCTCCCTGAGCAAATATTTCTTCAAGCTCGAAGACACCACGTATACAGGGCACGATACCACGTTCATTATTTCCTTCCGGCCCGGAAAGGGCACCAATTTCGACGGTATGAAAGGAGTGATCTCCATTTCCAGCAATAAATGGGCTATTCAGAATGTCACAGCCGAACCCGCCAAGTCAAGCGGAATGCAAATCAGAATACAACAGATGTACGAACTGATTGAGGGAGAACACTGGTTCCCGATGCAGCTTAACACCGATGTTACATTCTACAACCTTCAGGCAGGCCGGCATTTTCTTATTGCAAAAGGCAGATCCTATATCAAGGATATTGTGCTGAACCCTGACCTGGTGAAGCGGGAATTCTCATACCTGGATGTGGAAGTCGACAAATCGGCCGGAGCCCGTACTGACGAATTCTGGAATCAATACCGGACCGATACACTCTCATCCAAAGACCGAAAGACATACAAAGTCCTCGACAGCATCGGAAAAAGTGCGAACCTCGACAAATATGCCAAATCCCTTCAAACCATTCTTACAGGGAGATGGCCCTGGGGTCCTATTGATATCGATATCAGCAAATTTATCAACTATAATACCTATGAAGGCCTGATACTTGGTCTTGGAATACATACCAACGACAAGCTTGCCAGATGGTTCAGAATTGGCGGATTTTACCAGTATGCCTTCGCTATTTCCACTTCGGTTTATGGCGGAGATGGCACATTCTATATCAATAAACGTCACGATATAAGCCTGGCCGCAGATTATTATTACAACCTGGTCCCGTCAGGCCTGGTTTCTTTCCCTCTCGATAACGAGTCAATCCTGGGAGGAAATTTCGGACCCTTGTTTTCACTGAAACTTGACCGAACCCAGCATTTTGGAATGAACTTTGGATTCAGGGCATTCAAATGGTTTCTGTTCAATCTCGGCCTTTCGAACGATTTTAAAACGTCGACCACCTGGGATTATGCCGTAATTCAGGGGAATTCTGTGACTCTCGGGGACCAGTTCACTTTTACCGAAGTAAAAGCCGGTTTCAAATGGGCGTATAAAGAACAGTATATTCAGACTATCGACAACCGTATAAACCTGGGAACTAAATATCCTTTGGTCTGGATTGAATATACACGGGGTATCAAAGGGTTTATCAACGGACAATACGACTACAACAAAATCGATCTTAAAGTAAAAAAGACCTTCAATATCAAGTTCCTGGGCAAACTCACTTTCCAGCTCAGCGGGGGGTATGTAGATCAGCCGATCCCAGCATGTAACCTGTATTATGGCAATGCCACGTACCGGGTGTTCTCCCTTTACGCTCCCAATACTTTCGGTACCATGCGGATGAACGAATTCCTTTCAAACACCTATGCAAGCCTCTTCATCTATCATGATTTCGGACACCTGCTTCTGAAAGGCCGCAAATGGTTCCATCCCGAATTTGCCATTGCCCAGAATATCGGCTTCGGATGGCTCGACAATAAAGACCATTACGCCTTTCAAACTCCCCCTCCCCGCGAAATGAACCTGGGTTATTATGAAAGCGGACTGCTTATCAATAACATTGTTAACCTTAAACTTTATACTATCGGTCTGGGGGCCTTCTACCGTTGGGGGCCCTATGGGTTTGATAATGTGGGTGATAACTTTGCATACAAGGTATCTATCATTTTCCCATTTTAATACCTAAATGTCAAATTTAGACTGAGTATAAATATTGATGTTAGGGTGGGACTGGAATATTTATTCCTAATTTTGCTAAGACGTCGTTTTTAATTCGATAATTCCAATCTATGGACGAAAATACCACACATAACAAGGACGGGCAGGATGATTCAAAGTCCTCAAGGCGAAATTTCCTAAAGAACATCGGCTTGCTTGGAGCGGGAGTTGCCGCGGGGGCAGGCGCTTTATATTCCGGAGATATTTTCGAAAAGAAAAAAGCGGCTACCGGAGAATCAAAGGTACTGCTCACTCAGGATAACAGACTTGTTGAAGTAGATTCACTGGAGATGAAAGCCCTGGCAAAGAACCCCACCAAACTCATGCTTGAGAAGGGAAGGGAAGGCATCGAAGGCAAGCGCTGGGTAATGGTTATAGACCTTTCCAAATGCCGTAACGCCAGACGTTGTATTGCAGCCTGCCAGGATGCGCATCAGCTGAAGCCCGAACAGTACCATCTCAACACCTTGCAGATGCAGGATAATGCCGGGACCGCACCCTACCATATGCCCAAAAACTGCCAGCACTGCGACAATCCTCCCTGTGTTGCCGTTTGCCCGGTAGACGCCACGTATAAAAGAGGTGACGGCATTGTGCTCATCGACAATGAGCGATGTATCGGCTGCAGGTTCTGCATGGCTGCATGCCCCTATTCAGCCAGGATTTTTCAGTGGACCACACCCAAAGATGCAGACAGGCACAGCGGTGAGGCCTATAACGTGGAAATAAACGTACCCCAGAAGCTGGGTACAATTTCCAAATGCCTTTTCAGCGCCGACCGCTGCCGCGTTGGCAAACTCCCCTACTGCGTTTCGGCCTGCCCCAACGGGGTGTATTATTTCGGCGACGAGAACGAGGATGCCGTGTCGAACGGGACCACTCAGCAAACCGTTCGCTTAAGCAAACTTCTGAGAGATAACGGAGCCTACCAGCTGATGCCTGAGTTGGGAACCAAACCGAGGGTATATTACCTTCCTCCGAAGAACAGGTTGTTCCCGTTTGAACCAGCCACCGACGAAGTAAGCAAAGAGGGATAATTAAATATCAAGCGTGTTAAATTTTTCAGCTGAAGCCTGCAATTATGGATAACAAAATGGATCTTATCATCAGCGACCTGTCACACCATATCAGGTTAAACAAAGGGTTCTTTCTCTGGATGGGATTCCTTACACTTGCTTTTCTGGCCTGCCTTTTCGCATATATACAGCAGTTAAAATACGGGCTGGGGGTTGCCGGAGTGAGGGATTATATCTCCTGGGGATTGTACATATCGAACTTCGTATTTTTCGTCGCCTCCAGCCTTATCGGGATGCTCATCAGCGCCGTGCTGGGCCTTATCGGAATGAAGTGGGTGCATCCCATCACAAGGATAGCCGAAACCATTGCCGTAGCATTTGCTGCTGTTGCCGGACTGGTGATCGTGATGGACATGGGCCGTCCCGAAAGGCTGGCATACGTATTCCTTTACGCCAGGTTCCAGTCTCCGATTTTATGGGACGTTACCGTGATCACAACCTACTTCGTGATCAGCCTGCTGTTGCTTCTGCTCCCTATGATCCCCGATATGGCCGTGCTATACAAACGCTTCGCAAACCTGCCTTCATGGCTTAAACCCGTTTACAAAGTCATGTCGCTGAACTGGAGCGATCATCCCGAACAGAACCGCATCATCCACCGTTCAATCTATATTTTACTTATCCTGATCATTCCGGCGGCCCTTTCAATTCACACTGTTACTTCCTGGCTGTTTGCCCTTACCGTAAGGCCGGGCTGGGACAGCACGATTTTCGGTCCCTACTTCGTCTCCGGTGCCTTCGTTGCCGGCTCGGCAGCCGTGATCATCGCCATGTTCTTCTTTCGTAAAAACTACAAGCTCCAGGATTACCTTACCGACCTCCATTTTAATAATATGGGAAAGGTGCTGGTGCTGGTTGCCTTCGTTTACCTCTATTTCAATATCAACGAATACCTCGTCCCCGGGTACAAACTCAAACGAGCCGATGCAGTTCATCTGAGAGAACTGATGAGCGGCCATTTTGCCCTGATGTTCTGGCTTGTTCAGGTTGGCGGATTGCTGATTCCCTTGATTCTTCTGCTTTTCCGCCGGATGCGCAAGCCCCTGCCCCTCACTATGATTTCGGTGGTTGTACTGATCGCGGCCTGGTTCAAACGCTACCTCATCGTGGTTCCCACCATGTCGCATCCGTTTTTACCCATACAACATGTTCCGGAGAATTTCAAAGTGTATACCCCCACCATCATTGAGGTTGCCATTACGCTGCTGAGCTTCATCCTTGTTCTGATGATTATCACCCTGATATCTAAATTCTTTCCTGTTATCCCTCTTGTTGAGACCGCAAAAGACAAAGGTTTGGATCCACTGAAAAGCATTCAATCATGAAAAGACTGTTATATATTCTCATGCTGCTGGCTGCAGTTGCCACGCGTGTTGAGGCACAGAATCCGGGCTGGCCCGTGCCTGATGACCAGAAAGGCAAGATCTGCCTTGTTAAGTTTACTCCCGACATGGTTAAAGGGGGCGAAGCAATTTATACAAAAAACTGCCAGAGTTGCCACGGTCTTCCTGCGAAAAAGAATTTTGCGGCCATTACGCCTTCGCCCGGTGACCTTTCCGAACCCAAAGCCGGTACCCAGAAAGACGGTGAACTTTTTTACAGGATAACCACCGGTAAGGTCCCGATGCCTGAATTCAGGAACATTCTTACCGAAGACGAGAGGTGGAATGTGATCGCCTACCTGCGTACATTCCACAAAGGCTATGTTCAGCCCGACCCTGAAAAAATGGCCGGCACTGCAGGAAAGCGGATTAAACTTTCTATGACTTACGACACCCTGAAGAAAAGGATCATGGTTAAAGCTGTGGAACTTTCCAAAGAGGGAACAAAACCGGCAAAAGGCGCGGAGATCATGATCTTCGTTCAAAGGTACTTCGGTGCGATGCAGCTCACCGATCCCAAACCCACTTCCGAAAGCGGTTATGCCGGTTTCGACTGGCCTCAGGATCTGCCGGGCGACAAAGCAGGCAATATCATTGTAAGCGCGAGGGTCAACGACCCCACAGGGAGCCTGCAGGAAGCGGTGGTTTCCGACACTCTTGCCATCGGTGTTCCCACGAATAAGCCCGCCCTTACCGACACACGGGCAATGTGGTCGGTCAGCAGCAAGGCTCCGATCTGGATGATACTAACCTATACACTGGCTGTGCTGGTGGTATGGTACTTCATTATTTATATTATTCTTTCGGTGCTCGACATCAGGAAAATTAAACAAGCATAAATGAAAACCAGGTCCTTTTTATCCGGTATTATCATCGCGTTGTTTCTGTTATTCCACTTTTCGGTGCAGGCCCAGTCGGTGATCAGTCCCGAAGTCGGGGTTGACGAGCATCTCGACAGCATTATCCCCCGTAACCTGACGTTCATGAACGAACAGAATAAACCCGTAACCCTGGGCCAGATCCTGAATAAGCCGACCATTCTCACCCTGGTTTATTTTGACTGCCCCGGCTTATGCAGCCCGCTTCTCGACGGCGTTTCGGAGGTCGTGGAGAAAATGGGTATGGAGCTGGGCCGGGACTACCAGATTGTAACTGTAAGTTTCAACTACAAAGACACACCCGAAAAAGCCATCCGCAAAAAAAACACATTTTTAAAGAAGCACAGTAAAGATCATTCAAAAGACTGGTATTACCTCACCGGCGACAGCGCCAATATTTACGCACTTGTAAAAGCGGTGGGATTCAAATTTAAACAGCAGGGCGTTGATTATATCCATCCGGGCGTGATCACGATTGTAAGTCCGAAAGGAAAAATAACCCGTTATCTGTACGGGGTCCGCTTCCTTCCTTTTGATGTGAAGATGGCGATCATTGAAGCCGGGAAAGAGCAGTCAAGACCTACCATAAACCGCCTTTTGCAGTTTTGTTTCAGTTACGACCCTGAAGGCCGAAGGTATACGCTCGCCGTGACAAAGATCAGCGCCACGATCATCATTTTCCTGGCTCTGGTGCTGTTTATTACACTCCTGATCCGGTCAAAAAAGAAAGCAACGAACACGAATTAGACTCAGAACCTATGGCAGAAACAATCACTCATTCTTATCTTGAGAATACAGGCAGGTACAAGGGAATAATGGCCTGGCTCACGACTACTGATCATAAGCGCATCGGCCTGATGTACATGTACGCCATGATGGTGTTTTTTATTGTCGGCGCTCTTTTAGGTGAGCTGATGAGGCTTGAGCTTTTCAGGCCCGGACAGCAGTTCATGAATGCCCAGACCTATAACGGAATCTTTACAATTCACGGCATCATCATGATCTTTACCGTGGTGATTCCGGGGCTTGCAGCAGTGTTCGGAAATTTTGCAATGCCGATGCAGATCGGGGCACATGATGTGGCATTCCCAAGGCTTAATCTCTTCTCCTGGTATCTGTTTATTCTGGGTGCAGCGATTGCTTTATCGTCACAGTTTATGGGCAACGGTCCACCCGACACAGGCTGGACGTTTTACGCCCCATACAGCACTCAAACACATACAAACGTGGTAGCCGCTGTATTTGGAGCCTTTATACTTGGATTTTCTTCAATTCTCACCGGATTAAATTTTATTGTTACCATTCACCGTTTAAGGGCTCCAGGGATGACCTTTTTCAGGATGCCCCTCTTCCCCTGGTCACTATACGCAACTGCGTGGATACAGGTTCTGGCCACTCCCATAGTGGGGATCACTCTGCTGATGGTGATCGCCGAACGCTGGCTGAGAATAGGATTCTTTGATCCATCACTGGGAGGCGACCCAATACTCTACCAGCATCTGTTCTGGATCTATTCCCACCCCGCGGTATACATCATGATACTGCCTGCCATGGGTGTGATCACCGAGATCATACCCACGTTTGCACAGAGAAGGGTTTTCGGCTATAAGGCGATCGCCCTTTCAAGCATTGCCATTGCCCTGGTGGGTTATTTTGTATGGGCCCATCATATGTATACTTCAGGAATGAGTATGACAGCCCGCTGGGTGTTCTCGCTTCTAACATTTTTAGTGGCTGTTCCCAGTGCAATAAAAGTATTTAACTGGATAACTACCATGTACAAAGGATCGATCTCGGTAAAACCCCCATTCCTTTATGCCCTGGGCTTTATTTTCCTTTTTATGATAGGCGGCCTCACCGGACTCAGCCTCGGATCACTGGCAACCGATGTACATGTGCATGACACAGCCTATGTTGTGGCCCACTTCCATTACATTATTTTCGGGGGAGTTGGGTTTGCATTCTTCGCAGCCCTGCATTACTGGTATCCCAAGATGTACGGCAGGATGTATAATTTCAAACGGGCCAACATCGCTTTTGGCTTCTTGTTTGTGGGATTCAACCTTTTATATTTCCCCCAGTTCGTACTCGGTATCATGGGTATGCCACGCAGGTATTTCGACTATCTTCCCCAATTCACTCTGGGACATCAGATCTCGGCGGTAGGCGGCCTGATCCTGCTTATAGGGATCATCATCATGATTGCGAACCTGTTTAGCAAGAAAGGCGCTAAAGCTCCTGATAATCCATGGGGAGGAAGCACTCTTGAGTGGACTATCTCTTCACCACCCTCGCAGGAGAACTTTGACGAACTGCCCGTGGTGACGGGGGAACCGTATGATTATAAATAAATGGTGAAATGGTGAGATGGTGAAATGGTGAAATTATTATAACAGAAACATAGATCAAACATATGGAAATACACAGAGATGATATCGGTGCGAGACTGGGAATGTGGCTATTCATTTTCACGGAAATTCTCCTGTTCGGAGGCTTGTTCCTGGTCTATGCCGTCATGCGCCACCGTTATTCCGTTGAATTTCATCAGGCTGCTCATCAGCTGAATGCCTTCATAGGAACAGTAAATACCGTGGTGTTGCTTCTCAGCTCTGCAACAGTGGCCATGTCGATAACAGCAGTGCAGAGAGGTGAAAAACGGAAAGGGGTATTGTTATTATTTATTACTCTTCTTTGCGCCGGGGTGTTTTTATTTAATAAATACCTTGAATGGGGGCACAAAATTTCAATCGGGCTATATCCGGGTTCAGATATGATGATTGGACTTAAACACGGATATATTTTATTCTTCAGTCTGTATTTTTTTATGACCGGACTGCATATGCTTCACCTCGTAGTGGGAAGTATTATTCTCACTATCGTTATGTTGAAGATTCAGACTGGCAGCATCAACCCCGGGAAATATACTTTGCTTGAGAATGGAGGACTTTACTGGCATCTGGTTGACCTGATATGGATTTTCCTGTTTCCGTTGCTGTACCTTATTACTTAAATGGTGAAATGGTGAAATGGTGAAATAACGAACAAAAACCTAAACTAATGACACATACAGAAACACATATCACAGACTACCGGGTTTACGGCTGGGTGCTGTTTGCCTTGCTTGTACTCACAACAATTACAATAACAGTGACATGGATTGATCTTTCGGCTCTCACCGTTCTGGTGGCACTGATGATCGCTTCGGTCAAATCGTTCATCGTACTGAAGTACTTCATGCACCTTAAGTTTGAGTCGCGGCTGTTCACGGTTTTTGTCGTGATGGTGTTAAGCATTTACCTGCTGGTGATCGGTCTTACTTTCTTTGATTATCTGTTACGATAAGTTTTATATTAATTTCTAAGACACAGCTATGTTTACAGAAGCTTCAAATTTTGCCGAAGGTGTTGATCTGGCGTTTAAAATAATTTTCGGGATAAGTATTTTTTTTCTGGTCGGGATCACTACGGTGATGATATTTTTTGTGTTGAAGTACCGTCGTTCAAAACACCCTAAAGCCGAACAGATCAAGGACAATACGGCTCTGGAGCTTACCTGGACTTTGATTCCTCTTGCCCTTGCTTTGCTGATGTTTTATTACGGATACGTGGCATACAGTCCGCAGAGAGACATTCCTAAAGATGCGATGAATGTGACCGTGGTGAGTAAAATGTGGGCCTGGTCGTTCATTTATCCGGGAGATAAGGAATCGGATATGCTGGTGCTTCCCATTAACAAAGCGGTAGTGCTGAATCTCACGTCTCTCGATGTCATTCATAGTTTTTATGTACCTGCATTCCGTCAGAAGGAAGACTGCGTTCCGGGGAAAACAAACCAGATGTGGTTTATACCCACTTTAGCTGGTGAATACTTTGTACTTTGCGCCGAGTACTGTGGCATGAACCATTC
>CAIWXI010000009.1 GCA_903916595.1 uncultured Bacteroidales bacterium | reverse complement strand
TGAACATCCTGAATAATAATATCTATAACTTCAACCTCATCGGCATATACATCATGTCAGCAGCCAACGGCGTAGTCATCAGCGGGAATAGTGTATATTATAATTCCCCTACGGCATCTGCCACAGGGCAGTGGGGCATTTATCTGATTGGTTCGACATCCAACCACCTGATAACCAACAATTATATCGGCGGACAGGCCCCGCTTTGCCAGGGAAATGCCTGGAGCTCTCCGAGCGGTGGTATCTTTGAAGGGATATTTTTTAGCAGTTCGAATGGAGGACCTAACACTATTTCGAACAACATGATCGGAAATATTGCCATAACCACTGCCACATCTTCACCTTTTTACGGGATTAGAATTGCAGGGGGACTGGTCAATGTCATGAACAACACCGTAGGAAGTGAAACCATTGCGGGCTCCATCTCCTATGCGGGAATCGGTACTGTGTACGGACTTTACTTTAACTCGAATAACCAGGCCAACACGGCTGAAAACAACATCTTCGGGAACTGGTCGCTGACTTCAGCTTCCGGAACACCAACTGTGTATGGAATGTACGTGTATTCGGTAAATGCAAGAAAAAACAAGATCTTCGGCATCTCTGCTTCAAATGCTGCTCTCACGCCGCTTATATATGGAATCTATACAGGATTTCAGAATCATATCATTAATGAATTCTCCAACAACATCATCACCCTCGATGCCGGTGCTGCAACAGATCCGACGATATATGGATTTTACAATGACGACATGGATAACATGAACCTTAATTTGTTCTACAATACCATTCTGATCAGCGGTCCGCCAACAGCATCTTCATCAACGTATGCCGCCTACATGAATAAAAGTATCCTGGAAATTAAAGACAACATCTTTGCCAATTCAAGGGGTGCAGGCGGAACAGGCAAGCATTTTAGTCTTTTTATTTTAGACTCTCATCCTTTATCCACCACAGATTATAATGATTTTTATTCCGTGGCAGGTCCTTTACTCCATTTCCAATCTGCAGATGTGACTACTCTTGCTTCCTGGCAGACTGTTACGGGTCAGGATGCCCATTCCCTCAGCACCAACCCTTTGTTTGTTTCGTCTGCGGATCTTCATCCGCAGCAACCCCTGCTCGTGGCCGGGACGCCGGTAGCAGCCGTCACCACCGATTATTCCGGGATAACCCGCGCAACGGTTCCGACCATTGGCGCTTATGAGATGCCCCAGGTAACTACCACGGCCGCGACTTCGGTCACCCAGACTTCAGCTGTCCTGAACGGCACGGTGAATGCGTGTTCGCAAAGCGTTGTCACTTCCTTCGATTACGGTCTCACGACATCCTACGGAAGCAGCGTGGCCGCCACGCCTTCACCAGTTACAGGGAATACTGCAACCGCAATTACTGCGGCTCTGACGAGTCTGACCATCAACACGCTTTACCACTACAGGGCTGTTGGGACAGTTGGCACTTCAAACTATTACGGGGCCGATTTCACCTTTGACCTGGTACCCACACCCGTATGTACTTCGCCCACTGCTGTAGCTGCAACAGCCATCTGCCAGACTTCAGCCAGCATCGCATGGACCCCACCGGCATCAGCGCCGGCAAGCGGATACGACATTTATTACAGCACCTCCTCCACACCCCCGACCTCGGGTACCACCCCCAGTGGCTCGGTGGCAGCAGGAGTAACGTCCTATACGATGACGCCCCTCACCCTCGGTACAACGTATTTTGTATGGGTACGTTCGAACTGCGGAAGCGGAGATCTCAGTATGTGGTCAACGGTATATTCCTTTTCAACCCATAGCCCTGTTCCCACAGCGGCTACAGTCCCCGGAACCTACCCGAATTTAACCGGTGT
>CAIWXI010000008.1 GCA_903916595.1 uncultured Bacteroidales bacterium | reverse complement strand
GGATGTGATTGAGGAAATGCGTCTGCTGCAGCCCAGCTCGATGGTCCAGGTAAGCAGGAAGAACCCCGACCACTTCATCAGCCGTACCCTTGAAATTACAAAAACCGGGTTTGGCCAGCCCTCCTATTTCAATACCGATGCAATTATACAGGAGCTGGTACGGCAGGGGAAAACCCTTGCCGATGCAAGGAATGGAGGGGCCAGCGGCTGTGTGGAATCAGGCGCTTTCGGAACGGAAGCCTATATTCTTTCGGGCTATTTCAACCTGGCTAAGGTCCTTGAACTCACACTGAACAACGGGTTTGACACCCGCACTCAAAAGCAGCTAGGGCCTGAGACGGGAAATGCTGAAGATTTCAAAGAGTTCGGGGAGCTGATGAACGCCTTCCGCCGTCAGCTTGAATATCTCACAGCGGTCAAGATGCGCGGAAACAATATCATCCACAGGATCTTTGCCACTCAGATGCCTGCGCCATTCCTGAGTCTGCTCATCGATGACTGTATCGCCAACGGCACCGATTACAATGCCGGCGGGGCACGCTACAACACGACCTATGTGCAGGGGGTGGGATTGGGAAGTATCACCGATTCACTGACAGCCATTAAATATCACGTCTTCGAAAAGCAGACGATCACGATGAAAGGCCTGCTGAAGGCCCTTGCAGCAGATTTCAAGGATTTCGAAGAGTTCAGGAAAGAACTGGTTTATCACACCCCCAAATACGGGAATGACGACGACTATGCCGATGACCAGGCGCGTATGGTTTTCAGGATGTTTTTTGAATCCGTTGACGGCAGGCCTTCTTCCATCGGAGGAAAGCACAGGATCAACATGCTCCCCACGACATCGCATGTGTATTTCGGAAGTGTCATAGGGGCCCTGCCCGATGGCCGCAAAGCAAAGCAACCTCTTTCCGAAGGGATCTCCCCTTTCCAGGGGGCCGATCATAAAGGGCCGACTGCTGTATTGAAGTCGGCGGGCAAAATAGACCACCTGCTTACAGGCGGTACCTTGCTCAACCAGAAATTCTCGCCATCGTTTTTCGAAGGGGAGGAAGCCATCAGCAAACTGACCAGCCTCATCCGTGCCTGGTTCAGGATGGACGGGCATCACATTCAATTCAACGTAGTCACTGCAGCCACTCTCAGGGATGCTCAGAAGCACCCCGAGAAACACCGCGGCCTGATCGTGCGCGTGGCAGGGTACAGCGACTATTTCAATGACCTCGGTGAGGATCTTCAGAATGAGATCATCCGCCGCACAGAACATGAAGGAGTTTAAAAGGATACGGCAGCTGCCGGCAAATAAATCGGTATTAACCCCAGGGCAGAGCCCTGGACCCGGGTTCCGCCCAAGAGGGGCGCGGAATTTACCGGGAGAGATTAGATAATTATGAGAAAAAGAACAGGAATTATTGCAGCTTTCCTTATCGGAGGGCTGATGTCATTATTGCCACAATGCGGACTGTACGGTCAAACGGCATTCATCGGAAATTTCAAATCCATTAAATCTTCAGCGACCGGGATTCTGATCAAAGCCGAAAATGCAGGTATCCAGATCATGTATTACTCTCCATCGGTCATCCGCATCAGGATAGCCAAGGAGTTCAGTGATGCTGATTTTTCCTATGCAGTGGTTGCAAAGCCGGAAGCCGGTGGGTTCAAAATGATCGAAAACAAGGAGACCATCAGTCTGTCGACCGATTCCATCAAGCTTGAGATACGCAAGAACCCCATCCGCATACAGATAAAAAATTCAAAAGGCAGGCTGTTATCGGAAGAATATTCGCCATTCGGCACAGGCTGGCAGGGTGAGGAGATCACTTGTTACCGCAGGCTTTTCGCCGATGAGAAGTTCATCGGCCTGGGCGAAAAGACCGGGAACCTTAACCGTCGCGACAACAAATACGAGATGTGGAATTCCGATGTGCCTGC
>CAIWXI010000007.1 GCA_903916595.1 uncultured Bacteroidales bacterium | reverse complement strand
TATACCGTGCTGGCCGAGAATAAGGCAGGAACCTCAGCCGTGATAAACCTCTGGCTTACCGGCATGAGCATAGACCATATTGAGAATGGCTCCCTGCTGACCACAAACGGCAGGATCTGCAGCATTCAGATTGCATTCCCCGCCGGGGGTAAGAAGTACACCGAGGTTCCCCTTAAGATCTACCTGAAATGAGAAATTTATTTATATTCCTACTGCTGACGGCATATTTCGAGGGCTCTGGCCAGTACCTTTCAAACCTGGATATAACCCGGAACGATGCCTTGTTCACAACCTATGCCGCTCCCCTTTCACGCTCATCGTATAAGCTGGACCAGGGATACCAGCTGCTGTTCAATGATCCTGAAAGCGGGGTTGAGATGACCTCCTCCGACGGCCCCAATTTCGGCTTCGCTGTGAGGCTTGGGAATGAGACCAGATTCAGATTAAATGAATTATTTAAAGAACCAGTTATAACAACTTCATACAGTGATATATTGAAATATTATTATTATCCTTTTGAAGACCTGAAAACCGAGGTGTGTTTTGACGTTTATTCATCGGGTTCTGCCTTCATCGAATACACTGTTTCGAACACAGGAAAGTCGGTGATGCAGGTAAGCCTTATCCCCTATCATTTTTATCCTTCGGCCGACTCGAATGTGAATTTTATTCACAATAACCTGTTTGATGCATACACATATCGACTCGATAAAAAAGCTGATAGCTGGATGAAGGAGCACAACATTCCAATCACGACCAGCATCCGCGCTTATTACCAGTCCGGATTGAGTCTCGATTCAATGGTATGCATAACTTTTAAACCCGGCACAAAAAGCAACGGCACTGCCGGCCCGGCTGATGACCTCCGGCGAAGCCTGCAGCTTAAACATGGCAGCCAAACCTACTGGTCGCTGCTTGCAGGTTTCAGGACGATAAGGCTGGAGCCGGGGGAATCGACAAGGTTCAGGGTTGTGCTTGGGATGCAGGATGCAGGATGCGGGATGCAGGATGGGTTCAGATCGCTAAGCAAACTTGCTTTAATTGATCCTGCCTCTGTTATCAGCGATGATGAGCTTGCCTATAATAAGATCCCTAAGATCACGCTTCCATCGAAGGACGAGGAATTGCTATACTGGAGCTGTTTTTCTCTGATGCGGCAGTGTATGATGCCGCCCGAGGGAAAATGCAAGACGAATTACTATGTCTTCTCAAGGGAGCCTAAATGGGGATGGGGTTACGGCGGACAGGTGTTCCACGAGAGCCTGTCGATGCTGGCTTACGCTTACATGGACCCGCTTGGCGCCATGAACTCCCAGAGGGTTTTCATACAGCGTCAGCAGTCCGACGGGTATATTAATTACCGCACGGGGCCTTATCTTGACGAGACCATTCCTTACGCTAACCAGCTAACCACATCCGCCCCCTGGTTCAATTATATAAACCTTGAAGTGTACAAGATCACCGGTAACAGGAAGTTCCTGCAGGAAGCCTGGGTTTCAGGCAAAAAATTCTATCTGTACTATGTGAAGAACCGGGATTCGAACAGTAACGGCCTTTGCGAATGGGGAGCCGAAGGAGAGCTTGAATCGGTGAGAGATGCAAGAGTTGCTGTTTGGGATAAGACAGGCAGGCCGATGAATTTCGAAGGACCTGACGTGAATTCCATGCTGGTGATGGAGGCCAGGTCACTCTCTGAGATGGCTAAAATCCTTGGTTTGACAGCCGAGTCCCTGCAGTGGGAAGATTTAGCCAAACAGCGTTCTGCTCTGATAGAGCATACGATGTGGGACAATTCAAGCGGTTTTTATTATAATGTTTACAAGCTGAACCAGGGCTTTACTTTTCGTAAGGCCGATGATCTTAAGATCAAGGAGATCATAGGGTTTTTACCGCTCTGGGCCGGGGTAAGCAGTAAAGAGCATGCCTCTGCACTCATGCGTTCTTTTCGGGATCCCGCTGAATTCAGGAGGCCCTATGGCGTTCCTGCACTTACTGCCAAATCAGATTACTATAATCCAATCGGCTACTGGAACGGCCCGGTATGGGTTCAGTGGGAATACCTGCTTTACCGGGGGCTGAACGACTACGGTTACAAGAAAGATGCATCGGAACTCGTGACCCGTGTACTCGGCAATATGGTCTGGCATCTGAAGCAGGACCATGTGTTCTGGGAGTTTTACAGTGCCGATGACCATCAGGCCGGCTGGAACAAAACCTATATCTGGGCAGGTATTGCGGCAAGAATGCTGATCGACGAATACCCCGGGCCGGCTGAGAAAAAAAAGACCATAACGAAATAAAAGGCATGATATGAGAAAGTTGCTTTTACTGATGTTTTTATTAACAGCCGGGATAAGAAGTGAGGCCCAGCAGTTCAAACCTGTTGAGGATTACGTGCGTATAGATGCCCGCCCTGATGATCCCCTGTATACAACCTATGCCTCGGCCATGGCCCGTTCGCGGCTATATGGAGACAAGGCCTATAAAATGGATTATTACTCCTGCTGTATGCCGGTGAATTATTCCAGCGATCATGCGGGAAGGATCTACTGTCTATGGAAAATTGACCAGGTGGTGGTGAGCAAGATGTCGGAATACTTCAGAAAGCCGGTGGTTAATTTTTCTTTCCCCGATATGGCGGTCATGGAATACGAGCCTTTCCGGGGCATTCATGTAAAGGAAACATTCTTTGTATACAGTTCAACCCTGGCTATTGTCGACATCGAAGTCTGCAATACAGATAAAATAAACCATGAAGTTTCGGTCTATCCTATACTTGAAGCCGATAATGATTCCATGGAAGTAGTGAGTTTTGATACAGTTCAAAAAGCGTATTTAACCCATAGGTACGAGAGCCCCTACCGTCTTATCAGCAGTCTTAAAATGGAGTACGGTTATCCTACCCGGGTGAGGGATGTTTTTTTGATGAAACCGGCCGCGTATACGTATGGCGCTTATTTTGGCGATATTTCTGAATTTTACAATACCATTAAAACCGATTTCTATTCAGACAAACGAAGCGATACATTGAACCAGAAAAAGCAGGGACTGTGCAGATTTATCGCACTAAACTATAAAAAAAGACTTTCTCCCGGTCAAACGGCCTCATTCAGGGTGATGAGGGGTTTCCAGGGGCAGAATGAAGACCAGCCAGCGATGATGAAGGATATAGAGATGATGAAAACGGCCATGCTGAAGACTTTTTACGAGGATGACCTGATACTGTTTTCAAAAATCCCCCGTTTAAATTTTAAGACAAGAGATGAAAAAATTGCCTACCTGGGAGCTTTCAACCTGGTGAGGGGCTGTATGTACCCGCCTTCCGGGAAAACGAATTACAATTCCTATGTCTTTTCGCGTAACCCCCTATGGGGCTGGGGTCACGGTCATCAGGTACTGCACGAGTCGCTAAGCATGCTGGCTTACGTGCATATGGATCCCGCTTCGGCCCAGGGTTCACAAAGGGTGTATATGGAACAGCAGCGCGAAGATGGCTTCATCGCGTACAGGCATGGCCCAAGGGGACTGCAGGATTACCCTCATAAGAACATGCCCACGACCTCCGCTCCTTTTTTTAACTGGATCAACTGGGAGGTATACAAGGTTAGTAAAGACAGGCAGTTTCTTGAAGATGCATACGCCTCGGGAAGTAAGTATGCCGACTGGCTTATAAAAAACCGGGATACCGATCATGACAGCACTTTTGAATGGGGTCCGTATGGCATTATCGAGAATGTCAGGGACTGGTATAATGCAGTTTTCCAGGTGTCTGCCGACCGTTATCTGGATGTGGACAAGGAAGACATCTCAGACGAACTGGAATGTCTCGATCTCACTATGATGGTGATCAAGGAGGAAAAATCACTTTCACGGATGGCTGAAGCCCTGGGGAAGCATGAAGAATCACTGAAATGGAAACAGAGAGCCGATGCGGTGGTAAGGCTTGTAAATAAAAGGATGTGGGACGACAGTACTTCATTCTACTATTCGGTAAATAAAAAAGATCACAGCTGGTATTTCATGACCCGCGACCTGCGCCGTCAGGAGATCATCGCTTTTCTGGCCTTATGGGCCGGTGCAGCGCCCAGGGACAGGGCCGAAAAGCTCGTTGAGACCCTTACCGATACAACAAAATTCTGGAGAAGATATGGTGTACCTACTTTATCGGCCCGGGATCCATGGTATTCACCGTATGTTGACTATTGCTGCAAATGGAACGGCCCGGTATGGCTCTTGTGGGATTACATGGTGTATGAAGGCCTCAGAGACTACGGGTATTTCGACCTTGCCCATCAGCTTGCAGGCAAGATGCTGAACGCCGCGGTAGTCCAGCTTAAGAAAAACCATAACTACTGGGAATCATTCAGTCCCGATAACGAGGTTCTCAATTCTCCGCCCAACTATATCTGGGACGCTATTATAGCCCGTTTGCTGATTGAAGAAAACCAGTCGAAGCTAAAATAAGTGTTATGAACATTTTTATGGTAACCATTTTCCTAAACATCCGTATAACCTGATGATAGTTCTATAATATGTTCAGGAAGATTTGTGTTATTCTGATGACCACATTCGTGCTGATTGCTTTGTCGGGCAATGCCCAGCAACCGCAAAAACAGCTGAATGCCATCCCCGCCAACTTCAGAATCAGTGACGAGGAGATGAGGCTCTACCAGATGATTAATGAATACCGCGAAAAATACCACCTTCCACCAGTTCCCCTTTCAGTTTCTCTTTGTTATGTTGCCTCGGCACATGTAAAAGATCTTTTCTTTAACCATCCTGACCAGGAGCCCTGTAATTTATATTCCTGGTCCGACAAGGGGCCCTGGAAAGCATTTTGTTATCCCAAAGATGAAAACAAGAAAAATTCGGTATGGGATAAACCAAAAGAAATCACTCCATATAAAGGCAAAGGCTATGAAATCGTTTACTGGGAAAACAACCCGGTGGATATTGACAGCGTTATAAATTTCTGGAAATCGGTAGATTATTTTAACAGTTTCCTTATGAATACCGGCAAATGGCAGGGGAATAAGTGGGAAGCAATCGGGATAGGAGTTTACGAAAACTACGCCTGTGCATGGTTCGGCCAGATTCCAGACCCCAACGGCCAGTCACAACCGGTCATCATCAAAGCCGATACTTCAGCAAAGCCATCCGCAATTAAATCTGCAACCCCGGCAAAGCCACCCATACTCAATTCTGCCACTGCAGCCATGCCATCCGCTCTCAATTCTGAAGGAAAACCGTTCACGTATTATATTATTGTTAAAAGCAATGTGCCGTTAAAAGACACTGTCAAATTAATGAAATTCTTTATTGATAAGGGTTTGCCGAACGTCAGATTTTTTTCAAATGATGGAAAAGGCAGGATCTCTGTCTTTGAAACATCCAAAAGAGACGATGCCATTGCCAAACTGAAAGAGATCAAAGCCCTTTATAAAGACGCCTGGCTGCTTAAAAATTAATCGGCATCCTTCACGCAACGGAACCCAATCGTGGCATTCCGGTCCAGTCCGGGCGATATCAGCAACAGCATTTCAGGATGATCGGCAGGCATTGGTCCGCCTGTCACATACCATATGCTCTGAGTGGGATGATAATAACTCCCCCCTTTGATGATGGTATAGTAATAAGAGCCGTTATAATACACGTCGTTTGTAAGCTGCCAGACATTACCTATCATGTCTTCCACTCCGAAAGGGCTTGCTCCCCTCGGAAAGCTGTCTGCCGGAGATTCATGATTGAGGTTGTAATTGCACAAAGTTGAATCGGGCTTGTTACCCCAGGGATATTTTCGCATGTCGGCACCCTGGGCTGCATACTGCCATTCACGCTCCGTTGGAAGTCTTTTTCCGTAATGGCGGCAGTAGGCAGCAGCATCTTCCGGACTCACATTGACTACAGGCTTGTTGTCATCGGCATTGTTTCGTGCTGTCTGGATAAAACGGGAGTATTCGCTGTTGGTCACAGGGTATTTATCCATAAATAACCTCTTCATGTCAATCACAACCGTGTCGCTGTAGTCAGGAAAGGCAATGAAGGCATCCTGCGACTGAGGATCCCGCCGGGTATAAAAGCGGAATTTGCCAGCCGGAATTTCGACCATGCCTGCAGGAGGTGATTTTGCAGCTGGTGTTCGTGTGACAAGGGATACAAGATGCGGGATGCAGGATGCAGGAATGACCACGGCTTCATCAAGCAGTTCATCTTTTGCGAAAAGCTGTACAACCAACTTGGGACAAGCCTCCCCAAACACCTCCCTGTAAGGGATTTTACCTCCTTTTGCCGGGAATTCACAGGCTTTTGAAGCGTAGGACGGATTTTCGCCAAACACTTTTATTTTATCCCCGCCTGCAGCACTGAACACCAGGCTGTCGCCCAGATCCCTGAGGCTGATAAGCCGTGGCAACAAGGCCATGCATCCCACATTCCCTTCCCTTCTGGTATTCAGGAATTTTTTTTCGAAAGGCTCCAGGTGCGCGGGCAGGGAAGTGACAGCCTGTGTAGTTAATGTTTTTATTTCAGCATGATTCCAGAGATCGACATAGTGAAAACCCTTGACAGGTTCAGTGACTTTAATAAGCGGACCATCCCAGCCCTGGGGTTTAAGGCTGTAAATTGTATACAGCGTTTTGTCGCCCGACTGCCAGCGATTCACATAGATTGAGTCGGTAAGAGTCGGGATCAGCGGCATCCACTGATAATTGTGAAACGCCGAAGTGTTTTCGCGTAAGATCCTTGCAGTTCTACCCATATAGGCGTATTCTTCGGGCATCCATGAAGGCCGGCCGGGCCTCATGGTATTCAGCTCCACCCCGTAGCCGTTGAAAAATGCGCATGCCAGTTCGCGGTGCAGCCTGTCATCAGCGATCTGCAGCACCCTGAAGATCGCAAAATCGGGTTTGATGAATTTGTTCAGATTCAGGGGCGGTGGCATAACCAGGGCATCATGTACCCGGCCTGAAACAATACCTGGCATGTCTTTTGGAACAGCCATACCTTCGCTGTACATAATGATACCAGGCTTAACCCTGTCGGCGGCGGCCTGCAGCTCATGGCTCGACTCGCCTTTGGTATCAAGCACCACGCCATCGGCTTCGGTTTCCCTCAGAAGGGTCTCCATGCCATTCAACTGATCTTCCTTTCGTGTGCCTTCATCCCAGGGATTATACGAGATGAAATAATGCTTCCCTTTGCTATGAACAAAAGCCGACTGCTTCCTGAGCTCCTTTAGTCCGCCGGGAAGATCACGGTACATATCCCATTGATTTCTCTGGTCCAGCCCAAGCCGGGGCCAGGTAGGCCATAGAGTAAATATGTCGTAACCCCCGGTAAGATGATCGTATTTGGTAAAGGCGGAATAAAACGTGTATTTTTTCTGGCGGAAGTCATAATACGTATCATCCCAGGCAAACTGAAGAAGCATAATGTATTTGTTCTTCATCCACCCGAGGTCGGTCCGTTCAAACATAGTATTGTCGAACGAAAGCAGGTCATACAGATAACGTTGCTGGAACATCATCCTGAGCCCCTCCTGCCATTCTCCTTTGTGAGTGTCGATATACAGGCTGTATTCCACCCAGCCCGATGGGTTCAGGGTTACAGCCCATCGGTCGATGCTTGTCTTTTCCTTGTCGCGGCCCGTTCTTCTTGCAATTGAAGTTACCGAAAGAGTATCATTGAGAACAAAATCAGAGAAGCCCATATGCCAGGCGTTGTCGGGAAGTATGATCCCCACGGGGCCAAATCCCGGCCTGAAAAGAAGGGAACGGCAGAGGTAATGAGGCCATTCTTTTGCGCCGGCGGCGGTAATATACACTTTATCGGTACCCTCACCCAGGGGAACCAGATTCTCAATTTTATGGCTCCCCTTGCCCTTGTTGATAAAGCGGATCAGGTACTTAATTCCCTGTTTGCAACTTTTATCGGGGTACATCACCCCTGCTACCGAATCGGCAAGTGTAAACAGAACGCTGTCGTTCCTGAATTCCGCCTTCGCACAATAGGAATTATAAAAATTACTGTCGATAAGCACCGAGAACATCGGGATGCCATAGGCCGTGCTTATCTGCTTATGGTCAATGGAAAAGCCCTCAACGGTAAAGGAAGAAGGTTTATCGAACAATACCGATGTGATCTGGGCATCAGCCCGGTTTATGACGCAGCATGTTATTATCAGGCACTGAATGAGTATAAGTCGTTTCATTGTATCAGTATTTCATTAATTCGCTCACAGCTTCACACCGCCGCTACGGTGTCACTTACCGGTCGCATCTTTGCGTCGCGGCTACGGTGTCACTTATCGGTCGCATCTTTGCGTCGCGGCTACGGTGTCGCTACGCTCCACCTGAGGCCGCTTACGCAAAATGCTCCCTACACTCAACATTCAATATTCGATATTCGAAATTCATTCCTTCAATCCTTTACAAGCACCTTCGGCACTATCAGCGTCGGATGGGCATCGATAAGTTTCTGCATATCCTTTCTCAGCCGGACATTTGTATTGATTGCCGAATCATAGGCTTTTCCGTAAGAGACTCCGGAAGCCATCAGCCGGCGTTCAAGTAATTCGGTCTGAATCGAGAACCCGGTTTCCTCTGAAGACATCTGTCCGTCAATCCAGATTTCATTGCCGGGAATGAAGTGATATGCCATATCGTTTCCGCTTAAGCCGAAATCGGGAAACAATCCGGCCCGCACTTTATACCCATCAACAACCCAGATGCCAACACCGTCCCTTACGCCCAGAGGCATACGGTAAATGCCACTGAGTACAACACTGTCGGCAATTCCGGGAATCTCCCGGGCATGTGTCGCATCCTCGGGGCATACCTTGTGCAGAGCAGCTTCATGAGCCCGGCAGATGGAATCGTATTTCTTTCTCATCACAAGTTCGATCCTGAGAGAGGAATCGTGAGATTTTTCGTAAGTCCATCCGAACTTTGCCATCAGAGCCTGTTCATTCAGCTCATGTGCCAGTGTAAGTTCGTACTCCTCGCACGACACCGCATGGTCGATCCATATCTCGCCTTTGGGGTTGAACAGGTATCTCTGATCGTTTCCACCGTATAGGAATTCTTTATAAATATTCTGTCTTATCTTGTATCCGTCGACGATCCAGACTGAAAACCCATTTTTTTCGCCCTGGTAACAGCGGTAAACTCCATTAACAGTCTTTTGATTTCCGCAGGAAACAAAAAAGAAAAAGAAAAAGATGCCTGATAAATATCGTATCTTCATCGTTTATAAATAGAATTTTCAAAAATAACAAATCCCCTGCTTGTATTTGTTAAATTTGTAAACTTCCCTCAGCTGCTCCGATGACCATACAAAATATAGCTTATGAATACAGGTACAAGATAAGCCTGGTGCTGGTATTCGTACTGCTCGAAAATGTTGCCTGGATTATTGAACCAGGCTATTTTGGTAAGCTTCTCGACGTGCTTATCGATTATTTTTATGACCATGAAAAAGTCAATTACCTCTATCCCCTCTTTGTCTGGATTTTTATTTATTTGCTGAATGTTGTTGGCGGGACCATGAGCCGTTTTTTAAGCGGTAAAATATATTCCAGGATGTTTGCTGATGTGGCTGAAAAAGTAATCATCTTGTCGAGAAAGAAGAATGACCCGGTATCGAGAACCCTTATCAGGGCCGAGCTTACCAAGGAGTTCGTGATCTTTTTTAAGGAGAGGTTACCTGAGATATCCTGGCAATTCTGTGCCACCTTCGGAGCTATTATAGCGATGTTTTTCTATGACTGGCGTATTGCCGCGGTTTGTCTTTTGATCATTGCTCCGTTGTTTGCTTTTTCGCGTTTTTACAAGAAGAATGTACGTTCCCTTCAAAGGACTATCCGCGACACCCAGGAAGATTTATATCAGGTTGTTGAGAACCAGAGCTCAGAATCCATTCATGAATTTTACCGTAGTATGGTTAACCCACAGTTCAGAATTGCCCGGTGGAATTCGTTTAATTACCTGGTTATCAAACTGATTCTGATGGGCATCTTTATCGTGGTATTATTTATCTGTGTGGATGTCGACAATTTCTCGACCGGTAGTATTTATTCCATCGTGGCCTATCTGTGGACCTTTATATCATCGGCAGAATACCTTCCCGGATTAATGGAAAGCTATTCCTCGGTAAAGGAATTAGGTCATCGGATGAAAGAAGAAGAGATCTGATCAGCGGTAGAACAGGTCTTTCTGGGCAAATGCATGCTCATGTTCAAGCAGCCATTTTTTTCGTTTTAATCCACCGGCATAGCCTACCAGACGGCCGTTCATACCGATCACCCGGTGGCATGGGATGATAACAGAAATGGGGTTAGCAGCATTGGCCCCTCCTACAGCCCTGAATGCATTGATATTCCCTATCCTTCGTGCCAGCTCATGATAAGTGACAGGCATACCGTATGGGATCTTTGTAAGCTCATTCCAGACTTTAAGCTGAAAAGCTGATCCTTCAAGGTCAAGGTTTACTGAAAACTCTTTCCTTTCGCCTGTAAAATATTCGTGAAGCTGGTCAACGGCTTGTTTCAGCTCATGGGGAATCCGGGCAAGCCTTACTCTGAAATCAAGAAAATAAACACTCCTTATTCCTTTTTCAGATCCGGTGATTTCGATAAACCCGATAGGAGTTTTCAGAAAGGCCCGAGGCAGGGATTTCATATTATTGTGGTTTTTGTTTTTTTGATTTAATGCTAAGCGCAAGCATCAGCAGTCCAAAAACAAGCATCCCCAGGCCTGACCAAAGGTTTACGTTGATCCCCAGGGAAACAGTATACAGGGCGGCATCGGAGCGTGTGATGAATCCGTATACCGTGAGAAGCAATCCAAGGATTGTGAACATCAGCCCAATAGGAATTTTTATATCTATACCCATACTAATTTGTTTTTACCAGAATAATATTGTTAAAATTGTTACAAGTGTCAGTACCACGATGGCCAGTGTTGATGATCTTTTGTACCATGGAACTGCTTCCTCATTGAGTTTCGGCGTAAGCGAATACACCAGTCCTGTCAGTTCCTGGTCTGATTTCTTTTGGGTAGTCAGAAAAGAAACTACAACCGTGACCAGTGTGCTGGTGGAGCAGGCGAATATAGCGGTCCAGAAGCTCTGGGCCATTTCAACCGGATAGGCATGCAGATGAGCGATCCAGCCTCCTTTTACGAGGGTATCGGCCCCGGCGGGAAACGTTAGTCCGTGATGCAGCAGCGCAACAAGCAAACCGGCAAGCAGGCCGGCGAAAGCCGCGTGGCCGGTACCCCGTTTCCAGAACATACCGAGGAAGATCACCGCGAACAGAGGCGCGTTGACCATAGAAAAAATGGTTTGCAGAAAATCCATGATATTGCCGAACAGGCTGGCCAGGTAGGCTGCAGCTATACTCACCAGAACTCCGAAAATGGTAGCCATCCTTCCAACGAACAGATAGTGTTTGTCGTCGATTGCCTTGTTGTTCGTGGCAGGCCGTATGTAACTCTGGTAGATATCGTATGTCCACACGGTATTAAAAGCAGAAACATTTCCAGCCATTCCCGACATGAAAGAAGCCAGAAGGGCCGTTATGCCCAGGCCCAGCACGCCGGCTGGCAGATATTGTTTGAGCAGCATGATAATGGTATAATCGTATATGGGCTGGCCTGCTGCATTCAGCGGAAGCGTGAAGCCTTTTCCCGGGGTGTTCATCAAAACCAATGCCACGATACCCGGAACGATGATAAGAAAGGGAATAAACATCTTCGGAATGGCTCCGATAAGCGGAGTATTCCGGGCGGCGGTAGTAGAATGAGCCGACATAGCTCTCTGGACAATAAGAAAATTGGTACACCAGTAGCCGAACGACAACACAAACCCAAGGCCGACGAATATCCCGTACCACTCCACCCCCATGGGATTTGCCGCCGCCGATCCTGTATATTTCCAGGTAGTGGTCCATGTATCGGGTGCAAACCCTTTGGAACTTACAATGGGTGCAAGGCTTTGCTGCAAACCATGCCATCCGCCTACGTCCTTAAGACTGAGGATTACGATAGGCAATAAGCCTACAACGATAATAAAAAACTGCAGGACTTCATTGTAAATTGCGGATGAGAGTCCCCCAAGATAGGTATATGCAAGTACAATAGCGGCCGAAAGGATAAGGCTGAGGTGAAAGTTCCATCCGAGGACTTTTTCCATCAGGATAGCCAGGGCATACATTGAGATCCCTGATGCGAGAATGGTCATGACAGCAAACAGAATGGCATTCAGTCCGCGTGTTTTTTCATCAAAGCGAAGCTTAAGGTATTCCGGTACTGAACGGGCTTTAGAACCATAGTAGAACGGCATCATAAACATCGCCAGGAACACCATGGCAGGAATTGCCCCCACCCAGTAAAAATGGGTTGTAAGCATACCATATTTAACACCCGAACCGGTCATCCCCATCACTTCGAGAGCCCCGAGGTTAGTAGAGATGAATGCCAGGCCGGCAACCCAGGCCGGCATGGAACGACCGGCTTCAAGAAAGGCACTGGCGTCTTTCATGTAGCGTTTCAGAGCCCATCCGATACCAAGGACAAAGGCAAAATAAATAATCATGACCGAATAATCGATCCATGATAAGATAAATCCTGAATTCATCGATTTGTGTTATGTTTATGAATACTAAGAGAAACTAAATCCCGTTAAGAATCTGTTGGTGGTCAAGACAGTTACAAAAGTAAGATATCTTTGATGCCATAATATCGATTCAAAGTTAAAAATTCCTTGAGAACAAGCGCGATGTTTTTTTTTGTAACTATTGTAGTTGCAATCTATACCCTGGTCAACTACCTTATTTTCATCAGGGCGATACAGGCTATTCCTTCAGGATCTCCTCTGCGGATGTGGTTCTCCCTGGTATTCTGGCTCGTGGCTTCGGCCTTTGTAGCAGCTCGCTTTCTTGAGCGGAAGTATCCCGGTCATTTAACAGAATGTCTTACCTGGATCGGAAGTTTCTGGCTCGCGTTTATGCTTTTCTTCGCCCTGATCCTGCTGTTGCTTGATATCACCAGGCTTTTAAATCATTTTTTTCATTTCCTCCCGGCAGTTTTATATACAGATTATGCCCGGACAAAGCAGCTTCTTTTTATTGTATCGGTGGTTTCGGTGACGGTTCTGGTAATAGTGGGCTATATCAACGCGAGGAATCCGAGGGTAAAAGAGCTCACACTGAATATTGCAAAGCCCGGGCATGGGCTCAAAAAGCTTACTATTTCAATGGCTTCGGATATTCATCTGGGTTCAATCATCCGCAAAGCAAAAGCCAGGGAACTGGTCCGTTTGCTGAACATTCCAAAACCCGATCTGATCCTGCTTGCAGGCGATGTAGTGGATGAGGACCTGGCGCCCGTTATCAAAGATAATATCGGCGAAGCTTTATGTGAGCTGAAAGCCGTGATAGGGGTCTATGCCATCACGGGAAATCATGAATACATCGGGGGAGCGGGCGCTGCAGTGGATTATCTTCAGAAACATGGTATAACAATGCTCCGCGATACGGCCATCCTTGTTAATCAGCAGTTTTACCTGGTTGGAAGGGATGACCGGGATAAACCCCGTTTTTCGGGCAAGCCCAGAAAAGAACTTGCAGAGGTTATGAAAGATGTGGACCTCTCCTATCCTGTCATCCTGATGGATCACCAGCCTTTTAATCTTTCAAAAGCTGCCGGCCTTGGAGTAGACCTGCAGCTGTCGGGGCATACCCACCACGGACAAATATGGCCTTTTAATTATATCACCAGAGCTATTTACGAACTCAGCTGGGGGTACAAGAAGATACAGAAGACACATTTTTATGTCTCCAGCGGATTTGGTACCTGGGGCCCTCCTGTGAGGCTGGGCAACCGGCCCGAAGTGGTTATCATACATCTTACATTCAACGATGAATAGACTGAAGCTGACACCCCGCTTATGGATCATCCTGCCTGCCATGGCATGCATTTTTATCCTTCTTATTATATTTGGCTTGATACTGTTTAAACAAAAAATAAAAGATATACCTCCGGTCATTAACGAGCCGCCACGCAGTGAAGCATACAACATTAAGCTTGAGAACCGCGGGATCGCATATAGTAAAACCGGGAATAACCAGAACCTGTCCGATATTCTTGCACCATATATTTCAGCAGGACTGATAGATAAAATTGCCAACAGCACAGCTGATATTTTCGATGTAAGGAAGATGCATTCGGGAAATGCCTATGCCAGGATCACCGCAAATGATTCAACTCATCGCCTGCTGTATTTTATTTACGAGATCAGCAGCATCGAATTCGTGGTGTATGATTTTTGCGATTCACTAAAGGTATACAGGGATAAAAAGAAAGTCAAGGTAGCCGTTAAGACGGCCAGTGGTCAAATCTCAGGTTCCCTCTGGAGGACTTTTGAAAGCCTGGATCTTAACATCAGTCTGGCCCTGGATATTTCGGAGGTCTTTGCCTGGACTGTTGATTTTTACGGTTTGCAGAACGGAGATTCGTTCAAGGTGATTTACGAGGAAATGTATGTGGATGGCCGGATGATAGGAATTGACAAAATACTTTCGGCATATTTCCATACCGGTACCAGAGACTATTATGCATTCCTTTGGGAGGGTAAAGGAAAGAAAGCGTATTTTGATGAAAATGGGCAAAGTCTTCAGCGCTCATTTCTTAAAGCCCCTCTGAGATTTTCAAGGATAAGTTCCCGTTTCACAGGCTCAAGGATGCATCCTATTCTCAGGATAGCCCGGCCGCACTTCGGGGTTGATTATGCTGCACCAAGTGGAACCCCTGTTGAAGCGCTTGGAGAAGGCAAGGTTACAGAAGCGGGCTGGAAAGGCGGTTATGGAAGGTTTATAGCAATCCGGCACAATTCAGTTTATGCCACATCATATGCACATCTTTCGGGATATGCAAAAAACATCAGTCCCGGAGTTCATGTGAGTCAGGGTCAGGTGATTGGTTATGTAGGCAGCAGCGGACTATCTACCGGGCCGCATCTTGATTTCAGGGTATACAGAAACGGCTCGCCTATAGATCCGCTTCACCTCGAATCGCCTCCCTCCGAACCCGTGCCAGCTTCGTTCATGCCCCAGTACAAGACCCTGGTATCCCGCTATAAACCCCAGCTCGATGCAATAAAACTGTAACTCTTGAAATCAATCATTCAGTCCTTCCGTCAATCAGTTAATCCTTCGTAAACGGGTGCTCCTTCTTCCACATCTTCCAGATCAGGAAAATTGGAAACAGGAACCATGGTGCGTTGGCCAGCAACACCAATGGCAGGTTCTTGGCCGGTGTGGGGCCAAAGATCTCTTCGCTGCAGATGATAAAAACGTTGGTAAACAAAATAGACATAATGATGATGGCAGGGATCCGGATCCATTCTTTGCCTTTAATGAAGGCGTAAATCGCGGCGACATAAAAAGGACCGAAAAAGATGACATCGAGCCAGATAGTTGCTTTCCACCAGGTGGGCCGGAACCATTGCAAGGGATCGAAATTAGCTCCCCACCAATGGGTCATGTCGACCAGGAAAGGCAGAGGCCAGAAGGGATAGTCGAAACTTGAGGGATCGGCAATCACCAGTTGTTCCAGGTCTACGATATAGGTAATGAACAGGACGTTAATAAGGAAAAAACCGATATAGATATAATCGGCAGGCCTGTCTTTAAGCGGGATGATTTTTCTCATTGATTGATTTGTTTTGGTTCAACATCTGAAGATTTATCTTTTCTCTGGCTGTCCGGGCCATTTGTGAAGCAATAGACAGCCTGAAGGAGCTTATATTTGATATGAAAGCGCCTATTTTTGTTGAGAAGTCGGTATAAACCAGGGTCTTTGGTTTCTTTACAAGCGCCACGATCTGATTTGCCACCTGACCGGGTTCTTTGGGTTTCGCAAACGTACGGGTAATAAAATTCTGTTTGCTGTTCATCAGGAAATCCTGGTCCACTGCCCCCAGTCTCGATTCCGGATTCGAATCGGTTTTAATATACCCCGGGAAGTACTCGCTCACCCTGATGCAGCTGCCTTCCCACTCTGATTGTATAGTCCTGGTCCAGGCCGAAAAAGCTGCCTTGGAACATACATACGGTGCATAGTATGGTATTCCCATCATGAAGCCGGGAGAGCCGATGTTAATGATATGCCCTCCTCCCTGCCTGAGCATATGGGGTATCACTGCCTGGGTTGCCGTTACAGGACCAAGAAGGTTTGTGCGAAAGGCCTTCAGCAGGTCTTCCCTGCTAACACTTTCAGAAGGTGAAACGATGACACTTGCAGCATTATTGATCAGAACATCGATACGTTTACACTGGGAAATAACCGTCTCTATCATCATAATACAGTCTTCCTCTTTAGAAAGATCACAGGGCAGAACCAGGGCATTGCTGATTGTTTTAGCGGTTTCGATGAGCAGTTCAGCACGCCTGGCCACAAGAACAACCATCGCTCCTGAACGGCCTAAAGCCAATGCAGTTGCCTTACCGATTCCTCCTGAAGCGCCTGTTATAATAATTACTTTGTCTTTTAAATCCATTAAGCTGAAAGAAAAATTGAGTACGTTTGTTTTGGTTTTCAAAAATAGATAAAATGCGACAGAATCTAAGCTGTTTTCTTCTTCTGACTGCCTTACTGCATTTAACCTGCCTGGGGTCAACAGCTGGCGAGAAAGAAAAAGTTTTACAAGACGTGACAAAGACTTCAGCCATGAAAAGTAAATTCGGGACAATAAACGGCCGGGAAGTGTTCCTGTACACCCTTACCAACAAACACGGAATTACCGTGAGGATAACAAATTACGGGGCCATTATTACAGAGATCCTGATGCCTGGAAAAGACGGAAAAATCGGGGATATCGTACTCGGTTACGACAGCCTTAAGTCGTACGTGGCCAACAGTCCGTATTTTGGCGCCATAGTGGGGCGCTATGCCAACCGTATTGCCAAAGGTGAGTTCACCTTGGATGGCGTGAACCACAAACTTGCCAGAAATAACGGGAACAATGCCCTGCACGGGGGTGTCAAGGGTTTTGACAAGGTCGTGTGGAATGCTAGTGAATACTCCGACTCCACAATTGCAAGTCTCAGTCTTACATATCACAGCCCCGATGGAGAAGAAGGCTATCCTGGGAATCTTAACGTCGGGGTTACGTATATCCTGAACAATCAGGATGAACTTCTGATGATTATAGAAGCCGTCGCCGATAAAGCCACGCCAGTGAACATCTGCAATCATTCTTATTTTAATCTGAACGGGGCCGGTTCTGATATTTTACAACATGTTCTGATGATCCCTGCAGACCGTTTCACCGAGGTCAATCTGGAACTCATCCCTACCGGCAAACTTCCTGAAGTTAAAGGCGGTCCGATGGATTTCAACCTCCCCCTCGCAATAGGACACAACATCGAAAAAGTGAATGGAGGTTATGACCATAATTATGTTCTGCGGAAGAAGACCGGGGTGATGTCTGTGGCAGCGGTATTAACCGATCCCTCGTCGGGCCGCAAACTTACTGTTGAAACCACCCAGCCGGGTGTTCAGTTTTATTCAGGTAATTTTCTCGACGGAAGCATCACGGGAAAAAACGGTAAAGTGTATAAAATCCATTACGGGCTCTGTCTTGAGACACAGCATTTTCCTGATTCCCCGAACCAGCCGGGGTTTCCGAATACCATATTGAAGCCGGGCATACCTTATATGGAAAAGACCACCTTCAGGTTTTCGGTAATAGAATAACTCAGAATTTCTTGGGTACGAAAGTTTGCTCCGACATCGGTGGACGGACATAAGACTTTTCGTTTTCCAAAGGTGGCAAAACGATCTTTTCCCTCGGAACATCCTTGTATTTTATCATACCCAGCAAATGGCTTATGCAGTTTAACCTCGCACTGCGCTTGTCGTCTGCTTCCACAACAAACCACGGAGCCTGTTTTGTATCGGTATAGGCGAACATATCGTCCTTTGCCCTCGAATATTCCACCCATTTCAAACGGGATTCTACATCCATCGGACTGATCTTCCATCTCCTGGTCGGGTCGTTGATACGCTGCATGAATCTTCTCTCCTGTTCCCTGTCGCAAACAGAAAACCAGTATTTGATCAGGATAATGCCAGAGCGTGTGAGCATGTTCTCAAAGTTCGGGCAGGACCTCAGAAAATCCCAGTATTCCGGCTCAGTACAGAAACCCATCACTCTCTCGACCCCGGCACGGTTGTACCAGCTGCGGTCGAACAATACCATCTCGCCAGCAGCAGGCAAATGAGCCACATACCGCTGGAAATACCACTGGCTTTTCTCTTTCTCGGTCGGCACTCCCAGAGCTACTACTCTGACAACACGGGGATTCAGTGTTTCGGTGATGCGTTTGATCGTCCCGCCTTTTCCTGCCGCATCCCGGCCTTCAAAGAGAATCACTGCCCTGAGGCCTTTATACTTGATCCATTCCTGCATTTTTACCAGCTCAAGCTGAAGTTTTGCAAGTTCTTCCTCGTAATACTTCTTCTTGATCCGGCTGTCAGTCTCTTCTTCCTTATCAAGAATGTTCAGGGTCTCAATCTTTTCAGTCTTATCTTTTTTAAGTTTCTTTACAGTAACAGGTTTATCGGCCTGCTTTTGTTTCTCGTTTTTTTTACTCATACAATAGATTTTTAAATGGATTCTGAACTTATTTCCCTCACGCCGTCAGAAACTTTTGCTATATAAAACGAGGCTGTCAATCCCGTTCTCAGCTTGTAACGATCTCCCACTTCATGAATAAATTTCTCTACAATATCATCTTTAACAATGCTTACCGTACATCCGCCAAATCCGGCTCCGGTCATCCTTGAACCTATCACCCCGTTGATCTTCTGAGCCTCTTCAACAAGCGTATCCAGTTCAATTCCTGTAACCTCGTAATTGTCGCGAAGCGACTCATGAGACGCGTTCATCAAAGCCCCGAATTGAAGCATATCGTTTTTGTACAGACAGGAAACAGCATTCAATACCCTTTGATTCTCGGAGATCACGTGGCGGGCACGGCGTCTTACCCTCTCGTCCTCAATAACCTCCTGTATCTTGAAAAACTGCATGAACCCTATCTCCCCGAGGAGATTCACGGGAATATGAGCCTTTATGGCATCCATGGCTTCCCTGCATTCATCCACCCGTTCATTGTATTTTGAATCGGCCAGAACCCTCTGTTTATTCGTGTTCGCGATGACCAGAGTATACCCCTTGAGTATAAAAGGTACTCGTTTGTATTCAAGCGTAAGACAATTCAGGAAGATTGCATGATCGGCTGAGCCCATACCCACCGCGAACATATCCATGATGCCGCAGTTAACCCCGATGAATTCATTTTCGGATCGTTTCGCCAGCTTCACCAGATCTATCATCCCGAGGCTGGTCACATTGAGCATGGAAGCCAGCGCATAAGCGGTAACCATCTCGATTGACGCTGACGAAGACAAGCCGGCGCTGTTCGGGATATCACCAGAGAAAAGCATATCGAAACCAGTAAGAGATACCTTCAGTTGGTCAAACTGCGAAAAAATCCCCAGGGGGTAATTGATCCAGCTAACCTGATGTTTCACATAGCCCGGAGAGGGATCATACACGGCTTTGCCGACAAAGTTCGCAGAGGCGAATTGCAGCAGATTGTCTGACCTTTTTCTCATCATTAGCCAGGTCCCGTACTGAAGGGCGCAAGGCAACACAAAGCCCCCGTTATAATCGGTATGTTCGCCTATCAGGTTGACCCTGCCTGGTGCGAAATAAAGCCTCGGAGCCTGGCCTGGTCCATCGTATAATTCATAAAACTGTTTGCTGAGTTCGGCAATGTTCATCGTTTGTTAGTCTTTGGAGTGCTCGAAAATACCACATTTTCACAATAATTTGATACTTTTGGCATATAATTATTTTTACAACAATGAAGAAAATTCTTTTCTTGTTTTTTATCTGCGGATGGCTTCTACCCGCATCCGCCCAGTTACCCCTTAAATTTGATCTGGGCGGGGAATGGGAATTCAGACAGGAAGGCAGCGTTGAATGGTATCCTGCCACAGTGCCTGGCTGTGTGCAGCTTGATCTTTTAAAGAACAGGCTTATGAGTGATCCGTTCTACAGGTCCAACGAGGACAGTGTTCAATGGGTTGCCGGGAGGGGCTGGGAGTACCGTAGAATTTTTTATGCAGATCCTTCATTTTTCGAGGCCCGACAGATCGATCTGGTTCTGGAAGGACTTGACACGTATGCCCGGGTTTACCTGAATGATTCTCTTATCCTGTCGGCCAATAACATGTTCAGGGAGTGGCATTACGAAAACACGAAAGACAAGCTGAAGTCAGGAAAAAATGAGCTTCGTATCTTTTTTCCTTCCATTGTAAAGGAAATCAAAGAATTGTACGACAAACTTCCTGTAAAACTCCCCGGCGACGAGAAGGTCGTTTGCCGTAAAGCTGCTTATAATTTCGGCTGGGACTGGGGCCCGAAACTCATCACCAGCGGGGTATGGAAACCGGTATACCTGAAGTTTTACAACCGGGTAAACCTTCTGGGAGTGCAGTTCATTCAGAAACATCTTACCGATTCCGCGGCAAGCCTGTCGGGGGTCTTCACCCTGGCCTCGAGCCTGCCCGATACGGTGAGCATAAGGATTTCTGCCGACTCACTTCCATTGCTTACACATAATGTTTCGGTGAAACAGGGTATCAACATCATCCGCTTTGATTTTGTTATAAAGGACCCAAAATTGTGGTGGCCTAACGGGATGGGAACTCCATATCTGTACACACTGAATTACGATATTTATTACACCGATATTCTTGCCGAAAAAGGCAGTAAAAGGATTGGCCTTCGTACCATTGAACTGGTACAGCAGGCTGATACGGCGGGCCAGACCTTTGGTTTTCTGGTCAACAGTTTCCCGGTTTTCATGAAAGGTGCGAATTACATCCCCCAGGACAATTTTCCTACCCGGGTGAGTGATTCTGCTTACCGGGCCTTACTTACGGGAGTAAAAGATCTGAATATGAATATGCTCCGGGTCTGGGGCGGAGGTATTTACGAGAAGGATATTTTTTATGATCTCTGCGATGAACTCGGAATTCTGGTGTGGCAGGATTTTATGTTCGCATGCGCGATGTATCCCGGCGACAAGGACTTTATGCAGAATGTAAATATTGAATCCATTCAGAATATCATACGCCTGCGCAGTCATCCATGCATCGCTCTGTGGTGCGGGAATAACGAGATTGACGAGGGCTGGAGACACTGGGGCTGGGTTAAACAATACAAATACAGCCCCTCAGACTCTGCAAGGGTTTACCAGGGATATAAAAACATTTTTAACGGGATACTCCAGAATAATGTACGAAAGTTCGATACCCTCAGACCTTATATACCCAGTTCGCCCATGCTGGGATGGGGTAATCCCGACAGTAAACACAGGGGCGACATGCATTACTGGGGAGTATGGTGGGGCAAGCTGCCCTTTGGCAAGTACAAGGATATTGTAGGGCGGTTCATGTCGGAATACGGGTTTCAGTCTTTTCCCGATATCAGCAGTTTTAAATATTTTACTCAAGCCGGGGACCTTAAACTAGGCTCTCCCGTGATGAAAGCCCATCAAAAAAATCTAAAAGGCTATGAAATCATAGATGAATATATGATGCGTGATTACAAACGTCCAAAGGATTTTGAATCCTATGTATATGTAAGCCAGCTGTTGCAGGCAGAAGGAATGAAAACGGCTATTGAAGCCCATCGCAGGGCTATGCCGTATTGCATGGGCACGCTGTTCTGGCAGTATAACGACTGCTGGCCGGTAGTTTCATGGTCGGCCCGGGATTATTATGGGGCGCCCAAAGCCCTGCATTACTTTGTACGCGACAGTTATAAGGATGTCCTGGTTTCTCCGGTAACAGAGAAAAACAGACTGAGAGTCTATATTGTTTCTGAACGCTATTTAGAGATGGAGGGCGATCTGAGCATTAAGCTTACCGATTTTAGCGGAAAAATAATTAAGGAAATCAACAAAAAGATTAAAGTTCCTGCTTTTCAGTCTGCTCATTATTTCGACGTTAACCAGGCTGTCTTCCTGCAGGGCCAGGATCAGAAAAAGGTAATGCTCACTGCTGTTTTTACAACTTCTGATGAACGGCATGTACAGTACGGCAATATACTTTATTTTGTACCGGTAAAGTCGCTGTCCCTTGAAAATCCTGTAATAAAACGGGAACTCACCGAGATAGCCGGAGGTTATAAAATCACCCTGAGCAGCGATAAACTCGCTAAGAACGTCTGGCTCTCGACCACGGTCAGCGGGAAATTCTTAAACAATTATGCAGACTTGAAACCAGGCGAACCACTGGATATTATATTCATCACCACAAGTACTGAAAAGGACTTGCTGGAAAAGATCATCATACGCACACTTCAGGATACCTATTAAACCAGACATGAGGAAACCAGCTATCGCGGGAATACTGATCTTTTCATTATTCCTTTATTCCTGTAAAGATCAGAAACGCCTGCCTGCCGATTATGTAAATCCATTCCTTGGCACCGGCGGGCACGGCCATACCTATCCCGGCGCAAGTCTGCCGTTCGGGATGGTCCAGCTCAGTCCCGACACCAGGCTGCAAGGCTGGGATGGCTGTTCGGCTTATCATTACACCGACACCGTGATCTATGGCTTCAGCCATACACATCTCAGCGGAACCGGCTGTTCCGATTACGGTGATATACTGATTATGCCTGTGACAGGCCAGGCTGAGCTGAATAATTACGGATTCCGTTCGGGATTCGGCAAGAACTCAGAAAAAGCCCGTCCGGGGTATTACACGGTCGATCTTCAGAAACCAGGGGTGAAAGCTGAACTTACGGCAACACTTCGCAGCGGCATGCACCGGTATATATTTAAGAATCCTGACGGTGCAGGTATCGTTCTGGATCTAAGGCACAGGGATATTGTACTGGATTCGAAGCTTAAGATCACAGGGCCTGATGAAATTGAAGGGATGAGGGTATCGCAGAGCTGGGCTTCCCGTCAAACCTTGTATTTCGTTATAAAATTTTCAAAACCTGTTGCAGCTTTCAGGATACAATCTGCAGGCAAAACTCAGGCGGATATCAAGGAGATCAGCGGTACCGACGTCAAGGCACAGTTCAGCTTCAGCTTAAAACCAGCTGAACCATTGCTGCTCAAGGTTGGTATTTCGGCCGTCAGCGCTGAGAATGCAAGAAAAAATATGAATAAAGAAAATCCGGGCTGGGATTTCGATTCCATCGCCCGGTCGGCAGAAGATATATGGAATAAAGAATTAGGGAAGATACTGGTCGAAGGAGGCTCCACCGATCAGATGACCACGTTCTATACTGCACTGTATCATTCCATGCTGAGTCCTAATTTATACATGGATGTTAACCGGCAATATCTAGGCCGGGATCTGAAACCCCATACAGCTGAGGGCTTCGATTATTATACTGTATTCTCCTTATGGGACACATACAGGGCCGAGCATCCCCTGCTCACCCTGATTGATCAGAGACGCAGCAGCGATTTTATCAATACTTTTCTGAGGCAATACAAGGAAGGCGGAAAGCTGCCGGTATGGGAACTTTCGGCCAATGAGACCGGTTGTATGATAGGCTATCATGCGGTGCCTGTGATTGCCGATGCATACCTCAAGGGGATCAAAGGATTTGATGCAGCTCTGGCTCTGGAAGCCATGAAGAGCAGCGCCAACCAGGATGAATTGGGTTTGAAGTACTATAAAAGCCTGGGTTATATACCCTCGGACCGTGAAGGGGAGTCGGTCTCGAAGACCCTTGAATACTCTTACGACGACTGGTGTATAGCTCAAATGGCAAAAGCTCTTGGTAAGACTGATGATTACAATTCCTTTATCAGGCGGGCCCAGTATTATAAAAACCTGTATGATCCATCGTCAGGTTTTATGAGGGCAAAGACGAATGCCGGATGGTTCGCACCTTTCGATCCTTCGGAGGTGAACTTTAACTATACCGAGGCCAATTCATGGCAATACAGTTTTTATGTCCCCCAGGACATCAGCGGGCTGATGGATCTGATGGGAGGCCGTGAAAAGTTCGGGGCAAAACTGGATTCATTGTTTTCGGTGTCTTCAAAGACTACCGGACGTGAACAATCCGATATTTCAGGTCTTATAGGGCAGTACGCACATGGCAACGAGCCCAGCCATCATATGGCCTATCTCTACGATTATGCAGGAAAGCCATGGAAGACCCAGCAACTGATCCACCGTATTTGTACTGAATTATACAGGAATGATCCGGATGGCTTATGTGGAAATGAGGACTGCGGACAGATGAGTGCCTGGTACGTGCTTAGTGCTATGGGATTTTACCCGGTGGTTCCGGGCTCGGATGTGTATGCCATAGGAACACCTCTTTTCCCAAAAGCCACTATTCATCTTGAAAATGGCAACACCTTTACTATTGAGGCTAATGACATCAGCCGTGATAATTATTATATTCATTCAGCCACTCTCAACGGCAAGGCTTATACAAAGTGTTTTATTTTGCATGCTGATATTCTGAAGGGAGGGACTTTGGTTTTTCAGATGGGTTCAAAACCAGATACAAACTGGGGCAGCGAAGAAGGGGATTTTCCCGTATCGGCTATCACCGATCATCTTATCACCCCTGTTCCCGTGGTGGAGAAAGCTGCAAGAACCTTTATGGATTCCACTATACTGGCCCTGTCATGTCCCCTGAGTGGTGCGAAAATCTACTATACCCTTGACGGCAAGGAACCTGACATCAGTTCTGCTTTATATACGAAGCCGGTTTGCATAAAAAAGACTACCACATTAAAAGCATTTGCATCGGCACCCGGCCTCGAAAAAAGTTTTACTATAACTGCTGATTTTTTAACCATCCCGGTGAACCGCAAGATCACTTTGTTTACAAAGTATGCCGGACAGTATTCAGCAGGCGGAGACCTTTCCCTGATTGATTTCATCAGGGGAGGCGACAATTTTAAGACAGGCGGATGGCAGGGATATGAAGGCTGCGATGTATCGGCTGTAGTTGATCTGGGATCCGTTCAGCCACTGCATGAACTTTCGCTGGGGTGCTACCAGGAGCAGGGAGCATGGATCTTTATGCCACTGGCAGTGAAATTTGCCATATCGCCCGACAATAAAAATTACACCTGGCTTCCGCCGGTGAAGAATACGGTTGACGAGAGAGCCAACGGGACAATAATCAGGGATTTTACTGCGAAACTGGACGGAAAACATGCAAGGTATATCAAAGTGCAGGCAGTGAACAGAGGGAATTGTCCGGCCTGGCATCCCGGCGCCGGGAATAAAGCCTGGATCTTTGTAGACGAAATAAGTATTAAATGAATTCAGCTAAGATAAAAGCCGATCTGATCCTTCTGCTTGCCGCGGCCATCTGGGGATTTGCCTTTGTAGCCCAAAGGGTTGGAATGGATTACGTGGGACCTTTTACATATAACGGGGTCAGGTTTTCTCTGGGGATCCTTGTACTGCTTCCTTTTTTTTACGTCAGGCTCAGGAAGAGAGAAAAGTTAATCTATGTAAATGATCCTGCCGGGCTAAGGAAGATTCTTGCAGGCAGCCTGATCACCGGATTGCTGCTGTTCACGGGCGTTGCGCTTCAGCAGCTCGGACTACAGCAAACCACCGCTGGCAAAGCCGGCTTCCTTACCGAAATGTACGTTGTGTTTGTTCCGGTTGTTGGCTTGTTCTTCGGTCAGAAGAGCAACTGGTTTATCTGGGCCGGGATGATTCTTTCCATCACCGGGCTCTATTTCCTGAGCATCACCAGTGGTTTTTCGCTTTCGCACGGTGATACTCTGGTACTGATGTGTTCTTTTGTTTTCACGTTTCACGTATTAATTATAGGCTGGTTATCACCCCAGATGGATTCGATACTATTGGCCCTGATTCAGTTTTCGATCACGGCATTGCTCAATATGCTTGTAGCATTCGCAATCGAGACTGTTACTCTGGGCAAGATCCTGGAAGCATGGCTTCCTATCGCCTACGGCGGAATACTTTCGGTGGGACTGGCATACACCCTGCAGATCATCGCCCAGAAAACGGCGCATCCTGCTTATGTAAGTATTATACTGGGCCTCGAAGCTGTTTTCGCTGTAATCGGCGGAATGCTGCTGCTTGGCGAAACAATGAGCCACCGAATGATAGCCGGCTGCCTGCTGATGCTCGCGGGAACGGCGCTGGTGCAGAGAAATGGTGAAATCGTGAAATCGTGAAATGGTGAAATCAGTAAATCCGTCAATCTATGAAAAACCTCACTCTGCTTGCCCTGCTCCTTCTGCCCTTTCTGCTTGCAGCCCAGGATAAAACCTCGACGCCGGCTGCCGTGGGTGGGTTCGATGAGTTCTTTTTGAACAAGACCCTGCGGATAGATTATTTCCTGGCCGGGAACAGCATGGAAGAGAACGTTTATTTTCGGGAGATGAGGCAGGAGCCGTATTATGGAGGGCCTCACAACAATATGGTCTCTTTAAAGAATACCGGCTCGTACCGTTACTGCCTGTTTGATTCTGCCTCGGGTAATCTGTTGTTTTCAAAAGGTTTTTCAAGCCTGTTCCAGGAATGGAGAGGGACTCCCGAAGCAAAGCAGATGCGACGGGTGTTTCCGATGACCGCGGTAATGCCTTTCCCGAAAACCACCATGAATTTCGTGATTGAAAAACGGTCTTACGAAACAGGACTTTTTGAGAAGATGTTCGAGATGAAAGTAAGACCAGATGATTATTTTATCCTGAGCGACAGCATTCACCGGTTTAAAGTCGAGAAACTGATGTATTCGGGCGACCCGGCCGATCATGTAGATGTAGCTTTCCTGGCCGAAGGCTATACCGAAGATCAAATGCCTAAATTCATAGAAGATGCCCGTTCGATGATGGATTATTTTATGTCGGTTGAACCTTACAACAGCTATCGCGATAAATTCAATTTTTATGCCGTCATGTCGCCTTCCGATGAATCTGGCGTTACCGTCCCGGGAAAGGAGGTCTATGTAAATACCAATATCCACAGCAGTTTCTATACTTTCGACATGGACCGATACCTCACGAGTTTTGACACGAAGTCGATTTATGATATAGCAGCCAATGTCCCTTTCGACGCCATCTTTGTACTTGTGAATTCAACACGTTACGGAGGCGGAGGTTTTTATAATCACTACTGTGAGGGAACGGTCGACAACCAGTATTCCAGGATAGTTGCGGTACATGAGTTCGGACATTCCTTTGCAGGCCTGGCCGATGAATACTATAACGCGGAAGTCACTTATTCTGATTTCTATAATCTGAAAGTGGAACCCTGGGAACCGAATATAACTACCAATGTTGATTTTTCATCGAAATGGAAACCAATGCTCGCCGATTCGGTACCTGTCCCAACTCCAAGGATCACCAAGTACAACGGAGTCACAGGTATGTTTGAAGGGGGCGGTTATTCGGGTAAAGGGATATTCAGCCCACAGATGGATTGCCGCATGAAATCCAATGAAGCAAAAGGTTTCTGTCTGGTTTGCCAAAAAGCTATTGCAGACATGATCAGGTATTATACCATGCAGATTAACACAAAGCAGTAATTAAACGAGATCGTCTTGTTCTGAAAAGTATGCTGATGAAAGGACTCATTTTTGACATCCGGAGGTTCACGGTACATGACGGTCCGGGGATCCGCAGCACAATTTTTTTCAAAGGTTGTCCCCTATCCTGTCTCTGGTGCCATAATCCGGAAAGCCAGGACAGTGAGCCCGAGACAAGTGTAAAAACACTTTCACTCGATGGCCTTAAGTTCAGGGAAGAAGAGGTAAGCGGTAGATGGATGACAGTAGATGAGATTCTGGCTGAAGTGGAAAAAGACCGGATTTTTTATGATGAATCAGGCGGAGGAGTCACTGTTTCAGGCGGTGAACCCGCATTCCAGCCGGCATTCCTTTCAGAGTTGTTGTCAGCCCTCAAATCAAAAGGATTTCATATCGCCATGGATACCTGCGGATTTACATCCTGGGAAAACCTGGCGCTTACCATAAATTACATAGATTTGTATCTTTATGATCTGAAGCTGATGGATGACGACCTTCATGTTAAATATACCGGAGGGTCGAATAAACAGATCATTGAGAATCTGATAAAGCTGGCAGATGCCGGGAAAACGATCATTGCAAGAGTCCCGGTGATTCCAGGCATCAACGATTCGGATGAGAACTTCAGCGCATTGCAGGTATTACTGGAACAGCTGAAGCCCGCCGTGACAGAGATCAACCTTTTACCCTGGCATGCAGCAGCCGGGAATAAATACATGCGGTTTGGAAAAGAGAACGTAATGAAGAATGTAAAATCAATGACCAGAGAAGATTTGGTGTGTAGGAAAAAGGTATTTGAAGACCTTGGATTTATTGTGAAAATCGGAGGATAAGGGTAAATGGTGATATGACCGACAGAATAAATAAACTCCGGGAGCAGAGCCTGAATGCGGTAAACCGCATCAGTGCAGAGCGTGCGGTACTTGTTACTGAGTTCTACGAAACAGCCGCAGCCCGGCGGGTTTCGGTACCGGTATGCCGGGCCATGGCATTGGATTATATCCTGAGCCATAAACACATCTGCATCAACGAAGGTGAATTGATCGTTGGCGAGCGCGGTCCGGCCCCAAAGGCTTGTCCTACCTATCCCGAGGTCTGCCTGCATACCATTGAAGACCTGGAGATGCTTGATTCCCGTAAAAAAGTTTCGTTCAAGGCAAACGATGAAGTCCGCAGGATATACCAGGAAAAGATCATCCCTTTCTGGGCCGGAAGAAGCAACCGTGAACGCATCATGGAGTCCCTGCCCAGGGAATGGCATATTGCATACAAGGCAGGGGTTTTTACTGAATTCCAGGAACAGAGGGCGCCCGGGCATACGGTTCTGGGAAGCAAGATCTACAGGCTGGGAATGAACGACATGATCCATCAGATCAAGGATGAGCTTGCCCGTCTCGATTTCATTGATGATCCCCTTGCGTATGAAAAGCAGGAGGAGCTGAAAGCGATGGAGATCGCAGCTCTTGCGCTGATCTCATTTGCTGAACGCCATGCCACTGAGCTTGATAAACTCTCCGAAAATGAAACCGATCAGGTCCGCAGGGCCGAACTTAAAGAGATGGCTGCCATCTGCCGCCAGGTGCCGGCGAATCCACCCCTCAGCTTCCATGAAGCCCTTCAGTACTACTGGTTCGTGCATCTGGCTGTGATCACCGAACTCAATCCATGGGATTCTTTCAACCCTGGCCGGCTGGATCAGCATCTGCTGCCGTTTTACCGGAAAGGTCTTGAAGACGGTACTCTCACCAAAGACAAAGCAGTTGAGATACTCCAGAGCTTCTGGATCAAATTCAACAACCATCCGGCTCCGCCCAAGGTCGGCGTTACGGCCCTGGAGAGTAACACCTATACCGATTTCTGCCTGATCAACCTGGGAGGCCTCACGGCCGATGGCTCGGATGCTGTGAATGAGATGACTTATATCCTGCTGGATGTGATTGAGGAAATGCGTCTGCTGCAGCCCAGCTCGATGGTCCAGGTAAGCAGGAAGAACCCCGACCACTTCATCAGCCGTACCCTTGAAATTACAAAAACCGGGTTTGGCCAGCCCTCCTATTTCAATACCGATGC
>CAIWXI010000006.1 GCA_903916595.1 uncultured Bacteroidales bacterium | reverse complement strand
TCGTTCTGGTCGAGTGGTTTTAAAATGTTAGTATCTATCCTTGAACTGATAATTTCATTTTTTGCCCTGAGCATCCTTATTGTACCAGGAGGTGGCAAGGTTTGAAATGCATGCCTGGTTTTGTTCATCAGCTCAATGGACTTCACAGTGATATCGGTTAATCTGATAGTTTCAGGCTGTTTTTCACTCCCATTGAGAATCTTCGATGAAACCGCTTGCCCTTGCGAAAAAGCCTGGGCCGTAATTAAGCAAAAACAAAATAACAGAAGATGCCGGATTCGTTTCATAAGTGTTAATTCCCGATGGTTGTTCTATTTCATTATAGCCATATTGTCACTGTCGACTTCCATATATATGAAATTACCGGCTGTCTTCAGGAACTCTTTGATGCGGTTGGCACCTGAATGTTTTGATTCCATAACGATAAGAAAATGCGGATGTTCAATGATGAACCTTTTTGCTCCTTCCAGCACATCGATCTCCATCCCCTCGGCATCGATCTTAATCAGGATCTTGTCGTCTTTGGTGTAATTTATACCTGTCAACACCGAATCGAGGGTTTTAATTTCAACTTTTTCTTTGATTCCGACTTCACCCCTGGTCTCAACATAGGAATGAATAGAGGCCAGGTGTGAAGCCCCTGTATTCATGGATTCGAAAATAAAATCTTCAACAAAGTTACGGGCGCCCAGACCAAAATTATGGGGGGTGATTTTATTCTCAAGGCTGTTTCCCCTTACATTCATTACGATAGAATCGTAATTCTCCTTCACAGGTTCAAAGGCATGACTCCTGATGCCCTTTCCTGCCATCAGGAAGCTGTAGGTTCCCACGTTTGAACCAATGTCAAGGAACAGATTATAATCCCTGTAATGCTCCAGGACAAACCTTTTCACATTCCATTCATAAGCATAATTCAGAAACTGAAAATCGAGGGTACCTTCACGGGTCATAAAAGTGCCCAAACTGCTACGATACCTGCGGGCGGGTGGGTTGACTTTCTTCGTAAGGACATACAGGATCGAAGTCCAGAGAAAATAAAACTCGCCGAATTTCAGGTAATCGGCCACATATCGCAAAAAAGTCTTTAGTTTGTACATAACCAGATTTAATATAAGAATTTCCCAAAAGTACATCAAATTTTCAAAAAAAATCAAACCGTTTTTTACATGCTTATAAAGTGTTAACAATTATTTTCCCGTATGTGGAATTCCGTGTTTGTTTTTTTACATACCTTTGCAGCTGTTAAAGAATTATCAGCTAATGTCAGGTAACCGGAAATTAATTAAGATACTCTCTGTTCTGTTCCATAGTCTGGCTATTGCTATCATTGTTTTCGGGTCAATCATCAACTTTCACCAGTATAAAATCTGGGGAAAACCACTTATTCCGCAGTTCGTTGGAATCAAAAGAGATGCCGACAAAGCAAGCATACTGCTTGCAAGCGGGAACCCGGCCCCGGCAAACAGTTTTACTCAGAAACTATCCTTTCATTCCGCAACCGTATTACCGGTAGAAATTACCCGCCACAGCAGCGGACCGTCCGGAATGATCACGTTTGACCTTACCTACAAGGTCCCTGAACTACGGCATCTGACGGCTTCCGGCCTCAGAGCTCCACCCTTGGCATAATCCAGCTTCACCAGCCTGAATTGCATTTCCGTTATTCAAATGACGAATGTTTTATTGCTTGCTTGTGAACAATAAATGACCGTGGCGACAACCTCATCCGCCTTGCACATAATTATTCTCATTTATTTACTATGCCAACTTATCCAAAATGAAAAAAATCATTTCCTTCTGCTCAATACTGATCCTTATTATTTCGTTTTTCTTCACAAAAGATATACACGCCCAGGGTTCAACGGCATCCGACACGGTGATCATGGGAGCTTCCTATGCCAATGAAATCTATTATAGCATGGCCAATGGCAAGATTCTTACTTCCCCCCGTAATTCCTGGGATATCGCTTTCCGCACAAAGAAATTCAGTTCTTCTATTCTGATTAATGACGGGATGGGCGTGGTGTTGTATACCTATCCCAAATCGGGTATTACCGGATGGGCTGCAATGGATACTTCTGGCTTTGCCAGCTGGACACCGATGTACAATGATCCACTGGACTGGGAAAACGGGGCTTTCTCACGCAATGCAAAAGGCTATCCCGATTACGGCTGGGCAGTTTATAACGAGATTACCCACGATCTTCTGGCCGATTCACTCTATGTGATCAAACTCAGGGATGGCAGCTTCCGCAAATTATGGATCGTCGACAAACATTCGGTCCAGGCTACGTTCCATTTCCGTTTTGCCAGACTCGACGGAAGTGATGAGCATACCGACACTCTAAACCTTTCGAATGACCTTGCAACTGATTTCGTTGGATTTTCGCTGCAGACGAACATGAGAGTCGATTTTCAGCCCCTGAAGGACAGCTGGGATATGGTCTTCACCAAATATATGTCGATACAGCCCGGGGGAACGCCATACCCTGTTGTAGGAGTACTGAGCAATCCTGATATAAAAACCAACAGATTTTATCCGGTCCCGCTCACTTACACCAACTGGCAGGCAAATTCATGGGATTCACTGAGGTCTGCGGTTGGCTATGACTGGAAAGTACTGGACAACCAGACTTACACCTATACTATGAAGGATTCCCTGGTGTATTTCATTCAGCCGCTGAACAAAGATATATATAAACTCTATTTTACCGCTTATGCCGCTTCTACCAGCGGCTTCATAGGTTTTACCAGAGAGAAGTTGCTTTCCTTCGGTATCACCGAGCCATCACTTAGGGGTTTGAATGTTACCGTTTTTCCAAACCCCGTAAGGGCTACTTTGCATCTCCTCGTTTCCGGCCAAACCGGCGACGAAATCCATATCGTTCTTTCAGATCTGTCGGGCAGACAACTTGGTGCAGATCATCCGGGCCGGCTTACAGAGGGACCCAATCAGTTTTCGTTTGATGTCTCGGGGTTTAACCCCGGAGTGTATTTCGTGACTGTTTCAACAGCAGCAACGAAAGCAGTTACGAAAGTGATCATCATACGTTAACATGAAGAAGGGCCCTCTTAGCCTGCTCATTGGATTAGTATTCAGTTTTCTGGCCATTGCTTCGGCAAATGGCCAGAAAACTGTTATTAAAATCGAAGATTCGATCAGCCCGGGAAAACCCGGGGAAATCCGCCAGCTTAACATGAATGAGGTCGTGGTAACGGCCCAGTATACGCCTGAAAAAGCCGATAAATCGATCTACAAGGTCGATGTGATCAACGCCAGGCAGATAGAACAGAAAGCGGCCACCAACATGGCCGACCTGCTCAAAGAACAGGCGGGCATGCAGGTTTCTCAGGATGGAGTACTCGGGACCAGCCTGAGGATACAGGGGCTTTCGGGACAAAACGTCAAGTTCCTTCAGGATGGTGTTCCCCTGGTAGGAAGAATGAACGGGAACCTCGACCTGAACCAGATCAACCTGAACAATACCGATCACGTTGAACTCATTGAAGGTCCCATGAGTGTGATTTACGGTAGCAACGCCCTGGCCGGAGTGGTGAACATCATCACCAAAGAAAATAAAACATCCCTTCTGAACACCACAGCCAACACCTACTATGAGAGCGTTGGGGTGTTCAATTTTGATGCGGTCGTCTCGGCCTGCCTGAAGAAACATGGGTTCATGATCGACGGGGGGAGAAACTTCTCACCGGGTTTTTCACCAACGGATACGAGCCGTTCACAGACTTTTAAACCGAGAAGACAATATTTTTTCGACGGATATTATTTGTACAATACGGGTCCACTTAAGCTCAAACTGGGAGGCGATTATTTTAATGAACTGTTGATCGACCGGGGCGCACTGCAGCCGGTTTACTATATCAACGCACTTGACAACTATTTCACTACCCTCAGGTATTCGGCAAGAGCCGAAGCGTCAATAAAACTTCCCCGCAACAAGTTTATCAGCCTGCTTGCATCCTATTCGTTTTATTCTCGGCGCAAACAGACCTACGATATGGAGCTTACGACGCTCGAGAAAACACCGGTCGCCAACTCCGACGGGCGCGATACTACAGTAATCACCTCATGGATAGGGAGGGGGACCTTTGCTTCGAATACCGCAGAGCATAAACTCAATTATCAGACCGGAATTGACGTTGACCTGGAGACCGGCAGCGGGAAAAGGATACTCGGGAATTCCAGGCAGATCGGAGACTATGCTGCTTTCTTCAGCCTTACCTACACCCCGTTCAAATCGCTTTCCATACAGCCGGGGATACGGTTCATCTATAATACTAAATACAATGCACCACTGGTATACGCCCTGAGCCTCAAATGGGACATGAATTCTGAATTCAGCCTGAGGGCATCGTATGCGAAGGGTTTCAGGGCTCCGGACCTGAAAGAACTGTACCTCAATTTTCAGGACGTTAACCATGATGTGATAGGGAACCCCGACCTCAGAGCCGAAACTTCGAACAACTTCAACCTGGGTCTGAACTTTACTTCCGGGAACAGGAAAACAGCCTGGAATATCGGTTTGACCGGATTTTATAACCTGATAAGCAATGTGATCCTGCTTGCGCCTACAGGAAAAACGGCGAACCAGTACACGTATGTAAACCTGAGCCGGTATAAAACAACCGGTGGAGTCGCAAACCTTGGTTTCAGCCTCTACCCGGCACTCAGAATCCAGGTCTCCCTCTCCGAAACAGGGGTCACAGGAAGCCTGGATGAGGAATCCAGGCCCGGCCCCCTGCAATGGCTTACCGAACTTAGCGCAACAATAAATTATACCCTGGTTAAACCTGGACTCACCTTTTCCGCATTTTACAAGTATACAGGAAAAGCTCCACAGGTTGTCTTCAATGACGATTTTCTGAGCTGGGGATACGTGAACCCGTATAATATCATGGATATAACCGCAGTCAAGGCCTTCTGGGAAAACAGGATAAGGGTTTCGGCAGGGGTGAAGAACCTGTTCAACGTTACCACCGTACCTGCCAGCGGCATCGTGGGCACTCATGGCTCAGGGAGTGACGGAATGAATATAGGCTGGGGAAGGACCTTTTTCGTGAAATTCACATTTACATTCAATAAGTACAAATGAACCGACTTATTTGTTGTATCATGATATTGCTGATAGCGACAGGACTGGGTTCCTGTTTTAAAACCGATACAGCGGTCCCGGAGCCTGAACGAGGCAATGTACTTGTAGATACTATTTCAATGACCTCATCATACCTCTACCAGGTCTATTTCAGGCTGGATTCAGGTATGGTCGTGGCAACAAACAAAAGGACCGACAGTGACCTGGGCTTTGAATGCAGAGCAGAAGGCTTCCATATTATCCTTAATACCGCTGATTTCATGCGGATAGCCGATATGGGTATAAGGACGTTTGGTGAACCTGTCGACACGACTGGTGCAGAATGGAAGTTCGACAAATCAGATGGTAATCCCGATTCCATCGCTACAGGCCGGTGGTTTACCCTCAACGGAACAGATACTGTCTCTAACGGCCATGTCTGGGCGCTTGACCTGGGCCGGGATACACTCGGCACTTACCTGGGTCTGAGACAGATTATCTTCGACAGCCTGAAGCTCGGCACGTATTACTTCCGTACAGCGGCAATCAATGGCGGAAATATCAGCCCGGCCCTGGTAAGTAAAGAGCCCTCGGTGAACTACCTTTATTTCGGCATCAGGGCCGGGAATGTGGTTCTGCCCCTTGAACCTCCCAAAAACCTGTACGACCTGGAATTCACTCAGTATACTACCTTGCTGTTTACCGACGGGGGTGCGGCTTATCCATACCTGGTTACAGGTGTCCTTTCTAATCCCGATGGGGTGAGGGTTGCTGTTGATACAGTCAATGCATTCTCAACGATAGACCTTACTCTCGCCAGAACACTGCACTATTCCCTCTCACAGGATGCAATCGGTTACAACTGGAAGGTATATAATTCCACGGCCGATGCGTATACGGTAAGAACCAATCTCTCGTACGTAATACGAAACTCCCTTGGATATTATTATAAACTCAGATTCATCAGCTTCTACAAAGCAGGAGTGAAAGGGTATCCTGTTATTGAGACCCAGCGCCTCTGAGCAACCTGATCAGATCATCGCCAATTCCTATCCGGTAACCCTGAGAAAGGTACATCACGTCTCCTTTCGCTGTTATTAGCGTGACTATAGGAAGCAACGAGCCAGGAGTCTGGCCCGTGGCAGCGGAGATGATCTTTAAAAGACCCGCTTCAGGTACCAGGCAGGAAGACCCTGAAGGCATATCACCCATGACTGCCCCTATAAAATCCTGCTCATCCTTGTCGTTTCTAAACAAAAAGAATATCCTTACATTCTTCTTCTCAAATTCCTTCTTCCCGGCTCTCAGGTCAGCTATAAAATGCTTGGTAGGCTCTTTGTCAGGCTCTATCCACGCCAGTACAAGATTCCCGGCGGCCAGGGGTGTTGCCTGGGGAATAACCGACTCAAAGGCATTTGCATCCAGCCTGCCTATAACCGAAGGAGCCGGCTCTTTGCGAAGCCTGATCAGTTGCCTGGCCTCACTGCCTTTTGCCAGATTAAAGAAGGTGAGATTTGTAAGAACTGTGCCGTCGTTAATGCGGTTCCCTGTAACCATCAGGTAATTTCCCGGTACAAGTTCAAGTTCGCAGGGGAAAGTTCCGAGCCGGGGATCTGACTCGTAATCGAGCGACCTGAAAAAACCATCATCGTATTTTTCAAGTGTGAAATGGATATAATATTCAGGTTTAATTCCTTTTTTAACATCCAGATTAAAAGTTAATTTGACTCTTTCACCTGAAGTAATACTTGAGATGTCGAAACTAACATCATGCCAGGCGTTTTTATGATAATACTGCGGAAGACGTGTCCCCGGTTCCAGACGGGATGCTATTCCCATGCTCCTGCAGAGTGCAACGAAAAAGATATCCCGCGAATGCGGATCAGAGACTTTCAGTTCATATACCCCGATGGGTGTAAGTGGTGCCCTGCCATAGTTCGCTTTGAGGTCTGTAATAATATTTGCTTTTACCCATTTTATCAGAGTATCAGGATTGTATAATGCTCTCTCCCTGAAATTTTTGTCGAACTTCATCTGAAGAAAAGATTTATAAGGTCTTAACCCTTCATTGTCGACCCTGGGATTAAGCAGATATGTATTGAAAATCCCCCGGTCGCCTCCTGAAGTCCCGGGAAAAATTGTGTTGCCGGTATTATCCATCAGCACATCAAATGTAACATCCCTGAGGTCTTTTGAAGAGATTACACCAAGTAGAGGAAAGACCCATGCTTTGCCTGATCCGGTTGCCGATCCGGCGAAATCAATGATGGTCCTGTAATTTCCCCTGCTTTCCTTTAGAAAATGCCAGAGGGTGTCGGCATTCATCTTCAATGTGGCTGCAAGCCTGCAGGCCTTGGCGCTGTCAATAAATGTTGCTTCATAGGCTCCTCTCAGCTTATCTTCAAACGTTAGCCGCTTTGCATTGGCTTCTTTCAGGGAATCAGCTATCGCAAGACCGGCGGGCTTAGACGGAGGAGGCACGAAGTCTTCCTGCAAGGTGTATTCCTTACCGGGTTTCATCAACAGTTCGAGCACAACTGTATCGGTCGTTTTTACCGTGACTTTCCTGAAGGCAAACCTCCCGTCTTTTGCAGCCCAAACCAATAAGTCGCCTAAGCCTGTCTGAAAGCTGCAGAGCCCTTTTACGTCAGAGTATGTCCTGTGCAATGGATAAAACTCGGCGTAGTTATATAGCTGAAATTCAACGGCAGCGCTGTCGGCAGCCAGGCCCGATGAATCCTTAACCAACACAAAGATCCGTTTTGTTTCGGCATAGTTTGAAAGGATATTGATACGGGTAAATCGTTCATCCTTTAAAAGCACATCTTCGGGACCTTCATAATCACCGAAAACATTGGTGTTTACAAGCATGGCCCGTTTTGCCGGAGCCGTGAACCAGGCTGCATCCAGAACCATCTCGGGTTCGCAGGCGCCGATATAATGCCACTTCCCGTCAACCCAGACTTCCACCCATGCATGATTGTCGTCGGAATGTGCCCAGCGGGGCGTATAGCACTGCCTTGCAGGAATGCATACCGAACGAAGCGCAGCGACGGTAAAGGTCGATTCTTCCCCGCAGCGGCCGTAAGCGGTTCGCATGGTAGAAAGGGGAGAGGAAGTCCGCTCATCAGTCCCCCGGTAGGTCACTTTCTCGTGGCACCAGTGGTTCACCTCAATTACAGCCTGCTGCATGCTCATTTTCCTTACGCGGTCTTTTAGTTCAGAGAAAAAGACCATACGCGAACTGTCAAGGTTCTCGTTGTTCACCCTCACGGGAAGTACAAAATGCCTGAAAATCTCATCCGGCATGGTTTTTCCCCAGGTGAAGGTATCCCTGGCGGCAAAGGAGGCACGGATATTCTTCAGGAAAAAATCACCATCGTAATCCGCAATATCACTAAGTGAAGAATATGCCAGGATAAATTTAAGAGCTTCCTTTTCACGTAAGGCCATCTTCTGATCTGCGAGTTTAAACACCTGATCCAAACGGTTTTTACCGAGCTGCTTCTGTTTTTCGTACCGGGCTTCAACTTTCATGCGATAGGCTTTATCGTTCAGAAAATGTTCTCCCCTCTGGCATCCCGAAAATGCCATCAGCATGATGAGTAAGTAAGTTATTCCAATATTCTTCATTTCAAAATTTATGATGATCCATTTCTTAAAAGCATGATGGCAATCCATGTAACGATGAACAAACAAAAGGCCGGAAGCATGAAGCTCATCATGATCGACACTGAATTGGCGGCAGCCCACATCAATGAAGGGAATAATGCGCCAAGAGGAATTGTAGCTATCATCATTCCCGACAATGCCTGTTTACTACCCCCGATCCGGCGAAGAGCCAGTGAGATCATGACCGGAAAAATATTCGAGATCCCCAGTCCGCAGACGACTACAGCAGCGAGGGAAAGGTATTTCTGCCCAATAAACAATGCAAATAACCCCAAAATTCCCAGGATGCTGCTGAATAGAAAAACAAGCTCCGGCTTAACCTGCCGGAGTATTACAGCGCCTGCAATTCTGCCTGTAAAAAAAGAAGCTATAAATAAACCCACTCCGGGAAAAAGGGTTTGCATGATCTTTATACCGAATATTTCCGAAAAATAAAACGGGATCAGGTTCAGCAGGCAGTATTCGGCTCCGGAATATACCAGGAGTCCGCCCAGCATAAGCAGAACGAACTTATCGCGGATCAGATGACGAAGAGTATTCAAGTAATTCAATCCGGGAGACGATTCCGTTCGGGCAGGCCATCGAACCATAAGAGCGAGGACCAGGGATATCAGCAGGGAAAAGAATGCCAGATAAACCATTATATGGCTTTCCTGTTGGCGGGCTGATGAAAAAATGGCCGGAATGCCAAGGCCGGCTATCAATCCCGACGATTTAACGAGATAAAGCAATGCAATCCTTTTTACACTAACAGCAGTTTCATCAGGTAAAAATGCAAAGCTCAGACCCACGACCTGCACAAAGAGGCTTCCTGAAAACAAAAAGAAAGCATTCAGCAGAACCAGGTTCAGGGGTTCAACATGAACGAGCATGATCAGCAAACCAGGCAGCAGCATAAACAAAGCAGTCATCAGGTTCGCAGGCCTTTTGTTTCCCGCCTTTATCAGGCTGAACAGAACAGTAAGTGATGAAATAAACAGGAATCCGATAAAGGTGACAAAACGCAGGTAATATTCGTTTGAGAAGCTGCTGTTGATCTGCGAGTCCAGGTAGGGAAGGAACGTTTCAATCAGCCCGATGGTAAAGAAGGCGGCAAAGATCGCCGCAGGAACCGTCTTCCCGTTGTGCTTCCCAAACTTCATGCCTTATGCCTTAATGGTATTGAATGCTTAGATTTCCCGGTTCAAGCGTGAAGACCGCCCACTGTATATCAGTCCCTGTCTTGTTTACTGCAACAGTACTGCCGTTTAAATTCAGCGATTGCAGTGAGGGAAAGGCATGCATAAGCAGCCGGACCTTACTGAACTTAGATACAAAAGTACCTTCCGCTTTGCCTATCACGACTGATTTTGACTGCGGATTATATTGCAGGATCCTCTTGCAGTAAGCGCCCTGTTCATAATTATAACTTAATCCGTCATCCTCATAATACACGAAAGTGGATGGCCGTTGGCCGGCGTAAACATGAAGATCAAGAGTGTCGGACGGCTTTTCCGAAGTATTCTGTATCACCGACTGCATAGGCAGGATACCCGATGCCCTGACAAATACGGGCAGGTCATCCAGGGGAGCTTCCACATTGACTTCCTGGCTGCCGGGGTAAAATTCACCGGTAGTGAGCCGGTACCAGCCTCCTTCGGGCAGGTATACCCTGGCCATGTTCTGTGTGCAGGAAACCGGCGCAACAAGCAGGTTATCTCCAAAGAGGTACTCTTCCTGGTATCTCCACCACCATATCTTCTCATCATTTGTATAATTGATGGCCAGGCTGCGTGCCACCGGCAATCCGCTTTGGGTGGAAGTGTAAAAAGCCGAGTAAAGATAAGGAAGCAGACGGTAACGCTGGGAGATCAGTTTCACCGAAGCCTCCTCCACGCCTTCGCCCAGAGACCAGGGCTCTTTACGAAGTGTTCCCTTTGCTGCGTGATTCCTGAAGAAAGGGGTATACACCCCGAGCGAAAGCCAGCGTACGAACAACTCCTTAGAAGGGGACTCTATGAACCCGCCCATATCGGGGCCCACAAAGCTCAATCCTGAAAGCCCCATGCTGTTAACCATCCGTGCCGACAGCATCATATGCTCATCGGAAGCCACATTATCGCCCGTCCATACGGCCGAATACCTCTGAATCCCTGCGTATGCGGCCCTGGTAAGCACAAAGGGCCGTCTGCCGTTCAGCAGCTTTTTAGTCCCTTCAAAAGTAGCCCTCGACATATTCAGTCCGTATACATTATGGGCCTGTTTCATACTGGCCCCATGCCCGTCAAAATCAAACTGCACGATATCGGGAATGTTTTGCCCCCAGGCCGAAGGTTCATTCATATCGTTCCAAAACCCCTCCACGCCAGGCTCTACCAATGTTTTAAATGAAGCACCCCACCATTGCCTTACCTTTTCATTGGTGAAATCTGGAAAATGACAGCGGCCAGGCCAGACGCTGCCTGTATAGTTCATCCCCCCGGGGTATTTGGCAAAATAGCCATTTTTCAAGCCTTCTTCGTAAGCAAAGTACCCGGGTTCAATCTTAATGCCGGGATCGACAATGGTTGCCACATGAAACCCCATGCCTTTCAGTTCCGAAATAAGAGCCTTAGGATTGGCAAAACCTTTGGGGTTCCAGGTAAATATCTTGTAAGCATCCATGTAATCGATATCGAGGTAGATCAGGTCGCAGGGAATCTTCCTGGCCCTGAACTGCCTGGCCACATCAAGTACTTCGGTATCGGGGTAATAACTCCATCTGCACTGCTGAAACCCCAGGCTCCAGTAGGGTGGGAGCGACATCCGCCCGGTAAGCCAGGTGTAGTCCCTTAGTATACCGGCAATGGTCGAAGCCCCGAAAAAGTAATAATTCAGCTCACCTTCTGCGACCGAGAACCGGCTGAACAGATTGTCGGAGGAAGCTGCAAAGTCAAACTTTGTCCTGGATGAATTATCGAGAAATATGCCGTAGGTCAGACTGTCATGGATCCCCATGAAAAACGGGATGCTCACATACAGCGGGTCGGCGGTGACAAGGTAGGCAGGCACATCGGAATTCCACATCTCGTATTTGTTGTCGCGACGGTTAAGGTTCCCGGTCTTTTCGCCCAGGCCGATGAACTTCTCATCGGCGAAAAGCCTGCGGTAACAAGTGATCTCCTCACCCTGCCAGCCTGTGCCG
>CAIWXI010000005.1 GCA_903916595.1 uncultured Bacteroidales bacterium | reverse complement strand
TGCAATTACTGGAACTCCTGCAGCAGGTGGTGTTTTAATAAAGATATACAACAGCAATACTATTCTCGATGGCTCAAATGCCGTTGGTGGCACAACAAGGGATCTGACCATTACCAATAATTCACTTACTACTCCTCAGGTGCTTTTTGTCGGTTCCAGCGGAACAACACCTGTTACAAACCTGGCTGTCAAGAATTGCAATCTTATCAACGGAGCCCAGACCAGTTCCGCCTTTGTATTCGGTGACCAGGTTACCGGCGGAGGATATTTCAATAACATAACGGTTCAGAATAACAGTATCCAGAAAGCGTATATCGCTTTTTACTACAATCTCATTGCCACATCCGGAAACGGGAATAATACTCTTATCACTGGCAACAGCCTCAATACGACAGGAGTAAATTCAATCCGTTTATGTGGTATTTATCTCCAGGGCGCCGATGGTGTTACGGTTTCAAATAATAATATCGGAAACTTCGCAAACACGGCTGATGCGGGGAACATCACAGGGATCTGGTGTGCAACCAGTACCTCAAGCATAACTCTCTCAGGAAATACAATTGGTCCGATCAGCGGAAGTCTCGGTGCTCCAAGGGGAATCTTTTTATCACCGACCCTGGCAGCTGCCAACATTAACGTTTCAGGTAACACTGTTACCGGTATCAGTGGCGGATCATCATCCTACACCTTAGGTATCGGTATTTTACCCGGCTATGCCAACGGTGGTATATCGATCTCCAAAAACAATGTAAACAACATCCAGAATACCAGTGCAGGCGGATGGGGAAGTATCGGTATACTTGGAGCTACCACTCTTACAACCGCGAATATCGCTATCACAAACAACCTTGTATATAATGTGGCAGCATACGGATATACCGGATATACCTATACCGATAACGGATACGGTATCGACCTCCAGTCAGGCGGCGGTTACACGGTACTATATAACACAGTATATATGAATACCGCCCAGTCATCCGCAGGTTATCCTGCAGCCATGAACATTGAATCGGGTTGCACAACTGCTGGATCCATTGATCTCCGCAACAACATTTTCAGTAATACCGGTACAATGGGCACTCCTTATTCAATTATCAGCAGTGTAGCAAACACGGTGTTCTCAAACATCAACTACAATGATTACTGGTGCGCAGGAGTGAACCTGGGTTATATTGCTGCAACAAACCGCGTCACCTTAGCCGATATCCAGGCAGGTTTCGGAGGCAATGCTAACTCCCAGAATATCAATCCGACTTTCGCTGGTACCGACCTGCATCCTACAAATGCAGCCCTTATGCTTAAAGGATTGTATATGTCGGCTTATTCTACCGATTATGCAGGTGCAAACCGTTCAGATCCAACTGACATAGGAGCTTACCAGTGGTCACCAAACCAGGCTGTTACCACTGTGGGTTCGGCTAACCTTACTACAACAAATGCCACCATTAATGGTTCTATCACAGCTGCTAACCTGAATGTTACATCCGGTTTTGAGTATGGCCTTACCGTTGCTTACGGAACTGCAGTTGCTGCAACCCCGGCTTCAATTACAGGGAATACTGCTACTGCAATAAGCGCCACCCTCACAGGTCTGACGGTTAATAATACTTACCATTACCGTGCAAAAGGCACTAGCGGTTCCTCTGTTATAAACGGAGCTGATATGACCTTCAGCACTGCAGTTGCCCCGATTGTTGCGACTTCTGCTGCAACTCTTGTCGGAGCAAGTTTCGCTACCTTGAACGGGACTATCAATCCTAAAGATGCCCCCACAACGGTGTCCTTTGAATATGGTCTCACCACAGCGTATGGTTCAGGAGCTAACGTTACTGGTCCTTTTATAGGAAATACCGTTCAGAATTTCAGCGCCACACTTTCGGGACTCACAATTAATACCACTTATCACTTCAGGGCCAAAGCCGTGAATGCAGTAGGTACGTATTACGGAACCGATATGACGTTCTTTACCACCTGCGTTATTCCTCCTGTTCCTGGAGCCATCTCGGGAGCCGCCAGCGTTTGCAAGAACGGCTCAGGCTATGTGTATTCGGTAGCCCCTGTTCCCTATGCTTTTGTGTATAACTGGAACTTCCCTGCCGGATTTACCATCACAACCTTTCCGAATTCCAACACTGTTACAGTAAGTGTTTCAGGTGCAGCGGTTTCAGGAACTATCAGCGTTGTGGCTGCAAGTGATTGCGGAGCCCTAAGCCCGGCTTCTACCACTGCCGTTACTGTAAACAATCTTCCTGTGCCTACCGTTGCCGGAAATTCACCGGTTTGCCAGTCGGCCGGAAATAACTATACAACCCAGGCAGGCCAGTCGGCCTACGTGTGGACTGCAACTCCCGACGGAACTGTAACCCCGACAGGAAACCCACAGGTTGTAACTATTACATGGGCTGCCACGGGAACAAAAACAGTAGGAGTGGTTTATACCAACCCTGCAACCGGCTGTACTGCCGCGGCACCGGGTGGAACTATTACTGTAACTGTGAACGCTGCTCCTGTTCCCACCATCGTTGGAAACAATAACATGTGTGCCAATTCAGGCTATTATGATTACACTACTGAAACCGGGAAAACAGGCTATGTATGGTCAGTTTCTTCAGGTGGCTCAATAACTGCCGGACAGGGTACTGCTGTTGCTCAGGTTGTTTGGAATACCCCCGGAGCCCAGTCAGTAAGCGTTAACTACAACAATGCTTCCAATTGCTCAGCTCCTTCACCCACGGTTTATAATGTGACTGTGAGTGGCATACCGGGCGGCGCAGGAACAATTTCAGGAGCCTCCTTTGTGTGTTTTGGAACTAGCGGGTCCTACTCAGTGCCGGCTATAACCAACGCAACTTCTTATGTATGGTCTCTCCCGGCCGGTGCAAGCATTGCATCGGGTGCTGGAACCAACTCCATCACAGTCAATTATGCTCCTAATGCAGTATCCGGTGATATAACTGTATATGGTAACAGCATTTGCGGTAACGGAACTGCATCGGCTCCTTTCGCTGTAACAATTATGCAGCTTCCACTTGCAGCAGGAACTGTCACAGGACCTTCTTCGGTCTGTGGTGGAGAAATGGGGGTTGCTTACTCTGTTCCCCCGGTGACCAATGCAAGCGCATATACCTGGAATTTGCCCGCTGGCGCAACAATTGCTTCGGGAGCAAATACACCAGATATCACGGTTGATTTTGCCAATGGAGCAACTTCAGGTAATATTTCTGTGTTTGGAACAAACATCTGCGGTATTGGTGCTGTATCGCCGAACTTTGCGGTAACAGTAACTCCTCTGCCTGCAGCCCCGCTTATTTATTCCCAGGGCGATACACTGTTCAGTAATGCCCCGATTGGCAACCAGTGGTATTACGAAGGAGCTCCTATAGCTACTGGAACAGGTCAGACCCTTGTTGCCGCTTACACAGGTTGGTACTGGGATGTTGTAACGGTCAATGGCTGTTCATCCGACACCTCAAACCACATCCAGATCTTTGTAACCGGAATAGAAGATCCGAAAGCTTCCAGTTTTGTGGTTTATCCTGTCCCCAACAACGGTATGTTTAAATTAGTCATGAACTCCCTGGTAACCGGATCATTCGACATCAGCATCTGCAATAACATAGGTGCTGCAATTTATACGAAGCAGAATGTTGAGTTAAAAGGTTCACAGGAAATGATGATCGATCTTCGCCCGATACCTGCCGGTATCTACACTATGATTATCCGCAACGGCGAAAGCAAAGTTGTGAGAAAGATAATCGTAAATTAAAACCCCAATCATAAACAGCCTGACATAAAAACCCGCTGTTAGTACACCAAAGAGGCCGTCGCAGAATTCTGCGACGGCCTCTTTGGTATTACCGGGGGAAAGAGTTTTTTTTCATAAACTTTATTTTTTTCTCTTTCTCAACTTTATCTTTTTAACTTTGTTTCCGAAAAATACAAATAATCATTAAAATTACGGATTATGAAAAAAATCATACTATTGTTATTTAGCCTTTTTCTGTCGGTATATAGTATCGGACAGTCAACCTCGATGAGCAATCCAGGCTTGTCAGACATGGGTTCAGGCATAGCCCCCCTTCCAAATGCCCCTACAGGGCAAACCCAGGTTATCGTAAACCCCCAGCCGAATTCAATGACGCAATGGGTGCTGCCAAATACGAACAGCACATCAGGAAACAGCCGAATTCCCAGAAACGCCGGGCTTAATTATCAACGTGAAGAATTCCTCGTACTCCCTTCAGAGATGGCTGCTTCCGGTTTTCCGAGCGGATATAATATTGATGGTATCGGATTCCTGATTTATATAGCAGGCGTTGGAACCCAGACGGGTACAATGAATATCTATTTAAGGAACACCAATGATGTCACATATACCCTTGGCTCAACATGGACCACCACCGGTTTTACCATGGTGAGTACCAATGCTGCATGGACCGTACCTATTGCCGTGGGTGCATATAGTATACCTTTTGTAGGTGGATCGACTTTTACTTATACCGGAGGCGGTGTTTATGTTGCCTGGGAATTCAGTAATCCTGGTGGCGTTATGGGCACAACAGCTCTCACGGCATATTGTAATACAAACCAGGCCAGCTTGTGTTATGGCTACCAGGGCACTGTCCTTGGTACTGCCCTTGCTTTAACCGCTTTCAGGCCTGCAACTACATTTACCAATAACGCACTTACAGATATCGCCGCAGTAACAAATATCTACGCGCTCGAAAGAATGCCAACCCCTTACAGCAATCCGGGCACCTGCGGAGTAAGAGTAGCTAATGTTTCTGCTTCGGCCCAGACCTTTAATCTTACCCTTACCTTAAAAGATGTTGCAACATCAACTGTAAGATATACTCAGACCCAGGCTGTGACCGCCCTTGCCGGGGGTACAGCAGCAACTGTGACTTTTACCGGGATATCCCCCACAATTCAGGAGAATGTGAATTTTACCGCCACAACTTCTGTGATTCCGGGTGAGACATATACAACAAACAACACCCTGATTATCTCAGGAGAGGTTAACTGCAACCTGTATTCTTATAATTATAATACTGCAGGAGCAGGAGGTTACGGGTATACCTATCCCGGTACAGGAATCTTTGCAGCAAAATACACCATGAACGGCACGGGTACCATTAAAGGGGCTAATGTTGTGTTGTATAATTATGCTACAAATGTTGGAAATACGGTATATGCCGTGATGATCAACAGCGCTGGCACAATTATTGCCCAATCGCCTAACTATACTCTTCTTGCAGGTGACATGGGAACAAATAAATATTTTGCTTTCTCTACTCCCCAGGCTGTTACGAATGATTTCTTTTATGTAGGACTGGCACAGACTGCCGGCACTGCTCAGTGGTATCCATTGGGTACTTATCCGGAATCTCCTGCCAGGGGAGGCACTTTTTACGTGACCACCCTTGCCGGTGGTACTATGACAGCCGATGCCGTGAAATACGGTATCGAAGCAAAGATTCAGAGAGCCCCTACCGTGGTTACTAATGCAGCCACTGTAATTACGAGCAGTGGCGCCACACTGAATGCAACCGTCAGTGCCAATACTTCGACCACCACCTCAGTCTTTCAATACAGCACTGATCTCTCGTTCAGCAGCTCGGTTACAGTCGCCGGAAACGTCACAACACAAGGTGCAGCCGTGTCTGCAGCAATTACGGGTCTGCAGCCCAATACTCTCTATAATTTTCGCGCCGTTTCAACAAATGCCGATGGTGTTACTACAGGTAATACGCTTACCTTCACGACTTTAGCGGTGGCTCCTTCTGTTTCAACCGTAGCCGCTACCATGGTCGGCTCAAGCTTTGCTACAATGAATGGTTCGGCTACTGCGTTTAATGCTAATACTACCGTATCATTCGAATATGGTACTACAGTCGCTTATGGAAGTACCGCGGCCGGCGTTCCCGCCTCAATTACCGGGAATACTGCCACGGGGTTCAGCGCATCAATTACCGCCCTTACAATAAATACTACCTATCATTACAGGGCTAAAGGTGTAAATATCGCAGGTACCACCTATGGTACGGATATGACCTTCTTTACTACCTGCGTAATCCCGGCCGCTCCCGGTGCGATATCAGGTCCTGCCAGCGTTTGCAAAAACGGATCGGGCTATGTTTATTCGGTTGTACAGGTTCCTTATGCCTTTGTTTATACCTGGACCTTCCCTGCCGGATTCACCATCACTTCATATCCGAACTCCAATTCGGTGACTGTTAGTGTTTCAGCCGCTGCTTTATCTGGAACAATCAGCGTATTAGCTCAGAGCGATTGCGGTGCAATAAGCCCGTCCTCTTCCACCGCTGTTACAGTAAACAATCTTCCTGTGCCTACTGTTGCCGGAAGTTCACCGGTTTGTCAGTCGGCCGGAAATAACTATACAACCCAGGCAGGCCAGTCAGCCTACGTGTGGACTGCAACTCCCGACGGAACAGTGACCCCGACAGGAAACCCACAGGTTGTAACTATTACATGGGCTGCCATCGGAACAAAAACGGTAGGAGTGGTTTATACCAACCCTGCAACCGGCTGTACCGCCGCAGCACCGGGTGGAACTTTTACTGTAACTGTGAACGCTGCTCCTGTTCCTACCATCGTTGGAAACAATAATATGTGTATCAATTCAGGCTATTATGATTATACTACCGAAACCGGAAAAACAAGCTATGTATGGTCGGTTTCTTCAGGTGGCATTATCACTGCCGGACAGGGTACTGCTGTTGCTCAGGTGATGTGGAATACTCCCGGAGCCCAGTCAGTAAGCGTAAACTACAACAATGCCTCCAATTGCTCAGCTCCTTCACCCACGGTGTATAACGTGACGGTGAGCGGCATCCCGGGCGGTGCGGGTACCATCTCAGGTTCCTCCTCTGTATGTTTTGGCACAAGCGGTGTTGCCTATTCGGTTCCCGCCATCACCAATGCAGCATCTTATATATGGTCTCTGCCGGCCGGCGCAACTATTGCATCAGGCAGCGGATCCAACTCCATCACGGTGAATTTTGCCCCCAATGCAGTATCAGGCAATATTACAGTATATGGTAACAGCATATGCGGTAACGGAACGGCATCAGCTCCTTTCGCCGTAACAATTATGCAGCTTCCGCTTGCAGCAGGAACAGTAACAGGTCTTTCTTCGGTCTGTGCCGGCGAAATGGGTGTTGCTTACTCTGTTCCCCCGGTAACCAACGCCACAGGTTATACCTGGAATTTACCCTCGGGAGCAACAATTGTTTCCGGAGCAAATACACCAGACATTACGGTTGATTTTGCCAGTGGATCAGCTTCAGGGAATATCTCGGTCTTTGGAACGAACGGCTGCGGTTATGGCACTGTATCACCAGTCCTCGCTGTAACTGTATCACCTATACCCGAAGCCCCGCTTATCTATGCTCATGGCGATACACTGTTCAGCAATATTGCCTCAGGCAACCAGTGGTATTATGAAGGCGCCCCGATAGCCACGGGAACAGGCCCGACTCTCATTGCCCATTATACAGGCTGGTACTGGGATGTGGTTACCCAGAATAGCTGCTCATCCGACTCGTCAAACCATATTCATATCCTTGTAACCGGGATAAACGACCCTAAAGCATCCAGCTTCGTGGTTTATCCAGTACCCAATAACGGTATGTTTAAACTGATGATGAATTCACAATCTGCCGGATCATTTGATATCAGCATCTGCAATACGGTCGGTGTTACTATTTATACGAAGCAGAATGTTGAGGTAAAAGGTTCACAGGAACTGATGATCGACCTTCGCCCGATACCTGCCGGAGTCTACACTATGATCATCCGCAATGGCGAAACCAAAGTTGTGAGAAAGATTATCGTTAATTAACAAATACTGTTTTAATACAAAAGAGGCCGTCCCGGAAGTCCGAGACGGCCTCTTTTGCGTATCTTTGTACGTTACTATGGCCTGGCCGGGAATGAAATATGTGATTATCTGGGTTCTGTTTGCAGGATTTTTTCTGACAAGCCAGAACGTCTTTTCGGTTAATTATCACGTAACCAACACAACCCTCCGGGGCCAGGTAACCAATGCAGGTACCGGTAATCCGATAATCGGAGCAAAAATCACGGTCAATGGAAACAGTACTTATTCCATAATCCAGGGTCAGTATTCCATGTTCATAACACCTCCGGGTACTTATACGGTAAGCTGCACCAAGGCCGGATTTGATGCTTTTACTTCCGCCACTATCAGTTTTCCGGTGGGGACTATTACTGACCTCAATATACAACTTCAGGAAACAGCCTACCCTTCCCCCGCCTTATCCGCCAATCTTGATACCAATCAGCATGTGGTTAACCTGCTTTGGGAAAAACCTGTGGGGGATTATGAATTATTGTATGATGATGGAATTGAGGATTCTTTTACCGTGTGGTCTCAGTCGGGAAACATGAATGCCCTGAAATTTACTCCTGTTTCCTACCCTGTAAGCATTCTGGGTGGTTCAGTCAATATCGGACAGACCTCCGACTATCCTGCCGGAAGCAACCCTCTGGTAACTTTTCAGATAGTAATTATGGATGCCGGCGGACCTGGAGGAACACCGCTTAATATATTAGCGGGTCCCCTTGATGTTACTCCTTCTGGCCTCGGATGGGTGAGCTTCGCCCTGTCATCGGCCGTAAGTGTTCAAACAGGCGATTTCTTTATCGTGATGGTACAGGGAGGCAATGCCCCCAATGCCTCGGGGCTTGCAGTTGATATCACATCCCCAAAATTCAGAAGCTTCTCTAAGAATATCAGCGGAAGCGGCGCCTGGCAGCAAGCTAACGGTAATTTTATGATCAGAGCCCTGGTGAACGGAGCAGGCGGCCCGCCGTCTTTGCTGAAATCAACAGACAATTCCGGGAGCTATGATGTATGGAGATTACGTCAGGGGGAAGAATCAAACCCTCAGGCCTGGACTTTTCTCGCAACGGTCAATACGAACCACCTTGCCGATGCGGCCTGGAACAACCTCCCCTGCGGACCATACTTATGGGCGGTTTCGGCCAGGTATCCCGTTAACCGGCTGTCGGCCCCCGCCTTATCTAATATCATCGGTAAATGCTGGACCGCGGCTGTCACAGTCAATCTGAATATGAGCTGTGCCGCTTCAAGTCCCCGCGGAACCTTTGTTCAGCTCAGAAACCTTGTTTATACCGATACCCTTTATTGCGCTTATTCCGACAGTTCGGGACTGATTACTTTTCCCCGGGTGTGGAAAGGATCGTATTCTGTTTCCGCAGTAAAATTCGCTTACCAGAATTATACGGTCAATATTTCAGTTACTGCCGATGCCCTGGTCGGCATCACTCTTTTACAGAGAAAATCTCCTCCTGCAAATCTGAGGGTCGACAGCCTTAGCCTGAATTCAACCTGGGACGTTCCTTATTATAATCAGACGCTGCTGGATGAGGACTGGTCGGGGGGAAGTATTCCTGTTTCAGGCTGGACGATTGATGGGGGCAACCACTGGATGATCTCCACATCGAACGGACACCCCGCACCTTCAGCCTTCTTCAACTGGACCCCAAGAATTTATAACTATTCACAGTCAATCGTCAGTCCTTTAATTACAGGACTTAACAGTCCCATCCTCACACTGAAATTTGATCTCTCTCTCGAAAATTTTTCTCCATCAGCCTCTGAGCAGCTTGCTGCTGAGATCTCAACCGGTACGACCTGGGTTACAATTAAAACCTGGAATAATGCGGGAGGCGATATTTCGTGGACCAGAGAAGAACTTGATATCTCGGCTTATGCCAATACAATGTTCCGGATCAGGTTCAGGGCCTCGGGAAGTGATTCGTATCAGATCAATGGCTGGTATATCGACAATATCCTGATCTATGCTTCCGAATCTGCCCATCTTCTGTCTCCGTGTATTTATGGCTATAATTTTTATCTCGATAACATACTTCTTGCTACCGTAAGCTCAAATAGTTTTACAATCCCGGGAACCCTCGTCCACTATGATTCAACCTATAATGCCTGTGTCCTTGCCATTTATACCAGCGGATATTCGGCAAGTGACTGCCAACTCTTAACCTCTCGCTTTTTATGGCCACCAGGAAATTTTCATGGAACCGCCATGACCGATACTGCACTTCTGCAGTGGGATAAACCGGTGTACCATATCGATACAAATTATTTCACTCCCCCGGGATTACTGGGATACAATGTATATAAGGATGATTCCCTGCTTACATTTATCTCCGGACCGGATGTACTTGCTTATTATGATACCGGCCTTGACCCGGGCAGCTATAATTATAAGGTATCGGCAGTTTACGACCTGGCCCTGTATGGCCATCCTGCACAACAGGGACATTCTGTGGCTGTCGGACCGGTTAATGTGCAGATCCATTATGGTATTCCATTACCTTTCTCTGAACCATGGAATCAGGGCAGTTTTACTTATCAGAAATGGACTTTCCCCTCAGGGCCCGGAAACTGGGCAATCAGTCAGGCTATCGGAAATCCCGCTCCTTCCGCAGAGTTTACCGGAATGCCTCAGCAAACAGCGTATAACCAGATCCTTGAAAGTCCTGCCCTGGATGCTACCCAGTATTCATGCGCCTCAATCTGGCTCGATTTTGACCTGAAACTGAATAATATTACTCCTACCGGAACAGACACACTGATTCTCGATGTGTATTATAACCGCTGCTGGCACCAGAAAGCCGCATCCTTAAACCTGGCCGATACCGGTTGGGTTGAATATCATATTGATATAAGCGTGGTAAAACAAAAAGGTTTCAAATTCAGATTCCGTGCATCAGGTCAGAATTCTTCGGATATTCAGGCCTGGTATATTGATAATATCTCTGTTTACCCGGTTTGTCTGCCAGCCGAAAACCTAAGCGGAGAAGCTTTCGCCATGGACGTGCATCTTCAGTGGAGCCCTCCCCAGTGCAATGGAGGCGGAAACCCGATGAACCAGGGGTTTGAAGAACAGGATTTCCCTCCGGTTGGCTGGGACAGAATAATCTCCAATACTTCAGCCACCTGGAGTCATACCGGAATCTCATCGCCGGTGGGAGTTCATTCCGGAAATTATTCCGCCGGGTTATACTGGGATTATTATCATCAGGACGAATGGCTTATTGCAAAAAATATTTACGTGAACGGAAATCTGCAATTCTGGAGTATGGCCTACCAGGGTTCTGCCCACGGAGATCATTATTATGTGCAGGTCTCCACCGACCAGGGCCAGTCGTGGGTGACCCTCCTCGATATGTCGGCTTTGCCCCCTTTCCCAGGTGCGGGAGGTTATAATCACTGGCAGCTACCTTATGTTGTTGATATGTCGTCGTTCCTTGGTGATGTAGTTGATATTGCCTGGCATGCCATGGATGCAAACTCACAGGGCTTGTGGTATTACTGGGCGATTGACGATTGTACAATGGGAGGAAAAAAGATTCCCATTTCCCAGGATCAGCCGTATTATGATGTATACAGGAAGAGTATTGCCGGAACAGATTTCCTGAAAATCAATACATCTCCTGTATTGGATACCGCTTTTATAGATGTAAACCTCCCCGAAGGCGGGTTCAAATATTATATTCAGATCGTGAATCCGGTTTGCACCCTTTCGCTTTCTTCCGATACCATTACGATTGATGTGATAACTTCAGTTCAGCAAAGCAAAGCACAGGGGGTGATAAGCATTTACCCCAATCCGGCCAGTGACTGGGTCAGAATCAGGTCTGATAGTCCCGTTATATCTGCAGAACTGTTGAATATTCTGGGAGAGGCGATGTTTGAGTTTAATCTTGTGGAATCAAAAGAACCCCTTCTTTCGCTAAGCGGCATACCTCCGGGCCTGTATTTTCTGAAAGTCCTTACCAGAAACAGTTGCAGGAATATCTCGCTGATTGTTCAGTAATTGTTATGATTTATTTTTTTTCGTATGAAAGCCGCATCAAACCCAGGAACATGGGTTCATCTGTACACATTGATTGGCTGTTCAGCTCACTGATACTTAGCTTAAGAATTTGTGTTTTATCGGTTTCGGTGAAAATAATCCCGGTCTTTTGCTCATTGATTTTCCATGTCCCGCCAATGGTCTTGCCATGCATAGTCAGCGACGCGGTGTTATCTGACCTGAATTCCAGGGCATCCTTCAGATCAGGATAGATGTCGGAAAGTTTTGAAAAACTCCCTTTCCGGGCATCAACCATGGCGTTTTTAAGGTCCCGGTTCGAGATTTCCGATGATTTGCTCTGGGCTGCAGCAGCCTTCTGGTCGGCAGCGTCTTTTATTTCTCCGATGGAAACCAGCTGTTCCAGCTTCCAGGAACCGATGGCCTTTTTACGGGAAACCTGGGGTATATTACTACAGGAATACAAGAAAATAATACACGAAAAATAAAGGAACAGTCTGGTCAAAGTTTTCATACCGGGCATTGTTTTTGTTTTGCAAAACTAAACAAATTATTACAGTGCCATGAACCTTGAAAAAAAAGCGCTGAATAATTCAAAATTATTGGTGATAATTGAACAAATAGTTTTATATTTGTTGTGCAAGTAAAAACAAAGTGTTTTTGCTATGCCTTTTACTTTGCTAATTCAAACATAATCAGTCATTTGGGAATGAAACCCTGAATGATAATATTTATTTATGAAGAAAATCCCTATATATATCAATTGTAAAATTGATCCCCATATTATCCATAAGTCTTATTAATAATTTAAACCCAAACATTTATGAAAAATGTTACAAAGTTTTTGCAGGTACTGATGGTATTTATACTATTTGTATTTGCAACTCCAACTAAGGCCCAGACTACGGTTACTGTAGGTAACGGGGTCATTAGCTGTAACTATCCCTATGCAACGTATTGGGGTGGTGCCAGATCGCAATTTCTTTACACTGCTGCGCAGCTTACAGCAGCAGGAGCTGTTCCCGGAACATTGACCAGCATCGGTTTCAATGTGATTACGCGTGATGCGGGGACTATGAACCTATTCAATATCAGGATGGGAAACACCGCTGCTACTACGATTACATCATGGAATACAGGTCTCACGACTTGTTTCTCCGGCAGCTATGTTGTTCCTGCCACAGGCTGGCAAATGATCAACCTCACAACTTCATTTTTCTGGAATGGTACGAGTAATCTGATCCTCGAAGTTTGTTATGACAATGGATATGCCTATACAGGTTATAGTTATATTAATGGCACCACAGCTCCAACCGGACAGGTTTTCCCTTACTGGATGGATGGCAGTGGTGGTTGTGCATACGTCGGAGCCTCCTATACTGGTTATACCGGTTTGCCGAACTTGCGTTTCGTTGAAACTCCGCTTCCATCTGGTAACCTAACCGGAACTGTTAAGAACTGTTTCACTAATGCCAATCTGGCCAATGTGCCTGTAAGCTGCGGTGGAATAGGACCGGTTCTGACCAATGGCGCCGGGGTTTACACACTTAATGGCATCACTGCAGGGGCACAGACTATCACGGCCAATTTTGCAGGTTACGTCAACTATTCTGCTCCTGTTTCAGTGATTGCAAACGTCAC
>CAIWXI010000004.1 GCA_903916595.1 uncultured Bacteroidales bacterium | reverse complement strand
CTTGCAAGTGCTGTTTATCTTATCAAAGATGCAGGTATGCCGGGTGAGAACATCCATATTCTCGAAAAAGACAATATTTTAGGCGGAGCCCTCGATGGAGCCGGTGATGCAGAAAAAGGCTTTGTTGTGAGAGGCGGAAGAATGCATGAAATGCATTATACCTGCTATTGGGATCTGCTTTCATATATCCCCTCACTGGAAGATCCGAAAGTATCGGTAAGAGATGAATCCTTCGATTTTAACGAAAGGTTTGTGTCCAATGCCCAGGCGAGGCTGCTGAAAGACGGTAAAAAGCTCGATGTTTCTTCTTACGGGCTCAACCTTCACCAGCAGACAGAACTGCTTAAGCTGACTTTTGTCTCTGAAAAATCCTTGGGAAACAAGCGGATCGAAGACTGGTTTGACCAGGGTTTTTTTACGACTAATTTCTGGTATATCTGGACTTCCATGTTTGCTTTCCAGAAGTGGAGCAGCCTGGCCGAGATGAGAAGATATATGAAACGTTTTATTCATCTTGTTGAGGGGCTAAACCGCCTGGGAGGTGTAATGCGTACTAAATATAACCAGTACGATTCGGTAGTACTTCCAATGAAGAACTATCTTATCGAAAAAGGAGTGCATTTTGATCTGGGGGTGGAAGTGGTTGATATTGACTTCAACCTTTCGGCCGATAAAAAAACAGCTACGGTTATCCACCTGAAGGACAAAAATGAAATCGTGCTCCGCGAAAATGACTACGTTTTCATTACCAATGGCTCACTCACCGAAAGCACCGATAACGGAACATGGGACAGGCCTGCCGCTTTAAAAGGCATAGCTGAGGCTGGTTCCTGGCAATTATGGAAAAAACTTGAAGCAAAAGATGTTGCTTTCGGAAAGCCCGGTCCTTTCTGCGACAACATTGACCTTCAAAAATGGTATTCCTTTACTGCGACCTTAAAAGACAGTACCTTCCATGATCATATGGAAAATTTTTCAGGTAATGTTGACGGGACGGGCGGACTGGTAACCCTTACTGATTCAAACTGGCTGATGTCGTTCGTCATTGCCCGCCAGCCGCATTTCCCGAATCAGGCGAAGGATGTAAAAATATTCTGGGGTTACGGACTATATCCCGACCGTAAAGGGAATTTTGCGAATAAGACCATGGCTGAATGTACCGGAAAAGAGATGCTCGGTGAACTCTGGTATCACCTGAAGATCCAGGATCTGATGAATCCGGTTATGGAAGCAGGAAAGGCAAACTGTATCCCTGTTGCAATGCCTTATGTCGACAGCCTGTTCATGCCAAGAGAAGCCGGTGACCGGCCTGATGTTTTGCCAAAAGGAGCAACGAATTTCGCGTTTTTAGGCCAGTTCGCTGAAGCTCCTAAAGACTGTGTGTTCACGGTAGAGTATTCTGTTCGCACTGCTCAGATGGCTGTTTATGGGTTGTTTGAAACGGGCAAAGATGTGATGCCTGTATACGATTCCATTCACCGGCCGGAAGTGCTTATCAGAGCAGCCCAGGCCATTAGCCGATAGTTTTTTTCCAATCATCAGCGTATTCCGATACAATCGTAACGATTCCCCTGGCAATAGCGGTATAGGATTCTTCATCGAGGTTGGCAAGGGACACCCTGATTGACCATTCCGGCCCGTCGAATCCTCCGCCGTTGAGTAAAACTACCGAGCAACTCCCGGCCAGCCGGAACAGGACATCCACCGGTTCATAATTTTTCTTCAGGTAACGTGCAAAATCGTTACCATGTGTTTTTTGAGCCCACAACATTATATCAAGCTCAGAATAATATCCGGCCCTTTTGGGATCGGGTTTGATTTGGAAACCCATCCCTTCGTATAGCAGATGAAGCCGGCGTTGAATTAGTGAACAGGTAAGTTGTTTGTAGGAATTGGCTTTATCAAACAATGCAAAAGAAGCAAACAACATCATTTGTATCTGCTGCGGAAGCGATAATCCTGCGGTATGGTTAAGCGCCACGCTGCGGCTGTCGGCCACCATCCGGTCGATGAACTTCAGTTGCTCCGGATGCAGATGAATGGAGTGATACCGTTTATTGAGCGCCTTCTTCTCCCTGTCTGGCAACTCTTTGATGAGCCGGTCAAAGATGTTTTTTTCATGAAGGGTAATTACACCGATACGCCAGCCTGTACAACCAAAATATTTCGAAAATGAATAAACCCCCAGAGTGTTGTGAGGAATTTCTGCCATCAGCGAGCGAAACCCACCCACAAATGTTCCATATACATCATCGGTGATAAACATCAGACCAGGGTTATCTTTTTTGACGATATCGATGATCTTCTTCCTTTCCCTGGCGCTCAGCGACACCGATGGCGGATTACTCGGGTTTACAAGGTATGCCACCTTGATCTTCTGATCTTTGAGTTTATCGAGTTCCTTATCCGTGTACTCCCAGTTGTGCATCCCTTCCTTGTTCAGGCCTTTGGCCTGGATGAGAGTGACCTTGAAGTTGAACCTGTCGAGTTCAGGAATTTCGATATAAGGGGTGAAGGTAGGAACAAAAATAGCTACCCGGTCTCCCCGTTTGATCAGGAAATTCTGCATCAGCGAATCAAAGATATAGCACATTGCGGCGGTACCTCCTTCTGTTGCAAAAATGTCGTACCGGCCTCGCGGTGGTTTGTTCCCGCACATTTCCTGCACAAGGTAGTCGTGAACAATGGTTTCGGGATATTTCAGCATACGATCCGGCACCGGGTACTGGTCTCCTATCACCCCTTCGGCCAGCTCATGCACGAATCCATCGGGATCGAACTGGTGATTTTTCACCCCATAGGTATAGAGCTCCGCCAGCAGACTCTGTCCGGGCTCCTTTTTATTTACTTTCAGGAATTTTTCAAATCGTTTGGCAATCCCTTTCTGAGCGGGTATGCCAGCCAGCCCCTCCTTGTAATCCATGACCCTGCGGCACTCTTCCAGTCCGAATTTTCCGAGAAGAAAAAACGCTTCTCTTGGTGTAGTGGCAATCCAGTTTGGATTACCGCGTCCGGCATTCAGCACGGTATGGCTGCCTTTGTTAGTATGATGCCTGGCAAGATCGATGAGGCTGTTTTTCAGTTCAAACGGACTCATCTGTCCGAGCTTTCGCTCAGTCTCACGGGAAGTCTTGATTTTCGGGAGCTGTCGAAAAGCTGAGGGTTCCATATGTGAAAATTTAATAAATAAAGAACGAAAGTAAAAAAGTTTTCAGTATTACTGGAAATAATTGATTTCACCAAAAAAACTAACGCGTTTTCACGTGACTGCGTGATTATTTTGTTGAAAAGATCATAACATTACCCCTATCTGTAGAAATTTAAATTCTTCACTAAAAAATAATTATTTTTTTAGTTCTCATATTCAGACGATTAGTTGATCAAATCAATTATTTTTCCGTTTCCCGAAATTTCTGGCCCGTCCTTTGTTTAGTCTTACAGCATAAGAGGTAAACCGTCCCTCATGTAAAGCACGGTATACAGAAACAAACATAGGAGATTAAACAAATGGCAGTAGAAAAAACCATCGGTTCATCCAGCCTCGTAGAGGTGATCGACCGTATTCTTGACAAAGGTGTTGTAGTTGACGCATGGGTAAGAGTTTCTTTAGTTGGTATCGAACTCCTTGCAAT
>CAIWXI010000003.1 GCA_903916595.1 uncultured Bacteroidales bacterium | reverse complement strand
GGTGATCGCAACCAGGGACCCGGAACCCGGGGCCATGACCGCAGCCTTTGAAAATACCTGGCTGTATGTAAAACTTCCAAACGTAAAAAAGATCAGGAACATCCCCAGCAGGAAACCCAGGTCGCCAATACGGTTCATGATAAATGCCTTCTTTGCGGCATTATTGAATTGCTGGTTTTTAAACCAGAACCCGATCAGCAGATACGAACATAATCCCACCCCTTCCCATCCGATGAACATCACCACGTAATTCCCACCCATCACCAGGATCAGCATGAAAAACACGAACAGGTTCATGTAAGCAAAGAAACGGTTGAAGCCCTGGTCATGCGACATATACCCGATTGAATACAGATGGATCAGGAATCCAACCCCTGTAATGATCAGCATCATCAGTATCGACAAGGGGTCGATGAGGAACTCGAAGGGGAGGGAAACGGTGCCGATCGAAATCCATTTGAAATATTGAATATTGAATATTGAATATTGAACATTGAATTTCGAATAACTCGTCAGAAGCACAATTGCTGAAAGAATAAAAGAAACAAGAACCGTACCCGGGCCAATTAAGGATGCGGGCTTTTTCGGAATGCCGCGATAGCCCAGGCCCAGGATGATGAATCCCAGGAGCGGCAGCAATGGTATTAAGGTGATCAGTACTGTCATTAATCCTTTACTTTATTCTGTCTGGATGCGGGATACAGGATGCCGGATATCATGCATCATGCATCATGCATCATGCATCTTGCATCTTGCATCTTGCATCTTGCATCCTGCATCTTGCATCCTGCATCTTGCATCCTGCATCTTGCATCATGCATCTTGCATCCTGCATCTTGTCACCATTTCAACTTGTTTAAAACATCAATGTCAATCGACCCCGTTGTCTTATAAATCAGCACAATAATCGCCAGCCCTATCGCCACTTCCGCTGCCGCGACGACCATGATAAAGAACACGAAGATCTGTCCGGCCGGGTCATTCGAATAAGCTGAAAACGCGGCCAGCAACAGATTGATCGAATTGATCATCAGTTCCACCGACATCAGAATCAACAGGGCATTCCTTTTGATCAAGACCCCAACCACACCTATGCAGAACAACAGAGAGCAGAGGATCAGGTAGTGGCTGATTGGGATGGAGGATAGTGCGGTCATTTTAATTTGAATATCGAATATTGAACAAGGAATATTGAATGTTGAATTTTAAGAATTATTTGTTTTTCGTTTTTGAGCTGTTTGAATGCTTTTTACAAAAATTGAAATTAATTCGTTGCATTCAACCATGCATATTTCCAGTAATTCAATGTTTTTAGTTAATGGTTTTGCTTTTATTATCTGCAAAGCAATAAATGTCTCCCGTAGTTCCTTTAAGGCAATTTTCATTTTATGTACAAAATCATTAATGGATTCTGCACTTTTAGCTTCACCGTAATTTAATGCCGGAGCAAGTCCGGATCTGATGATCTGTCCTGCCAGATATTTTCCTGTTTGAGTTCCCGGAAGTGTCTCACTCAAGGAAATTATCAGGACGGAAAATTTCACCAGTCTTTCCTCCAGATCATATTTTCTTTTCTCATTCAACATTCAATGTTCCTTGTTCAATATTATTCACGAAATTGCTTATTTCAATGGTGTTCATTACGGCTTCGCCGTACAATATTCTATATTCATTTTTTTTCCGTTCAACATTCAATGTTCCTTGTTCAATATTCAATATTCATATCTGCTCTTTCTTCCCCAGCAAGACCGCTCCCACCATCGCCGTCAGAAACAGTATCGACGACACTTCGAACGGCAGCATATAGTCCTTATAAAGCACCCGCCCCAGCTGTTTCACCAGCCCGATCTGCGATTCCATCGGTTGCTGCACAATCTGCAGGTCATATCCGCGGAAAACCCCGATCAGAATCATTCCAAGCATGAACCCGGCAATGATGGCAGCTGCCTTTACCCATATATGTTTCGGTGAGCTATCCTCTTTGTTCAGATTCAGAAGCATCACGGTAAAAAGAAACAGTACCATGATGGCGCCGGCATACACTATGATATGCACGATAGCCAGGAACTGGGCGTTCAGGAGGATATAATGTCCGCCTATCGCAAAAAACGTCATCGTAAGATACAGTACGCTGTGGATTGGTTTCTTCGAAAGAAGCACCATCACCCCGCTATACAAAGCAAGTATTGAAAGAAAGTAGAATATATAATTAGTGAACATTATGCCTCTGATTCTTGTCTTTTTTAAACTCCAGTACTTCCGGCGTCTGACGTCTTGTAATATCTATCCTTTTCGCGGGATCCACGGGCTCCACAAGCACATCTTTCCCATAAATAAATTTATCTCTTTCATAGCCGGCCTTAACAATCTCTCTGGTTAAAAAGATAGCTTCCTTTGGGCAGGCTTCTTCACAAAATCCGCAGAAAATGCACCTCAGCATATTGATTTCATAGGTGGAGGCATATTTTTCCTCCCGATACAGCTTCTCCTCTCCGGGTTTACGTTCTGCGGCTATCATGGTGATGGCTTCGGCCGGACAAGCCACCGCACATAATCCGCAGGCGGTGCATCGTTCCCTGCCTTCATCATCCCGTTTCAGCACATGTTTGCCGCGGTAAATGTCGGAAAATTCCCGTTTCACTTCAGGATAACGAATAGTGATTTTCTTTTTGAACAGATGACCAAAGGTTATCCACATGCCACCCACGATGGCAGGAAGATAAATCTTCTCCCAAAAAGTCATCTTTTTATTCGAAACCACCTTGCTTCGTTTGGTCAGTGAGGTCACGGCTTCTATTGGTTTAACAAAATTACAACTCCTGTGATCAGAATATTCAGTATAGCCAGCGGTATCAAGGCTTTCCATCCCAACCGCATCAGCTGGTCATAGCGGAAACGCGGCAGGGTCCAGCGTATCCACATGAAGATAAATCCAAAAAATGTGATCTTGGCAAACAGAACCAGAAAGCTCACAAAGGCAAATGCATTGGGAGAAAGACCAAGCTTGTCGATGAAAGGAAAATGATATCCGCCTAAAAACAAAGTCGCCATCACGGCCCCGGAAATAAACATATTGATATATTCGGAAAACAGGTAAAATCCCAGTTTCATACTGCTGTATTCGGTATGGTAACCACCTACCAGTTCGGTCTCACATTCGGGCAGGTCGAAAGGCGATCGGTTGGTTTCGGCAAAAGCGCAGACCAGGAAGATCAGGAAAGCGAGCGGCTGGTACCAGATGTTCCAGTTTAGGCCCTGCTGCTGGTTTACAATATCTCTCATGCTAAGTGAACCGGTCATCATAACGATTGCGATGATTGACAGGCTCATGGCCAGTTCATAACTTATCATCTGCGACGAGGCCCTGATCGCACCAAGTAAAGCGTATTTATTGTTCGATGCCCATCCGCCGATCATAATGCCGTAAACCCCGATGGAAACGATGGCAAAGACGTATAGTATGCCTATGTTGACGTCGGCCATCTGCAGGCTGAATGTTTGACCGTTGATGACGATGTCGGGTCCCCATGGTATTACCGCGCTGATCAGACAGGCGATAAACATGGTAAGAGACGGGCCGAGTATATACAGGAATTTATCGGCTGTGTTGGGCATGAACTCTTCCTTGAAAAACAGCTTGATGCCGTCGGCCAGGGGCTGAAGAAGTCCCCACGGACCTGCGCGATCGGGCCCCAGCCGGTCCTGAAAAAAACCTGCCATCTTACGCTCGATCAGAGTGGAATACATGGCCACCACCAGGCTCATTATAAGAATAGCCGAGGCAAGTATGGTTTTATATAGCAGCATCGTTCCCATTATTCCTGTGGTTCGGTTGTTCCTTCTATGGGATGAATGATGGATCCTTTTTTCAGGTGTTCATACTGATTGCCGGAGATGACCGATTGGCGTTTTATTTTTCGCGGCCCTTCGATCACCCAGTCACTGATGTCTTTTTTTTCAAACCTGCATTCATTGCAGATAAATTCTTCGAGTTCCCCAAACCGGTCCTTTCGGCCCGTTACTCGGTAGATCTCGCTGCCGAACATCCATGCCGTGACCTTCCCTCCGCAGCTGCTGCATTCGCGATGAGCGTTCATGGGGTTGAGAAACCATACCCGGCTTTTAAACCTGAAAGTGCGGTCGGTAAGCGCTCCGACCGGACAAACATCGATCATGTTACCGCTGAAATCATTTTCAATCGCAGTTTGGATAAAGGTACTTATCTCCATGGTATCTCCCCGGTAAAGCATGCCATGAGCCCGCTTTTTGGTGATCTGCTCTGCTGTAAGAACACAGCGGTAGCAATGGATGCAGCGGTTCATGTGAAGTTTGATCAGTGGACCGATGTCAACCACCGGATACTCCCTCCTGGGTTCAATGGTCTCTGTCTCTTCCATTCCAAAGCCGAACGCAAGGTCCTGCAGATCACATTCCCCCGCCTGATCACAAACAGGGCAATCGAGAGGATGGTTCAAAAGCAGCAGTTCCACGATACCTTCACGGGCTTGCTGCACTTCCACCGATATCTTGTTTTCAACCACCATGCCATCCTGAACCGGAGTACTGCACGAAGCCACCAGCTTGGGCATCGGCCGGGGATCCTTGGCCGAGCCCTGTGCCACTTTCACAAGACAAGTTCTGCATTTGCCCCCGCTTCCCTTCAGCTTTGAGTAATAGCACATCGCCGGAGGCACAACGCCCCCGCCAATCATACGCGCCGCCTGAAGAATAGTGGTGCCTTCTTCAACCTCTATCAATATGTTGTCGATCGTTATCCTTAGCATTGGGTCGGTTTACAGCTGTTGATTTGAATATCGAATATTGAACAAGGAATTTTGAATATCGAAGTTTTTATTGGGCATAATTTCCATAATCATTCATAGCTCAAATTCAACATTCAACATTCGTTAATCAATATTCGATATTCCTCTCTTTCCATTCAACATTCGATATTCCTTGTTCAATATTCTCTATTCATTTTATATGTTCCAAAAATTCCCCCCGAAAATGCCTGATCGCGCTGGCCACTGGCCATGCGGCTGCATCTCCGAGCGGACAAATAGTATTTCCTTCAATATTTTTCGCAACCCTTACCAGCAGATCAATATCAGACCTGCGGCCTTGTCCGTGTTCGAGGCGGTATAAAATTTTCTCCATCCAGCCCGTCCCTTCGCGGCAGGGCGAACATTGTCCGCAGGACTCATGCCTGTAAAACCTCGTAAGATTCCATGTATTCCTAACAATACACGCATCTTCATCATACACTATAAACCCACCCGAACCCAGCATGCTGCCACTTTCAAATCCGCCTTCAGAAAGAGATTCATAGCTCAACAGCCGGGCTTCACTCCGGGCTGTATTTAAAGCCAGGTCGGCCGGCAAAATGGGAACTGATGATCCGCCGGGTATTACCGCCTTTAGCATCCTTCCGTTCTTTATCCCTCCGCAGTATTCATCGGAATAAATAAAATCTTCAACGGGAAGGCCCATTTCTATCTCGTAAACCCCGGGTTTGTTGATGTTCCCGCAGGCCGACATCAGTTTGGTTCCGGTGCTCTTGCCTATCCCGAGAGCTGCATAAGCCTCACCACCCATTCCGATGATTGGGGTAATGGTAGCGAGGGTTTCAACATTGTTTACCACCGTCGGACAGTCATACAATCCTTTGTATGCCGGGAATGGCGGCTTGATCCTTGGGTTGCCTCGCTTGCCTTCAAGGGATTCGAGCAAAGCGGTTTCCTCTCCGCATATATAGGCTCCTGCGCCTGGATGTACATAGATCTCAAGCGAAAAGCCGGTCCCCAGAATTCTTTCGCCCACGTAATTATTTTTTTTTGCCTGGCTGATGGCTGTTTCCAGTATGCCAACCAGGTATTTGAACTCTCCCCTGATGTAAATATAACAGGTCTTTACTCCTAGTGCATAGCTCGATAAAATAAGGCCTTCGATAAGCAGGTGGGGAAGATGCTCCATAAGATAGCGGTCCTTGAACGTCCCCGGCTCACTCTCATCGGCATTACAAACAAGATAACGGGGCTTGTCGGACTTCCGGTCCAGGAAACTCCATTTCAGACCGGTCGGAAAACCTGCTCCTCCCCGGCCGCGAAGTCCCGATTTGATGACTTCCTGCTGAACCTGTGCAGGGGTCATCTCACCAAGAGCTTTGTCGACCGATCTGTAGCCGCCATGCTCCCGGTAAACACCGAAGTCCCGGATACCCGGTACATTCACTTTATCTAAGAGAACTGCTCTGCCCATCCCTTTGATGATTCCTCTTCTTCAGATTTTCGCCTCAGGCTGTCGATCAGTTTCTCAACCTGCTTCACTGTCATATGATCATGAAATTCGGTATTTACCTGCATTGAGGGACCGCTTCCGCAGGCCCCGAGACATTCTACTTCCTTGAGTGTGAACATCCCGTCGGGCGTGGTTTCCCCGGTTTCTATATGGAGGTATTCCTTGATATGCTGCAACACTTCTTCACCGCCGCAAATCGAACACGGTCCCGTATGGCAGACCTCCAGCACGTATTTTCCCATTTTTTCCAGATAAAACATTGAATAAAACGTGGCTACTTCATACACTTCAACAGGTTTGATATCAAGAAGCGAAGCCACATAGTCCATAGTATCCACGCTCAGATATCCCCCCATTTCCTCCTGGGCAATATGCAGAATAGGCAGAAGCGCCGATTTCTGCCTGCCTTCAGGATATCTGCGGATGAGGGAGCGTACCTTCTCCAGCGTTGCATCGCTGAACACAACCTCCCGGTTCTCCCTCACAAACAAATGATGATCTATCTTGCTCCCTGCCTCCATTCTTAACTCAAAATTCGTTAATCAATATTCGATATTCATTTCGCTACTTCGCTACTTAAATCACGCATCAAGCTCCCCCGCAATCACATTCATACTACTCATCGTCAAAATCGCATCAGACAAAACACCCCCTTTAATCATCTCGGGATAGGCCTGGTAATATACGAATGAGGGCCTGCGGAAATGCAGCCGGTAAGCCGTACGCCCTCCATCGCTTACAAGGTAAAACCCAAGCTCCCCGTTCCCTCCTTCTACCGAATGAAAAACCTCTCCCACCGGGGCATCGATCTCACCCATCACAATTTTAAAGTGATAAATAAGAGCCTCCATTTTACTGTATACATCCTGCTTTGCCGGCAGGTAAACCTTTGGTGCATCCACATGGTAATTTCCCTCAGGCAGATTATCGAGGGCATTCCTGATGAGTTTCAGGCTCTGCCAGATCTCTTCCTGCCTCACGCAGAAGCGGTCGTAGGTATCGCCCTGTGTCCCCACGGGAATAGTAAACTCAAAATCATCATACGAACTGTAAGGCGTCATCACCCGAACATCATAATCCACCCCTGCCGCCCTGAGATTAGGGCCGGTAAATCCATAGTTAATCGCCCTTTCGGCACTGATCGGCCCGACTTTAATAGTACGATCCATAAAAATACGGTTGCGAATCAGCAGCTTCTCAAATTCATGCAGTACCCTGGGCAGATGATCAAGAAATTCTTTGATCTTTTTAAATACCGCCGGGTTGAAATCACGCTCAAACCCACCTACCCGGCCCAGGTTTGTGGTAAGCCTGGCCCCGCTGATCTCTTCATAAATCTCGTAAACTTTTTCCCTTTCCTGGAATACATAAATAAAGCCTGTGAGAGCACCGCTGTCGACACCAATCACGCTATTGCATACAAGATGATCGGTGATCCTCGCAAGCTCCATCACGATGAGCCGCATATAATCTATGCGTTTGGTGGTTTTGATGCCAAGCAGCTTTTCAACAGTAAGATGCCACCCTATGTTATTGATTGGAGATGAGCAGTAGTTCAGGCGGTCGGTCAGTGGCGTTACCTGGTAAAACGGCCGGCGCTCGGCGATCTTTTCAAAAGCACGGTGAATATACCCTATGGTTTGTTCAGTCTCGAGAATGATCTCCCCGTCCATCTTCAGCACGTTCTGGAATATCCCATGCGTGGCCGGATGAGTCGGGCCGAGGTTTAGGGTCGTGTATTGTTTGTCGGTATTCACAGGTGTTAAGATCTATTTGAATGTCGAATATTGATCAAGGAATATCGAATATCGAATTAAATTAATCAGTTCAACATTCAATGTTCAATATTCAATATTCGAAATTCATTTCTTCTCATTCAACATTCAATGTTCAATATTCGATGTTCGATATTCATTTTTTTCATTCAATTATTCCCTTCCAAAAAACCGATTGTCCTTATCTTCCCTCGTCGGATCTTCCAGCGGATACTCCTTACGCATGGGAAAGTAATCAAGGTATTCCACATTCAGTATTCTTTTCAAATTGGGATGACCGTTAAAAATAATCCCGTAAAAATCATACGTCTCCCGTTCCATCCAGTTGGCGGCCGAGAAAATATCGCTGACCGTCCTCACATTCGGATTGTCTCCACTCACAAAAGTCTTAACCCTCAGCCTCTTGTTCTCGTAAAAGTTATGCAGGTGATAAATCACGCCAAACGCCAGTCCGCGGTCGGGATAATGGATACCCGTGAGGTCGGTCAGGAAAAGGAACCCCAGGCTGGGATTGTCTTTGAGAAACTCAATCACATCATACGAAACAGGCGATGCAACCGTAACGGTAAGAATATCCAGGCTGTCGTCAACATCCAGAATATCCTCCCCGAATTTATTCCGGAGCTTTTCAGTGATGAACGTGTTCTCCATATTATTTATCTGCGGAAAAGGTTCTCCCTTCCCCAATCATTCAACATTCAATATTCATTATTCAACATTCGATATTCAATGTTCAACATTCCTTATTCATTTTTGAGTATCCCGTACTTAATCAGCAGTTCCCTGTATTCATCCGAATACCGTCTCCTCAGTGGTTCGCTGGCCACCAGATCCTGTATTCTCATAAAGCCGTCGATAATCTGCTCAGGCCTTGGCGGACAGCCCGGTACGTAAACATCAACGGGAACAATCCGGTCGATACCCTGTAAAACGCTGTATGTATCGAAAATCCCACCGCTGGAAGCACATGCTCCCACCGCGATGACCCAGCGGGGTTCTGCCATCTGCTCATACACCTGCTGAACCACGGGTCCCATCTTCTTTGCAATCGTCCCCATGACCATCAGCAAATCGGCCTGCCTCGGACTGAAACTGAGTCTCTCGGCTCCGAAACGCCCCAGATCATAATGTGCTCCCATCGTCGCCATAAACTCGATACCGCAACAGGAAGTGGCAAATGGTAATGGCCATATCGAGTTGCTTCTTGCCAAACCAATCACCTTGTCGAAAGTAGTTGCAAATACTCCCGGCGCCGAATATCCCTCAGGCGGATCTGCTTTTGTGTATATAGGTTTTATCGCTCCCACTTTTATTTCACCATTTCACCATCTCGCTACTTAATATCGTACATCGTACATCGTAAGTCGTACATCGTACATCGTACATCGTACATCGTACATCGTACATCGTACATCGTACATCCTACATCGTACATCCTACATCGTAAATCGTACATCCTACATCGTACATCGTACATCGTAAATCGTACATCGTACATCGTACATCCTACCTCCCATCATTCCTCCCAATTCAACGCCCCTTTTTTATAGATATAGTAAAACCCAAACAGCAAAAAGAACAGGAACAGCAACATCTCCCAGAACCCATCCCATCCGAATTCCTTGAAGTTGATAGCCCATGGATAAAAGAAAATGATCTCCACATCAAACAGCACAAACAGTATCGCTATCAGGAAATATTTTACAGAAAACGGAAATCTTGCATTTCCTTTTACTTCTATCCCGCACTCAAAATTTTCATCCTTCCTCAATGTTCGTATCCTTTTGCGCTTGCCGCCAATATAATGAGTCAGCGCCATGGTCACCACAACAAACCCAAGGGCCACAGCCGATTGAACAATAATCGGAAGGTAATCTGACGGGATGAAGGTTCTCTCCATTGTTTATTTAGAATGATTCTTTACAAAGATACGGCTTTCCGGAATTATTGCTGCAAATTAAATGATTTTCTGCGGATAATACGTCCATCAGAATAACGAAAAGAAACTGCCTAGTTTATACAGCCAGATCAGCAGTATAAGACCAAGAAAAGGAAACAGCATCCAGCGCTTTTTCAGTTGCCGCTCTGTTGCAAGAAAAAACCTGTAACAACTCTCCCGCCCCAGGGCCAAATCGGCCAGGATCCAGAATGGCACAATTGCCACCAGCAGAATTCCAACGAAACCCAATGGGTTTTCGCTCAGGGCTTTCCGGAAATTACCGTGAAGTATGGAAACAACAGAGTGAATGGTTCCGCACGAAGGACAAGGCAGTCCGGTTACCCGTTTAAAAATACAGGTATTAAAAGCCTCTTCCTGCCTTTCCAGTTTTTTGTAACTGTAAACAATCCAGACCTGCCCTGCCAGTCCAAAAAAAAGAGCCAGGAAGTATAACTGCCTGCGGGTCATTTATGAGACGATCTGTCTCAGTTTTTCAAAATTATCTTCCCTGGTGCGGCCCATGATAAGGAACCAGTCAATAACTGTCCATATCCCAAGCCCTCCGCAGGTCAGAAGTTTAACAACCCCTAATCCCATGTCACCCAGAATAAACCTGTCGACCCCAAAATGGCCGCCCAGTATCGAAATAATAAGCATGAGAATGGGTTCCCTGTAGGTTATTGACTGAATCATCATCCATTTTGAATCGTCGGTCTGCAGAAGTTTTTCCCTGATCGCGGGAAGCAGGTGGGGTTCAAAAAACTTCGCATGAGTCATGATAAACAAGTCGGCTTTCTGTGCGTCCATATCCTTTGGTTTTTGTAATTAATACTACTGTTTTAACCTGGTTTTTTGGCTTATTCAAAAATTACCCGGAATGTAAATATACAAATTTCATACTTTTACAAAAAAAAATTTATGAATGCAGTGCCCCTGGTTCTTGGAGCCCTTGCTTTTTTCGCTCTTGCTTACCGTTTTTATTTCAGTTTTATAACTGCGAAAGTATTAACACTCGACGACAGCCGTGCCACGCCTGCCACCTTGTTTTACGACAAACAGAATTATGTGCCGATGAACAAATGGGTGCTGTTCGGGCATCATTTTGCGGCTATTGCAGGCGCCGGCCCACTGGTTGGCCCCGTCCTGGCCTGTCAGTTCGGTTATTTCCCCGGTTTCTTATGGATGGTTCTGGGAGCCGTGCTGGCCGGGGCCGTGCACGACCTGGTGATCCTTTCGGCCTCGGTAAGGCATGAAGGCAAATCTCTCGCTCTCATCGCCCGCGAAGAGATAGGCAAAGCCTCGAGTGGCATCACTGCATCCTTTGCAACGTTTGTGATCATTATCATCTCGCTTGCCGGACTGGGACTGGTTGTTGTTAATGCCCTCACGCATTCGGCCTGGGGAACATTCACTATCGCTTCTACAATTCCAATTGCTATCCTGATGGGTCTCTGGATGTTTGTATGGCGGAAACACAAGACTGCCGAAGCCACTGTGATTGGTGTGATCCTGCTCACTCTTGCCGTAATCTTCGGGAAATACGTTCCCGGCTCACCGATTGCTTCTTTCTTTGATTTCGATGCCAAAACCTTAACGCTGCTGCTTGTCGGCTATGGCTTCTTTGCTTCGGTGCTGCCGGTCTGGCTGCTGCTCTCACCCCGCGACTACCTCAGCTCCATCATGAAACTGGGAGTGGTTGCAATGCTGGTGGTTGGGATCCTTATCGTAGCGCCAAATCTAAAAATGCCTGCATTCACACCTTTTGTTTACGGGGGCGGACCGGTAATCCCCGGGACCCTGTTTCCGTATCTTTTTATCACCATTGCCTGCGGGGCTATCTCGGGTTTCCATGCCCTGATAAGTTCCGGGACCACACCCAAGATGATCATGACCGAAGCGCATATAAAGCCTATTGCCGTGGGGGCCATGCTTTCCGAAGGACTGGTCAGCATCATGGCGCTCATCGCTGCAGCCAGCCTTCTGCCACTGGATTATTTCATGATCAACGTCCCGCCTGAAAAACTGGCCCATTACCTGCCTATGCTCAAATCCCTCGGATTCACCGCCTCCGACCTGCCTGCCCTTCAGGCTGAAGTGGGGGAAAACATAACAGGCCGTACCGGCGGTGCGGTCTCGCTGGCCGTGGGCATGGCCCAGATATTTTCTTCCATCCCCGGACTAAAATCACTGATGAGCTACTGGTACCACTTCGCCATCATGTTCGAAGCCCTGTTCATCCTCACTACCATCGATGCAGGCACCAGAGTGGCAAGGTTTATCCTCCAGGAGATGCTCGGAAAAATCTATCGGCCCCTGGGACGGACCGAATGGCTGCCGGCCAACCTTTTTGCCAGCGGCCTGGTTGTTTTTTTCTGGGGATATTTTATCTATACCGGGAGTATCTCAACTATCTGGCCTATGTTCGGCACAGCAAACCAGCTTCTCGCAACTATTGCACTTACTGTAGGCACCTCTTATCTGATCAACAACGGAAAAGTGCGCTATTCCTGGGTTACGATCATGCCCCTTACCTTTGTCGGCATCACCACCCTCACCGCTGCAATAATGAATATAATCGGGATCTATGTTCCACAGCTTGGTGCAGAAAAAACTTTCGTCCAGGGATTGATCAACCTTAGCCTTACCGCAATGATCATAGTATCGGTAATGATAATCCTCCGTGATGCTGTCCCGGGCTGGCTTAAGGCTATAAAACAACACCGGGCCGGAGTGATAGCCTGAACCTCTGATTTATTGTATTCCGGCTTCGACCAGCTTCATGTCAAGTTCTGCCGGAGTGCCATGATGGCTATACCTGTATCGCACAATACCGATCCCCGGCACTAAATCCATGATGGTCTCGTCGGCAACGGTCTTATAAATGAGCGTATAACAGTCGAAAGGACCCAAAATTTTCAACCCTTTGATCGATGTGGGTTCGAAGGCTCTTTTTCCCGTGACTTTCCAGATATAATTTCCATCATCCCTTGTAAGCTGATCGGTCTCACCGAAGATCTGGCCTGTATCATATAATGCTTCCATGAAAAGTTCCGCCTCGCTGACCAGTCCCGAATGAATGCTCTCTTTTTCTGACAGCCTTCTGGTGATGCTGTCGATCCTGC
>CAIWXI010000002.1 GCA_903916595.1 uncultured Bacteroidales bacterium | reverse complement strand
ATCATTCAGAAAAGACCTTCCCGTCATCGCCGTCACCGCATATGCACTGAGCAGAGATAAAAAGAAGGCCCTCGATGCCGGCTGCGACGACTTCCTGTCAAAACCCGTAAGCAAGAAGGAATTACTTGAAAAACTCAAGAAACTTGGGTTTGTGGTATAGCAAATAAAAATATATGTTGAAGAATTCCAATGACCGAACCGACTCCGAAACCCTTCGCCAAAAAGCCGAAGAACTGCTGAAAAAGAAATCAGAAGACAAAATATTGGAGCTTATTGAGGAACTGGCCTTTCAAAACGGCGAGAAAGCAAAGCGGGCTGATGAACTGCTCATAGCCAATAAAGAACTGGCCTTTCAAAACGAAGAGAAAGCAAAGCGGGCTGATGAGCTGATCATTGCCAACAAAGAGCTCGCCTTTCAAGTCGAAGAGAAAACAAAGCGGGCCGATGAACTGATCATTGCCAACAAAGAGCTTGCCTTTCAAAACGAAGAGAAAATAAAACGGGCAGCAGAGTTAATCATTGCGAACAAGGAGATTGCCATTCAAACAGCCTTAAACCTTGCAAATGCCGAAAAGGCAGAACTGGCTGAATTACATAAGCAGGCATTAGACCGGCTCCAAAAAATCGCCAGCATGGTGCCCGGAGTCGTCTATCAATACCGACTGCGCCCCGATGGCACTTCCTGTTTCCCATACGCCAGTGAAGCCTTTAATCAGATATACAGGGTAACCCCCGATGAAGTGCGTTACGATGCATCCAGGGTGTTTGCAAACATTCACCCCGATGACTCTGCCGGCGTTATTGCCTCTATTCAGGCATCTGCAAAAGACCTGTCGCCAAGGCAACAAGAGTATAGAGTGAAGTTTGACGATGGAACCATCCGCTTCCTTTATAACAATTCTTTGCCACAGCAGGAAGAAGATGGCTCAATACTTTGGCATGGCTTCCTTACCGACATCACCGGTCGCAAACAGATCGAGGAAGATCTGAAACTTGCTTCTGTACGTTTGGAATTAGCCGCCCGTGCCGGTGGTGTAGGTGTATGGGACTACGATATTATTAACAACATTCTTGTTTGGGACGACCAGATGTTTGCACTTTATGGAATTAGCAAAAAGAATTTCATCGGAGTGTATGAAGCCTGGCTCAATGGAGTTCATCCTGATGATAAAGTGCATATCGAGAAAGAAATCCAATTGGCCATACGTGGCGAAAAAGAGCTTGATACCGAGTTTCGTATAACCTGGCCCGATGGTTCTATTCATTATATAAGAGCGATTGCCGTTGTTCAGCGAAACGCGGCATCCCAGGCTATGCGAATGATTGGCACGAACTGGGATATTACTGCACACAGGCATGCCGAAAAAGAGAAGCTGGATGATTCGGAAAACAGGTATCACTCCATTTTTCAGGGAAGTCCCGATGGAATTATGATTGCTGACGAAGAAACCAAAATGATCATTTTCGCTAATCCCGCGCAATGTCAAATGCTTGGATATACTGAAGAAGAACTGAAAATGATGACTATTTCCGCGATTCATCCTGCAGAAACGTATCAGGATACCCTTGCTGAGTTTGAAAAACATGTCGGTGGGGAGAAGAATCTTCCACGGAATATTCAATGTCTTAAAAAGAACGGAGAAATTTTCTATGCTGATATTTCTTCGGGTTTTCTTGATATGAATGGCCGGCAATACATTGTCGGTTTTTTCAGAGATATCACTGAGCGCAGGGAGGCCGAAGTAGAGCTTAAAGAAGCCCTGGTAAAAGCAGAATCGGGCAACCGCCTTAAAACCGCTTTCATGCAAAATATTTCACACGAAGTCCGTACTCCGCTGAACGGGATTCTTGGCTTTGGCAATTTACTCATTGAACCAAACCTTACAGATGCAGAGAAACAGCAATTTGCATCCCTGTTGCAAGCCTCAAGCGACCGGCTTGTAAATACCATCACTGATTACATGGATATTGCCCTGATTTTTTCCGACAATATGAACGTCAGTCGAAAGTCAGTCAATGTAATGAAAGTATTAACGGGCCTGAAAAATAGATTCCAGGCTTTATGTGATATAAAAAAACTCGCGTTTAATCTGATAATTCCGCCTGAAAATGAATCATTTTGCATTCAAACAGACCCGGAACTATTTCTGAAAATCATTTCCCATTTACTT
>CAIWXI010000001.1 GCA_903916595.1 uncultured Bacteroidales bacterium | reverse complement strand
GAAGATCTTGTCTTTCATCTCGTCCCGGCCTTCAAAACTGCTGCTGAATTCCACACCGGTTCTGGCCGTAATGGTTTTGATCAGAGCTTTGTAGAGCTGATTTACCCCGGGGTCGTTGAACTGCGAAGCCACGGTTCCGTATACAGGCATCTCATCAACACCCTTATCAAACAGTTTGTTGTTTCTCTGGTATTGTTTTTTTACATCCCTGATGGCATCCAGAGAGCCCCGTTTGTCGCCTTTGTTCACGACCACAAGATCTGCAAAATCGAGCATGTCGATCTTTTCGAGCTGGCTTGCAGCGCCGTATTCAGGAGTCATCACATACATGGAGACATCGCTGTGGTCAACGATCCCGGTATCGGACTGCCCAATGCCCGACGACTCGATCACAACCAGATCGAAACCGGCTGCCTGAAGTATCAACGTCGCATCTTTCACATAGCGGGAAAGAGAGAGATTCGACTGCCTGGTAGCCAGCGATCTCATGAATACTCTTGGGTTGAAGATGGCGTTCATGCGGATGCGGTCGCCCAGCAAAGCCCCACCGGTCTTACGTTTGGTAGGGTCAACGGAGATGATCGCGATGGTCTTGCCGGGAAGATCGGCGAGGTAACGCCTCACCAGTTCATCGACCAGCGACGACTTGCCGGCGCCGCCGGTACCGGTGATGCCGAGGACCGGGATGCGGGATGAGGGATGCGGGATGCGGGATGCGGGATGCGGGATGCGGGATGAGGGATGCGGGATGCGGGATGCGGGATGCGGGATGCGGGATGATTTTTCATTCGATATCCGACATTCAATATTCGATATTCGTAATTCATCCAAAACGGGTCTTGCCTTATCCGGATCGTTCTCCGCCAGGGTGATCAGTCTTGCAATGGCATTTTGGTTCTTCCGGAGGATCTCATCCGCAGTCACACCTTTAAGATCATCGAGTGCAACATCACATTTCTCAAGCAGGTCGTTGATCATGCCTTGCAGACTCATTGTCCTGCCGTCGTCGGGAGAATATATTCTCGTGATACCGTATTGATGCAGATCTTCGCTTTCGTGTGGAAGAATGGTTCCGCCGCCTCCGGCAAAGATCTGTATATGCCCGCAACCGCGTTCATGCAGCAGGTCGTACATATATTTCAGAAATTCATTATGCCCGCCCTGGTATGAAGTGAGGGCAATGGCCTGCACGTCTTCCTGTATGGCACAGTCTACGATCTCCTGCACGGCCCGGTTATGGCCGAGGTGGATCACTTCAGCGCCGCTGGCCTGCAGTATGCGCCGCATGATATTGATGGCGGCATCGTGCCCGTCGAAAAGGGATGCAGCCGTGACAATCCGGATATGGTTTTTCGGTTTATACGGTTCGGGTAGGTTCATGTATCAGGCTTTATTCGTTCATGATCGCCCTGGCGATGATGATCTGCTGGATTTCGCTTGTGCCTTCGTAGATCTGGGTAAGCTTGGCATCACGCATCATCCGTTCCACGTGGTATTCCTTAACGTAACCATAACCTCCATGTATCTGTACCGCTTCGGTAGTGACATACATAGCCGTTTCAGCGGCCCAGTATTTGGCCATGGCACTGGCTGTTCCGTAAGGCCTGCCCTGATCTTTAAGCCAGGCCGATTTCAGAGTAAAGTACCTCGCGGCTTCGATGCGGGTATGCATTTCGGCAAGTTTAAACCCGATAGCCTGGTGGTTTATGATCTCTGTGCCAAAAGCCTTGCGTTCTTTCGAATATTTAACCGCCCTTTCATAAGCTCCCTGGGCAATACCCAGAGCCTGGGCAGCTATCCCGATACGCCCGCCTTCAAGGGTCTTCATGGCAATCTTGAAACCCATGCCATCGCTGCCAAGCAGGTTTTCTTTAGGGACCTTAACGTCGGTGAACATGATGGAATGTGTATCGCTGCTGCGCATTCCCATCTTATCTTCATGCGGACCGAGTGAGATGCCTGGTGAGTGACGATCAACGATGAGGGCATTAATTCCTTTATGCCCTTTTTCCTTGTGGGTCTGGGCAATAAGGATGTAAGTGGAAGCACAGTTGCCGTTGGTGATCCAGTTCTTTACCCCGTTAACCAGAAAATGGTCTCCCATATCGATGGCCGTGGTTCTCTGGGAAGTGGCATCAGAACCGGCTTCAGGTTCCGACAGCAGGAAAGCGCCAAGTTTGGCGCCGCTGGCCAGGGGTTTCAGAAATTTCTCTTTCTGCTCTTCTGTGCCAAATTCCTCCAGCTCATAGCAAACCAGTGAATTGTTCACCGAGATGATGACTGCAACCGAGGAATCCACTTTCGAGAGCTCCTCCAGTGCAAGTACATACGAGACGGTATCCATCCCTCCCCCGTCGTATTTGGGATTGACCATCATCCCCATAAGACCCAGTTCGGTAAGCACCTTTACGTGCTGCGTGGGAAATATAGCCTTGGTATCCCGTTCAATAACGTCTTTTATCAGCTCCCTCTGGGCATAATCCCGGGCCGATTGCTGAATCATCAGCTGCTCTTCGGTAAAATCAAAATTCAACATATAGAAATTGCTTGATACAAAAATAGAATTATAACAGACTGATTCCAAAAAAAATGACAAAAAAAATCCCTGCCAGGCAGGGATCTTAAGAAATCTCTTCTTATTTGACTTTTAGATAGAGAATATACAGCTTTCCGGTCTTTAACTGCTCCGACAGTTGAAGAGTGTCTTTGTTAAGTTTAAATATCTCGACTTTCACTTTTTCTTTTGTCTTCAGATTCTTGACAATCATCTTGTTTTTCTTTTTTGGCTTCCATGAATACTTGTCGCTTTTATCACCGGTGGTTTTCACAAGCGACTTATCAGGAAAGAATTCAAGAATTGCCTCTGTCTTATCTACCGCTGCTTTTTTCAGCTCTGCAAGCCTGGCTTTATCCATTTGCGGCAGTCCCGTGGTTTGCCTCACTGCCTCATTGTTTTTGGTTGTGCCGCCTGGCGAGGATTGTTTTGGTTTTTTTTGAAAAACATTGTCAGCGGTAATGTTTATGGTTTTCCATTTCCCTGGGAGATCCTGAAAATTAATGCCGGTAGTTTTTGAATTCGCTACCTGGGCCGAGGTGTTTAATCCCAGAAAAAGGGCCGAAATAAAGAATGACAGAAGAATACTTAACTGATATTTTTTCATATGTACGTATGTTTTTTTTATAAAACGACAAGATAACGGCTTTATTATATTTCCCATTAATGAACGATGATGAACTTGCCGGTAGTGTAATAATTCTGCCATGAAACAAGATAGAAATAAAGACCCGGGGAATAATTGCGGGTATCTAAAGTCATTTCTTTGCTAACCGCGACAGTTAAAACTTCATTTACCATCCGCCCTGAACTATCCATAATCCGTATTGAACCATGACCCATGGCTGTTTGCGCCCCCCAATGGAACGTCACGTGATCGCATGCCGGGTTAGGGCTTACAAGCATTTCCGGTTGAAGGCTGTGTTCATTCACGGCATTCACGGTATTGTTTTTTGAAATAATCTGATAACGGGGATCGAAGAAAAGGGAGTCAACCTGAAAAGGAATTTTCACCCTGAACATCTCCCCCGAAAAAGTATTGTTAACCCTTATCAGCGTATCATGATCCTGATTTTTTAATTTCAGCTCAACGGGCAGTTCAAAAAAGGAAGCGGTTGGTACCGACTGTGTTTGCTTCAGAGTGAAGGCGACGGTATCTCCCGTTTGTATCCAGTTTACCTGGTACTGCGGATAGCCTTCTCCCGTAAACCACTCATTGAAATACCAGCCCAGGTCATGACCGTATGAACTTTCGAAATGGGATATCAGGTCAGCGGTGCGGGCAAATCCATAAGCCAGGCTGAAGTCGTCGAGATAGTTGTTGAGCGCGGCAAAAAATACCGAATCTCCCGTGATGCACCTTAGCTGATGCAGTATCATCCCGCCTTTCGCATAGGAAAGCCGGGAATCGAAGATCCTGTCGATATTCGTTGTATCAGCACAATACACCGAGCCTCCCGCTTCCCTGGTGATCTTTTTAATCCGGTCTTCCCTGAACCTCACAAACAGGTCAGGTTCGAGAAATTCATAACAGAGGGCCGTGAGATATGTCGCAGTTCCCTCGTTCAGCCATATATCGGTCCAGCTTCCGCAGGTCACCTTATCGCCAAACCAGCTGTGGGCAAGTTCGTGAGCAATAAGCTCGAACTGGAAATTCGTCACGAAGGTCATGGTCTGGTGTTCCATGCCCCCTCCCCAGCCGAACTGTGCATGTCCGTATTTCTCCCTCTGAAACGGATAAATCCCAAAGAGCGAATCAAACAGCTGTATCATCGGAATAATGAGCCTGGTCTCCAAAACGGCAGTTGCGGAGTCTTCAGGATAAACAAAATTGACTACTTCCAGAGTATCCCCCTGGTAAGGCACCTGGTGATCATACCGCACATAGTTTGTAACTGCAATCCCTACAAGGTAGGCGGCGATGGGGTAACGGTGTTTCCAGTGATAATAGGTGTTTCCTCCCTGATGCTCAACCCTGGTGAGCACCCCGTTTGAAGCACAAACATTTCCTTCTGGCACCCTCACACTGATATCGATGGAATCGGCCTTGTCGGTCAGACCATTTTTGCATGGCCACCAGTTGCTCGACCCGTAAGGTTCCGAAAGGGTCCAGAGTATCGGTGACCCGTTATGCGAAGAAACCTCGAATGTGCCAAAGCCGTCAGTCGGAGGGACCCCGTTATAATAAACAGTAACCGAATCCAAAACATTCTGAGCCCTGGGAGATGAAAATTTAAGCACGAGCTGATCCGATGCCTGATAATATGTACTGAAAGGAAAACCATGGTATACAACCGTACCTGCCACCAAAGTCTGGTACATATCGAGGACCAGTGAATCGAAACCAGCCTGCTTAGGGATAAAATAAACAGTGACCCTTCCAGTGATCTCCCGAACTGCCGGATCGATAATCCAGAAACAATTATAATATGGAACACTGTATGCGGATGTGGCGGTACCTGATGCCCTGCTTAATTCGATTCGGCCCGCTCTTCGGTCGCCCCTGGCGATGGCATTGAGATCATCGGGGTTGAAGGTGACCTGGGCAAATAAAACACCCTGGAAGAAAAAGATGATGGCGATTAATATTTGTTTCAAAAAACTGATCATCTCAATAATTTTACCTGGTGTCGTATTCGGCTTTTAATTTTGAAGGGGAAAGCCTGTTCTGCATTCTCACGATTTCAGGCATGAAATCCTTGAGTTCGGGATATTTGTTCCGCTTTCCTTCATACACCGATAACTCATCCACAAGGTAATTTATCCAGAGAAAACCCCTGCTCTTTTCAGCTATGATCATCCGGTTCACGTCTTCCTGACTGAGTTTTGCCGTCTGGTAATATTTGATCACACAGGCCCTGACCAGGATCTCGTAGCACATGGTCTTGGCCGAAGCATAAGCCTGCCTCCGAAGCACATCTTTCTCCTCCTCCCAGAATTTTCCCGCCACCTCCTCCATCTGCTTAAAACTGTCGTCTATCAATGGATTGCAAAAGGAATGGTTATACTCATGGATGATCGTCCCGATTACGTCTTTAGTGTACACAGGCTGCCCAAGGCTGTCGGTCTTCCAGCTGCCCATTATCGCATAGATATCTTCTCTTCCATCATTATAACTGGCTTTTATACCGTAATTGCCGCCCCCGTTTACCAGGCTTATGATCAGGTTGAATCCCTCAGCCGGCTTTCCACCGTAGAATGACTGAAACCAGGTAAAATCAACCTGGCTTAATATCCTGCTGAAATTGGTTTCCGCAATAGTGTATAAAGACTTGTGATTTTCGAAAAAATCGTGAAATTTCGTTTCAATATAAAACCTGTTCAGAGGCGTTAAAAATTTTTCAGCCTCCGGTTTTCCCCATCGCTTATCAAGACTGTTCTCCTTAAGGTTTTGCTTAAGCCTTATGCTGTCTTTTATTTCAATGTTGCCTGCCATAGACATCACCGCATCAAATGAAACCCCGTTCGTTTTTCCAAGTTTCTGCGCATATTTTATAAGTTCACTTTCCCTGAAAGGTTTAAACCAGGCATCGATATCCTTAACATAAGACGGAATGGCATTATTTACATATTCTTCTGATCCGGCCAGGCGGAAAACAATGCTAAGAAGTTCCGTGCGCTCGTCAACTTTGGGTTGAACCGCTGATACCTGGCTGAATGCAGAAAAAGAAAGAAGAATCAACAGCGTCACTGTTCCCGTTCTTTTCATGAAGTTAAAGTAATTAAAGAGCATTTGCTTATTTTTAGTGATTCAAAGATAGAACAAATAAATCGCAGTGTTTTACACTGAGATTCCTGTTTGACAAATGATTCAGAAAGAAAAAGTATGAAAATCCTCGCAATCGAAAAAGAAATGGCTCCCGTTGACTGGGAGGGAAAGGATGAAATCCTCATCTCTGAAGCACGGACCGCATATGAATTTTATCTAGCCGGAAAGTTCAGGGAAATGTATTTCACCGAAGAAATGAATGCGGTGCTTATCCTGGAATGCCCCGACCTTAAATCGGCCCGTAATCTCATAGATCAGCTTCCATTGGTCAAAGCAAAGCTCATTGATTTCAATTTAATGGAATTGCATGCATACACCGGCTTTTCGCGCCTGATGCAATAAACAGGCTCATCCTTTCTTCCATTTAACTTCGATTGCCGGATTGATCTTTAACAATTCTTCGACAAAGGATTTTTTATCTTTCGGCGAAATCATCACGGCATTCCTGATGTTATAATGAATGGCGAGCCTGTCAAGGGATGCAGCAGGGGAGCTTATTGGATTATTGGTCTCAACGATTTTTGTGATAGTGCTGATCGCAATTGTTGCCTTCCACCTGAATCCTCCTTTTATGAGGAGGTTAACACCATCGATGGTGTAGGAAAATCCTGTCATTACATATGCGACAAAACCTGCGATAAGCAGGTTAAATGCAAGGCCCACACCTCCGTTCAGCGAGTTATTTCCGGCACCCTTCCTGCCCGACTGCTGGTCTGTGGTTGACCACAAAGGAAATTCCCAGGTATGGAACATCGGACAGGTGACCCTGGGCGATCCACTCCCTGCGCTTGACGGGGATTATGCCTATGTTGATTCCGAATCCTACGGAAGCGCCGGGGTTCAGAATACCGACCTGGTTAGTCCGGTGATCGACTGCTCTTCATTTATCAACATATCCCTGAGCTTCAAACATTATCTGATCTCTGATCAGAATTCATACGGAGAACTGGATTACAGCATCAATGGCGGATTGTCATGGAAAGTCCTGCAAATGTTTTACTCCACATCCGCCACAAATCCTGAAACTTTCAGAGTGAATGTTCCTGATGCAGCAGGGAAACCCCAGCTTATGTTCCGCTGGAACTTTCACGGGGCATTCTCAAAATACTGGGCTGTCGATAATATTCTGGTGAGCGGGGATCCGGCAAATATGGTCAGCATCACACCACATCTGCAAAAAGTAAGTGCAGCCCCTGCATCCACAACCATATTTAACATCCAATGCGGATCAACCTGGACAGCAAGCTGCGATCAGCCCTGGGTGCAGGTCACCCCCTCAGGTTCAGGAAGCGGAGTAATATCAGCCAGCTATGAAGTAAATCAGTATTACCAGTCAAGGACTGCGGATATCACGGTGAATGTGCCCGGCCGTCCGTCGGTTACTGTGTACATCGAACAGTCCCGGTCAACCGTGGGGATTGAAGAAACCAGGGATGATCGCATCGTTATTTATCCTAATCCTTCAAACGGGCATATTACACTCGTCACATCAGATCCTGCGGTAAAGGAGCTAAACGTAAACATCTGGGATACCCGAGGGAGTAATATCCTTAACCGCAACCTGAAAGGGCTTAACGAATATTCCCTTGACCTGGGTTCTGTCCCCGACGGAATTTATTTCATCCGGGTAAGCGCCGGGAACTGGACTTTAACAAGGAAAATCGCCATAGTAAGTGAGTGATTCAAGATTAATACATTTTAAGGCTATAGTGAACAATTTCATGTTTTGATGATTATATTCCCGAATTTATCGTTATATTTGCGATTACAATCGTCATATCATGATAAAAAGAGCCATTGCTGAGAATATTTCAGGGCGATCCGGAAAAGGAAAAGCCATTTTACTTTTTGGTCCACGGCAGTCGGGTAAAACGACCTTGCTCCATCAGATCTTTGATAAAAAAAAAGCTGTCAGGTGGTTTAATTGTGATGAAACCGATGTTCAGCAACTCCTCGAAAATGCTTCTACTCCGAGGCTGAAAGCGGTATTTGGAACCAATACAACCGTCATTTTTGATGAGGCCCAGCGCATAACAAATATCGGGAGGGCCCTCAAATTAATCACTGATGAACTGCGGGAAATCCAAGTTATTGCAACAGGGTCATCAGCCTTTGAACTGGCAAACCTCACTCAGGAGCCCCTGACCGGACGAAAATGGGAGTACTTCCTGTATCCTTTTTCTTTTGCCGAAATGGTTGCTCATCACGGGCTGATGGAAGAAAAAAGGATGATATCGCACCGACTTGTATATGGATGCTATCCCGAAGTTGTCAATAACCCGGGAAAGGAAAAGGAAATTCTGAAATCATTGACCGACAGCTTTCTGTACAAGGACATTCTGATGATGGAAGGATTGAAAAAACCAGCAAGGATTGTCACACTTTTACAGGCCCTGGCGTTCCAGACAGGTAATGAAGTCTCATACTCCGAACTGGGACGCACGATTGGGCTCGACAACCAGACTGTAGAAAAATACATTGATCTACTTGAAAAGGCCTATGTGGTATTTCGTGTGAGCGCTCTCAGCAGGAACCTGAGAAAGGAGCTTAAACGCGGACGCAAAATTTACTTTTATGATAACGGTGTCAGAAACGCACTCATTGCACAGTTCAGCCCTATTGAACTGAGGCCCGACAGGGGGGCTTTATGGGAGAACTACCTTATGGCTGAAAGGCGAAAGTATATCGCCTGCAATGGCCTGTGGGTAAATTCCTGGTTCTGGCGCACCCAGGATCAGCAGGAGGTGGATTATGTGGAGGAGCAGGATGGAACCTTCAAGGCCTGGGAATTTAAATGGGGTGCACGTGAAAAAGCCAGGTTGTCGAAGACCTTTTCAAATGCCTATCCAAACACAAAATTCGCCGTGATAACCCCTGGTAATGTTGAAGAGTTCCTTTCCCGTCCGGTTTAACTAAGAAAGGAATCAGCGGTTTCAATCTGCCGAATTGTGATAACCGGTTTCCGGCTATTTCTCCGCCACCACAAGCATCTCGAAATCCTCAGTCGTCAATGTATCTTCACGGCTGAAGGCTCCGAGTCTGGCGCCGTAAATATCGATGCGTTTAAACCCCAGTGATTTAAGCAACCAGCAGATCTCCGAGGGCACATAATATCTCTCGTTGCTTTCCAGTTCGAAGCTGTTACCGCTGTCGTCGGTGAAGGTTGTTTTATTGTGATCCCTGAAAGTCATCAGGTCGAAGTTGTTGTCACCGGAAGTCGCATTGCCTTCCCCGGCCGCTGCCTCCATGAAATCCTTTACAGAATGAAACAGGGGAAACAATCCGTTGAGGGTGGTGAAAATGAATTTCCCTCCATCCTTCAGCGCATTGGCTGCGCTTTTCAGGATCTGAAAATTCATCTCGTCGGTTTCCATCAACGGAAATCCGCCCTCGCACAACATGATCACAATATCGAATTCACCATTGAACTCCAGCTTCCTCGCATCCTGTTTCAGGAACACAATATCCAGTTTGTCCGCCTCTGCCTTCTCTTTCGCTTTGGCCAGCATGGAATCCGACAGGTCTATCCCCGTCACCCTGTAACCTCTTTTGCAGAGCTCGATTGAATGCCTCCCGGTGCCGCAACCTATATCCAGTATCCTGCATCCCTCATCGGACTTCACTTCCTTCTCAATGAAATCGCATTCTCCCATCGTCCCCTTCACGAAAACCTCCTGTTCATAGGTATTCCCGTAATTCTCAAAAAGGGCTTCGTACCACTGTTTTTTTTCTTTCATCTCAAACTCCTTTTAATCCCTGGCAGCTCAGCCATGTTTTAACGGGCTTTCCTCGCCTTTCCCATGGCATCGGCGGCTATCATAGCAGCGAGGACACGGTTGGGAGAGATCTCCCCGGCTTCATGGTAAATGCCTTCGCCGGGTGTACAGGCTTTAACGGCACATTGCATCAGGCTTTTCCTGCTGACTCCTTTCAGCCCTATATCAGCGAAGGTCGTGGGCAAACCGATCTCTTCGCAGAATGAATATACCGTATCCATTTCGCCAGGCAGGGCATCGGTAAAATGCAGTCCGGCAAGTACACCAAAGGCAACTTTCTCCCCGTGGTAAAACGCATGCGTTCCTTCAAGGGCGGTGAGCCCGTTATGCACCGAATGCGCTGTTGCAAGTCCGGAACTCTCAAATCCAATCCCGCTCAAAAGGATGTTGGCTTCAACGATATGGTTGAAAGCCGGTGTGATGATGTTGTTCTCACAGGCAATCTTAGCAGCTTTCCCGAAATTCAGCAGTGTATCGTAACAGAGTTTCGCAAGGTTCAGTCCGCTCATGGTACTGTATCCCCCGCATTCGTTCTTTGAAAGGCTTCGTTCGCATGACCTTGCCTCGAACCAGGTTGCCAGTGCGTCACCCATTCCCGCTACCAGGAAACGCACAGGGGCATTGGCGATAATGCTTGTATCGACCAGTACAACCTGGGGATTCAACTTCTGGTAATATACCGATTCGAATATGCCTTTTTCGGAATAGATCACGGCACATCCGCTGCAGGGAGCATCAGTAGATGCGATGGTCGGAACGATGATCACCGGAATCCCGGCTCTGTCGGAAGCGATTTTCGCAGTATCGATGGTCTTGCCTCCTCCCATCCCAACCAGCACATCAATCTTCTTTGCCCTGATTATTCCCGAAAGCCTTTCCAGTTCTCTTTCACAACATTCTCCCCTGAATTCCTCAACATAAAACCGTTTATCTGAGGCCTTGATGCCGGAACCGGGTAGTATTTTCTTCCTCACTGTGGGTGAAGCCAGGATCATTCCTTTCTTCCCGAATAAGCCCATGATTCCGGGCAATTCCGCGAGGGCATTTTCTCCCTGGATATACTTACCGGGAAATACAGCTTTGTAAATCCTGCTTTCCATATTCTGATCAGATAAAAACGGAATGATTTATTTCTTTTTCACGTATGACTGCGGATCGAGCGCCTTCACGCTCCACATCTTCAGAAAACGCTCAACTTTCAGGGTGTCGTACCCCTTGACGTTCGGATTGGGGTATTCAAACCCGTCACTGTCGACCGTGTTAAGGCGCTTCCCCTGCTGATCAAGGATCACGAAAACGGGGAACCCAAAGCGGTTGGGATACTGGTATTCGGCAAACAGGCTCATATCGCGCTTGTCCTTATCCTTGGAGCCCGGGACATTCACAAGTACATAAACGTAGTTGGCTTTCATCAGTGAATCAAGTTTGGGATATCCTGTGACCATGGCATGAAACCTCATGCACCATGAACACCAGTTGCCCCCGAACTGCATCATCACATTCTTGTTTTCTTTCTTTGCCTGTTCAACAGCTTTGCGGATATCAGCTCTCGCATCCTGGTTCTCATTGTAGGGTTTTGGTTGTTGCTGTGCCGATGCCGAAGCGACCAGGCATAACATCATAAGTCCGAGTATGGTTTTTTTCATAATTTTGCTGTTCATTTGTTAACAATAGAACAAAGTTAGGAATCCTGATCTGATTCACTGCCATTTCAGGATTTTTTTATGATCATCAACGCCAAATTTTTATCTATGAAACACTTTTTACTCTGCAGCATGATGCTGCTTTTGCTGGCTTTTTCAACATCCGCGCAATCGGTTTCTACTCCGCAGGATACTGCCAAATCTCCCAAAAAACCGGCTGAACAGAAGGTCCCTGAAAAGAAACCTCTTTTCGGTATCGCCATTTCGGGTTATGTGAAAACCGATATTTTCCTCGATACCAGGCAAACGATCTCGCTTCGTGACGGGCATTTCCTGCTTTATCCGGAACCTCAAAAACCGGATGCCGACGGTGGGGATATCAACGCGAAAGCAGCCTATAATATCCTTAGTATCCAGACACGCTTTTGCGGGTCAATCTGGGGACCGGATGCCATTGGTGCGAAGACTTCAGCATACATTGAAGCAGAATTTTTCGGGAATATCAATCCGAACATCAACACCTTCAGACTACGCCATGCCTGGATCAAGCTGAACTGGCCCCGAACCGAACTCCTGGTAGGTCAATGGTGGCACCCGATGTTCGTCCCGGAATGTGCCCCTGCCACGGTATCGTTCAACACGGGTGCGCCTTTCGTGGTATTCTCACGCAATCCGCAGATACGGGTAACGCAACATTTCGGGAAATTCAGCCTGGCGCTGACGATGCTTTCGCAGGTTGACTTCATGAGCGACGGTCCGGAGGGGACCAATACCAAGTATATCCGCAATTCGGTGATACCCGAATCGGATCTTCAATTCCAGTTCGTCACGGCAAACCCGGCCAAAGGGACAGAGTTTCTATGCGGTTTCGGGATCAACTGGCAGATGCTCACCCCCAGGCTTTCTTCGACTATTACTATCAGTGCCGCCTACGATACGGTCATCGACGGGAAAGTGTTCCATCATGACGCAGTGATTTCCACTTACAAAACAGACGTAAAAACAATGGCCATGGCGTATAACGCCTATGCAAAGCTGAGGCTGAAGAACGTGACATTCAAGATCGGCGGGGAATACGGAGGGAATAACAACGCTTATACCATGCTGGGCGGTTACGTGGTGAAATCGGTGACCGATCCCACCCGCGGCTTCGTCGATTACGCGAACATACGATCCTTCGCCGCCTGGGCTGAATTCCATACCAATGCCATCCGCTGGCAGCCCGGACTATTCATCGCTTACGGCAAAAACCTCGGGGCAGGAGAAATGGTAAAAGGACCATATTACACCCGCGGAGGCAACATCGATTACGCTTACCGCATCTCGCCCAGGCTCATCTTCAACGCCAACAGATTCAGGCTGGCCGGGGAACTTGAATATACCGTTGCAGCATACGGGACAACAAACGAAAAAGGTTTTGTGAGCAATCCTTGTGAAGTGGGCAACCTCAGGTTCCTGATCGGGGTGTATTACTTTTTTTAAGAGATCATGAATGCGCGTTCCATATAGTCTGTCTCACTTTTATTGATGCCGAGCCCCTTCGCTGTTTTTTTCCAATCCCTGACAGCTGTAGTGACCTCATCAATAATCCGTTCTGTTTCGGTTTTTGATAGCTGAAAGTATTCACCCACACTTCTGGCAAGATCCAGATCCAGTGCATTATTATCCATATCGATATTCAATGCCAATCCTTTTTTATCAACCGAAGGATTCAGATCAAAAGCAGGAGATAACATCCAGCCCTTGTGATGAATAATAAATCCGTGGTTGCGCAGATGATCATCGGTGTTCGAAATGGCCATATTAAATACAATCCTGCGCCAGAGCTGATGAAGGTTCTCTTTAACCTCGCTGCACGAGAACTGAATAAATTCTGCAATGTCGAGATAGCTTGCAAACCGGTCCTTCAGCATCTCCTCTGTATAACCGGTCATGGTCATTGCTGAAGCAAAATGAATACGATCTGAGCCCTCGCGATCAAATCGCCTCGTAAAAAAAGTATGATACTTACCTGCAATTTTTTCAATCTTACAGGGAGCCATGTTGATCCCGCTTTTCACAGCCAGCCGGTATGCCAGATATTCCCATGCAGCTATATCAAAAGTGTCATTTTTTGACGGGAACTTTGCAATCCATGGATGACCGCTATCATCCAGTATATTAGCCTTTGGCCTTGCTCCACCCAAAGACGAACCCGGTGCGATCAGTACATCTATCCATTGGTTGGTGGTACTGATATCGTCCGACAACTCCAATTCTTTTGCACTATACTGCAATTCCTTTATTCTCGCCCAGGGAGGTGTTGGGTACTGCGGATCAGAATCGAGAAACGGGCCATCCGGATCGGTTTTGAACCGTAATGCTCCCATACGGCTTTCATCATAAACCCCAAGCAGATAGTCTGTTTCATAAAGGTTAGGAACCGGCTTTTGTTGCTGTATGGCTTTATGGGAAGCCTTCCTCCTCATTAAGGTTCTGCCCCAGGTATCTGGCATCGAATCCATTATTACCCCAAAGTTTTCTTTGTCTGAAGGATACTGTCTGCCGGCAAACCATTGTATGTCGGGATCAAGCAGGAATTTCTCCGGCTGAAGCAGCCAGTTTTTATCATATTCAAAACTGAAAGCTTTTTTACCCTTGGCCTGTTGTGCAGTCAGCACCCCGATACATTTAGGCCCTTTCAGTTCTGCCCAGTCTGCATACACCCATATGTCTGTTTTTCCTGTACTCATCTTATCTGTTTAACAAGTTCAGGTCCTGCAATTTTTTCCCAAATTCATCATCAGCAGCGAGTTTCAGAAAATCCTTTTCCAGATTCATAACCCTCAGCACGTTAAAAAATGAGCCGAGGGCTACACTGGCATCGCCTTTCTCGATTTTTCTGAGAGTTTCCCTGTGAATGCCGGCCCGTTCAGCCACCTGCAGCAGGGTAAGGCTTCTTCGTTTGCGGGCAAGTGTAAACTGCTCACCCATTTCAGCGAGAATTGCCTTGTGTTTTGGAAAAATACTTTGTTTTTTTGAATTCATAACGGCGATTATTATCTGCAAAGGTATATATTATGACGATAATAATAGCCATCTATTTATTTCAGGCGGGTTTTTTCTTCCCAAACCACTTCTTCAGATAAGCATAGTCGAGGTAGTATAAAACCCGTATTGAGAAGCTGTTTGTCTGCGGACTACCGAGCGTAGTGCCCAGGCCGGTGAAATAGCTGCTTTGAAGTGCGGTGCCCTGGGTGGTGATCTGGTTCTTCCATACCACGCTGATCTCGCTGCCGGGGGCGAAATACCAGATGTACTGCAGATCGACCGAAAAAGCGTTGAAACAAATGTTGTTGTCTTTGTAGTAATTGCTGTTGTTGAGGTTCCCTTCCGGTGTCAGGGTATAATACTGCAGGTATCTCGCCTGGGACCAGTAGTGCCTGACCCTGATTGAGAGCGACATCTTTGTATTGAAAATATAGGTTGCAGCAACGATATTATTCCATGTTGTGACATCCCTTCGGCCAAAATAGATCACGGTGTTTTTCATCGAATCCAGGGCTGTCTCGACCCAGCCGTAATTATTCAGGTTCTTATCCACATACAGATCAAGACTAATCTGAAACCGGTCGCTCAGCCTTAACCGGGGTATATATTCAAAACTGTAATCGAAATTGTTGTTCCCAGGAGTATTGGTAAAAGTGAATATCTCGGTGTATTTGAACATCCTGCGGCTGTCGGTGCTGAATTTAAACGATCCTGTATAAGCCAGGGGTGATTTGAAAACCCAGCCCCACACACGGGGTTCGTAATAGTCGTTATAGCCCAGCGGGATTAAACTGAACTGCAGTAAAAGGTTCCAGTAATTGGTAAAGGTGGTCTGATTTTGAAGGCTGACAGATACGCTTTTAAACCTGTCGGGCTTGTAAAGTGTTGAGTGCCTTATAACCAGGGTTGTAGTATTGTTTATGAACTTCCAGAAAGGCTTTAAAATAAGGTAATTCAGGGTGAGCTTGTTCACCACGTCGTTATTGTATGGAAGAAATCCCATATCATTGGGATCGTAATGGTCGCCGATCTCCTGCCTGCCAATATCCCATTGGAACTTGCCGGTGGGTTTACCAATGCCAACCAAGTACAGATGCCCGAAGACGGGTTCCTGGTTTGCCCCGTAAAGCTGGCTCACGTTGAGCCGTCCGACCACCGACAGGGTGTTTTTTTTATTGCTGATGCTGGTCTCCACTCCGGTCACATTGGCCGAATACGTTTTGTCGGGGATCCAGTAGTTGGTATTGACAAGAGTCACATACGAATGGTTCTTCAGGTTCTGGTCAAACACCAGCACATTGTAATTGGTGAAGGGCTGGGTGCTGATCCTGCGGCTGGTCCATTTCACCGTATCTTCAAGCGTGGCCCAGGTATTGGTGGTCATCCCGTTGAAAAAGCCTATGCCGAGTCCTTTGGGATTCCGGCCTGATATCTTGGTCGCGTTGATGATACGGGTTTCATTGGGATCCTTGGTAATGATCTCGGCCGGGCCGGCGCTCTCAGCCGGCAGATTGCCGTACTTCGGAGGCCCTCCCACCCTGCGGGTATAAAAGATATTGCATTTGTTGAACATCTCGGTGGCTTCGGTAAAAAACTGCCTCCGCTCATCATACTTCACTTCAAAAGGAGTCAGGTTGAGAATGAGATCGTCGCTCTGAACCTGTCCGAAATCGGGGATCAGCATCATGTCGAGAGTATAGCTTTCGTTGATGCCGTATCTCAGGTCCATCCCTCCCCTGAACACGTACGACCAGTTTGAAGACGTGGGGTCCTTCTGCACATAGGAAGAAACATAGGGCACAAACGAAAGTCGCACGGGGGGCTTCACCTTGTCGATCCCTTTGAGCCATCCGTAGTAATTGAAAATATTCTGGGTCTTGTTATCCACGAACGACCAGGTCGAGAATTCCTGCTTACGGTAGAAATTCCTCCACATATTGATACCCCATACCTGTTTATCTATCTTCGGAAAACGCAAAGCCGAAAAGGGTAGTTTGATCTCGAGTATCCACGAAGAGTCATTGATGCTGGTGGCGCTTTCCCATACCGCGTCCCACGACAGGTCAACGCCGACCATCGAATATTTACAGTCGTTCTGGACCCCGGCAGGGTTCACCTTGAACTCGTACATGTTCATCTCGTCGTTGTATGGGAGAATATCGAACGAAAGGTAATCGTTGGCCAGTTGTTCCAGCATATCTCTTCGGCCAAGCTGTTTGAAAATACTGTCGGGGTGCTTATCGTACATGATCCCGGCAGCATACAAGGCATCGTCGTCATAAGCAAATCTCACCTCGGTTTTATAAGGGGGTACGGTTCCGTTTCTCGGAGAATACTCAATAAAATCCCCCGCCACAGGCAGGGTCTTCCAGAAAGGCTCGTCGAGCTTACCGTCGATCTTAGGGGGCGTGGATATGCGGATAGCCTGGATGGTCTTTCGGGCCCGGAAGGCGGAGTCGGGCTGGCTTTGTGATGCGAGGGAGGATAAAAGGAAGATGAGCAGGAGTGCTGATAACTGGATAACTGGGTAACTGGGTAACTGGGTTGAGGTTCGGCTATGTTCCTCGGTTACGGAACTGCTGCGACCCACAATCGCCTCGCTTCCTAAGCCAGGCAAGCCGTTCGCAAGCTCACTTCTCCGCCTGGCTTCACGGAAGCTTCGCCGTGTGGGTACCCCGCAGCAGTTCCAGAGACCTCGGAACATAGCCGAAACCCACTTATAAACCGCATCACGCAAAACCTTATCCGTACTCATTCGCCAAAAATAAGCCAGAATACAAAATACGGAAAAACAGGCACTTTGCCAATCTGAGTGGGTAAATTTACTGAAACTATAGTAACGAACAACATGTATTGATACAAAAAAATAAAATATTTGACATTTTTCCGGGCATCAATCAATTACCTTATTCGCAAAATTACTGGATGACCAAGG